>NZ_CP078078.1:2179410-2903202 GCF_023101205.1 Microbacterium aurugineum | reverse complement strand
GGCCGGCGGTCGACGCGTCAGAAGGCGCGGCGAAGACGCAGCACGTCGCCACGCTCAACGGAACGCTCGCCACCACCCGCTGGATCGTTGCGCTGCTCGAGACGCATCAGCAGGCCGACGGCTCGGTGCGGGTGCCCGAGGTTCTGCGCCCGTACCTCGGCGGCCTCGACGTGATCCGGCCGCTCGACGAGGGGCGGGCAGCTCGGTGACGGTATCCTGGCTCATCGGTCTCGACGTCGACGGAACGATCCTGCTGCAGGACGAGACCATGAGTCCCGGAGTTCCCGAAGCGATCGCGCGGGTTCGCGACGCCGGACACGTGGTCACGATCGCGACTGGGCGCAGCTGGATGGCGACGCGGCGCTACGTCGAGGAGCTCGGCCTCACCGCGGATTATGTCGTGTGCTCCAACGGCGCGGTCACGATGCGTCGCGACGGAGACGACTGGGAGCGCTGGAGCGTCGAGACGTTCGACCCGACCCCCGTTCTCGGACTGCTGCGCGACCGCCTCCCCGAGGCCCGGTACATGGTCGAGCTCGCTTCCGGGCAGCGGCTGTACACCGAGCAGCTCGACGACTGGACGCTCGACGGCGGTCGCCAGGTCGACTTCGAGGAACTCGGCCGACTCCCTGTGTCACGCATCGTGGTCGTCTCGCCCGGGCACGACGAGGACGACTTCCATCGGCTCGTCGCGGATGCCGGTCTCAACGAGGTCTCGTACGCGATCGGTTGGACGGCCTGGCTGGACATCGCCCCGCAGGGCGTCGACAAGGGGACCGCACTGGAGCTGGTGCGCACCGAACTGGGACTCGACGGAGGGCGCATCCTCGTCGCCGGCGATGGTCGGAACGACATCGGTATGTTCGGCTGGGCGCGTGCTCTCGACGGACGGGCCGTGGCGATGGGTCAGGCCCCCGCGGAAGTGAAGGATGCCGCGAGCGAGGTCACCGCAGACGTGCAGGACGGCGGACTGGCGCAGGCCCTCGACACGCTTCCAGCACCCGCCCAGGTCAGCGCGGGAGAATAGAACTCGGCTAGACTCACGCCTTGTCGACAGATGCGTCTGTCGAGGAGGGTTGTCCGAGCGGCCGATGGAGCTGGTCTTGAAAACCAGTGGGCAGAGATGTCTCGTGGGTTCGAATCCCACACCCTCCGCAGCTGAGCACGGTGGCCCCTCACCGGCGCTGAATCCGAAAGGCCCCGAGTGAGCGAGAACCCCCGCCGCCGCCGCACGGTCGCGCGACACGGTCAGCTGGCGACCCCCGGTCCCGTCAACCAGCTGCTGAAGCTCATCGCGATCGGTCTGGCAGTGGTGCTCGTCAGTGGGTTCGGTGTCGCGGCCTACATCGCCTACGACTTCTCGAGCACGGTCGCCGCGAACGCCGTCGACCTCGAGGGTCAGGAGGCGGTCCCGCCGGACATCGGTGAGTATGAAGAAGGTTTCAACCTCGTCCTCACCGGCGTCGACACCTGCGAAGAGAAGTACGCGGGTCTGTTCGGCGAGCGGTGCACCGGTAGCGATGCCGGCGGCACCCTCAACGACGTGAATCTCCTGGTGCACGTCTCTCAGGAGCCGCGTCGCATCACCGTCGTGAGCTTCCCCCGCGACCTGATGATCCCGATCCCGGAGTGCGTCGATGACGAGGGCAACGTCCGCTCGGCGATGAGCAAGCAGCCGCTCAACACGGCATACACCGACGGTGGTCTCAACTGCGTCGTCAAGACGATCTCGGAGCTGACGGATCAGGAGATCCAGTTCGCGGCCTCCGTCACCTTCGGCGGCGTGATCGAGATCACCAACGCGATCGGTGGCGTCGACGTGTGCCTCGCCAACCCGATCAAGGACCGCTACACCGGCCTCGACATGGCCGCGGGCACGCACACCGTCGAAGGCCTGCAGGCCCTCCAGTTCCTGCGGACGCGCCACGGTGTCGGTGACGGTAGCGACCTCGGCCGCATCGGCAACCAGCAGCAGTACATGTCGAGCCTCGCCCGCAAGATGATCAGTGGTGAGGTGCTCGGCAACGTCCCGGTCATGCTCAAGCTCGCCAACACGGCGCTCAGCAATCTGGAAGCCAGCACCTCGTTGGCGAACAACCCGATGACGCTCGTGCAGATCGCGCTCGCGGTGAAGTCGGTGCCGTTCGAGGACATCGTCTTCGTGCAGTACCCGACCGGGGCGGACTACGCCGACCCGAACAAGGTCGTCCCGAACCAGGAGGCCGCCGCAGCCCTCTGGGATGCGATCGAGGCGAACGCGCAGCTGCAGATCACGCACCAGAACACCAGCAACGACGGCGTAATCGTGCAGGAGCCGACCGAGCCCGTCACCGAGGCCACGCCGGATCCCACGGCCACCCCGGACACCGTGGTGGCGTTGCCCGACTCGATCAAGGGAAACTCGGCCGCGCAGACGACCTGCTCCAACGGCAACGTCCGCTGAGACGCCTGCGCTCCGTGCAATTCGCTTGCGCAGTCTTGCAAGGATTTGCGTAAGCTGACCCCATGTCGAAGCGACTCGCCGAGGTGGCGCGCAAGGTCGGAGTGAGCGAAGCCACGGTCAGCCGTGTGCTCAACGACAAGCCGGGGGTCTCCGATGCCACGCGGCAGGCGGTTCTGACCGCGCTCGACGTGCTCGGATACGAACGGCCGACGAAGCTTCGCGGCGAGCGGGCGCGTCTGGTGGGTCTGGTGCTCCCCGAGTTGCAGAATCCGATCTTCCCCGCCTTCGCCGAGATCGTCGGTGGCGCGCTCACTCAGAACGGCTACACGCCTCTGTTGTGCACGCAGAACGCGGGCGGCGTGACGGAGTCGGACTACGTCGACCTGCTTCTCGCGCAGCAGGTCTCGGGAGTGATCTTCCTCGGCGGAAACTACACACAGGCGGATGCCGCGCACGAGCACTATGAGCGGCTGCGCCAGGTGAACCTGCCGACGGTTCTCGTGAACGCCCGCGTGCCCGAGCTGCAGTTCGCGACAGTCTCGACCGACGACGCGGCGGCGGCCGAACAGGCGGTGCTCCACGTGCATCAGCTCGGGCATCGACGCATCGGTCTCCTCCTGGGGCCCGACGACCACGTCCCGTCGCAGCGCAAGCTCGAGTCTGCGCGTCGTCTGCTGGAGAAGCTCGGTGAGCCGCTGTCCGAAGAACTCGTGGTGCGCGGCATGTACTCGCTCGAATCGGGACAGGCCGGCGCGGCGCGGCTCTTCGCCGCCGGAGCCACGGCGATCGTCTGTGCGAGTGATCCGATGGCCCTCGGCGCGGTGCGCGCCGCGCGGCGGGCGGGGCTCGCGGTTCCCGGTGACGTGAGCATCGTCGGCTTCGACGACTCGGCGCTGATGAGCTGCACCGAGCCACCGCTGACGACCGTGCGGCAACCGATCGAGTCGATGGGGCGCGCCGTGATCGCGCTGCTGCTCGCACAGATCGCCGGAACCTCGCGGCCGAGCGGCGAGCTGCTGTTCGAGCCGGAGTTGGTCCTGCGGTCTTCGACGGGTCCGCTGGCCTGACCGGGAGGCGCACCGGCGTCGCGACGAACGGCTTCGTGCGCCCGTAGCGTATCGCAAATTTCCAACATCTTGTTTACTTCTTGCGTTAAGAGCACGGAAAAGCTACATTCAACTCATCGCCCCCCGACGACGAGGAGTTCCGTGGACACTGATGTTCTGCGCAGCGCGGCACCTACCCGCACCCTGACGATGCCCGCGGGTGAGGGGTGGTGGCGCACGGCCGTCATCTATCAGGTGTACGTGCGCAGCTTCGCGGACGGCAACGGCGACGGCATCGGCGATCTCGCCGGCGTGCGCTCCCGCCTCGGATACCTCAAGAGCCTCGGGGTCGATGCGCTCTGGTTCACGCCGTGGTACCAGAGTCCGCTCGCCGATGGCGGCTATGACGTGCAGGACTACCGGCGCATCGACCCCCGTTTCGGCACCCTCGAAGAGGCCGAGCAGCTCATCGCGGAGGCGCTCGAACTCGGCATCCGCACGATCGTCGACATCGTGCCGAACCACATCTCGAACCAGCACGACTGGTTCCAGCAGGCACTGGCCGCAGGGCCGGGCAGTGTCGAGCGCGAGCGCTTCTGGTTCCACCCCGGTCGGGGCGCCGACGGCTCCGGCATCCCCACCAATTGGGTCTCCAGCTTCCAGGGCGAGACGTGGACGCGCACGCACAATCCCGACGGAACCCCCGGCGAGTGGTACCTGCACCTGTTCACTCCCGAGCAGCCCGACCTCAACTGGAACCACATCGACGTGCGCCGCGAGCACGAGGACGTCCTGCGTTTCTGGTTCGACCGAGGCGTCGCGGGCGTCCGCATCGACTCCGCCGCCCTTCCGGTCAAGGACCCGGCTCTGCCCGACCTCCCCGCCGGCGGCACTCCGACGGCGGGGCACCCGCACATCGATCGTGACGAGTTGCACGACATCTACCGTGACTGGCGTGCCGTCGCTGACGAGTACGACGGCGAGCGGGTGCTCGTCGGCGAAGTCTGGCTCGACGATGCAGAGCGATTCGCTCGCTATCTGCGTCCGGGGGAGATGCATACGGCCTTCAACTTCGGGTTCATGACGCAGCCGTGGAGCGCGCGGGCGATGCGCGACTCCATCACCCGCACCCTTGCCGAGCACGAGCCGGTCGGAGCTCCGGCCACGTGGGTGCTCTCCAACCATGACGTGACCCGTCCGGTGACGCGCTACGGGCAGGCGGACTCCTCGTTCGCCTTCGAGCGCAAGCGGCGCGGCACCGCGACCGACGTGGAGCGGGGAGCGCGCCGAGCACGGGCCGCGGCGCTGCTGGTCGCCGCCCTCCCCGGGAGCCTCTACATCTACCAAGGGGACGAGCTCGGCCTCCCCGAGGTGGAGCTTCCGCTCGACGTGATCGAGGATCCGATGCACTTCCGCTCCGGCGGTGTCGACCCCGGACGGGACGGCTGCCGCGTGCCACTGCCGTGGGCGGGCGCGTCGAGCCCCTACGGGTTCGGCGGAGCGCCGTGGCTCCCGCAACCTGCCGATTGGGCGGGGCTCTCGGTCGAGGCCCAGGACGCCGACCCGGGCTCGACGTTGAACCTCTACCGTGCGGCGATCGCGGTGCGCCGACGCATCGACGACTTCGCCGGAAGCGAACTGGAGTGGCTCGAGCTCGGCGCCGATGTCCTCGCGTTCCGTCGCGGCGACGGCACGGTCAGCATCACCAACCTCGGCGCGGTGCCGGTTCCGCTGCCCGCGCACCATGAGGTGCTGCTCGCCAGCACGCTCCTCGACGGTGGCGCACTGCCCCCCGACTCCACTGCCTGGCTCGCTCTTCGAGCCGTTCCCGGGCGCTCTCCGCGAGCGCACAAGTAGCCCTGCATCACCCGATCCGCATCACATGGAAGGACTGACAATGAAGTCACCAACGAAAGCCCTGGTCGCCGGCGTCGCCGTGCTCGCCACGGTCGGCGCACTCGCCGGCTGCACGCCGAGCGGCGATGACGGTGCCGATGGCAAGACCGAGCTGCGCGTCGCCACGTTCCCCCCGGGAGCCGACGCCGCGGCCTATGAGGCGTTCGCCGCCCAGGAGAAGCAGTTCGAGGAGGAGCACCCCGACATCGACATCATCGGCGTCGAGTACGAGTGGGAGGGCCCGACCTTCGCGGTGCAACTCGCCGGTGGCAGCCTGCCCGACGTGTTCACCGTGCCTTTCACCGACTCCAAGACACTGCTCGAGAACGGGCAGCTGATGGACGTGACCGACGCGATCGAGGAGCTCGGCTACACAGACAAGTTCAATCCGATCATCCTCGACGGGGTCACCGGCTCCGATGGGAAGATCTATGGTTTCCCGCGCCAGGCCTACGCAGCAGCGCTGCACTACAACCGGGACCTGTTCGAGGCGGCGGGGCTCGATCCCGACAACCCGCCTCAGACGTGGGACGAGATCCGCACGGCCGCGAAGGCGATCACCGACGCGACGGGCAAAGCCGGCTACGCGCAGATGGCGATCAACAACACGGGCGGCTGGCAGCTCACCTCGCAGACCGTGGCGCGCGGGGGTCGCACGCAGACCGACAACAGCGACGGCACGGCGGAGTCGACGATCGACAACGACGCCACCACGGCCGCGCTGCAGTTCCTGCACGATGTGAAGTGGGAGGACGGCTCGTTCGGTTCCAAGGTCGACCTCGACTGGGGCACGATCAACCAGGAGTT
Source organism: Microbacterium aurugineum (assembly GCF_023101205.1). Lineage (NCBI taxonomy): Bacteria > Bacillati > Actinomycetota > Actinomycetes > Micrococcales > Microbacteriaceae > Microbacterium > Microbacterium aurugineum. The sequence continues at coordinate 2,897,010 of NZ_CP078078.1, read as the reverse complement.
CGCGGCCGGCAACATCGGCATGTACACGTCGGGATCCGACATCTACACCGCTCTCGTCCGCGACTTCGGCATGGAGCCGTCGATCTACGGCATGACCGTCGTGCCGATGGAGGGCGACGACCCCGGGACCCTCGGCGGCGGTGACATCGCGGTGATCAGCCCCACGGTCGACGACGCGACGAAGGCGGCGGCGGTGACGTGGATCGACTGGTACTACATGCAGAAGTTGATGGATGAGGACGCCGCCGTCCTCGACGCCAAGACCCTGAACGAGTCGGGCCAGGCCGTCGGCACCCCGCTCCTGCCTGTACTCAGCCGCGAACTGTACGACGAGTCGCAGGAGTGGATCGCCGACTACATCAACGTGCCCGTCGAACAGATGGCGCCGTTCAGCGACCGTATCTGGGATCAGACGCCGGTCGGTGAGCCGAAGGTGAAGACCCAGGAGGTCTACGCGCTCCTCGACACCGTCGTGCAGAAGGTGCTCACCGATCAGAACGCCGACATCGACGCGTTGCTCGCTCAGGCGCAGACCGATGCGCAGGCGAAGCTCGACGAGTAGCGCTTCATGACGATGACGCTCTCCGAGCAGCGGGCGGCGGTGGAGGATTCTCCGCCGCCCGCTGTGCGCACCTCCCGTCGCCGCTCGCCGCTCACGTGGTTCCGAGGCGGCGGGCTCGCGAACCTCCTGTTCGTGCTCCCGATGCTCTTCGTGTTCGTCTTCTTCTCGTGGTCGCCCATCGTGCAGTCCGTGATCATGAGCTTGCAGAAGACGAACCTGATCGTCTCCGAATGGGTCGGGTTCGATAACTACGTCGCGGTGATCGGTGATCCGGAACTCGGTCGGGCCGTGATCAACACGCTGTGGTTCGCTGTGCTCGCTCTGCTCTTCGGTTTTCCGCTGCCGCTCCTGATGGCCGTGCTGATGAGCGAGGTGCGCCGCGGCAAAGGCATCTACTCGGCCCTCGCCTACCTCCCGGTCGTGATCCCGCCCGTGGTCGCCGTACTGCTGTGGAAGTTCTTCTACAGTGCCGACCCTTCCGGTGTGTTCAACACCGTGCTCGGATATGTCGGCATCCCCCCGCAACCGTGGATCCAGGATGCCGTGCAGGCGATGCCGTCCCTCGTGCTGGAAGCCACCTGGGCCGGAGCGGGAGGCTCGATCATCATCTACCTCGCCGCACTCCTGGGGGTGCCGCCCGAGCTCTACGACGCCGCCGAGGTGGACGGTGCCGGAATCTGGAAGAAGATCTGGCACGTCACGCTGCCGCAGCTGCGCGGCATCCTCTTCATCATGCTGATCCTGCAGATCATCGCGACCGCTCAGGTCTTCCTCGAACCGTTCCTGTTCACCGGGGGCGGCCCTGCCGGGGCGACCAAGACCGTGCTGCTGTACATCTACGACAAGGCCTTCCGCAACAGTCTGGGCGGCGACTACGGAGAGGCGACGGCCGTCTCGGTCCTGCTCGCGATCGTCCTCGCCCTGCTCTCCTGGCTGTACTTCAGGCTGACCGACCGTTGGAGCACGACATGAGTCCCACCACCCGCCTCTCGACCCGTGCGGCGGAGAAGGCAGCGGAGAAGGCCGCCGATCGCGTCGGAGACCGCACCGTCATCTCGGACTCGGAGCGGCGGCGGCGTGGCATCCGCGTCGGCATGTCGCTCACGCATGTGTTCCTCACCGTCGGGCTGGTGATCGCCGGACTCGGGCCGATTCTGTGGCTGGCGAAGTCGGCCGTCACGCCGACGCAGGACACGCTGCAGCAGCCGTTCGCGCTCTGGCCGAACGGGACCGATTGGGAGAACCTGTCGACTGCGTGGAACGACATACACATCGATCAGTACTTCTTCAACACGGTGATCATCGCGCTCGGCGCCTGGTTCGTCCAGCTGCTCATCGCGACCACCGGCGGTTATGCGCTCTCGGTGCTGAGGCCGCGGTACGCCCCGATCCTGAACGCGCTGGTGCTGGCGACGCTGTTCATCCCGGGCATCGTGCTGCTCGTGCCGCTGTACTTGACGATCGTCCACCCACCGCTCCTCGGGGATGTGAGCCTGCTCAACAACTACCTCGCGGTCTGGCTGCCTATGGGCGCGAACGCGTTCAACATCCTGCTGGTGAAGCGGTTCTTCGACAGCCTGCCCCGCGAAGTGTTCGAGGCGGCGCGGACCGATGGTGCCGGCCCCTTCCGCCTGTTCTGGTCGATCGTGCTGCCCATGTCGAAGCCCATCCTCGGCGTGGTCTCCGTGTTCGCGATCATCGCGGCCTGGAAGGACTACCTCTGGCCGATGCTGGTGCTGCCCGATCCCGCCGTCCAGCCGCTGTCGGTCCGTCTTCCGGCCGTGCAGTCGCAGACCGAGCTGGATGTGTTCCTCGCCGCACTTGCGATCGCGACGCTCATCCCGATCGGCATGTTCCTGCTGTTCCAATCCGTGTTCCTGCGCTCGGCGGGGTTGGGGGGAGCCGTCAAGGGCTAGCCGAGACCCCCCTCTCCCGCCGAGACCCCCGGCCGTTGTCGCCCCCAGGGCGGGGTCTCGACGAGAAGGCGGGGTCTCGGCGTCACGGGTGGGGAGCGGGGCGGGGGGCGAGAGTGTCGATCAGCGAGGTCATGATGCCGGGCATGTCGACCGAGGGGTCGATCATCCACTGCAGCTGGAGGCCGTCCGACGCGGCCTGGATGATCCGCGCCAGCGTCTCGGGGTCGAGCGCCGGACGCTGCTCCTCGGTGGCGAAGCTCTCCGCGATCGTCCCGCGCAGGCGCTCGCTGCGCTCGAGGAAGTAGGCGTGGGCCGGATGCTCGGGATCGGCGGCATCCACGGACAACCGGGAGAAGAGGGCGACGAGCCCCGGCACCTGCGTGTTGTGGCGGATGACCTCGAGGAAGCCGTCGCGGGCTCCGGCGGCCCCGGCGACGGAGGGATCCAGGCCGTCGTGCTCGTCGCGCTTGCGGAGCACCTCGGTGAAGAGCTCCTCCTTCGAGCCGAAGTAGTGCAGCAGAGCGGCGGGGGTCACACCGACCACCTCGGCGATCTCCTTGAGCGAGGCGTTCTGATACCCCTTGCGCCCGATCACGTCGAGGGCGCTCTCGAGGATCTCCTCGCGTCGCGCGACGCCCTTCGCGTATGAACCTCGTCGAACCATGATCACGAGCGTAATCCTGAATGTTGTTTGAAATCTAATACTGAATCACGTAAGGTTTTCGCAAGACATCGCTGTCCCCGCGAAAGGAAGACCATGACCGAGATCTCGGCATCCGACCTCACCCTCGAGGAGAAGGCGTCGCTCACCAGCGGCGCGGACTTCTGGACCACGAAAGCCGTCGATCGGGTCGGCATCCCCTCGGTGATGATGACCGACGGTCCTCATGGGCTTCGCAAGCAGGCGGGCAGCACCGACCACCTCGGACTCGCCGGCAGCGTTCCGGCCACGTGCTTCCCGCCGGCTGTCGGCATCGGCTCCTCCTTCGACCCCGAACTCATCGAGCGGGTCGGTGCGGCGATCGGTGTCGAGGCCGCGATCGAGGACGTCGCCGTCGTGCTCGGACCCGGCATCAACATCAAGCGCTCGCCGCTGTGCGGACGAAACTTCGAGTACTTCTCCGAGGACCCGATCGTCTCCGGAGTGCTCGGGGCCGCCTCGGTCCGAGGCATCCAGTCGCAAGGGGTCGGCACCTCGCTCAAGCACTTCGCGGCGAACAACCAGGAGTTCGACCGCATGCGGGCGAGCTCCGACGTCGACCCCCGTCCGCTTCGCGAGATCTACCTGCGCGGATTCGAGCGTGTCGTGAAGGACGCGTCGCCCTGGACCGTCATGTGCTCGTACAACAAGCTCAACGGGGTCTGGACCTCGGAGGATCCTTGGCTGCTCACCAGCGTGCTCCGTGATGACTGGGGCTTCGACGGTCTCGTCGTCTCGGACTGGGGCGCCGTGAATGATCGCGTCGTCGGTGTCGCTGCCGGCCTCGACCTGGAGATGCCCGCCTCCGGCGGACGCACGGACGCGCAGCTCGTCGCCGCGGTGCGCGCGGGAACCCTCGACGAGAGTGTGCTCGACACCGCAGCCGACCGCGCGATCGACCTCGTTCGCAAGGCGGGCGCGCGCCCGGTCGCGGAGGGCCCCCTCGATGTCGACGCGCACCATGCACTCGCCCGCGAAGCCGCAGGACGGTCGATCGTTCTGCTGAAGAACGATGACGCACTGCTGCCTCTGCAGAAAGACCAGAAGGTCGCCGTGATCGGTGCCTTCGCGACCGAACCCCGTTTCCAAGGGGCGGGTTCATCGCTGATCAATCCCACCCGGATCGACAAGGCGCTGGACGAGATACGCGCCTTCGGCGGGGAGCAGGTCACGTACGCGCCCGGTTTCGCGGTCGAGGGCGGCGCCATCGCGGCAGAGGGACGGTCGGCTGATGACCTCCGCGCCGAGGCTGTCGACGCGGCGGGCTCCGCCGACGTTGCCGTGCTCTTCCTCGGTCTGCCTGCCGCGGAGGAGTCGGAGGGTTTCGATCGCGAGCACATCGACCTTCCTGCGGCGCAACTCGCGGTGCTCGATGCCGTGCTCGAGGCGAACCCTCGCGTGGTGGTGGTGCTGTCCAACGGCGGAGTGGTGGCGCTTCCCTTCGCGGACCGTGTGCCGACCATCGTCGAGAGCTGGCTGCTGGGGCAGGCCGGAGGTGGCGCTGTGGCCAACGTGCTCTACGGTGTCGTCAACCCCTCCGGCAAGCTCACCGAGACCGTGCCCGTGCGACTGGAGGACAACCCCTCCTACGGCAACTTCCCGGGAGAGTTCGGGCACGTGCGCTACGGCGAAGGGCTGCTCGTCGGCTACCGCTGGTACGACGCGAAACGCCTGGATGTCACCTACCCGTTCGGCCACGGGCTCTCGTACACGACGTTCGAGTACGGCCCCGCGACGGCCGAGGTCGGCACGGACGGCGACATCACCGTGAGGGTCGAGATCACGAACTCCGGCGACCGCGACGGTCGTGAGGTCGTGCAGGTCTACGTCGCCCCTGCGCAGTCGATCGTGCAGCGGGCGCCTCGTGAGCTCAAGGCGTTCGCGTCCGTCGCCCTCGGCGCAGGGGAGGCGCGTGTCGTCGAGCTCACCGTCCGGCGCGAGGACCTGGCCTACTGGGACGTGCGCATCGATGGCTGGATCGTCGAGGGCGGCACCTACACGGTCGATGTCGCTGCGTCGAGCCGCGACCTCCGCTCGACCGTCTCGGTCGAGATCGTGGGCGACCCGGTGCATCAGGAGCTGACCATGAACTCCTCGGTCGGCGATCTGATGTCCCACCCGGTCGCCGGGCCGATCGTGCAGCAGGCCCTCGGTGGCTTGATGGGTGGTGGCGATGCGGCTGCTGCGTCGATGATGCCGAACGACGACGCGATGCAGAAGATGATGGCGTCGTTCCCGATCGGCCGCCTCGCCGGATTCCCCGGGCTGCCCGTCACGTTCGAGCAGATCGAGCAGCTGGTGGCTGCGGCGAACGCCGGGGAGTGAGCCGCGGGACGGTCCACGGCGATGATGCCCGCTCGCTCAGGGTGACTCCTCGGAGGGGGCGGGGACTCCCGCGCGAGCACCTGCGCCGCGCATGATGCGCGCGACGGCCGTAATGAGGAACAGCTGTCCCGTGATCGCCTCTGCGACGGCGACCGCCTGCGACGTCGCGGTGGAGGGGACGAGGTTGCCGTAGCCGGTGGTCGTGAGCGTCGTGAACGAGAAGAAGAGCTGGTTGGCGAGCGAGTCGTCGTCCGTGCCGTCGAAGATCGAGGCGGGGGAGACGAGGGAGAGCAGGTTGAAGGCGAACGTGAAGAAGAGGCCGACGAAGACGTAGGCCGTGATGGCTGCCAGGAGCGCTTCGAGGTTGAGCCTACGCCGCTTCACCTGGTGACCGATGATCGCGACCGGCGCCACGAGGAGCGCGACCATGGTCGCGGCCGAGAACACGATGTCGAGTACGTGCCCGCCCGCGCTGCTGAGCGCCGTGATGATCGTCGCGAGCCCGGCCGCCGACAGGATCACCCAGGCCACGTGCTGGATCACCGGCGGTGTCCCGGTCACGCGGAACACGACGGCGACCGTCACGAGGATGACCAGGAACGCCCACGGGCTCGGATCCGTGGCGCGTTGTGCCGCGCACAAGGCGTAGGAGACGACGAGCAGCGCGAAGATGATCACGTATCCCGACACCCCGTCGAAGACGGTGCCGGACGTCGGCGTCGCACCCGTCTGGAACTCTCGCATCCCCGTCATGTCGCACCTCGCCCCCGTCTGTCGACGGCGCGGGAGCCGGAGGGCCGGAGGAGAGTCTCCGGGGCGGGTACGGGCGGCGTCGCACGCTCATCGTGACATCCGTGCGGACCGAGCGCTCGGCGAGTGTCACCCTTTCCGGGCGATGCGGGCGCCGGTTCGTGACAGCTCCGCATTCCGGTTATGATGGTGAGGTGCATCCGTGCTTTCGGGTCGGATGCCTGGAGACGTCGCATAGTCCGGCCGAGTGCACCACCCTGCTAAGGTGGAGTCCCCTCACGGGGACCAGGGGTTCAAATCCCCTCGTCTCCGCACTTTTTCCAGGGAGGGAATCCGCCCCCGCCACGCGTCAGGTCGTGTGCTGTGGGCTGATCCACGACTAACCTTCGGGAATGCGTACCTGGTTCCTTCGCGCTCGCGAGTCCTTCTGGTTCCTGCCGACGGTGTTCGGGGTGGCGGCGATCGCCCTCGCGATCGGACTGACCGAGCTCGACCGCCTGCTGCTCGCGAACGGCGATACGTCGGGCGCCCTCCTGGCGGATCTGTCCGCGACGGGCGGGCGCGCGATCCTCACCGTCATCGGCGGGACCATGCTCGGGGTGGCGGCGACATCCTTCTCGATCACGATCTCGGTGCTGGCCACGACATCATCGGCCTATGGTCCCCGCCTGGTGCGGAACTTCATGGCGGACCGCGGGAACCAGTTCGTCCTCGCGGTCCTCACCTCGACGTTCCTCTACACGCTGGTGGTGCTGCGCGCGGTGCGGACCGAGCAGGACTCGATCTCTGCGTTCGTCCCCGTCACGGCAGTGACGTTCGCCGTCTTCCTGGCGATCGCCGACGTCGCGGTGCTCGTGTACTTCATCCACCACATCGCCAGGTCGGTCCAGGTGACCACCCTGCAGGGGCGGGTGCTGAGGGAGCTCGTCGAGGTCATCGACCTCCTCTATCCCGACGCGTCGGACCGTGACACGGTGGCGACGGAACCGGATGACCTCATCGTCCATGAGGAGTTCTTCGCCACCGCCTCGGGCTATGTGCAATACGTCGACTTCGAGGACCTCGTCGCTTTCGCACGCGCGCATCAGGTCGTCGTCCGCATAGCCACTCCGCCGGGAACCCACGTGCTGGAGGGCCAGGTGATCGCTCAGTCTCTGGTTTCCCGGAATCAGGGGCGGGACGAGAGCACGGAGAAGGCGGCGTCGAAGGCGATCACGTCCGCGATCGCCGTCGGAGCAGCGCGCACTCCCCACCAGGACCTCGGTTTCGCCGTTCAGGGGCTGACCGAGATCGGCGTCCGCGGGCTCGCAGCGGGAACCAACGACCCCTACACGGCGGTGGCTGCGATCGATGCGCTGAGCTCGGCCCTCGTGACCCTCTGCGGCCGTCCGGCGGCAGACGGAAGGTATCCCGGCGACGACGGCGAACTGCGGGTCGTCTGCCGCTGGCCGTCTCCCATCGAGCTGATCGCCGACGCGCTTCTGGCCCTTCGCACGTACGGGATGAACCACCCGCTCGTCGTGCGTGCGGGCGTCGGGCTCCTCGAACGGCTGGAGGCCGCGATGACCGGGGGAGATCGTCTGCGGTTGCGGGATGAGATCGCCGCGTTCCGCTCGGCCTACGTCGCCACGGATCCGCCGCCCACCGATGCCGCCCCCGTGCTCGAGCGGCTGGACGGCACCGTCCGCCGCCTGCCCTGACGACCTCGCGACAGCGGGGGGTCAGGAGCGTCGATCGTTTCGGTGCCAGAGGTGATCCAGGAACCTCTTGGCCCTCCGGAACACCGTGTCTTCGCGCGGTGAGAGCGTCTCGCCTCGGCGGAGACGGGTGCCGCGTTCGATCGTGATCTCGCGCGACCGTTCGGTCCGGTCGACCCCGGTGGACTCGCGCAAGGGGAGCTGCAACTCCGATTCCGCCTTCTGCCCGGCCTGGAGCTGCCTGCCGCGTTCGAGTTCCGCGTTGAACTCGGCGCCGATCAGCAGAGCCACGTTGATGACGAACAACCACAGGAGGAAGACCACGACCCCGGCGAGCGAGCCGAACGTCCGGTTGTAGTCGGCGAAGTTCGACACGTAGATGAAGAGGCCGGCAGAGGCGAGGGAGAGCACCCCGACGGCGAACGCGGCACCCAGACCCAACCACCGAAGCGGGGGCTGCTTCAGATTGGAGGTGCCCTTGTAGAGCAGGGTGACCATCATGACGACGGCTGTGGCCAGGACCGGCCACTTCACGACGTTCCAGACGCCCAGAGCCGTGTCGCCGATGCCCAGAGCATGTCCGGCCGCGCGAGCGACGGGCCCGGAGAGGACGACCACCCCGACGACCACCAGTGCGAGTCCGAGGAGCACGACGGTGACGCCGAGCTGCCAGGGCTTGCGCTTCCAGTACGGTCGCCCTTCCGGGACGCCGTAGATCCGGTTCAGTATCCGACCGAATCCGCTCACATAGATCGAGGCGGACCACACGGCGGTGACGACGGCCACGATCAAGGTGATGCCCGCAGCGGACGTGCCTGCCGCATCGGTCAACGGTGCACGAAGCGTGTCGGTCACGGCCGGGGGCGCGACCTCGGAGAGGAGCGTGAGCAGCCGATCGAGCACCTCGTCCGTATCCGCGAGCACTCCGACCAGCGCCATCACCGCCAGCCCCGCCGGGAAGACCGAGAGGACGGCGAAGAAGGTCAGGGCGGCCGCCGCGTCCACGCACCCGTCGCGAACGAACTCCTGGACCGCGCGACGCCCGATGTACGTCCAGGTCTGCCGTCGAATCTGCAGAGGAGTCGAAGGCTTCGCTCGATCTGCTGCTCCCGTGTCCGACATGTCTCTCACGCTACGCCGCCGGGAGGTGTCGAGCGGAAACCCCTTGCGCTACAGCAGCGGCAAGGATCGCGCCACACCGATCGGCTCGACCGGGGTGTTCTCGTCCGCGACGCCGAACCTGACGAGGGACTGAGGGGCGGAGCGGTAGTCCGGCGGCACGGTGTCGAGTCCGGCTGCGTCGAGGAGGACGAACTCTGCTGCCGAGCCCACGATGCTCAGGGTGCCCACGGGGAGGCAATCGATGATCAGCTGGAACTCCCGCTCGTGCGGGTACACCCTCGAACCGGTGATCGACCAGGCCGTGAACTCGTTGGCGGTCCGTGTGCACAGCCAGTTCTGCTGCGCGACATCCTTCACCCGAAGCAGGGCGGTGTTGCCGCGGAGGCGCGAGGATTGACGCAGTTCGAGGAGCACGCCGACCGATCCGCCCAGCACATCGACGATGACCCGGGTGATCTGGGCATCGATGAGAGCGTCGGGCGTCAGGAAGGGGTTCTCCGCGTCCGGGAGCGCCGGAAGTCCGGATGGGATGCCGATCAGCAGATCATTCGCGTTCATGCCCCGTCGCTCTTCCCAGAGGTCCCCAATATGTTGAGATTACGCGACGCGCTTTCGCGAACTCTGTACACGGAGTGTGAACCGGTGTCCCCCTCGGGTAGTCTCGCCCGCATGGCCACCGCAGCGACGCAGACCCATAAACGCGAAGCCTTCAGCTCGCGCAACGTGTTCATCCTCTCGGCGATCGGATCGGCGGTCGGCCTCGGCAACATCTGGCGCTTCCCCTACGTCGCCTACGAAGGCGGTGGCGGAGCGTTCCTCATCCCCTATCTGTGCGCGCTCCTCACGGCAGGCATCCCGCTGCTGTTCTTCGACTACGCGATCGGCCACCGCTTCCGCGGGTCGGCACCGCTGGCGTTCCGACGGATGCACCGTGCGGCCGAGCCTCTCGGATGGTGGCAGGTCCTCATCTGCGTCGTGATCGCGGTGTACTACGCCGTCATCGTCGCCTGGGCCGCGATGTACACGTGGTTCTCCGCCCAGCTCACCTGGGGTGCGGGCAACGAGGACGCCTTCTTTTTCAGTGACTTCCTGCAGTCCCAGAAAGTCGCGGACGTCGGCGTCTCCACCCAGTTCGTGCCGCAGGTGGGCATCCCCCTGGTCGCGGCTTGGCTGATCGTCATCGTGATCATGGCGTTCGGAGTGAAACGCGGCATCGGCCGGGCGAACATGATCCTGATGCCTCTGCTCACCCTCATGTTCGCGATTCTCGTGGTGCAGTCCCTCTTCCTTCCGGGGGCGATGGACGGTCTGAACGCGTTCTTCACCCCGAACTGGGAGGCCCTGGCCGATCCCGGCGTCTGGGCCTCCGCGTACGGCCACATCTTCTTCTCGCTGTCCGTCGCTTTCGGCATCATGGTGACGTACTCCTCCTACCTGAAGCGCAAGACCGATCTCACCGGCTCGGGACTCGTCGTCGCTTTCGCGAACTCCGGCTTCGAGATCCTCGCCGGTATCGGTGTCTTCGCGGCTCTCGGCTTCATGGCGCAGGCGCAGAGCACGGAGGTAGCCGGTGTCGCCTCCTCCGGCATCGGACTCGCCTTCGTCGCCTTCCCGACGATCGTGTCGCAGGCGACGGGCGGGTCGATCATCGGCGTCCTGTTCTTCGGCGCCCTCGTCTTCGCCGGTATCACCTCGCTGATCTCGATCCTCGAAGTGATCGTGGCCGCGCTGCAGGACAAGCTCGGCTGGGCTCGGGTGCGTACAACGCTCACGGTCACGATCCCGCTGGCGATCATCTCGATGGCGCTCTTCTCGACGACCACGGCCTTGTCGGTCCTCGACACGGCGGATGCCTTCGTCAACTCCTTCGGCATCATGGCGGTCGCGCTGGTGGCCGTGATCGTCGTGGCCTGGCTGCTGCACAAGCTGCCGGTGCTGGCGGAGCACCTGAACCGGCGTTCGAGCTTCCGGGTAGGGACGATCTGGAAGGTGCTCGTGGGCATCCTGGCGCCGGTGGTGCTCGGGTACCTCTTCATCAGCGAGCTCATCGCCAAGACGTCTGAGCCCTACAGTGGCTACCCTGCCTGGTTCCTCGCGATCTTCGGCTGGGGGATGGTCGTAGCCCTGGTCGTGCTGGCGCTGATCCTCTCGGCTCTGCCGTGGAGCGGGCGTTCGCATGCGAAGGACGATCCCGAGTACGACGAATTCCTTTCGAAGGAAGAATACGAACCCGATGCGGAGACTTCGGCGATCCCGCTGATCGACACGACCACGAAGGGAACCGGCGCATGACCACGACGGCGATTGTCATGATGATCATCGCGATGGTCACGGTCTGGGGCGGCTTGGTCGCCGGGATCGTGAACCTCGCTCGTCACCCGGAAGAAGCCGAGACGGAGCCCGCTCCGCCCGTCGAGCTCTGAGCGGGAGATGACCGCATCCGACCGCAGAAGTCGGGTGCGGGTGTCGGACCTCGATGCAAGACTGGGCACACGACCCAGGGAGGCACGTCATGGCGGCGATCGACCCGAAGAAGACACTCGATGCGTACCAGGCGAAACGGGGTGAGTTCCGTGTCGTCGAGGTTCCCCCTCTGCAGTATCTGGCGATCGATGGAGCGGGGGATCCGAACACGGCTCCTGCGTACGCCGAAGCCGTCTCCGCACTGTTCCCGGTGGCGTACACGCTCAAGTTCGCCAGCCGGAAGGAACTCGGCATCGACACCGTGGTGATGCCACTCGAAGGACTCTGGCATGCGCCCGACATGGAGTCGTTCACCTCTCGTCGCGACAAGTCGGCGTGGCTGTGGACGATGATGATCATGGTCGGCGACCACATCACCGCGGAGATGTTCACCGACGCCGTGGAGGCCGTGGCGCAGAAGGCGGCGAAGAAGAAGGAGCCGTTGCCCGCACTCGGAGGCGTGCGACTGGAGACCCTCGACGAAGGAATCTGTGTGCAGACCCTGCACCTCGGCCCCTTCGATGACGAGGGTCCCGTGCTCGACGATCTCCATCACCGCTTCATCCCCGAGAACGGGCTGCGGATGCGAGGGCGGCACCATGAGATCTATCTGAGCGATCCGCGTCGCAGCGATCCGGCGAAGCTGCGCACGATCCTCCGGCAGCCGGTGGCACCGACCACCTGACGCCCGCACGACTGCGTCGTGAAATCAAGCCTCTTCTGGCGGTGTGCCGTGACGGATACTCTTCATCGATGAGCACGGTCAAGCACGCCGCACGGGTCGCCAAGGATTCCTCCGCCTTCCGAAGGATCGCGCGCGCAGGCTTCGTGGTGCTCGGGCTGATCCACGTCGTCCTCGGCTCCATCGCCATCTCCATCGCCGCGGGCGCATCCGGTGACGCGGATCAGGACGGAGCGATGGAGCAGATCCGTCAGAATCCCGTGGGAGGGTTGCTGCTGGTGCTCATCGCCGTGGGGCTGTTCGCCCTGGCGGCCTGGCAGGTCGCGAGTGCCTTCCTCGCGAGCGATCCCGCCGAGACGAAGAAGTGGGGTCAGCGGATCAAGCTCGTCGGCATCTCCCTCGCCTACCTCGTCGTCGGAGGCATGGCGTTCATCTACGCGGTGGGTGGCCACGCCGACTCGGAGAAGGCGTCGAAGACCCTCAGCGCGGTCGTGCTGGCGGCCCCCGGGGGAGTGGCACTGCTCGTCGTCATCGGCCTGTCCGTCGCGGGAGTCGGGGTCGGCTTCATCGTCGGCGGGTTCACCCGCGGGTTCGAGAAGCTGCTCGACCTCCCCTCCGGAGTCGCCCGCGGCGGCATCGTCACGCTCGGCGTCATCGGGTACTTCGGCAAGGGCATCGCCGTCGGGGTGACCGGGGTGCTCTTCGTGGTGGCGGCCGTGACGCAGGATCCGGAGAAGGGAGCGGGGTTGGACGCTGCTCTGCACAGCCTGCTGGTGCTGCCGTTCGGGCCCGTCCTCCTCGGTGCCGTCGGGGTGGGACTGGCGGTCTACGGCGTGTTCTGCATCGCCCGCGCGCGGTTCGCCCGCATGTGAGTCCGCGTATCTCGTCGCCGGCCGCTCAGGCGGTCGCAGGTTTCTCGCTCCACACGAGCAGGAACGCGCCGAGAGCGATCATGAGCCCGCCTCCGGTCGCGCCCATCGCTTCGATTCGCCGCGGAGAGCGGCCGAACCACCCGCGCGCCGCACTGGCGAGAAGCACCCACACCGCGTCGCAGGTCACACCGATCGCCACGACGATCACACCGAGCACGAAGAGCTGGGCGGGCACCGACCCGGCTTGCAGGTCGACGAACTGCGGCAGGATCGCGAGGAAGAACGCGATCGATTTCGGGTTGGTGACGCCGACCACGAATCCTTCGAGGAGCAGACGCCATCCGGAGCGTCTCGCCTGCTCCGCGACGAGAGCTCGCGCCGCGTCCTTCCGGTGGCGGATCGCCTGGACGCCGAGGTAGACGAGGTACCCGGCGCCGAGCACCTTGATGATCGTGAACAGCAGGACCGATTGCGCGATGACGGTGCCGACACCGAGTGCGACGCCGACGAAGAGCACGATCGAGCCGGCGGCTGTCCCGAGGATGCTGAGGAACCCGCCCATCCGCCCGAGCGACATCGCCCGTCCGATCGTGAACAGCACGGTGGGGCCCGGGATCACCACCATCACGAACGCCGCCGCGATGAGGGCGAGCAGTGTGTCGGGGGCGATCATGGGTCGAGCCTAGAGGGGCGGACGTCCGCGGTCGAGCGATCGTGCGGGCCCACGCCTGTCGTGCAGGTGGGAAACTGGAACGATGAGCGTTTCTTCCGGCGTCGACGTGATCGCCCCCCTGAGTGAGGACGAGGTGCGGCGAATCCGTGAGGACTTCCCGATCCTGCACACACAGGTGCAGGGGCATCCCCTGGTGTACCTCGATTCCGGGGCGACCGCGCAGCGCCCGTTCGCGGTGCTCGACGCCGAGCGCGAGTTCTCGACCACTCTGAACTCCGCCGTGCACCGCGGCGCTCACACCCTGGCAGCAGAGGCGACGGAGCTGTTCGAAGAGGCCCGCGGCACGATCGCACGGTTCGTGGGGGCGGACGAGGACGAGATCGTCTGGACGTCGAATGCGACGGAGGCGATCAACCTCATCGCGTACTCACTCTCGAACGCGTCACTCGGGCGTGGGGGAGCGGCGGCCGAACGATTCCGCCTCCGCGAGGGAGACGAGATCGTCACCACCGAGATGGAGCACCACGCGAACCTCATCCCGTGGCAGGAACTCGCCGCGCGGACCGGGGCGACGCTGAAGGTCATCCCGCTCGACGACGATGGCGCGCTGCGGCTCGACGTCGCCGCCGACCTGATCACCGCACGCACGAAGCTCGTGGCGTTCACGCACGTCTCGAACGTGCTCGGCGTGATCAATCCGGTCGAGACCCTCGTCACCGCGGCCCGCCAGGTCGGCGCGCTGACCGTGCTCGATGCGTGCCAGTCGGCGCCGCATCTCACGCTCGACGTGCGGGCGCTCGACGTCGACTTCGCCGTGCTGTCCGGGCACAAGATGCTCGGCCCCACCGGGATCGGCGCGCTCTACGGTCGGCGCGAGGTGCTGGCCGCGATGCCGCCATTCCTCACCGGCGGGTCCATGATCACCACGGTGACGACGACGGAGGCCGAATACCTTCCGCCGCCGCAGCGGTTCGAGGCGGGCACGCAACGGGTGTCGCAGGCCATCGCGCTCGCCGCGGCCGTGGACTATCTGACCGAGGTGGGGATGTCGCGCATCGCCGCGCACGAGGCCGCGTTCGGTCGGCGCCTCGTCGACGGTCTGGGGGCGATCAACGGGGTCCGCGTGCTCGGCGCCGACATCGATCTCCCGCGCGTGGGCCTGGCGAGCTTCGACGTCGCCGGCATCCACTCCCACGATGTGGGGCAGTTCCTCGACGACCGCGGGATCGCCGTGCGGGTCGGGCACCACTGTGCGCAGCCGCTGCATCGGCGCCTCGGAGTGACCTCGTCCACGAGGGCGAGTACCTACCTGTACACGACCGATGCCGAGGTGGACGCCGTGATCGAGGGCGTCGCCGGAGCGATCGACTTCTTCCGGAGGGGCGTATGAGCGACCTGCAGAACCTGTACCAGGAGCTGATCCTGGACCACTCACGCACTCCGCACGGATACGGTCTGCGTGGCGAGATCGCGGCGCAGTCGCACCAGCTGAACCCGACGTGCGGTGACGAGATCACGCTGCAAGTGCATCGTGGTCCCGACGGCGGCGTCGAGGCGATCGCGTGGGAAGGACACGGATGCGCCATCTCCCAGGCGTCGGCGTCCCTGCTCGCCGAACTCGCCGAAGGGCTGACCGTCGCGGAGCTCGAAGTGCGGATCACCGCGTTCCGCGAGGCGATGAGGTCGCGGGGGAAGATCGAACCGGACGAGGAGCTGCTCGGAGATGCGGCCGCTCTCGGAGGGGTGTCGAAGTACGTGGCCCGCGTGAAGTGCGCCATGCTCGCCTGGGTCGCCGCGGAGGACGCGCTCACACGCGGGTGAGGTGCAGGATGGACGCATGCCTCTGCAGCTGAGTCCTCTGCCCGCCGAACGCTTCGAGGAGTGGCGCAGCGCGGCCAGGCAACGGGTCATCGACGGCAACCGGGCGTCGGGGTACCGGATCGGCGCGGACGCGGTCGACTTCGCGGACGCGTTCTTCGCGGAGCTGCTGCCGGACGGCCTCGCGACCCCGACCGTGCGGATCCTGCGCATCGTGGACGAGCACGAACGCGAGCTCGGCACCCTCTGGCTCGCGGTCGGCGAACACAAGCTCTTCCTTCTCGAGCTCGCCGTCGAGGAGCCCCTCTCCGATGCCCGGAACGATGATGTGCTCGCGCAGATCCTGGCGATCGCGAGCGACCGGGGCGTGGCGCGGATCAGCGCACCGCTGTTCCCGCACGACGCGGCGGGTCACGCTCTCCTGGAGGGGCGCGGGTTCGAGGTGGCGTCGATCCAGATGGTCCTCGAGCCGTTGCCGGTGCGGGAGGTTCCCGTGCACGTGGACGTCGTGCCCATGACGGCCGAGCGGTTCCCCCGGTTCGTCGCCGCCTCGGAGAAAGGGTTCGCCGACGATCTCGTCGCCTCCGGCCGATACTCGCCCGAGGAAGCGGCGGCCGAATCGCATCGCCAGCTGGTCGCGGAGCTTCCGGAGGGAGTGGAGACGAAGGGGCAGGCACTGTTCACCGCCTCGGTGGACGGTGCGGAGGTCGGGATCCTCTGGCTCGGCATGCGCGTCCGTGACGGTCGCCCTCATGCTTTCGTGCTCGACATCGAGGTCGACACCGCTGAGCGTCGCAAGGGATACGGGCGTGCGCTGATGCACGCCGCCGAACGCGAGGCCCGCCGGCTCGGTGCGGACTCCATCGGGCTGCACGTCTTCGGCTTCAACACCGGCGCGATCGACCTGTACGAGCAGCTCGGCTATCGCCGCACGGAGGAGAGCCTGCTTCGGG
The DNA here is from genome assembly GCF_023101205.1 of Microbacterium aurugineum. Classification (NCBI taxonomy): domain Bacteria; kingdom Bacillati; phylum Actinomycetota; class Actinomycetes; order Micrococcales; family Microbacteriaceae; genus Microbacterium; species Microbacterium aurugineum. The sequence goes on along the minus strand of NZ_CP078078.1, from coordinate 2,880,477 downwards.
AGCTCTGAGGTCCTCAGCGGAGGACGCGACGGGAATAGTCACGCGCGAGCTGCGTTGGGCCGAACATGACAACTCTCGGAATCATCGGTGCAGGACACATCGGCAGCCAGGTCGCCCGGGTGGCGGTGGCGAACGGCTATGACGTCGTGATCGCGAACTCGCGCGGGCCGGAGACCCTCGCCGACCTCGTCGCCGAGCTCGGACCGCGGGCGAAGGCGGCCACCGCGGAGGATGCCGCCGCCGCAGCGGACATCGCGGTCGTGACCGTGCCGCTCCATGCGATCGACAAGCTCCCGGCCGAGCAGCTGGCAGGCAAGATCGTGCTCGACACCAACAACTACTACTTCGAGCGCGACGGGCGCATCGAGGCTCTCGACAAGGGGGAGACCACGACGTCGGAGCTCGTGCAGCGCGCGCTCCCGACGTCGAGGATCGCGAAGGCGTTCAATCACATCTACGCGTCCGAGATCACCGCGGACGGCACGCCGGCCGGGACCGCTGATCGACGCGCGCTGGCCACGGCCGGTGACGACGCGGAGGCCGTCGCGTTCGTGACGCGCTTCTACGACGAGGCCGGCTTCGACACGGTCAACGTCGGGCCGCTCAGCGAGTCGTGGCGGGTCGAGCGCGATCGTCCCGCGTATGTCGTGCGGCAGAACGCCGCGGAGCTGACCGCGAACATCGCCGCCGCCAACCGGCTGCCCTGATCGGATCCCGGGCGGGCGTGGGGGTGCATCCCGCACTCGTCGTGCCCGCTCGGGGCGCGCACGGCCGGGCGTGTTGGGATACCAAAAAGTTGATGATCCGACCCCGGAGTGCGAGAATGCCCAGATGGCGGGGGCTGTGGGGGGAAACGGTGAACTCGAGTCGGTGAGGGTCACGAGGATTCTCCGTGACGACATCGTGCTCGGGCGGCGCGCCCCCGGCTCCCGGCTCGTGGAGCGCGACATCGCGGCTGAGCTGAACGTGTCCCGCCTTCCCGTCCGCGAGGCCATCCGCACGCTGGTCGCCGAAGGGGTCGTCGTCGCCCGCCCCCGCACCTGGGCCGTCGTGCGCGAGTTCACGCGACGTGACATCCAGGACTTCGCTGAGGTGCGCGAGGCCATCGAGACGCTGATCTTCGTCTTCGCGGCGGAGCGGCACGACGAGGCCGGCATCGTCCGGATGCGCGGCGCCTATGAGCGCGAGCTCGCTGCCGCCGAAGCAGATGACGCCGAGGCCGCGAGGATCGCCGCAGCGGAGTTCCACGAGATCGCGGTCGAGCTGGCCGGGAACGAGATGTTCGGGGAACTCATCGCGGTGTTCCTCACGCGTCTGAGGTGGCTCTTCGGTCAGCACGACGACCTCCTCGCGATGGCCGACGAGCATCGCATCATCCTGGAAACCATGACGGCTCGTGACACGGCAGCGCTCCGCCGCATCATCCCGGCGCACCTCGCCAGCGGCCAGGCCGCCGCGGAACGCCGCCTCGCGCGCAGCAGCGACCTGATGGTCTGATCGCGACGACGGTCGGCCGCGCGAAGTCAGGGGCACCGGCGACGGCATCGGTTGTATATTGGTTCGATCGGAGTCGGTCCGGAAATGTTGCGCTGTTCTGGGGAGCGAGATGCGGAATCTTGCTGTCGCGGTCGGATGCCTGTTGCTGCTCGGCGGAGTGGTCGTCGTGGCGCTCGCCGACCAGGAGCGTGCAGCCGCCGTCGATGCCGTCAAGGCGGAGATCGTGAGAGTCGAGCGTGCTCTGGATGAGTCTCAGGGCGAGAATCTGGAGCTCGCTGAGAAGCTCACCGCCCTCCGTTCGCAGATCGCCGAGCAGGATGGCGAGATCGCGGATACCACGGGGTTCCTGCCATGATCCGCCGGATGCTGGCGGTCGTGGTCGCGATGACGGTGATGCTCTCCGCCGGGGTGCTCGCGCGGGCGAACGCGCTGGACCAGGAACGTGCGGTGGCGGTGGCCGAGCTGAGCTCCCTCACCCGGGAGTACCACGAGACGACCCAGCGCACCGACTATCTCGACGGGGCGGTCGATCGTGCCGAGCGGGACACCGCGGAACGTGCGGCGGTGCTCGCCGTCCGTCCGGCCTTCGTGACCGAGCTCACCGCCTTCGCCGCCGCTCTGGACGGGGCGCGAGGGGTGGTCGACACGGCCGCGCACCGGGCCGCTGCCCTCTCCGCCCAGCAGACGGTGCTGGCCGAGAAGGTGAACCCGGACACGGTGACGGCGGCGACCGCGACGGTGCATGCGCTGACGGAGAAGGTCGGCACCGAGGTCCAAGCGGCACGGGCCGCACAGGCCGCGCTCGCCGCGCAGAGCGCCGGACCGGGAGGGCCGGCCTGGACCTCGAGCGGTCCCGGCGGCTACGCCCGGGTGCGGGCGGCACTGGACCTCGTCGGGGGCGGCGGGGTGGGGTTGTACGAGTCCTCGTCGTGCGCGGGCGGGAGTGCACCGGCATGTGCCAACAGCAACGGGTACATCAAGTACCGCGCCGACATCGCCAACTGGAGCTCGGGGCGATTGAACTGGGCGATGGCGCACGAGCTCGCGCACATCTACCAGTTCCGGGTCTGGGGTGCGCTGACGTCGTCGGGTGCGTACGCTTCCTTGTTCGGCGGCGACCCGGAGTTCCTGGCCAACTGCATGGCTGCCGTCCGGGGCTATCCGGGCTCGGTCGGCTGCAACGGCGAGCAGCAGGCCTGGGCCTCGGGGATCTGGGTCGGAGCGGTCCGCTGAGACGTCCTCACGCCACCGGGGTGGTCGTGTCGACCGCGTCCCGCAGGGGGCGCCGCATCACTCGCCAATAGGACGACGGCAGGATCCGCACGAGGACGTCGATCAGGCGCGCCTCGCGTCCGACCATCGTCCTCGCCGCCCGCCGCTCGGTGGCCCGGACGATGCGGGCGGCGGCCTCCGCGGGCTCCGTGTGGTACATCGCGGCCTGCGCGGCGGCGGCACGGGCGGCGACGGCGGGGTCGATGGCCGCGGCGTAACGTCCGTGCAGGATGATCCCGGTGCGTACGCCCGAGGGGTAGACCGCGCCGACGCTCACCGACGTGCCTTCGAGCTCGTGCCGCAGAGCCTCGGAGAAGGCCCGCACGGCGAACTTGCTCATGGCGTAGGGGATGCGTCCGGCCGGGGAGGCCAGAGCGTAGACGCTGGCGAGATGGGTGATGTGCGCCGCGGGTGCCGCGCGCAGCGCCGGCAGCAGCGCCTTGGTGATCGAGACCGTGCCCCAGAGGTTCACATCCGTGAGCCAGCGCATCTCCTCCATCGTGAGCTGGTCGAGGTTGCCGAGCATCGACGACCCGGCGCACGTGATCAGTGCATTGATCCGCGGGTGTGCGTCGCCGATCGCGGCGGCGGCGGTGAACACGGCCTGATCGTCGCGGAGGTCGACGACGTGGGTCGTCACCCGGCTGTCGTGAAGCTCTCCGGCGATCGCCTCGAGCGCTGCGGCATCGTGGTCGATCAGGGCCAGGTGCGCTCCCCGTGCGGCGAGCAGCCGGGCGATGTCGGCGCCCATCCCGTTCGCGGCTCCGGTGATCACCGTGGTGCTGCCGACGAGATCGAGGTGTCTCATGTGTCTCCTGCGGGCGCGACCCGGGTGCGAACCCGCGGATGTCGGATGGGTGGGGCAAGCTGATTCCGAACCATTCTGGCCGACACCGGGCCGTAGTGATACCGGTACGCTCAAGGAGAGGAGGTACCGGTGGGACGGACAGCGGATGCCATCGCCGAAGGCGTCGCGATCGCGACCGCTGCCGCGCGCCTCGCCGTGAAGAACCACATCCTCATCGGCACCATCGCGGAAGACGGCGTCTTCGACATGGACAAGTACATCGACGATGCGCGCGAGGCGCTGCGGGCGATGGCCGAGGAGTCCGAGGAGGCCGCCGCCACCGTCACCGCCTTGCGAAAGCGGGCGAGGGGGAGGCACTCCGATCCGGTGAGCACGCACGACTATCGTGACCGCGACGTCCGCAACCTCCGACGCCGGGCGAAGCAGTCCACCGGGGTGGCCGAGCGCCTGCGCGAGATGATGCAGGATCGCGACAGCCTCGCACAGATCGTGGAAGAGGCCAGGGATGCCGCCTGGGCCGATGTGCGGCACAACCTCGACCGCCGGTTGCGGGTCGAGGGCATGCGCCCCGACCATGATCCCGACTACGGGCGAATGCGTGAAGCCCGCATGCAAGCGCTGCGACTCGTCGATCTGCAGGCACTCTCCTCGGAGCAGAGAGCGAAGGCGAAGCGTCGGAAAAAACAGCAGAAAGCTGCGGCGGCCGGGGAGTGAGGTCCCGTTTCGCTTTCGCGTCTGGACTGTTGTAGGCTGTTCCACGGCCCGCTGAGCGGGCTGGGCGCCCGTAGCTCAATGGATAGAGCATCTGACTACGGATCAGAAGGTTAGGGGTTCGAGTCCCTTCGGGCGCACACTGTGTTGAGACAGTACAGAAGGTCCCCGTCGCGAGAGCGGCGGGGACCTTCTGCTGTTCCGGGCCGTCGACCCGGTCAGAGCAGGCTCGTGATCGCGGGATCGCGGCGCGCGACCTCCGCGGACGTCGACACGATCGCCTTCCGCATCGCTGCCACGGCGATCGCCGGAGTGACGTCCGAACGGTGGGCCAGGCTGACCGTCCGCGTCATCATGGGGTGCGAGAGTCGCACCGACCGCAGGCCCGGCCGATCGAAGAGGACCATCGCCGGCACCACGGCGACGCCGAGGCCGCGCTCGACGAAGCGGAGGGCCGTGTCCATCTCGGCCCCTTCCAGCACGGGGTGAGGCGTCAGGCCGGCCTCACGGAAGGCGGCATCCGTCGTCGCGCGCAGTTCGTAGCTCTCGCCGAAGGTGATGAGGGGGAGGGCGGCCAGCTGTTCCAGGTCGATGGCAGGTCCATCCGTCAGCGGCGGCTCCGCAGCCGAGGACACCACGACGAGCTCCTCCGCGAGCAGCGGCATCCTGGTCAGGCTCACGCCGGCCGGGGGAAGACCGTCGGACGCGGTGATGAGCGCGATGTCGACGGCGCCGACGGCGAGCTGTTCGACCAGGAGCCGTGAGCCGCTCTCGGTCAGGTGCAGGTCGACATCGGGGTAGGTGGCGTGGAACGAGCTGACGGCCTCGGCGACGAGGCTGATGCACAGGGTGGGCGGAGCCCCGAGCCGCACGCGTCCGCGGCGGAGTCCCGCCAGCTCACCCATCTCGTCGCGGATGGCATCGGCATCGGCGAGCATGCGCTGCGCGCGGGGGAGGAGCGTCTCTCCGGCGGCGGTGAGCGAGATGTGGCCCCGTGCCCGGTGGAACAACTCGGCGCCGAGCTCACGTTCGAGGGTGGAGATCTGACGACTCAACGACGGCTGTGCCAGGTGCAGGTGCTCGGAGGCGCGGGTGAAGTGTCCGAGACGCGCGACCTCGACGAACCCGCGGAGTTGCTCGAGGTTCATGACCATAGTCTACGCGTATCGTTTCCAGTGAGACTATGCATTGGAGTTATTAGGATCCCCTAATTAGCGTGGATCCCATGGCTACGCGCGAACGTCAGATATCCACCACCGTCCTCGTCATCGGTACCGGCGGATCGGGGCTGCGAGCGGCGATCGAGATCGCCGAGCACGGCGTCGATGTGCTCGCCGTCGGCAAACGGCCGCGGCAGGATGCGCACACGTCCCTCGCCGCCGGCGGCATCAACGCGGCGCTCGGGACCATGGATGCGGACGACAGCTGGCAGCAGCACGCGGCCGACACCATCAAGGAGAGCTACCTGCTCGCGAATCCGCACACCGTCGAGATCGTGACGCAGGGCGCGGAGCGCGGCATCCGTGACCTGGAGCGCTGGGGCATGGACTTCGCTCGCGAAGACGATGGGCGCATCTCGCAGCGGTTCTTCGGTGCGCACACCTTCCGTCGCACGGCCTTCGCCGGCGACTACACGGGCCTCGAGATCCAGCGCACGCTCGTGCGCAAGGCCGAGCAGCTCGACGTGCCCATCCTCGACCACGTCTACATCACCCGCTTGCTCGTGCGTGACAACGTGGTGTTCGGTGCCTACGGATTCGATCAGGCCGATGGCACCCGCTACCTGATCCACGCGGACGCCGTGATCCTGGCGGCCGGTGGCCACAATCGCATCTGGCGGCGCACCTCATCCCGCCGCGATGAGAACACCGGCGACTCGTTCCGGCTCGCGGTGGATGCGGGTGCCCGACTGCGCGACCCCGAACTCGTGCAGTTCCACCCGTCCGGCATCATCGAGCCGGAGAGCGCTGCGGGGACCCTGATCTCGGAAGCCGCCCGCGGAGAGGGCGGGATCCTGCGCAACGCCCTCGGCGAGCGGTTCATGGCGAAGTACGACCCCGAGCGGATGGAGCTGTCGACCCGTGACCGCGTCGCGCTCGCGGCCTACACCGAGATCAAGGAAGGCCGAGGCACGGAGAACGGCGGTGTGTGGCTCGACGTGTCGCACCTGCCCCGCGAGACGATCATGACCCGGCTCCCCCGCGTCTACCAGACGATGATGGAACTGCAGATGCTCGACATCACGACCGATCCGATCGAGATCGCCCCCACGGCGCACTACTCGATGGGTGGCGTCTGGGTGCGACCGGAAGACCACCAGACCGATGTCGACGGGCTCTACGCGATCGGTGAGGCCTCGAGCGGACTGCACGGCGCGAACCGACTCGGCGGCAATTCCCTCATCGAGCTGCTCGTGTATGGACGCATCGTCGGTCAGGCGGCCATGGAGCATGCGGCGGGCCTCGATGCCCAGCGCCGTTCGGCGACGGCAGTGGCCGAGGCGCGTGCCGAGATCGACGACCTCCTCGCCGCGGAGGGGCGCGAGAACGTCCGGGCTCTGCAACGCGCGATCCGCAACCTCATGACCGAGTACGCGGGGGTCGTGCGTTCCGAAGAAGGGCTGCTCGCCGGACTCGCCGACCTCGACATGATCGAAGGGCGGATGGAGGACATCGGGATCCACCCGGACATCGCGGGGTTCCAGGACCTCGCCCACGCCTTCGACCTCAAGGCGTCGGCGCTCGCCGCCCGGGCCACCCTCGAAGCGGCGCTGGAGCGTCGAGAGACACGCGGATGCCACAACCGCAGCGACTTCCCCGACACCGACCCCACGCTGCAGGTGAATCTGGTGTGGTCGCCGACCGCCGGCGTCACCCGCGCGGAGATCCCGGAGGTCGCACCCGAGATAGCCGAACTCATGCGCGAGGTCGACACCGAGGGCAAGCTCGTCGAGTAGTCCGTCCAGACCCCGCCCCATCGTCGAGACCCCGCCCTACCGTCGGTTGCAGGGAGGGGTCTCGGCGGCGACCGGGGGTCTCGGCGAACGGATCAGCCGGCCTGCGGCTCCTCGGTGTCGATCACGCCGATGCCGACGGCCTCGTGGTCGGGCTCGGGCTCATCCCGCTTCGGCGCGGTGGGTTCCTCGCCGGGGTCCTTCTCGGTGCTCGGCTCTTCGAGTTCCTCGGTGCTCGGGACCTCGCTCGAGTCGACGTCTTCCGGTGACTCGGCCTCGGAGGGGGTCGTCGCCTCCGTCTGGCTCGTGTCCGAAGAAGGGCTGGGCGTCGGAGTCTGCGCTTCAGGAGAGAGCTCGTCGGTGGGTTCCGGCTCAGGAGTGGTGTCGGTCATGGTGGCCCCTTTCGGCGATGTCCTCGGACCACGATGCCCCGCCCGCGCGCTCGCCGGAAGGGGGTTGACTCCCCGTCGAGTTAACCGAGGTGAACCGAACCGGTGAATCCGGCGTAGCCTGGAAGGGTGACAGCGTACGTCTCGGCCTTCGACCTCTTCTCGATCGGAGTGGGTCCCTCGAGCTCCCACACGGTCGGACCGATGCGGGCGGCTCTCGATTTCGCGCGACGCCTCACGGCGAGCGGTGCACTGGCGCGAGTCGGCCGTGTCGAGGTCGCGCTGTACGGCTCGCTCGGTGCAACGGGGATCGGTCACGGCACTCCGGACGCCGTCGTCGCCGGGCTCCGTGGGCTCACGCCGGAGACGTGCGACCCGGCTGAGGTCCGTGCCGCCTGGGCCGACCTCCCCGCGGGTGCCGTGATCCGCATCGACGGCACCCATGAGGTGCCGTTCGTGAAGGACGACATCGTCTTCGCGCCGCGCACCCGGCTTCCCGGGCACCCGAACGCCATGACGATCACCGCGCGGGATGCAGCGGGCGATGTCGTCGCCGAGGAGACCTATTACTCGGTGGGCGGAGGATTCATCCGCAGGGACGGTGAGGAGGCGAAGCTCGCGACCGCAGGGTTCCCGTACTCGTATGCGGATGCGGCCTCGTTGCTCGCGCTCTGCGACGAGAACGGGCTGTCGATCGCCGAGGTCGCGCGACTCAACGAGGCATCCGTGCGCAGCGAGGAAGAGGTCGCCGCCGGACTCGACGCGATCTGGGATGCGATGGCGGGTTGCGTCGACGCCGGTCTGCACGCGGAAGGAACCCTCCCGGGCATCCTCAAGGTGAAGCGGCGGGCCGGAGTGATCCGCGGTCAGCTCGAGGCGGTCGAGGCCGACGGGCATCGTGAGCTGCCGGGCGAGTGGCTCGGCGCCTTCGCGCTCGCGGTGAACGAGGAGAACGCGGCAGGCGGACGGGTCGTGACGGCCCCGACGAACGGAGCCGCCGGTATCCTTCCGGCCGTCGCGATGTACTGGTGGCGGTTCCTCGCCGATTCGGGGCTGGGAGCGGGCAACGCGGTGACCCCCTACGGTGAACTCGTCGGCAGCGCGCTGTTGGGATTCGAGTCGGATGTGCGGACGCTGGAGAGCGCCAGCGGGCTCGACGAGGAGCAGACGGCCGAGGCGAACCGTCGCCGTGGCATCCGCCGCTTCCTGCTCACTGCGACGGCTCTGGGATCGCTCTTCAAGGCGAACGCATCGATCTCCGGGGCCGAGGGTGGATGCCAGGCCGAGGTCGGATCCGCGTGCGCCATGGCCGCCGGCGGGCTCACGGCGGTGATGGGCGGCACGAATCGTCAGATCGAGAACGCGGCGGAGATCGCGATGGAGCACCACCTCGGTCTCACGTGCGACCCGATCGGCGGGCTCGTGCAGATCCCGTGCATCGAACGCAACGCGATCGCCGCGTCGACGGCGGTCACGGCGGCCCGACTCGCCCTGCGCGGCGACGGAAGCCACTACGTGTCCCTGGACGCCGTGGTCGAGACGATGCGCCAGACCGGTGCCGACATGTCGACGAAGTACAAGGAGACCAGCGAGGGCGGTCTCGCGGTCAACGTCATCGAGTGCTGACCGCCCGATCGTGATCGTGTCCGCGGGTGGCGATAGCCTCCACGAGACGTGACGCGCGGAGGGAGCACGATGGATGCGTTCTGGGAGCCGAGCTCTCGCCGTCGACGGCAGCAGCCGGTGGTCGCCGTCCGGCCGAACGATGATGCCCCGACGCCCGACGGGGAGTGGCCGACGAACATCCCCGCCGTGGCCCAGGTGCTCCGCGAAGGGATCGACCTCGACCCCGGAGTGACCTTTCTGGTGGGCGAGAACGGCAGCGGCAAGTCCACTCTGGTCGAAGGCATCGCGCTGGCGTACGGGCTGTCGCCCGAGGGCGGGTCACGGCAGGCACGGCACCGCACGCGCGCCACGGAGTCGCCGGTGTCGGACTGGCTTCGATTGCAGCGCGGGGTGGGGGCGAATCGCTGGGGCTTCTTCCTCCGCGCCGAGACGATGCACTCGTTCTACACGTATCTGGAAGAGAACCCCTCGGCCAGCGGCGACGTTCCGTTCCACGAGATGAGCCACGGGGAGTCATTCCTCGCGCTGCTGGACAGCCGGTTCGACGAGCCGGGCTTCTACTGCCTCGACGAGCCCGAGGCGGCCCTGTCCTTCACCTCGACGCTCGCCCTCATCGCGGTGCTCCGCCGCATCGCCGACGAGGGGGGCCAGGTGCTCTGCGCGACGCATTCGCCGGTACTCGCGGCCCTCCCCGGCGCGAAGATCCTCGAGGTCGGGGAGTGGGGCGTGCGTCCGGCGGACTGGGGTGACCTCGAGATCGTGGACCATTGGCGCTCGTTCCTCGACCACCCCACGCGCTACCTCCGTCATCTGCTCGACTGAGCCCGGGTCGATCGCGGCGAGCGAAGTCGTAGGCTGGCGGGCATGACCGAGCAGAAGTCACCGCGCCGGCGAGGACGCCCGAGAGGTGCCTCGGACTCGCGGGCGCGCATTCTGGCGGCCGCGGTCGACGACTTCGCCGAGAAGGGCTACGACGGGGCGACGGTCCGCTCGATCGCGGCCCGCGCCGGTGTCGACTCCGCGCTCGTGCATCACTACTTCGGGACCAAAGCCGACCTCTTCGCCGAGGCCGTGGGCATCCCTCTGCGTCCCGACATCGACGTGCCGCGGATCCTGGCCGGATCTCGCGACGGCGTCGGTGAGCGACTCGTCCGGTACGTGCTCAAGGCGTTCGAGCAGCCGGAGGTGCGTCGGCGAGGGGTCATGCTGATCCGCACCGCCGTGGGGAGTCGGCTGACGACCCCGTTGCTGGCCGGTTTCCTCTCGCGCGAACTCCTCTCCCGCGTCGCCCGGAGTCTGGACACCGACGATGCCGATCTGCGCGCCGCGCTCGTCGCCTCGCAGATCGCCGGCATGCTGATCGCCCGCTACGTGCTGCGGCTCCCCGCGCTCGCCGGTGCATCGGTCGATGAACTCGTCGGACGAGTCGGTCCGACCGTGCAGCGCTACCTCTTCGACTGAGGGACGCCGGCTCAGGCGCGCGGATCTCGTTGACGCCATCGGTGCTCGGGCGCATAATTCATCACATGATGAATAACTCGGCTGTCGAGATCTCGCAGCTGCGTGTGCACCGCGGCGCCGTCCAGGTCTTCGACGGGATCGACCTCACGATTCCGCGCGGGCAGATCACCGGCCTGCTGGGGCCGTCGGGGTGCGGCAAGACGACTCTCATGCGCTCGATCGTCGGCGTGCAGAGGATCGCCTCCGGAGACGTCAGGGTCCTCGGAGAGCCGGGCGGCTCGCGAGGGCTCCGGCACCGGGTCGCCTACGGCACGCAGGGCGCATCGGTGTACGGCGACCTCAGCGTGCGTCAGAATCTCGCCTCATTCGCCTCGCTGCTGAAAGCCCCGAAGGGCGACGTCGATCGGGTCATCGAGGAGGTCGGTCTCGGGCCGCAGGCGGGGCAGCTCGTCGACGCCCTGAGCGGAGGACAGGCGACGCGGGTGTCGCTCGCGGTGGCGCTGATCGGTGCGCCCGAGCTCGTCGTGCTCGACGAGCCGACGGTGGGACTCGATCCGGTGCTGCGCGCTGAGCTGTGGACCCTCTTCCGTCGTCTCGCGGATCGCGGGGTGACACTCATCGTGTCGAGCCATGTGATGGATGAGGCCGTGCGCTGCGACCGGCTGGTGCTGATGCGGGAGGGGCGGATCATCGCCGACACGACTCCGACGTCGCTCCTCGCCGACACCGGGACGACCGACGCCGAAGCCGCCTTCCTGGCGTTGATCGAGCGTGACCGCGCGGCCGGCCTCGGAGACACCAGGAGGTCGCGCCGAGATACGCGCGGGATGCACGGGGAGGTCGGGGAATGAACGGCCGCCGGATCTTCGCCACGGCAGGCCGCGTCCTCACGCAGTTGCGGCATGATCCGAGGTCGATCGCCCTGATGCTCATCGCGCCGAGCCTCCTCGTGGGGCTCTTCGCCTGGCTGTTCAGCGACCAGGAAGGTGTCTTCGACCAGGTCGGCGGTGCCATCCTGGCGCTGTTCCCGTTCATCGTGATGTTCCTCATCACCTCGATCACGACCTTGAGGGAGCGCCGCTCGGGCACGCTCGAGCGGTTGATGACGACGCCTCTCGAGAAGGCCGACTTCATCCTCGGCTACGCGCTGGCGTTCGGAGCGATGGCGGTGGTCCAGGCGGTGATCACGGTGTCGTTCGCGGTCGGGGTGTGCGGGCTCGACGTCGACGGGCCGCTGTGGCAGCTGGGCCTGGTCGCGGTGGTCGACGCACTGCTCGGCACCGCGCTCGGCCTGCTCGCGAGTGCGTTCGCGCAGACGGAGTTCCAGGCGGTGCAGTTCATGCCGTTGCTGGTGTTCCCGCAGATCATCCTCGGGGGGCTCTTCATGCCCCGCGACCAGATGCCCGACGTGCTGTACGCGATCTCGGACTGGCTGCCGCTGAGCTACGCGATCGACACGATCAATGCCGTCGCCGCGGGGGACGAGGGCTGGGACGTGTTCGGTCCCTTGCTGATCGTCGTCGCCTTCGCCGTCGGTGCCCTGGTGCTCGCGTCGCTCACGTTGCGGCGGCGTACACGCTGAAGTCTCGGTCCGTTCCGCTGCTCAACGCGCGGCGCGGTTCTTGGTGTGCTTGGTCGGCGTGGCGGCCCACGGGTCCTCGGGCCAGGGGTGCCGCGGGTAGCGCCCCCGCATCTCGGCGCGGACCTGCGCGTACGGACCGGACCAGAACGAGGCCAGGTCGTCGGTCACCGCGAGCGGGCGCCCGGCGGGGGACAGCAGGTGGAACAGCACCGGCACGCGCCCATCGACCAGCCGAGGAGTCTCCGCCCACCCGAAGCACTCCTGAAGCTTGACCGCGACGACGGGCCGTGCCGACGTGTCGCCGTCGGGTTCCGGGTAGGTGATGCGGACGCGGGATCCGCTGGGCACCTCGAGGCGCTCCGGGGCGAGTTCGTCCAGGCGCACCGCCTCCGGCCACGGCAGCAGGCGGCGAAGGGCGGACAGCAGGTCGAGTCGTCCCACCGGGGTGCCGGACGCCAGCGCATCGAGTTCGGGTGCCAGCCAGGCGTCGAGGGTGTCGACCAGGCCCGCGTCCGAGGCATCCGGCCAGGGGTCGCCGAGCTCGCGCCGCAGCAGCGCCAGTCGACGGCGCAGTGCCTCCGCGCCGTCGGACCACGCGAACATGCCCAGTCCGTCGCGGCGCAGGGTGCGGCGGACAGCATCCCGCCCCTCCTGCGCGGAGGCCCGGACCGGGACCGAGGTGCGCAGGATCGCCCCGAGCCGGCGTTCGCGTCGGGCCTGGACACGGCCTCCGCTGAACTCGGCCTCGACGCGGTCCGTCAGGAGGTGGTCGGCGGCCTGCTCCATCTGCGCCTCGGTGAGCGCCGCTGCCGCGCGGATGACCGCTCCGGACCCGGCTGCCGCGCGCCCGGAGGCGCGGGCGACGTCGGCGACGGCGAGCCATTCGACCGCCGCGAGCGGGCCCGTCACTCCTGCTCGCGTCCCGGATGCGAGCAGGAACGTCGCTCCGGCCGCGGTGCGCTCGACGCGGCGGGCGATCCGCTCGGGAAAGGCCAGGGCGATCACGAGCCCGACGCCGTCGAGATCCGCAGAGGCGTGTGGTGCCGGCGGGGCCAGACGTTCGAGGCGATCGACGTCATCGCGCCATCGGCGGGCATCCGGCGTGCGTCCGCCCCGCAAGGAGATGAGAGCCTGTGCGACGTCGGCATCGGCGATTCGCAGATCGCCGCCCAACAGCGCGACGACCTCCGCGGCGAGGCGTCTGCCGACTGCCGGACTGCCGTCGCGGAGCGCGCGGGCGAGTCGAGGATCGGTCGGAACGCGGGCGAGGGCGCGACCTTCCGCGGTGGCACGACCCTCGTCATCGATCGCGCCGAGACCGCGGAGGACCGTGAGGGCATCGGCGAGGTTCTCTGCGGGCAGCGGGTCGATCATCCGCAGCCCGGTGCCGCCGGGGGATCCCCAGCACGCGAGCAGCAGGGCCGCATCCGCGAGGTCGATGACCGCGATCTCGGGTACCGGGCGCGCGGGAGCCGCCGCGTAGGTCCGCTCGTCGACGCAGCGGAGCACGGCACCGGGAGCCTGGCGGGTGGCGCGTCCCGCTCGTTGCACGCTCGACGACCGGGATGCTGCGGTCGTGACCAGACCCGTCATTCCTCGGGAGGCGTCGCGCAGCGGATGCCGCGACAAGCAGGTGTCCACGACCAGGCGTACGCCCGGGACCGTGAGCGAGGACTCCGCGAGCGAGGTCGTGACGATGATGCGCGGACGGTCTTTCGACGTACGACCTCGGATCACCGCATCCTGTTCGGCCGGTGGGATGCGTCCGTGCAACTCCCGCACATCGAACGTCTCGCTCGACTCCCGGATGCGCCGGGCGATCTCCGACACCTCCCGGGCCCCCGGTGCGAAGACCAGGACGTCGGCCTCCGGATCCTCCGCGATCTGCGTCAGGGCCGCAGACGTCGTGACGCGCGCGACGTGGTCCAGGAAACCCGAGGTGACCCCACGCTCGTCGAGGCGCGGTACGGGGCTCGGGGCCCAGCGCTCCGTGAGGGGGAAGGCGGGCACATCGTGGTCCACGATCGGGGCCGCGGCCGACTCGCTGCCGAGGACCGATGCGATCCGCTCGGCGTCGAGGGTGGCGGACATGGCGACGAGCACGAGGTCCTCCCTCAGCTCACGCACCTCGGAGAGCAGGCCGATCAGGAGATCGGTCTCGAGCGCGCGCTCGTGCACCTCGTCGAGGATCACGGCGTCCACGCCGTCGAGGCCGGGATCGTCGAGCATCCGCCGCAGGAGCACGCCGGCGGTGACGAACTCGATCTGCGTCGTGGGAACCGCGGAGCGCTCGCCGCGGACCGTGAACCCCACACGCGAGCCGAGCGGAGAGCCGTCGAGGTGGGCGAGTCGTCGAGCTGCGGCACGGGCGGCGACGCGGCGAGGCTGGGTGACGATCACGCGACCGGTGCACCGCGAGGCGACGAGCGGCGGCACGAGCGTGGTCTTGCCCGTGCCCGGCGGTGCGGTCACGACCACCGAGCCACCGGCGTCGAGGGCCGCGGAGAGATCGTCGAGGGCGCCCGCGAACGACAGCCCCGCGCCGATGGCGTCGAGATCGAAGGCGGCGGGCATCATCCGTCCAGTCTGCCGCGTCGAGTCAGCGGCCGGAGCCGTTCACAACTCAGGAGAAACGCGCCCTGCCGGCCCCGAGCGGCACTCACTGGCCCCGACCACCTCGTTCTTCCTGAATTGTGAACGGGCGAACGGGATGCCGGAAGCGAAAAACGGATGCCGCGACCTGATCGGCCGCGGCATCCGCTTCGTGTTGCGTGGGTGCTACTCCGCGGCGGGAGCAGGCTCTGTGGCGGGTGGCGCCGTGGTGGGCGTCGACGCACGCGCGGGGGACTGCGTCGGAGGCGTGGCCTCGGCGACACCGGCGCCGAAACCACGGCCGACCGCCTGGCCCTGGATGATGCCCGCGAGATCGAGCCCGGTGGCGGAGTGGACGCTGTCGAACACCGAGCGGAGGGCCTTGGCGTTGTCGGCGCCGACCACGTTCGATGCGCCGTCCTCGCCGGAGCTGCCGATGATCGACACGTTGCCGATCGCCGCGTAGCCCTTCGAGAACTCGGCCATGATCGAGGGCAGAACGTCGAGCACGCGCTGCGAGAGGAAGGCGTCCTGGTTCGAGGCGATGGCCTTGGCCTCGGCCTCGAGGGCGCCGGCACGCGCGTCACCCTCGGCGCGGATGGCATCGGCTTCGGCGCTGGCGCGCAGGCGGCGGGCTTCCGCTTCGGCTTCGGCCTGGGCGCGGAGGGCGTTCGCCTCACCGCTCGCCTTCGCGATGGCGGCGGCTGCTTCACCCTCGGCACGAGCCTTGTCAGCCTGCGCCTGCTGCTCGGCGATACGGGTGCGGGCTTCCGCCTGCTTGACCTGCTCGATCGCGGCGGCCTCGGCCGCGCGTTCGCGGGTGTAGAGCTCGGCTTGAGCGCGGGTCTCCGCCTCGTACCGCTGGGCGTCGGCAACGCGCTTGACGTCGGCGTCGAGCTGAGCCTGCTTGTTCTCGGCCTGCTGCTGCAGAACGGCCTGCTCCGCCTGAGCGCGTGCGAGAGCTTCTGCCTGCTCTGCTTCGGCACGTGCACGTCCGATGCCGGAGTCGGCGTTGGCGGTGTTGGTGTCGAGCGCGGTCTGCTCGATCAGGTTGGCTTCCTGGTTCGCGATGTTCTTCTGATTGATCGCGCGGTCGGCGTTCGTCTGAGAGATCTCGGCGGCCTGACGCTTCGCCTGGATCTCGGGGGCACCCAGCGACTGGATGTAGCCGACCTTGTCGGTGATGCCCTTGATCTGGAACGAGTCCAGGATCAGTCCCTGCTCGGCGAGTTCCTGCGAGACATCGGCGGCGATCTGATCGGAGAACTTCTTGCGCTCGCGCATGAGCTCGACGACCGACAGGGTCGCGACGATGCCACGGAGCGCACCTTCGAGCTGTTCGGTGGTGAACTGCTCGATGGCCTTGTCCTGCGATGCGAAACGCTCGGCAGCGCGGCGCACGTAGAGCGGGTCGGAGCCGATCTTCACGATCGCGACGCCGTCGACGTTCAGCGTCACACTGTCGAGCGACTGCGCCTCGGCGTTGAGGGAGACCTGACGGGAGCGCAGAGAGATGATCTCGTGGCGCTGCGTGATCGGGTTGACGAGCGACTTGCCGTTCACGATCACGGTGACGGGCGACTCCGCCAGTTCCGAACTGGTCGTGCCGTCTGCGGCGATGACTGCGCGTTGGATCTTCTGCTTGCGCCCCGAGATGACGAGGGCTTCGTCGGCTCGGGCGACCTTGATCCAGCTGCGTGCGAACAGCAACAGGATCAGCAGCAGGACGACGGCGATGACGACGCCGATGCCCACGATGACGAGGATGCCGACGATTCCGGCGATCTCCATGAATGACCTCCCTGGTTCCCCCCGAGGGGGCGGTCTGACGTGCCCGCCGAATGCGCAGGCGTATGCCACCCACCCTGCCAGAAAAGGCGGAGGTCGTTCTCGGCGCCCACAGGCGCAGGTCAGCGGGAGCGGAGCTTCTCGGCGAGGTCGCGCAGAGTGCGCAGCTCATCGTCGTCGAGGCGCGACATGCGCTCGGCGATCGAGCGTCCGTGCACGGTCGCGAGTGCGCGGAAGGCCCTGGCCCCTTCGTCCGTGGCGCGGATCAGGGCGCCGCGACCGTCGTCGGGATCCGAGCACTTCGCCACGAGACCTCGGGTGACCATCCGGTCGACCAGACGAGAGACGCTCGGCTGACTGATCAGCATGTTGGAGGTGATGTCGCGCAGCCGTGCGGTCATGTCGGGGGAGCGGGTGACGGTCAGAAGCACGTCGTACTCCGCTTGTGCGAGGTGGTTTTCTTCAAAGTCGGCCAGCATCGCGGTGAACACCTCGTGCTGTGCGCGGAACAGGCTCTCCCAGGCTTCGATGGCGAGCTTGCGGTCGGTCATCCTCACAGAATAGTGGGAACAGTAACGGGCCGGTCGGAGAGGCTCCCGACCGGCCCTTGTCCCTTGCACCAAGAGTGTCCTGCAATCACATGCGGTGAGTGCCACAGCAAACATTCACCGTGTGATCACTGTATAACGGCGAGATAACGAATGCAACGGTTTGGTCACGGAATCTTCGGTTTTCAGCACAGATGTTGTCCGATCTCACGAAAAGTGTCGGAGTCTCACGAAGGCTGTCGGAGAGTCTCACGAAAGTGTCGGAGTCTCACTAGACGTGTCGGAAGAGCGGCGTGTCGACCAGCCTCGTTGGGTGCCGGACATAGTCTGCCCGTGAGCAGATCCCCAGTTGGGGCATCTTTGTCAGGGCTCAGGACATAGGCCAGTACCGCTCCCCAGGAGAGAGGCTGACTGCCGAATAGGAAGTATCCGTCGATGTCGATTGGATCCCTATGGACCTGACTCAGCAGTGGCCTGTTCCTCCCACCACTGAAGCGAACCGGACGCGAGCTCGCGTTGAGTACCGTCTCGATGGCGTGCAATTAGAGCTTGACGCCGTCGACTGCGACAGCGTGCCCTTCGAACGAGGCGATCCCGTTCGGAACTTTCCCAGTTGGCGGCTCAAGCGGCATTACGACGGCTACCACTGGATGGGAGCGCTTGGCGCGTCTGTCGGATTCGAGTCGCTGACGGAGCGGGGCTGCCTCATCGAATTGGACCGCACCCCGGGCGTGGTTGCGATCGCCAGCCAGCCCATGTGGATCCGATGGACCACGCCCGACGGCCCGCGCGAGCACTGCCCGGACTACTTCGTGCGTCTGGACGACGGGCACGCCGTGCTGATGGACGTCAAGCCGGCGACTCAGATCAAGGACGACGTCAGAAGACAGTTCGACATGACAGCGGTGTTCGCCGCTGAGCGCGGCTGGCGGTATGTCGTCTATGACGCGGAATCGGTAGTCCGCGAGGCCAACCTCCGATTCCTGGGCCCGTTCCGAGACTGGGCGAGCAGCGAAGAACTGCCAATGCTCCCAGAAGATGGGCTACCCCTGGCTGAGGTAGCTGCGCTGCTCGGTGTCGGATCCGAGGGCTTCGCACACTGCTACGCGCACCTCTGGTCAGGGGCGCTCGAGGCAGATCTCGATCAAGCCCTCAACATCAGAACGATCGTGTGGCAAAGGAGCGTGTGATGCGCGTTGTAGTTGGCGGGTCGCTCACGTGGCGTCAACGCAAGTTCTCGGTCTTGTTTATTGAGAAGGATTCGGCGATGCTCCGAGATGAGGACGGAAGTGAGGTCGAAGTCGCTCTCGACGAGCTTCGACATGATGCAACACCGGTGCCTAGCGACACTTCAGGTCTGCTGAACCTTTCTCTGCAGGTGCAGGACATCACACCGGACATGGATCCGTGGCTGCAATCGTGCATACGCATCGAGGCGACCCGAGAAGAGATCGGGGTCGGGAAGGCTGTTGAAGCAGAGCGCGAGTGGCTGGAGGTGCGCCTAAGTAGAACTGTCTCCACGCGCGCCGTGGAGCGTCGGCTTAAAGCGTTCCGAGAGCAGGGGACGACCACTGCAGGCAAAGGCTCCCCACGCAAGAGCACATGGGATCCACGCCTCGTCGAGGCCATCAACCACGTACTCGGAGGAAAGAGCCGCGCCTCGACTGTGAGTCGAACTACAGCGATCGAACAAATCATGAGGCGCGTCGAACGTCTCCACGGCGATGCGGTGAAGCTGCCGAGCCGAGCGACGTTCTTCCGACTTCTCGAAGCAGACGAGCACGGGCAATTCACCTTCGGTTCGGCCAAGACTCGCGAGTCGCTTGCGCTTCAACCCGACGGCACATTCGGCACTCGCACCGCACTGCGTCCCGGCGAACTGGTCGAGATGGACTCCACGCGGATCGATGTCATGTTGCGGATCGATGACGAAACCGTCGGCCGGCCCGAACTGACGATTCTCCTTGACGTCGCAACTCGCTCGATTCTTGCCGCGATGCTGCGCCCCGAAGGGACGAAGAGCGTCGACCTGGTGGCTGTCCTTGCACGGGCCCTGGTGCCCTATGGCCGGCGTATGGAAGGGGTTCGCGAGACCCGACAGCTGATTTCGACGGCATGGGCTGACGATCAACTGATCGATCAGGAGCGATTTGAGCGATTGCGTCTCGCGCAGCCGTATGTGTTTCCCGACACGATCACCACCGACCGCGGACGAAACTATTTGTCGCGGCATTTCCGCGCTGCGTGTGAAACCTTGAATATCTCGCTGATCACCTCGGCGCCGCACACACCAACGGACAAACCGCACGTAGAGCGAGCGTTCGGGGCAATCAACTCAATGCTGCTGCAGCACGTGAAGGGATATGTCGGCCGCAGCGTCGAACATCGCGGTCGCGACACAGACACGGAATCCGACGAACTACTGACGATCGCACAGGCCCAGGAGCTCCTAGAGGACTGGATCGCGGTCGAGTGGCAGAATCGTCCGCATGACGGACTGCGGGACCCGTTGCATCCGCGTATCAAGTTGTCGCCGAACGAGATGTGTCGCGCGTTCCGTGCTTACGTGCCCGAACTCCACGTACCGCTGACGCGAGACGACTACATCGCGCTGCTACCTGTGGACTACCGAGTTCTGAACCGCTACGGCGTGCGCATCGATAACCGCGTCTACAACTCCGAGCGGCTCAAAGGCCTGTGGAGGCGCAAGTCTCCTGACAAAGCGCGGAACGGCCGATGGCCGATCCGCGTAGACCCCTACAATCTGCACGTCGTCTGGCTCGAGCGGGACGGCGAGTTCATCCCTCTGAGATGGTCCAATCAGGTCCATGAACTCCCGATGCTGGGTGATGTCTGGCGGTACGCCCGCACGTCGCGCTCCGGTGATGTCGCTGAGCTCGATGCTGAACGTCGCGAGCTTGCGATGGCGATCAAGGCGTTCGCCGGTCAAGGGAATCCGGCCCCTCGAAGCAACGGTCAGAAGCGAAGCGGGCGAGAGCGCGCTCGATTGGCAGCGATCGCTGAAGATCCGATGAACTTCACCAGTGTGAAGAGCATCGAGGACGAGAAACGACCTGCTGACGGTGACAACTCGTCCATCGAGACCACCTCTACCGAGGAATGGCCTAACAGCGGTGGCTTCCCTCTCATCGGAGACAGGCTCGACGAGGTGCGGCGGAGGATCGACGAATGATCGAGATCGCGACCAAGGAAGGCTGGCGCGAGCACGTTGACACCGCGTATGAGCGCCCGGCGCCGGTCACATCCGAGGAGCTTCGGGCCATGAGCTTCGGGGACCGCGCGTTATACAACCAGGGACGAGCTCAATACTCGCAGGCAGGCGCCTTCGTGCGGACACCGCAGTTCGAAGCCTTCCAGCGAGCCGTTCGGGATCGCGTCATGCTCAACGCCTACCGACGAGTCGGGAAGCTAGGCCTGATCCTCTCGGGGGAGCCAGGCCAGGGCAAGACCACTTCGCTAGTCGAGATCGGTAGAGCACACGAACGCAGGCGGCGAGACACCGGCCACCCGGCTGCGGGGCCGGGCATGCTCCCAGTCGTGTATGTCGCGGTACCCGCCCAGTGCTCAGCCAAAGCTCTGATGCATGAGTTCGCCCGATTCCTTGGTCTCCCGGTTCTCGGCAGGATGACCTACGGGGACCTGCTGGAAGCGGTCTCGAACGCCCTGCGCAGATGCTCCACCGAACTCGTCTTGGTCGATGACGTGCATCACCTCGATCTGAAGTACCGGCAGAACGTCGAGGCATCCGACATGCTCAAGCAGCTTTCTGAGCGATGTGGAGGCACGTTCGTCTACGCCGGAATCGCAGTTGAGGGGACCGGACTTCTCGACGGCTCACGTGGTGGGCAGATCGGGAAGCGATTCGAAGTGCACGTGGCCTTACCATTTCCTTTGATCTCGACCGCGGAGAAGGCTCGCTGGGGTGATCTGCTTCTCGCCATGGAGAGCTCACTGTGTCTAGCAGAGCAACGGCCAGGATCGATTCTGTCCGCGGCGCCGACACTGCACGCGCTGACGGGCGGGGAGATCGGACTGCTCAAGGACCTCTTGCAGTTCGCTGCCCTGAGCGCGATGGACGACGGAACCGAGAAGCTCGATGCGGCCGCATTCGAACGCGACCTTGCCCGCCGTCAGACGGCCGCAACGCTCCACACAAGCAAGCCGCGACGATCGCGAACGCCTGCGAGTGCGGCATGACCTCGCGTCTCGGGCTTCCGATTTCCGTTCGCCTGTATCCGGGGGAAACGGCGGCGAGCTACTGGGCGCGGCTTTGCGCCGCAAATGCAATCGGCGAAAAGGACCTCTGGTTGGCGTTGCGACGCGAGGATCGAACCCTCCCAATTCGGGTGACACCGAGAAGCGCCCTCTGGAAGATCGAGGCGTTAGGTGGGCTTCCGGATGGTGCATTGTTCCGCGAAGCCGGCGGTCGCGCCTGTGGACATGGTGGCGCCACGCGTCAAGTCGAATGCCCGAGTTGTCGCATGATTCCGGCAGCTGTGGCTCTCTGCAGACGGTGCGCCGGAGGCGATCAGGTCACAGTCGCGCGTATGCACGGTCCGGTCTGCGTGCGACACCGGAGGTGGCACGGAAGCGGTCGAGATATTCCCCTGCCGGGGAGGCACAAGCACCTGCTCGCGCAACGCCTGCTGAATGGAACTCTCACTCTTCGAGGTGTGCCGTATCGGTCACCCGAAGTTGATGCGGCCGCGGAGTTGCTGCGACTGCGAAATCTCGAAGGTGGGTGCGCAGCTGAACTTCTGGATGACGAGATTCCTCAATTTCCGCGGCGAATCGCGCTCACTGCGCGGCTCACTGACGCTCGTCTCGCGAACGTTCTGATGTCGCAGGGTCTCGGTGGGTACGCACTGGCAATGCTGTTCGATCGCGTAGTCGCCGCGCACTCTCTAGGGCATCGCGCCGTGGACGGCATCTTCGACAGCCTGAGGATTCAGGGACGGGAACTCTGGATCGGCAGGTCCGCGGTCGCTACGCAAGGCGGCTGCGTGCTTACGCCCGCTGCCAGGCGCATGCTTCCGAGGGTCAAGGCGATCAGGGCGCATGTGCTGAACCATCGTGTGGAACTGAGGTCGAGGTAGGCATGCGAACTTTTCCCTGTCGTGTGATTCCGCTGCCCGGGGAGACGCCTACCGGTTTCCTAGCTAGGTTGGCCGTCGCCAACTCCCTCGATCTCAGCGCGCTCACCCACTATTTGGAGCGGACGGTTGGTGCCAACAGGTCGAGCTCGACCAACGCTCGATTCACATCTGCGACTGAGGCAATCGGTGCGCTGCCTCCCGGATACTTCGCCAAGGAGCGCGCACGCTTCCGTCTGTATCGGCGCTGCCACCACGTTCGGTGGATGCTTCGACGCTGCGCCACGTGCGAAGTTGTTGATCGCGCTCGCTCCGCGTGCTTGGTATGCAGCGACGGAAACCCGACTGAGGTGTTCAGTAGGGGAGGTGGGTTTTGCATTCGCCACCGTCGATGGCACTTCCTCGGTGAAGATGAACTCCTGTCCACCCCGTCGGCGTGCCATCGCGCCGAACAGTCGATTTCAGGAATCCTTTGGAGACGCGGGGTGACGATGCACACGGGCGAATACGACCTTGCCCTGCGCTTGATCATCGACAGCTGGCAAGAGCGACCTGACGCGCGCTGGCTCCGAGCCTCGTGCTCGTATGCGCCGGCAGTTGACCTGCTCGTGACGCTAACGCACCCTGACGTCACGCTCAGCTTGTTTGCACTCGCCGAGAGCGACTCCCAGCAGGTCGAAGGGCTTATCGGGCTCGTCGTAGGCATTGGAGGTGGAAGCCGGACGGCGGAACTGGAATCGACCGCAGCCACGGTCGTAGCGGTTCACCGCGCCGCGATGTACACCGCGATCCGAATGCCGAAATCGAGCGGGGCGACGGTATCGAAAACGCCATTTGAGAAGGGGGTCGCGGAAGCGTCCTACCGTGAGAAAGCGGTTCTCCTGCGCCACGTCACGCGCTCCGGCAGAAGAGCGGACATCGTGGAGCGTGCTGTGCGTGCGGCACCTGCATCTCGGGTCGTATCCCGGCGCATCGTTCCCGGCTGGGCTGACGATGCACCGTGGGTCACGCAGGGGACTGAACAGCGCTCAGCGACTTCGAAGATCGGGAGCGTTCCCCGGGACCAGATCGGTCAAGGTGATGCCGAGCACCTGGGTGAGAGCCAGGAGAGTTCGCAACGTCGGGTTAGCCGAGTGGCCGGGGCGTGATTCGCCCTTCTCGTACTTCTGATACGTGTACCGGGTCAGCCCGGCGCGGTAGGCCACGTCTTCCTGGCTCAGATTGGCTTTGTGGCGAGCAGTGCGAAGGGAAGTGGCGAAGCGCTGCGCGAACGCAGCCCAATCTGCTTCCAAGTCGTCGTTCCGCTGGCGCACCTTCCAAGCGTCTAGATCCGGGCGCTCATGTTTGGCCTAATCGGTATGGCATAATTTGGGAGGCCATACGAAACAATCATCATCTTCGTCGGATTGCTCCGCTACTCCCTGCACGTGTGCTGCCCATCCCGGTGACTGGCGGTCGCGCCGCGGGATCGGCCCGTGCATGCGACCGCGAAATGTGATGGTGTGCGTCATGTGTGAGGCGTTCCCGATCTGGTGGCAGGACATCACGAGTCCGCCGCCTACAGAATGGGTGTACATGTTCGAAGAGTTCACCGGCGATGACACCGCGGAGGAATGGGCACTGGCTGCCGCCATCTTCATCGCGCAGACTCGACGCCGCACGGGCCTCGGTCCGACGTTCGCCGAACTCTTCACCCACCTGCTGCCCGACACCGGTGGATTGCCGGGTCCTTTCCCAGAACTCGAGTTCATGGAGCGCCGACGGGCGGTCACGGGATTTCGAGGTCACGCCGCTATCGAGTGGCGTCGTCGAGGAATGATTAGCTTCGACAGGGCCGTGATGCGCAGTCTGCGCGTAGGGCGCGCGTTCCGTGAGCATTCTCGACTGCGGCAACAGTCCCGAGCGTCCCTAGTTGCCCGTAACGGTTCGAAGCATTCCAGACTGGTACTGCCTGAGGAACCGCTAGAGGTGGCTGACGAAACGAACGAAGGTACGTAGGCTCCCATTGAGCCGAGGTACCCGTGAGCCACCACTAGCCCATTCGAGTCGTCTAGAGCGGAGAACGTCAATCAGGAGGGGACGATATGACTGAGGACGCTCCGCCGGGGCTTCGGCGGATCATTGCTCGCATCGAACCTGGCTGGCCTGAGCTCATCGATGTGAGCTCCGGCTGGTACCCGCTTCTCGACCGGCTTGACAGAAAGCTCGCGGCGATCGCTCCGGGCTACGTTGTTCAGCAGGTCAAATCGAAGTTCGGCTCTCTCAGTTTTTACGCTCGGGCATCCGAAGACGTCTACGACTACAACCAAGAGTTCAGCGAAGCCATCCTTGCCGCTGAGTGGGAGAGCACGACGACCTGCGAAGAATGCGGGGCGCCGGCGAGGACCTACACGATCCGAATGTGGGTGTGGGCACTCTGCGCATCTCACGCCCGTGCCAAGGCCGAGGAAGCCGCCGAATGAACACCCGCAGTGCCCGGCGGGCGTTCAGAGTCCGAGCTGCTCGGCTAGAAACTGATCAATTCCCCCAATATCGGCAAGGGTGACGCCCACGAACTTGTTGGGGCGGACGACCAGCGACGGGACCTCCGTCATCGCGGTTAGCCGTTGCTCAGCCTCCTCGGGAGCTTGATCGTCTACCCACACGACTGCGTTTGGGCTCGTCTGCCGGATGTACGATGTCAGGCTCGCCGTCCGCCATCCACGCTTGGGCCAGTTCTGCCAGGGCACGTACGGGCCGATGAGCTTGCCTCGCAACGGCTCGCGGATCAACCAGCCGACCTGATCACGCGGCCACGTCGTCAGCCAGGCGACCTGCACGCCGGGTCGCTGGGCGAGGTCGTCAAGTGCGTCCACCATGTCATCGTCGACCGTCATCCAGGAGCGCCAGCCTTCATCGTTCTGATGCGGCGCGGGCTCTTCGTCGCGGTAGATCCGGGAGATTGTGCCATCGACATCGAGCGCAAGCAGTGCAGTGCGCTGATGAGAACGCCTATCCACGATCAGACACCTCTGCGCGAGTTTGCGGTGTTCGGGCTGGCCGGGTATTCGGCCGCGTTGGCGTGACGAACGGGGGCTCCGAGATGGCCATAGCGCGAGCCTAGGACCACTGTGGCTCGGGTGCGAGTCGCTCCTAGTCATGGAGTACGACGGTCGCCGCATAGGCCAGGAGGCGACAGTCATCGCGCGCAGTTGCACGGCATCGGCAACGGCAATGGGTGCATGACTCCGTCTTCACGCGGTCTGGGGTGTTATCCCGCGGAGACGTTCCTACCCCTACGCTTAGCGCTATGTCGCGGGTGAAGATCTATCCATGGGATGCAACACGCGGCCAGGCGGACCAAGAGTACGCACGCGTAATCGAACTGCACCGCAAGAACCGCACGACGCTCGGCCATCTTCCTTTCGCCGCGTTTGAGGAGGCGGGAGCGCGGCGACGACTCATTCTCGGTACGGTCGACAATGTTGTTCAGGGCTATCTCCTCTACAGCACGCCGCGCCAGCAGACACTGAAACTTGTACATGTCTGTGTTGATGCGCTCGCACGTGGGACCGGCCTCGCCAAGGCAATGGTCAACGCAGCGATCGCTGCGAATCTCGATCGTGCAGTGATCACCGCGCACTGTCGGTCGGACTACGACATGGACGGCTTCTGGCGATCGCTGGACATGGCGCCGACTGCTGAACGCCCTGGCAGAGCAGCTAAAGGCTCGACGCTCACGATCTGGACACGCAAGATCGGGCAACTCGACCTGCTTGAGAGCGCCCTCTACGACTCCTTGCGCCCCATCGCCGTGCTCGATTCGAACGTCGTGATTGACCTGTATGCCTCGAACCAGATGGAGCGCCCAGACCGAGAGGAGTCGAAGGGGCTGGCCGCGGACTGGTTGGTGGATGTGGTTGAGCTCGCGGTGTCACCAGAGGTGTCCGTCGAAGTCAATCATTTGGAACCGCCCGTCGAACGGCAACGGGTGCAACGCAGTCTCCAGGGACTGGTCGCGCTGCGACGACGCGAGACAATGAGGCCGCTCGCAGCAGAGTTCGTCGCGCGCATGTCTACCGCGGCGATACAGCGAGACTCCAGCCTCCGAAATGACGCTAAACACCTCGCGGACGCCGTGCTTGCTGGTGCCGACTACTTTGTTACACGGGACGAGAGCTTTCTCGCAGCCACGGCGGAGTGGGCGCGAGAACAGTACGCCATCGACGTGCTCCGTCCAGTGGATTTGCTTCGTGCGTTTATCCCCCCGTCCGCGCCGACTGAGTTCCGCTCTGGGCAGTTGGAATCGGCCGGCCTGCGCTGGCAGCCCGTAGATCAAGTCACCGCGGATCTAGAAGACGAGTTTGTCGACATCCGCAACGGCGAGAAGGGGACAGTGTTCCGGAAGCAGCTTCGTGCGGTGCTTGCGAGACCGGCCACGGCGCGCCTTGAGGTTCTCCTCGATGATCGCGGGCGGCGTTGGGCTCTTCTCGGAACGGAATCTACCGACGATACGCTCCGCGTTTCGGTGATGCGGGTCGCGCGAGGTTCGCTCGGCGGAACTATCGCCTTCCAACTGACTAGGTACCTCCGTGCCCTGGCGTTGGAGCGAGCCGCGGGCGCCGTGTCGATCGTGGAAGGGGCTCTGAACCCGGTGTTGCGAGCCGCACTTGTCACCGACGGCTTCCAATCCGAGCCACCTACCGCCCGGCTTGCACGCCACCCGGATCCGTCACAGACCGCCTCCCTTACCACCCCGGCGGAAGTGACGGAGTATGAGCGACGGCACTGGCCGCAACTCCTGCTTGGGACGGATGTCCCCGTGAGGGTCGTGCCGATCCAGCCGCGCTATGCCCGCGAACTCCTTGGCTTCAACGACACTCTTATCCAGGTCCGTGATCGACCCGCCCTTGGGCTCGCTCGCGAGTTCGTGTACTTCGCGGCGCCAAAGATGAAACACTGGGAGATCCCAACCCGGGTGCTGTGGTATGTCACCAAGGACCCGACTGCCCCTGAACACCGCGCAGTTCGCGCCGTCGTCGCACACTCTCGTGTGGTCGACGCCGAAGTGATGCATGTGCAGGACGCAGTTGACCGGTACCGAACCCTGGGGGTCCTCCGGGGCGGGGAGATCCAAGGGCACGCAAAAGACGGGAAGGTGCTGGTGCTGAGATTCGAGGACACACACGTGCTTGACGCGCCGCTGGGGCGAAAATCACTCGATGCGCTACTACGCAAGCACGGTGTCACCACCTCACTCATCACGACACGCACTGGAACACCCGGGCTCTTCGATGACGTCATTCGAACTCAGGCTGGATGGGAGGGACGATGACCCGCGCTCTGTTCCTGTCGATAAAGCCGCGGTACGCGAGGTCAATCCTCGAAGGACGCAAGACGGTCGAAGTCAGACGCAAGTTCCCCGACCTCCCCGCCGGCACAACCATCGTGCTTTACTCGAGCTCGCCGGAGCGTGCGATCGTGGGCACGGTGCGCCTCAAGCAGGCAAGCAAACTGCCACCAGACCGTGTCTGGGAGCTGCACTCGGACGCGATCGATATCGCAGAAGAGGCCCTCGGTGAATACCTCGAAGGCGCTGACGCCTCCACCCTTCTCGAAGTTGAGCACCCGAGAGCGTGGGAGCGGCCAGTCTCCCTCGCTTCGCTCCGAGCTCTGCTGGGATTTGGGCCCCCACAGAGCTTCCGCTACCTCGATTCACTGCAGGTCGAGCTGATCGCCAGCAGCGGTTCGTCCGAAACCTACTGACGTCAGCGGAGCAGGCGGGCTTCTCGGCGTTCGGCGTTGATGGGCACCACCGTGTATACGCGTCGTTGTCCTAGGGTCGCGGTATCGTCACCAACGTGGATATCGACAACGCCCTGAACGAGCTTCGATGGAACGGGTGGACCACGGTGACAGGGAAACCGATCGAACTTACGACTGCGTTGATCATCAATGGTTACTCGAGGGCGGCAACGCAACGTGGCGCGACGCGGCAGACCTTAAAGCCCGTTTCGAAGAGTGATGCGCCGCGTCTCACGATGAGTGCTCAAGTCGGCTTCGGCGCACAACCCCTGCACACCGACGGCGCACATCTCAGGGAACCACCCGACGTCATCGCTCTCTATTCCGCGGAGCCCAACAACACACCGACGTACGTGTGGTCAGCGACAACAAAGAACGGGACGCCCTGGCATCCCGAGTTCGCCCAGTTCGGCTTGTTCACCGTCCGCAACGGGAGAAACTCTTTCCTCGCGGCTGCCGCCGAGGGGGCGACCGTTCGCTTCGATCCAACGTGCATGAGCCCCGCAGACGGGTACGCGCGGCAGGCAGCGGAGCATTTCTCGAGTCTCAAGCCGGTGGCGCATCATTGGGATGAAGCGGACACGATCCTTCTCATCGACAACCGGCATTGCCTACACGCCCGGGGCGAGGTCTCCGCGGGAGACGCTGAGCGTGTGTTAGAACGACGCACCTTCCAGTGGAGCCGGCCATGACGCGATTGATGCCATATGACAGCGAAGGGCTGTGGCTCAAGAGCAGGCTCTTCATCAACCGTGCCATGGACACCGCTGTCGAGTTTGAGGAAGCAGCCTTCTGGGCATGTTGTGCGCTCGAGCTGCTGGGCAAGAGCGCGCTCTCTCGAGTCAGTCCCTTACTGATCGCACTCCCAACGGACGACGGCACTAGCCTGCTCGTCGCGAGTGGTGCGGTCGAAGGTGCCGATAGCTTCGTCACGATTCAGGCGAAAGCGGTGTGGGCGCGCTGTGGTCGAGCGTTCAAGCAGTTCAACGTCCCGGAGGCGAAAGTGCTCTCGCTCGGCAGGAATGCATACATCCATTCGGCGGATATTGGCTTCGACGTCATTCCTCCGGCAGACTGGTGGCCACGGTTCTGGGCCCTCGCTCACGTACTCATTGCTCACTGTGACAAGGTCGTGGAGGACTACGTCGGGGCGGCGCGCGCCGTTGTGGTCGAGGAGCATTTGGAGACGAACAGAGCCAATCGGGATCGACGGCTGAAGTCCCTGATCGAGAACGCGCAACTGCGTCTTCGTCTGCACCTGTCGAACAGTATGGCGGGACGTATGCAGATCGACTGGGATCGATTCGAGAACACCGCCAGTGGCTGGAGTTATCGCTCTTCGCATGAATGCCCTGCTTGCGGTAATGGGGCTGATATCGGAGGCGAAGAGATCCTGGATCGCGAGCTCGTGCGAGCGTCCTACGATGACCCAGATCCGCACGTCACCCTAGTCATTGCTACGGAGGAACTAGCCTGCGAATCCTGTCACCTTATCCTTGGCGAAGCAGATCTTCTTGAGCGGGCCGAAGTCGATCTTTCGTTTGAGGCAGAAGGATCCCTGGAGGACGTCGCCGAGCTGTTCGAAGAGGAGTACAACAATGAGTGAGTCTCGGAGCGCGCGCACACGTTGACCTCGCCCGGTTTGGACGACGACGCTCCTTCGCTCAATCCGGTGCTTTTCTGATCATCGAGGACGTCGAGACCTTCTTCGCGATAGCCCGTGCGGCCAGATACTTCTCGGTGAAGATGTGCGGGCGCTTGGGCTTCGTGGCTCCCCATGGCGTCGAGTCTTTCAGAGCCTCGTAGCGCTACTCTGCCGATCGCAGAAGACAAGGCTCTACGAAGAGCGCTGAAATGATTACCAGCTTGACTGGTCGTTGCTGCGGACTCGCAGGGACCTCCAGGCAGAACAGTTTCAGCATCGCGCGCCCGCGTCGGTCTCCGGCAGTTTCGGGAGAAGGGTATCTTCACGCGCTCGGCGCGAATCGCGGAATTCGAGGGAACTCGTGGTCCCGATCCGCACCCGCACCCAGGTCTTAGCGAGAATCAATCGAGCTCTCGGGCGGAAGGGGGGACCCATACGCACCGCGGGAGCCTCACTCGCTACGCTTACTCGGGACGAGCGCTGGGCTGACGACGCTCGTCTGATTGATTGGAGGCACATGCTTGTTCTTGGGGTCAACGCTGACGATAAGGGTGCGCAGCTGGAGGCGCTCGTGCGAACGATCTTGCGCGGCCAGGGCTTCGAGGACGTCCGCCTTAATGTGATTCGTGCTGGGGGAAACGAGCTCGACATTGTGGCGAACCTTTCGACGCAGGTTGCAAATTCCACGCACCGAACGCCGTTGGTCGGTGAGGCGAAGGCCTACGCGACCCCGATCAACATGCCGATGTGGCAGCGATTTCTTGGAAAGGTGTTCATCGAGCGCCTCAGTGCCCCGCAAACGATCGGCGTGATGATCGCTTTGAATGGAGTCAATGGGAACGTCTACGGCAGTTACCGGACCCTTCAGGAACACTCCATAATGCTCCTAGTCGGAGACGACCTCATCGAACATGCGCTCTCCACATCCGAGATCTCACCTATGGCGGTGGCAAGAGAGAATGTGAAGCAGCAGTTCAGGGCCGAGCCGATCGACCTTGACATTGCCTACTATGGCGGTGCCTACAGATGGGTTGTTCGATGGTCGGTGGACAGTTACTCGGTGGTCGACGGTCATGGGCATCTGCTTTCGTCAGAGGCACTAGAGAGTCTTCGGGGGGCGCTCCTAAGCGAAGTCAGCGGCGAACTGACGGCGACTGAGGAGGCGCTGGCGCTAGCGGAGGTGTTGCATGACGTGCATGTTGAAACCATCGGAAGGCTTCTCTCGGGAGAAGTTGTACTGACGAGCGCGCAGGGCAACGAGGAGATCCATCAATGGCTCGCGCAACGGCCGTACTGTCGTCTCGACCATGATCGCCTGACGCTGATTGACCCAACCGACCTTGACGCTCAAGGGGTCTCAAGCTTGTTCCTTGACCTATTCGAGAACAAGGTAAGCGTGCGACGATTGCAGTTTATGGTCGATGGACATCACTTGCCGTATCTCACTCGCATGATAGAACTGCTCCCCGATCTCCAGGAAGGTTTCGCCCTCGCAGCCGAAGACCGGGCCAAGTTACTCAGCATCTCGGCACCGTTTCCATCTGCCTGGGTTGCTATCGCCCGTCCCAACCCATTGATCACGGTGCACCGCGCGGACGAGACGGAAGCGCCAGACGCTAACGTGGAAGCTTCAGATCTTTCGGCCTTCTGGGAATCAGTATCCGGTGCGATTCGCGCTGATTTCAGCAACCCGATGTTACGAGGATTCCTCTACGACCATCTCGGGGTGGCGGAGATTGAGCAGGCCACCTCATATCGATACAAGTCCAAGACGAGTGTCCTTGGAGAACTGGAGATCCTCGTTCGCGACAAGATCGGGCGACTGGAGGATGGCCTCGCGGGGGAGGCCGGTACGCGCCACCTGCTCATTCGAGCACTGGCTTCAGCTCCAGAGCCCTGGGATCACGATCATCCTGAACCGCTACCGCTCACATGATGATCCGAGGTGAGCCTGGTGGGGTCAGACGGAGAAATATCTGCTCGTTACGACGGAAGTGGATACGGACTTTTGCTCATAGTAGTGAGGGGGGACCCGAACCTCGCAACAGCAGCTGAATACGACCGCTCTCTCGTGCTGAAAGTCTGATAACTCTCTTGAGACGAACCGCCTCGTGAGCCGCACGTGACCGACGCGGAATTCTGCGGCAGTCGTGTCTCGCGTCATGACAACTGTCGTGAGATCGGACAATTGTCGTTTCTCACGAAACCTGTCGCTGTTCTCATGAAAGGTGGCGGATTCTCGCGGATGTTGTCACACGGTCTTCCGGGATCGACACCTGTGTCAGCAACGCCGAGGTCGCCTACACATCAACTAGCTCTGGAGAAGCGTCGGAAGCGGCAAGCGATTTCGACAGTGCGGTGGCGTGGTTCGGCGGACGCATAGGGGATCTGCGTACAGTGCGAATGTGCCTCGAGACCCACGCTTTCGTACCGTTCGTGGTGCGGTCGGAGTCATGCTCGCTGCCGTGTTCGCCATCGGTCTGAGCGGGTGTGCGCCGGATCCGGTCAGCGATTCCTTCCTCAAGGGTGAGAACACCGGGTATGTGGCCGCTGACGGCTCGATCGTCGAGATCCCGGTGGCCGAGCGGAGCGAACCGGTCGCCTTCAGCGGCATCACGGAAACTGGTGATGATTTCGACAGTGCCGACAACGCCGGCAAGGTGACGGTGGTCAATTTCTGGTACGCCGGGTGCGCGCCATGCCGCATCGAGGCGAAGGATCTCGAGAGTGTCTGGCAGGAATACGGCGGCGAGGATGTAGCTTTCATTGGCATCAACACCCGCGACCAGGCGGACACTGCCCAGGCTTTTGCTGACGAGTTCGGCATCACCTACCCGAGCCTGATCGACGTGAACACGGCCGAGGCGAAACTCGCTTTCTCCGAGGCTGTGCCGATCCAGGCGACACCGACCACTCTCGTGCTCGACAGACAGGGCCGTGTCGCCGCCCGCATCATCGGGCCCATCGACGGCACCTCGATCCTCTCGACCCTCGTCAAAGACGCCCTAGCGGAGACGCCGTGAACGCAGACACCATCATCGGGTCCGGTGCGCTCTGGCTCGCAGTCCCCGTCGCGATGCTCGCCGGCCTCGTGTCGTTCCTGTCGCCCTGCGTGCTCCCGCTGGTCCCCGGCTTCCTCGGCTTCCTCGGCGGAGCGGTCGCGCCGCGCTCGAAGGGTGACGCGACGAACGCAGTCGCGCCTGAGCGCCGTCAGCTCGTTGTCGGCGTGCTTCTGTTCATCCTCGGCTTCAGTGTCGTCTTTGTTCTCATCACTGCGCTGAGCGGGACGGCCGGCGTGTTCTTCCTACGCTGGGGTGACCTGGTCACGCGCATCCTCGGAGTCGTCGTCATCCTGATGGGGCTCGTCTTCCTCGGGTTGTTCAGTTTCGCCCAGCGGGAGGTCCGCTTCCACGTCGGCTCCCGGGCCGGTGTCGTCGGGGCGCCGCTACTCGGAGTGGCACTCGGTATCGGCTGGGCGCCGTGCATGGGGCCGACGCTTGCCGCGATCATCGCGCTCTCGTTCAACGCCGGCGACCCTGTCCGGGCTGGCTTCCTTGGTCTCGCGTATTCGCTTGGC
Organism: Microbacterium aurugineum; assembly: GCF_023101205.1. Lineage (NCBI taxonomy): Bacteria > Bacillati > Actinomycetota > Actinomycetes > Micrococcales > Microbacteriaceae > Microbacterium > Microbacterium aurugineum. Next base: position 2,847,130 of record NZ_CP078078.1, on the reverse strand, counting down.
CTCGGCATCCCGTTCCTGCTGGTCGCACTGGGGTTCGGTTGGGCGGCAAAGACGGTCGAGTTTCTCCGACGTCACATCCGGGTGCTGAACGTTTGCGGCGGCATACTGCTGATCGTCCTCGGCATCCTGATGGTGACCGGGCTGTGGACCGACATCATGTCGCGGCTGACGGCGGTGATGGGCAGCGTCATCCTTCCTCTCTGAGATCCCTAGCAGGGACGTCGCGAGTGCCGACTGGAGCAGTCCTCTCTACCCAACTGCTCATGTCGACGGCGCCACTTCGTGATCCGGCGTCGGAACCTTAGATATAGACGCCGCGATCTTCCATGAACCGGACGGGGTTGGTGTAGCCACCGTTGATGTAGACCTCGAAATGCAGATGGCACCCGAAGGAGCGTCCGGTGTCACCCGCGTATGCGATGACCTGGCCGGAATTGACCCACTGCCCCCGGCCAACGGCGATGCCACCGGGTTTGATGTGGGCGTACCCGGTGCTGACGCCCCCGCCGTGTTGGATGCGGACGTAATTGCCGTAGTTGCCGTTGGCGGCGGCGTAGTCCACGGTTCCGGAGTTGGCGGCGTAGATCGCCGCTCCGCAGCCGTTGGCCAGGTCGGCGCCGTAGTGGTAGCTCGAGGAGCAGCCCTGCGAACCACAGATGGGGGTCCGCGGGCCGTAGCTTGAACTTCGGCCGCCCCCGTGGGGCCGAACCCAACCGCCGCTCCCGGCGGAGCCTCCGCCGCCACCGTTGCCGCCTCCGTTGGCTGCCGCTTCGGCGGCTTCGCGTTCGCGACGGGCGCGCTCTTCGGCCTCGCGCGCGGCTACACCCGCCTGGTAGCCGGCGACCGTCTGCGTGGTGGTGTCTTTCAGCGCGGCGAGCTGCGCCTGCATCGTCTCGAGGTTCGCGGCTTGCTCGTCGAGCGCGGCTTGCGCGGCGTCGGCCGCTTCTTGTGCGGCAATCATCTTCTGCTCCGCGACCTGCTGTAGTCGGTCTCGTTCGTCGCGGGCGACCTTCGCCTGATCGGTCAGCGATTGGGCGGTGTTGCGCGCCGAGATTGCGTCATCGTAGACCGACCGGTTGTACTCGAGCAGCTTGTCCATGGTGCCCAGCCGGGACAGGAGCTCATCGGCGTTGTCCGCGGAACCGGAGAAGAACAGTTGCAGTGCTGAGTCGTCTCCACCGTTGCGGTACAGCTGTGCCGCAACTTGACCGGCCCTGCGCGCAGAGGTTTCGGCCATCGCTGATTGTTCGTCGGCCTGCGCCTGCAGGCTCTCGGCTTCCGTGATCGCAGCGAAGTATTCCTGTTGTGCTGCGTAGAACTCGTCGGAGGCTGTATCGGCGGCAGCCTGGGTCTCGGCGACTTTCTGCGTCAAGGACTGGATCAGCCCTTCGATTCGGGTGATCTCGGCGGCCTTGGCAGCTTCGTTGTTCTTGGCGCGTTGGACATCGTCCCAGCTCGGGTAGGACGCAGCGTACGCCGCTGAGACGCCGGAGCCGATACCGAATGCAGCGAATGCAGCGACGCCGAGGGCGCCGAGTCCGAAAGCGCCACGTCGAGTCACACTCAGCTTCCAGAATGAGTCGCGTTCGGCGGGCGTGGGTGCACACCCGCATTCTTCAGCCGCCTCCGTAGCAGCCGCGGAGACGCGTCGTTCGTTCACTGTGCCCTCTCCTCGAGTTCGGCTTCGTGGATTCTGCTGCCATGGGCGCGCCGATTGGCCATGCTCGCGTTGCCCGCTGTCTGGTCTATCGTCCGTTCGTGGGGGCCGAAGTCGCGCCGACTCGCCCGTGATCTCTGATCTGTGGCCCATATTTGACGCATCGAACTTGAGTTCGACTGTCCTGGCACGAGGCTCACTCTTTCGGGTCCGTGTGGACGTCGGCGCTCGACCGGTTGTGTTTTTTCTTCTTCACTTGCCGTACGACAACGGTGGCGGTGATCACCGCGGCACCGATGACAGCAACGGCGATGATGAGCGGGATCGCGATTGAAGCCACCTCGTTCTCGCCTGCAGATACCACCGGGGCAGGGGTGTCCGCTGCTGGCGGTTCGGTGGTTGGCGCGGTGGAGGGCGACGCCTTTGCCGGTTGGATCCGTGATTGTTCGTTCCCGCATGCTGGTTTGTCCCATCCCAGCCCTGGCTCGCTGCTGGTGGGAGCGTACGTGAACGTGAAGCTCTCGGAGATGGGGTGACCGTCGCTGGAGACGGCGTTCCACAGCACGGTGTAGACGCCCGGTTCTCCGAGTGCGACCGGGGTGGTGAGGATGTTGCGGTCGATGGTGGAGCAGCTGGATTCGTAGAAGAGGCCGTCGGGTCCTTGCACTTGGGCGAAGCTGGCCTGGCTGAAGTCAATGAGTTCCCCGCTGAACGTGAGAGCGACGTCGTCAAGTTGGGTGACGGTTTCGTCTGCCCCGGGCACGGTGTCCAGGAGGTTGTCGTGCGCGAGAGCTGCGGGGGCCGGTGTAGCCAAGATTCCCAGTGTGATGAGAGCTAGAAGTGTGCTGGCGAGCCAGCGGGTGCGGTGGGTGGAGGTCACAGGTGCGGGTCCTTTCGTACGGCGGGCACGGGGGTGCTGTCGGTAGGTCGGTTGTTGCGTTTCGTGTGGAGGACGGAGAAGCCGGTGAGGATTGCGAGCATTCCCGCGATCACCAAGGTGGCGGCTCCGGCGAGGGCCTGGTCCTGGAGGGGGGTGGGTCCCCATGTCCGCCCCATGGCGCCAAACCATTCCGCGACGATGAGGTCGGAGCGAGTGATCGTGGCGATGCCGAAGAACGCTGCCACGCCTGTGAGCGCAGTGAGTGAGGCCACACGCCACCGCCCCTCGGGGGTCGTGGACGCATCTAGGGCGATCGATCGTGCGAAGAGGCACCCGGTGACGAGGAGCTGGCTGATCATCCATTCCGCTCCGAGCTGGTCGTAGAGCGACCAGCGGAACAGGTCGGAGTAGTGGAACAACCACAGCGACGTGGCGAAAAGAGCCGCCGCGACGACGGGGCGCAGAGTAAACCGTGCCAGCGGGCTGTGGGCGGCCCAGAGAAGCCATTCCCGCGGTCCTCGGCTTCCATCCTCCCGTGGATGGATGACCAAGGCTGCGAGGGTGACGGGCGCCGCGAAGACAAGGAGCAAGGGGATCGCGAGACTGAGGAGAGCGAAGGAGAGGAATCGCATACTGATGAGCGCGTCGTCGTAGGCGGCGAGCGGGCCACTGGTCGTCCACAGAAGCACCCCCATCCCCGCAATCCAGCTGACCGTCCGCCTGGCTGGCCACGGATACCCGCGGCGCCGTGCGCGTTGGACGCCGACGAGGTAGAAGACGATTCCGAAACCCGCGACGAGCACCCAGAGGAGGTCGGGGCTCCACGCCGTGAACCATCTCTGCAGGGTGAGTGCGATCGGGACAGGTGCGTCGGTGAGGATCTCCGCGGCGGTGTTCTGCGGCAGTGTGACCGTATCGGCGGGGGCGGCGGTGCGGGCGAGAGCTGCGGCGGCCCCGCTCGCGATACCCATGAAACCGAGTTCGACACACACGATCATCCAGAAGGCGCCACGGCCCTCGCTGGCTTTCGCGATGAGTCGACGGCGGTAGGCGGCACCCAGGACGCCCATGACCAGAAGAGCGCCGATCTTTGTGCAGAGGATGAGGCCGTACGGTGAGGCCAAATCCTCCCACCGGCCGAGGGCAGTGAGCGCCCGCGCGTATCCCGAGACGGCGACACCGATGAACGCGATGAGCGCCACCGTCGAGTACCGGCGAAGCACGTTGTCGAGTTCGTGCGGAGAGCTAATCGGTCGCACGACGACGAGCAGGATGAGACCCCCGAGCCATATCGCTGCTGAAATGACATGCAGGACGAGGGACATGACCGCGGGATCGTGGTTGGCGAGCTCACCCGAATGGCCCTGGGTGGCCATGGGTATCAGGCTGATGACCGCAAGCACGGTCGTGAACAGCACCGCACCATAGCTGCGCACAGCGAATGCGAGGACTGTCACGACCGAGGCGAGGATCGCGGTGATAAGCCATGATCGTCCCAGCTCCGTGTCGAGGAGGAAGCGGCCCAGCTGCGCACCGAACTCAGCGCCCAAGCTCACTTGCGGATTGAATGACGACAGGAAGGTGAGAAAAGCCACCACCCCGCTTGTGATGGTGAGGGTCGCGGCGCCGGCAGAGGCAATATTTAGCGCGACGATGAAGGGTTTCCCCCCTGAGGGGAGAGCGAACACCGCCAGCACCAGGGGCCCGAGCATCGCCGCACCGGAGAGATTGACGAACAGCTTCGCGGCCGGGAGTCCCCATCGCACGAGCGCTCCAGGGTCACTGGTGAGTCTCGGTGCAGCTCCTCCACCGATTGCGAGCCCGACCACCACAGAAATGAGTGCGGCGACAACGAGAATCGTTGGTCCAACGATCCGGAGAACGACGGGATTCATGGAGTGGTATCTCCCGTCCCAGTGCCAGGAGCGTCCGGGTCTTCCGTCACAGGCGCCGTGCATTCACCGGTCTTGGTGAGCTGCTGGATCGCCCCGGCAAGAGATTCGAGAACCGCGTCCGCCGACAGGGTGGTCGTGTCTACGTACACCTGGGCAGCCGGCTCCCGGCCGTAGGTTGTGAGCCGCAGATTCGGGGTCTCCTCCTCGTCGACGATCCAATCGACGCCCCCCAAGCTGACACATTGCAGGGTGGTGGGGGCCGGGGGCTCCAACCCGCAGGTGAGGAGCACGCTGCTGGGGGTACCCCATGCTGCGGTGGCCTGAGCGTCCGTCCACACGCGAGCCTGGTCGCCAATCGAGTCCGGTAGTCGCACGGTGACCTCTGCGCACAGCGGGTCCTTCGCGTTTGCTGCGGGCTCGAGGTGGATGGTGGGTGCGCAGCTGGTGAGCACAAGCAGTGCGCACAGCGCCGCGACAGAGGTCAGAATCTTGAGCTTCACAACGTCATCCATCCGTCTTCCTGGGAGTCAGCACGAGTCCGTCGCGGTCGGATCGACATGACGAGCAGCGCTAGTACCGTTCCGATACTGAGCATCCAGTCGAGCCACGGCATCAGCACGACAGCGAGAGTCGTGCCGGTGCGGAGGGGGACCTCGGTGATCTTCGCCGCGGTCGTGTCCACCGCAACCTGCGCCAGCACCTTTCCATCGCGGCCGATGACTTGACTGGTCCCGGTGGTGGAGACGTTCACCGCAGTTCTCCCTGTTTCGAGCGCGCGCATGCGGGCGATGGCCAGCTGTTGGAGGTTCTCGTCGGTGCCTCTGAAGTCCGCGTTGTTGGTTTGAAACACGAACATTTGCGCGCCAGAGGCAGCGCTTTGGTGGATGACGTCGTCGTAGATGACGTCGAAACAGATCGCCAGACCGATGGGCACATCGTCAACGTTCATGAGGGGTGTGTTGGAGCCGGGCGTGTACTCGCGTTGTATCAATCCGATGAGGTCGGGGGCGATGGCTTCGTAGAACCAACGGTCCGGGACGTATTCGCCGAAAGGGACGGGGTTGACCTTGTCGTGGAGCTGCTGCGGCCCGGCGCTGGTCCACAGCATGGAGGTGTTGAACGTGTCGGCTCCGCGGGTGGTTGCCGCATTCACCAGTGCCGGAGTGCCGGCACTCTGCACGAGTCGATCAAGGCGGTCTGCGACGGCGGCATCGCGCAGGGGATCGGCGTCGACGGCCCCTTCTGGCCAGACGAGAAGGTCCATTTCACGCCCCAGGAGAGGAGATGTCGCTTCTTCCTGTGCGCGCAGGATGTCGCCTGGTGTCCTGGTGTCGAAGTAGCCGCTGGGTCCGTTGCCCTGTACCCATCCGACGCGCATCATTCCCGCTTGCTCGGTGGGGAACAGAGGGATGGCTATCGCGGCAACGACGATGACCACGGCCGTTGCTGCTGGCTCCCATCGGCGGAGGATGAGGGCTTCCACGACGCTCGCGCAGACGAGAACGGTCAGGAAGGACAGCCCCGTGGTTCCCACCCATGAAGCGGCTTCCGCGAGCGGGCTCTCGGCGAGGCTGAAACCGACGCGCGCCCATGGGAACCCGGTGTACGGCGTACTCCCCATCAGTGTTTCTCGCAGCATCCATACCCCGGCGACGAGCATGGGAGTGATCGCACGATACGCGTATCCCGCGCGGGTGGTGGTGACCCGATAGGCGAGTGCGATCAGCGCACCGCCGGCACCGAACAGCAGGGATTCCAAGCCAGCCAGCGCGACCCATGGGATGGGTCCCAGAAACCGGGTCACCCATACCAGGTGGGTGAAGTAGAAGGTCGCGCCGTAGACGAGGGAGATCAGGAACGCCCCGGGTAGAGAGCGTCCGCGGAGCGTCCACAGCCCGATGGTTACGCTCACGAACGTTGCGGGCCACCACCCGTTTGCGGGGTAGGCGAGATCCAGCATGCCTCCTGCGATGGCGGACGCGACGATCGCTACGGGAAACGGCACCCCAGCTGGTAGGCGCGCATCGTGCGCTCGGGGGTTCCCGCGCCGTGGTCGAACGGAGAGGGCGTGTCTCACCAATGGGTCAGCGGTCACGGTCATGAGAGCTCAGTTTTTTGAGGTAGGCGTTGTACATGTCGAGGTCGGTGTTCCCGTGCACGTCGGCGTACCGGTCGGCCGCGGCAGCCCGGGCGGTGTCGCTGCGGAACCAGCGATGCATCACGTAGATCAACATCAGCACGGTCGGGGCTTCACCGTAGGACCATGCCAGAGCGCCGGCTAGCTGCTGATCGGCGAGGGGATCGATGCCCAGTGCTTTGGTGGGGGCGACGAATGAGCCGACCAGGATCGTGCTGGCCATCATGAGGAACACCCCGAAGAACGCGTGCAGTGCGGCTTCAGCAAACACGTCCAGTGCGCGCGCACCATGGCCCAACCTGATCGGCAGAGGATCGGAGGACAAGATGGGGATGGTGAACAGCATGCCGGCGAGGAGGAATCCGACCTCGAGCGCGACGTGACCCCCGGCGAGAGCGAGGATGGCATCGGCAGCACCCGCAAGGTAGATGCCGTAGAACGCGAACAGGTAGAGCGGGACAGTGGCCCACGGACTGAGCACCCACTTCGCGGCGGGGTTTCGAAGAGCGCCGTGCGCTGTTTTCAGGACTACCCGTCCCGCTCCGTGATGCGGTGTTGCTCGCAGAAGAAGGGTTCCGGGTGAGCCGAGGACCAGCAGCGGCGGCACCATCATCATCAGAGTGAGCTGCTGGAACATGAAAACGGACACCAGCGCCTGGCCATACGTTTCAACGCCCAGACCGGTGACCGCCGCGAGGAGAATGCACCCGAGCAGAAAGCTGACCGTCCGCCACACAGGCCAACGACGCCCGTGCGTCCACAATCGGATCGCTCCGACGAGATACAGCGCAGCGAGAATCCCCGCGACGATGGGTAGCACCGGAAGCGGGATGTCGGCTGGTGCGAGGAACGTCTGCAGAGACGGGGGACTGCTGGGGATCTCGCCGCTCACACGCATGGTCGTGACACGAAGCTCATGCCGCTCACTTCCGGATCACCTTGATCGTCGCACCCGCTGCCAGGAACACCACGGCCGCGATGGGCTGTGCTGTAGTCCACACGACACCGGAGAAGGGGAATGGCATTACCGGATTCCAGAGCACGGCGATCGCGAGGAAGACCGGGATCCACCACCAGTGACGCGCCTGCAGCGCAAACCACGCGACGATCAGCCCGAAAATTGAGGCGATGAAGAGGACGAGGGGTGCCCAGTTCGCCTGGAAGAGCGCCGGGGCAAGGAACAGGATCGCGGCGGCGACGAGGCTGGGGGCCAGGGCGTTCCGCTGGTACGTGGAGGGGACGCGTTCTTTGGGACTCATGGGTGAACCGTTTCTTCGGCGGGTACAGGGTCGACGGGATCGGGGCGGGACGCGGGGTCTGGCCGGCGACGGCTTGTGCGCAGACCCGCGACGATGAGGAATACGGCACCGATGCCGAGAGCGACGTCGGCAAGGTTGCCGATGAACAGGTTCCCGTAGGCGAGGAAGTCGGTGACGTGCCCGATCCCGAACGCGGGCGGCGAGAATAAACGGTCGATGAGGTTTCCGATCGCACCGCCCACGATGAAACCGAAACCAACCGCCGACCACACGTCCCGGGCTCGGGTGGCGGCACCGATCAGGACCGCGGTGACAGCGACCCCGATGACGGTGATGACCCACGTGGAGCCTTCCCCGAGCGAGAAGATCGCCCCGGGGTTGAAGGCCAGTTGAAGACCGAGCCAGTCACCGATCAGCGGTATACGCGCATCTTGCCGCAACGTATTCAGGGCAAGAGTCTTGGTGCCTTGATCGATCAGGATGACGATGGCGGCGACGATGAGCACCACGGCCAACCGGCGGACTCGATCACGCATCGGCGTCTTTCTCCGTAGCTGCGGCATCCTTGGCGGCCTGGGCGCGGTCGCGCCGGTGACGCTGGCGCCCAGCCATAACCACGCCCACAACGCCGATCCCCAGAATCAGTGCCAGACCCGAGAGGAAGAACAAGGGCAGCAGTTCGAAAGCACCGCCGCCGGATGCCGTGCCACCGTATGTTTGCGCGGGTCGAGCCGCTTCCGGCTCCTCCGTGCTTTCTGGGGAGGTTTCAGGGGTGGGGCTTGTGGTCGGAGTGCTGGGTTCCGTGTCCATCGCGGGCGTGACGGTATACACATACTCCCCGGCGATCGGGTGTCCGTCGGCAGAGACGGTTTTCCAGCGGACGGTGAAGATGCCAGTTGCGGCGTCGGGGGAGAGGTGTTGAGTGATCGAGTCACCGCTCACCGTTGGCGGGTCGACGGCGACGTTTGCTCCGCTTTCATCGACAACCTCAACGACCGTTGCGTCGTCACCACCGGTGAGGGTCCCGGTGAACATCAGAGAGATCTCGTCGGGAGAGCCGTTGATGGTCGAATCGGCGGTGGGGTACGACGAAACGAAGTCGTCATGAGCGGCGGCCGGAGATGCAGTCCCAAATACGACGGATGCCGACAACAACAGGGTGGTGAGGACGGCAGTGGTGCGTGCCGAGAGGCGTTTATGCATGGGTGTCGTGCTCTCCGGGGTGGGATTCGGGTTCGATCTGAAACGTGGAGTGTTCGATGCTCACGGCGAAATGTTCGCTGACGCATTGCTGAAGTGATGTCAGCAATGCGGCGGAAGCTTCCATCGTGACGGTGTCATCGACCACAACATGGGCGGTGAGCGTGGGGAGGTCGGTCGAGACCTGGGTCGCGTGGAGGTCGTGCACAGCGACCACGTGCGGAAGGGCGAGGATGTGGCGGCGGACATCCTCGAGGTCGAGGCCGGCGGGTGTGGACTCCAACAGCACCCGACCGGATGCTCGTAACAGGATGAGGGTGCGGGGGATGATGAGCAGCGCGATCAAGACACCCGCGAGGGCGTCTGCCTGATACCAACCGAAAACGGCGATGAGGATGGCGCTGGCGATGACGCCAACGGAACCGAGGGCATCGTTGACGACCTCGAGGAACGCGGCGCGCATGTTGAGATTGCGTCCGCGGCCGCTGAACAACACGAGCATGGAGGCGATGTTGGCGACGAGACCGACGATGCCGAAGAACAGCAGACTCCCCGAAGCGATCTCAGGGGGCTCGAACAGCCGCCGTACGCCTTCCACGAGCGCGAAGATGCCCACTCCGAGCAGCAGAGCTGCTTGAGCGAGCGCACCGAGCACCTCCGTGCGTTGAAGACCGAAGGTGTATTTGGGAGTCGGGGGACGGTTCATCAGATGCGCAGCGGTGACGGCCATCGCCAACCCGATGACATCGGTGAGCATGTGTGCAGCATCAACGAGCAGTGCGAGGCTACCTGTGATGATCGCGCCGATCACTTCGACGATGAAGACCGAGGAGGTGATCGCGAACGCGATGACCAGGCGATTGCGGGGAGTGGCGTCACCAATACCGTGACTGTGCCCTGTTTCTGTCATGGTGCTCCTTTACGGCCGTCCAACGATGAGCCGGGCGACGGTCGCCGCATCGCGACTCGCCCCAGCGAGGGTGTCAGCGTCCGCGCGGGAGTATCGCGGCATGCCAACAGTGAACAGTCCGGGGATGCGTGCACTGACGTGCAATGGCTGCCCGGGCGGCTCCGAATCGGGCAGCCATGTGTCTGCCGGCCTGTATCCGGTCGCAAGGACCACGGAATACGGCTTCATGGACGCCCCATCGGCGAACATCACGGTGTCTCCGCGAATCTCCGTTACGGCGGCGGCATGAGTGACGTCTGTCGAAGCTACGCGGGGGCGTGCCTCGGACATCGGACCCTTACGCCGCAGCCTTGACCAGATGGGCCGCTCTGATACTCGTGAGGGTTCCGCTCGAGTGGAGAGGGTGACGTCGTGGGAGGACGCGAGTTCCTCAGCAATCTCCACTCCGCTGTATCCGCCGCCAACAACCAACACGGGGCCGGGGGGTACCTGCGCGGGGTAGAGGTACTGGCTGGAATGCAGCACAAAACCGGGTACTGCTAGTTCCTGGCGCCACCCCGGTATGCGCGGCACGGCGGCAGCCCCCGTTGCGCAGACCACATTTCGGGTTTGCACTTCCCCGGCGGAGGTCGACAGATGCAGCGTGGATCCGTCGCCCAACCGGTTGACTCCAAGAGCTCGTGTGCTCCACACGGTTTTCACACCGATGGCTTTCTCCACCGAAGACAGGTAGTCGGACATCTCATCCGCACTCGGATGACGGTCTTCATCGCCCGGGAAAGGGAACCCGCGGACGACACTGTGGCGTGCCGCACTGCGTAGTTTCATCGACTGCCGCCGTGTGACCCAGCTTCGTTGACCGGGGGTTGCAGAATCGATGATCACGAAGTCTTTCTGTGGCTCAAACCCGGAGGACCTGAGCGCGGCGGCTGTCGCCAATCCGGAGTGCCCGGCGCCAACGATGATGACGCGACGGTGCGATAGCGAATGCGCCATCATTCAGCACCGTTCACCGCGGCTTCAATGCTGTCCTCCAGATCGGTCCACGTCTCCAGTACGACAGGCTCCCCATCGATGAAGAACGAGGGGGTACTGCTGACACCGAGCTGCTCACCCTCGTCTAGATCAAATTGAACCCGTTCTGCTGTCGCAGGATCAGCGACAGCCTCATCGAACGCGGCCATGTCCAATCCGAGTTCCTCCGCAAACCCCCGGAACAGGTCCGCCCGCGACTCTTGAGCCTCACCCCATTGAGGCTGCGTCTCGAACAGGCGGTGATACATGTCTTCGAGGCGGCCCTGCTGCGCTGCGGCTTCGGCAGCGATCGCGGCGTTCTTCGAGTTGAGGTGACCCGGCAGCGGGAAGTAGCGGATCACGTAAGTGATCTCGCCATCGAACTTGCCGCGGAGATCCTCGACGAGGGGATAGAAAGCACCGCAGGCCTCGCACTCGAAATCGAGGAACTCGACAACCGTCACCGCCCCTTCCCCTCCGTCATCGAGGACATGCGAGTTCTCACGGACGACCTGTGGACCATCAGCGGGCCCCGTCTCGGGTGCGGCAGCTTGATTCTGATTGATGAGGACGAAGACCAGCGCGACGACCAGCAACACCACGGCAAAAGCCACGGTGACAAGTACCGCTTTCACGGAAGATTTCATAGACACTCCAAACACACACAACGAACGAGGACGACCAGTGGAGCGCCATCGAAAAGATGGCGCCGCCAGGGTCAGGTCCGCGACAGAGAAAGCTGTGTGAGAGAAGGAGGCAATGCGAACAGGCGCCCCGTCATGGCCGCCAGTGATGGTGCGCGCGGCAAACGTTCGCGAATGCGAGAAGAGGGGACGTGACGGAGGAAGGTCCGCGTGACGATGAGCACCAAGAAGCAGCAGATGATACCCAAGAGGCACCCGGCAACACCGATCATGATGTCGTTTGCTGTGTCCCCGGTCACGAATTGTTCGGCGGTCGCGCCGGCAACGCTTTCACCCGAACCCGCCGAGACATGGCCGGCGGAAGGCGTTCCTAGTGACGACGAGGATGTCGTGCTCAGATACGGAGTCGCGTCCGTCGCGTCACGGTGGCCGCCCGGCCATGCTCCGACAACGAGAAGAAGCGCCAGCCCGAGGGCTGTAATGATCTTCGTTATCAGGAAATCGTCGGCGCGGCTGGCGCAGTTGCGAGTGCGACCGTAGACGACCATGACCTCAGGATGCTACCAGCCCCACCAATCAAGATTCCTTGCGAACTCGTGAGCCACGCGCTGGTTCTACCGGCGAAACGAGGAAGTCTTGGGACGTCCGCTGAGCCAGCCCATCGCCCATTCAACTGGGCCAGTTCCGGCGAAGCGCCACCACAGCCAACCCACCACGATCATGCCCGGAACGATCACCAGCCAGCCCAAGTAGAAGTTCTCTGCAGAGCGGCCATACGCGTTACTCCAGAGCGCGATGAGGCCGCCATGCAGCAAGTACAGGGACAACGCCACCCGACCGCACGCGCACAGGGGAACAAAAGGGGTCTGCTGCTCGGCGCGCAGCTCGTCGGCACCCGCGGTGCGGAGATCTCCAAGCGCGTCGACACCTACGCCACGGCTCTGCACCACGGCATGACCGTCGCAACGATGAGTGACCTCGACCTCTCCTGCACGCCCCCGCTCGGCTCCCCATGGGACGCCGTGCAGCTCGCAACGCAGGCATGGGAGCGCCAAACTCGGACGAGCACTTTGGTGTAAGTAACCCCTAGGATCGGCTACCTCAGCCCAAGTCGTTGCTGCGATCCGAACCCGGGAAAGATTGTGACCGTTCGGGGCGGCCTAGCGGGGCAGCGCAGTGAGTCCGCTCTGATCGAAGACCAAGATGTCGCCGCCGTTCGTGATGGTGATCGCTTGTGCGGAGCCGTGGGTTGTGCCGGCGGGAACCCACTCCGCGCCTGATGCGGGTCTGACCCAGATCTGTCCGCCGTTGCCGACACCGACGAGGCGCTTGCTATCGGGTGAAGCGGCGAGGAGGTAGAGCAGCGGTGCATCGTTCACGGTGGTGAACGTGGCGCCCTCATCCGCGCTGACTTGCAGCCCGTCGGGTGTGGCGGCGAACAGTTGCCCTGCGGCGTCGATGGCGAGGTTGACCGCGACGACTTCCCCGGCGGGCGACCATGTCTGTCCGGTGTCGTCGCTGCGGAGCAGTTCGATGGAGTCTGACGCAAGCCCGTACAGGCTCTCGTCCGGGCCGGCGGCGAGAGCGTGGAAGTCCTTCTCTCCGGTGAGCGAGACCGGTGACCAGGATCGGGCGCTGTCGTCGCTTCGGATGATTCCGAGGTTGGGGGAACCGAGTTCGGGGGCAGTCGTTCGCCCGGGGTGTCCAGACGCGATGAGGGTATCCCCGATGGCGGTGAGGCCCATCGCGTCAAAGTCGGTGTTCTGGACGCGGTCGCCAATTTCGCCGTCAAGCGTGGCCGTGTAGATCCCGTCGTGGGCGCCCAGTAGGTAGCCGTCTCCTGAGGGGTCAGGCACGATCGCGTGGACGTGTTCGATGGTGGTGGCGTGGTCGTGTCCGGTGGTCGGCTCGGCAGGTGCTGTGCACCCGGCGAGCACGATGCTGGCCGCGATTGTCGTAGCGATCGTGAGTGCTCCGCGACGTCGCAGGCGGGAAGTAGGCAGGGTGAAGTTCTTGAGGGTTCGCATGATGGTGTCCGCAAACAGATCTATGGGTGGGGTGCGGGAGTCCCGCACCCCACCCGTGGATCACGGAGTTGCGAGGATCTCCTTCATGGTGGCGATCTCTTCCGTTTGCGTGTCGATGATGGTCTCGGCCAGTGCGACGGCGTCGCTGTTCTGACCGTTGTCGACTTCGTCTTGCGCCATGTCGACGGCACCCTCGTGGTGCTGGATCATCTGCTCGAGGAACAGACGCCCCGCATCGGGACCGGCGGCATCTTCGAGGGCCTGCATGTCCTCTTCGGACATCATGCCGCTGCCGTGATCCATGCCCTCCATGCTGTCCATCTCCGCGCCCCAGTCTTCGAGCCACTGGTCCATCTGCTGGATCTCGGGCTCCTGAGCGGCTTTGATTTCTTCGGCGAGAGAGACGACGCGCTCGTCAACGCCGTCCTTGCTGAGGAGGACGTCGGACATCTCGATGGCCTGTGCGTGGTGTTCCTTCATCATGCTGGCGAACATGATGTCGGCGTCATTCGCATCTGCTGTCTCTGCGGGCGCGGACGAGCTGCCGCCGTGGTCCATGCCTTCCATGCCGTTGTCGGATCCGGTGGTTCCCGCGCAGCCGGCGAGGGCGAGCAGTGCGGTGAGGGTGAGTGCGGCGATCGCCGCGGGTCGAATCTTCATGAGGGTTCTCCAAGGGTCAGTGATGGGGCCCGGCGGCTGCCGGTGCCCGAGGGTGCGTTGCCCGCCAGAGCGGGCTAGCGCGTGATCACGTGCGACTGATGCAGAGAACCGTGAGAGATGGAGGCGGGGGAAGGGCGTGAGCGCGGGCGGGCCCGCGTGTTGTCGCGGGCGCGCGGGTCGCAACCAAGAGGGTGTGCCGCCAGCCGAGCCCGATCCGCCTGAGAAGGATGGTGGCCACCAGGAGCGCGAGGACGCACGCCATCCACGTCATCGAATCTCCGGCCCCACACGTCGCGCATCCCGCCTCCTGTGTCGGCGCGGCTGGCACGAGGGCGGTCGCGGAGGCGTCGGGGTGATGGGCGGATACTTCGGCCTGAGTGCTGACGGTGACGGTGTCATGGTGACCGGCGGCCGTCGCATGCGAGTTGAAGGAGTGCATCGCCAGTAGGCCGGCGATAATGCCCACGGCGATCGCGAGGACGGCCAGGACGGTGTGGGTGAGCGTGCGCGGTCCGCGCACCTGTTGTGAGACCTTGATCAGCGACATACTCACCTCCCGTTCGCCCCAGCCTACATCCGTCGACCTAACTGTTTCTCGCTACTTACCGGCCACGGCGTCCGGGCGCAGATCCAGTCGGCGCAGCAGCTGCGCGTTGAGCGCGACGACGATGGTTGACAGGGACATCAGCAGCGCGCCCACGGACATCGGGAGCACGAACCCGATCGGGGCGAGCACTCCGGCGGCGAGGGGGACGGAGAGCAGGTTGTAGCCGGCGGCCCACCAGAGGTTCTGCTTCATCTTCCGGTAGCTGGCCCGCGACAGTTCGATCACCGAGAGCACCGACCGGGGGTCGTCGCTGGCGAGGATGACGCCCGCGGACGCGATCGCAACATCCGTCCCGGCGCCGATGGCGATGCCGACGTCGGCCTGCGCGAGCGCGGGGGCGTCGTTGACACCGTCTCCGACCATCGCGACCTTGCGCCCTTCGCCTTGCAGCTCTTTCACCTTCGAGGCCTTGTCTTCGGGTCGGACCCCGGCGAAGTACCGGTCGATGCCGAGCTCGCCCGCGACGGAGGCTGCGACCGCGTCGGCGTCACCGGTGATCATGACCACCTGCACGCCACGCTCGTGGAGGGCCTCGACGGCGTGACGCGACTCCGAGCGGATCTCATCCGCCAAGCGCAGGGCACCCGCGACCTGTCCGTCGACGAGCACGTGGAGGATGATCGCACCCTCACGGCGCCACTCGTCGGCGACCGGTAGCTCGGAGGCGTGTTCCTGCTCGAGCATGTACGGGCCACCGACCTGCACCACGCGCCCATCGACACGTGCACGGACCCCGACCGCCGGGGACGATTCGAAATCGGCTGACGAGGGGACCGTGAGGGTCTTCTCTTTCGCCGCGTTGACGATCGCGCGGGCGAGGGGGTGTTCGGAGTCTGCTTCCGCGGCCGCGGCCCAGGCCAGCAGCTGGTCAGGGTCGGTCCCGGAGACGGGGTCGATCGCGGTCACGGCGGGGGTGCCCTTGGTGAGCGTGCCGGTCTTGTCGAACAGGACGGTGTCGACGGTGCGCATGCTCTCCAGCGCGAGACGGTCCTTGATCAGCACGCCTCCGCGAGCGGCACGCTCGGTGGCGATCGACACGACGAGCGGGATCGCCAGACCGAGCGCGTGCGGGCAGGCGATCACCAGCACGGTGATCGTGCGGATCACGGCGGCGTCGGGCATGCCGACGATCGTCCAGACGATGGCGGTGATCGCGGCGGCGCCGAGCGCGAACCAGAACAGCCACCCGGCGGCCTTGTCTGCGAGCCGCTGCGCGCGCGAGGATGAATTCTGCGCTTCGGTCACCAGCTTTTGGATCCCCGCGAGAGCGGTGTCGTCGCCGATCGCGGTGATCTCGACCCGCACCCCGGAATCGGTGGCGACGGTGCCGGCGATGACCTGGTCGCCGTCGCTGCGGCGCACGGGCCGGGACTCGCCGGTGATCATCGACTCGTCCATGCTGGCCGAGCCCTGCACGATCCGCCCGTCAGCGGGCACCCGCCCGCCTGGGCGCACCACCACCACGTCACCCACCAGCAGATCGGACGGGGCGACCGTCACGGTCGTGTCGCCTTCGATCTTTTCCGCCTCGTCGGGCAGCAGTGCAGCGAGGGAATCCAGTGCTGAGGTGGTCTGTGCGAGGGAGCGCATCTCGATCCAGTGGCCGAGCAGCATGATCACGATCAGCAGCGCCAGCTCCCACCAGAAGTCCAGCTCATGATGGAGGAGGCCGAGGCTCGCGCCCCAGGATGCGAGGAACGCGACCGTGATCGCGAGGGCGATCAGGAGCATCATTCCGGGCTTGCGGGCACGAAGTTCACTCACCGCGCCGGTGAGGAACGGGGCCCCACCCCAGATGTACATGACCGTCCCGAGAACCGGGGACACCCACCCAACCCAGGCGGCTTCCGGCAACGGGTACCCGAGCAGCATCGAGAACATCCCCGAGAACCCGACAACCGGGACCGCAAGGACCAGCATGATCCAGAACAACCGCCGGAACTGGCCCACGTGATCGCCGTGGCCCGCGTGACCGCCGTGGCCCGCGTGACCTTGAGGAGCGCCGTGGTCGTGGCTCATCGCCGCGTGGTCATGCTGCGCCGTCGGCGCGGTGCCGGGATTCTCGTGTGCGATGTGATGGGTGTGCTCGTCGTGCTGGCTCATCAGAACTCCTTGTTCGATGCGCCCGGGGTCGAGCCGGGTGCGGACGGATAAGTGAATCAGGCCTGGCTGGTCGCGAGGCTGTAACCGGCCTCTTCGACCGCAGCCCTCACGGCAGCGGGATCGACAGGGGCTGCGCTGTGGATCGTCACGCGGGACGAGCCGCCGGCGTTCAGGTCGACAGCGACGAACGCGACACCGTCAAGCGCGCTCAGTTCCTCACTGACGCTCGACACACAGTGCGAGCACGTCATTCCCGTGACCAGTACCTCTTCCGAGACCGGGGCCGCCACAGGAGCGGATGCCTCGATGTTCGATGGGGCTGCGCAGCATGCGCAACCAGCGTTTGCGTCCTTCAGTCCGAGTTCGATGCGGTCAGTCATAGTGAATTTCTCCAGATCGTTAGACGTGTGGTTATGAACGGACCAGGCGAGCGATGGCGTCGTTAGCTTCGCGGACCTTCTCCGCCGCAACCTCGCCACCCTCAGCGCTTGCCTGAGCGACGCAATGGCTCAGATGGTCACCCAGGAGCGACAAGGCCACCGTTTCGAGCGCCTTCGTGGCCGCAGCGACCTGCGTCAGGATGTCGATGCAGTACTTGTCCTCATCGACCATCCGCGAGATACCTCGCACCTGACCCTCAACCCGACTCAATCGCTTGCGCAGATCCGCCTTGTTGTCGGTGTAACCGTTCATACCCACAACATACCCCCTGGGGGTATGTAACTCAACAGGCACCGGCCTATTCCCGAACGACAGCCTCCGGCTGCAGTTTCGCGGGACGATCGCTATCGAGCGCCCGGCGGCATGCGGCGTCGTCCACCACAGCAGGATCGCGCACCTCACGACTGGTTGACGCGGCGACGAACAGAACGCCATAACATTCGATCGAATTGATAACCAGTCAGCGGTCACTGTATAGTTCAGTGCATGCTGACCATTGCTTCCCGTCTTGATGTGATGAACCGACTCGGCCGGGCCATGGCTGATCCGACCCGTTCCCGGATCTTAATGACGTTGCTCGACGGACCGAGCTATCCCGCTGTGCTCTCGCGCGAACTGGAGCTGACGCGCTCGAACGTGTCGAACCACCTCACCTGCCTGCGCGATTGCGGCATCGTCGTTGCCGAGCCGGAGGGCCGTCAGACCCGATACGAAATCGCCGACCCGCACCTAGCTGCTGCCCTCGTCGCACTGGTGGACGTGACGCTGGCTGTCGACGTGCACGCCCCGTGCGTGGACTCGGCGTGCACGGTGGCGGGCTGCTGCGGAGCGGGGGCTGGCGCGTGAGCGAGGCGTGTGGTTGCGAGCATGAGCCTGCCGCCACGGCGGGAGAGGAACACGAAGAGGCTGAGCGGCCCTGGTGGAAAGACCGCGGGATCATGGTGCCGATCTTCTCGGGTGTCGCGTTCCTGGGGGGTCTGATCCTCGAGTGGTCCGGCTTAGAGATCCCGGCGTTGGTGCTGTTCTGGGTCGGACTACTGCTGGGCGCGTCGACGTTCACGCCGGGCGCGATCCGGAAACTATTCAAGGGCAAGCTCGGCATCGGGTTGCTGATGACGATCAGCGCGATCGGCGCAGTCATCCTCGGGTACGTGGAGGAGGCTGCAGCTCTGGCGTTCTTGTACTCGATCGCTGAGGCGCTCGAGGACAAGGCGATGGACCGCGCCCGCGGCGGGCTAAGGGCACTGCTGAAGCTCGTGCCGGAGACAGCGACGGTGCTGCAGGGCGGTGTCTCCGCGCAGGTACCGGCGAGAGAGTTGACGGTTGGCCAGGTCATGGTGGTCCGCCCGGGTGAGCGGATCGCGACCGATGGGATCGTCCGATCCGGGCGCTCCAGCCTGGACACATCGGCGATCACCGGGGAGTCGATCCCGGTCGAGGTCGAGCCTGGCGATGTTGTGTCGGCCGGTGCGATCAACAGTGCCGGCGCGCTGGAGGTTGAGGCGACGGCTGCGGGCACCGATAACTCGCTCACGACGATCGTGGAGCTGGTCGAGAAAGCGCAGACCGACAAGGGCGAGCGTGCCCGTCTCGCGGACAGGATCGCCCGCCCACTGGTGCCCGGCGTTCTGATCCTCGCGGCGCTCGTCGCGATCATCGGTTCGCTGCTGGGTGACCCGGAGGTGTGGATCACCCGCGCGCTCGTCGTGCTGGTCGCGGCGTCTCCGTGTGCGCTGGCGATCTCGGTCCCGCTGACGGTCGTCGCTGCGATCGGCGCCGCGAGCAAGTTCGGTGTGATCATCAAGTCCGGCGCCGTTTTCGAGCGCTTCGGTACGGTCCGGCACGTCGCCGTCGACAAGACCGGAACCCTTACCCGCAACGAACCCGTGGTCACCGCCGTACTCACCGCGAACGGTGTAACCGAGGTCCAGGCGTTGGCGTGGGCGGCTGCGCTGGAGCAGCACAGCACACATCCTCTTGCCTCAGCGATCACCGCCGCAGCTCCGGGGACACCGGCAGCTGCAGATGTGACCGAGCAGGCCGGCCACGGTATTGACGGCACCGTCGACGGATCGAGAATCACCGTCGGCAGTCCCCGCTGGCTGGACGCCGGCGACCTCGTTGAGCGGGTCGCAACGCTGGAAGAGCAGGGCATGACCGTCGTCATCGTGCACCGAGACGGGTCACCGGTCGCCGCGATCGGCGTCCGCGACGAGCTGCGCCCTGAAGTCCCCCAGGTAGTCCGGACACTCACCGGCCAGGGCGTCGGGGTGACGATGCTCACCGGCGACAACGCCCGGACCGCTCGTGCCCTGGCTGCGCAGGCCGGGATCAGCGATGTGCGCGCGGAGCTGCGCCCGGAGGACAAGGCGACCGCGATCGGGGAACTGTCGAAGGCGGGACCGGTCGCGATGATCGGCGATGGCATCAACGATGCCCCCGCCCTCGCGGGCGCAGACGTCGGCATCGCGATGGGCGCGACCGGCTCCGACGCAGCGATCGAATCCGCGGACGTGGCCTTCACCGGCCATGATCTACGCCTCATCCCGCGGGCGTTCGATCACGCCCGGCGCGGTCGACGGATCATCAACCAGAACATCATCCTGTCGCTGCTGATCATCACCGCCCTGCTCCCGCTCGCGCTCTTCGGCGTCCTGGGGCTCGCGGCTGTCGTCCTGGTCCACGAGGTCGCCGAGGTCATCGTGATCCTCAACGGCCTGCGGGCCGCCCGCACCCGCACGCCACGACTGGGACGCTGATGCTCGCCACCATTGGATCAGCGATCGGCCTGTTCGCGGCAACCAACATCGACGACATCGTCGTGCTCACCGTGCTTTTCCTCGCCTCCAGCCGAGGGAAACCCCGGCCGTGGCAGATCGTCGCAGGCCAGTACCTCGGGTTCATCACCCTCGTCGTCATCAGCGTGATCGCCGCGCTCGGCCTCACCATCGTCCCGGACGAATGGGTCGGCTTCCTTGGCCTGATCCCGCTCGGCATCGGCATCTGGACGCTCATTCGCGGCCTGCGCCGCAACGGCGATGACGATGACGACGACTCCAAGATCACCGCGGTCGGACTGTGGGGCGTCGCTGGTATCACGATCGCCAACGGGGCGGACAACATCTCCCTCTACACGCCGATCTTCCGCACCAGCACGCCCGGCGACGTCGCGATCATGATCGTCGTGTTCCTCATCCTCGTTGCCGTCTGGTGCGCGGCGGGCCGGCTCATCGGCACTAACAAGGCAGTCACCGAGGGGTTGGAGCGCGTCGAGCACTGGCTTGTACCGGCAGTTTTCATCGGTCTGGGCCTGTTCATCCTGATCGAATCCGGGGTCATCGTCCGTCTGATCGAGGTCCTCGCATGATCCCTTCCGAAACAGAAGCTCACCCGCCCGCTGTGCGCGAGCGGTCGTCGGCGCGGCGGTGGCAGCTCACTGGTGGAGCGCTCCTGATCGCCGTGATTGTCGTGTTGATTGATCAGGGAACGAAGGTGTGGGCTGAAGCGGCCCTCACTGAGCGTGAGCGCGTCCCCCTAATCGGTGACCTGTTGGGTTTGCAGCTCGCCTACAACCCCGGAGCGGCATTCTCCTTCGGGGAAGGCTTCACCTGGGTGTTCGCGCTGCTAGCCGTCGCCGCCACCGTCACAGCAATCGTGTTCGCGTTCCGAGTACAACGCCTGGGATGGGCAATCGTCATCGGCGCGCTCGGAGGAGCTGCCGCCTCACACGCAGGCGACCGCCTTTTCCGCGATCCGGGATTCGCCCGCGGACACGTCGTGGACTTTCTCGCCTACGGAAATTGGTTCATCGGGAACATCGCCGACATCGTGATCTTCGCCGCAGCGGTCACCGGAGCGCTCCTCATGATCCGCGCCGGCGATGAGGCCACAAAGTGAAACCGCTTTGAGAAGCGGGGACAACCCATCAACTCGCCCTCTACATCGGCGCTATTGCTCGGCGCGCAGCTCGTCGGCACCCGCGGTGCGGAAATTTCCAAGCGCATCGACACCTACGCGGCAGCGCTGCACCACAGCATGACGATCGCCGCAATGAGCGACCTCGACCTCTCCTACACGCCCCCGCTCGGCTCCCCCTGGGATGCCGTGCAGGTCGCAACACAGGCATGGGAGCGCGAAGTCCGGACAATCGCCGTGGTGTAGCTCGCCCGTGCGTGCGGCTTCTGAGTGTGGGGACTACGTAGGCGGGCGGTCACGTCGTAAGCGAAGCGCGACCCACAAACCGCATCGTCGACAGATGAACGCACCGTCGTCTCCGAGGGCGTGCAGCTTCCTTCGTGGTAGATGCCGGCCGCAGCACGTGCAGGCGACATCGAGCTCAGTCTCCATAGGCCCTCATTGCCTCTCGGATCTGTTCAACCGTTGGCATCCCGGCCAACCCAGCAGGTGTGCTGTAGATGCGGCAAGCCAACTCACTACTACGATCCGACCCCGGGAAGAGATCGTTTCCGTCCACCGTGATCGTCGGGGAGCCCGCAAATTGAACCCCGGCGGCGTCTTCCTCTGTTCGGATGAGTCGATAACGCAGGCTCAATCCGTCGTGGCCTGTTTCGCTAAGCGCCTCGGCAACACGACGACTGGCCTCAACCCAGCTAGGGCAATCAGCGATATGCAGCAGCTCAATCTCCACGACTCAATCATCCTCGATTCTCTGCTGATGTCGTGACCCATTTGTGGTGGAGGGCTATCACCGAAAACGATCGTTTCCGGCCGACGTACCGAGGTCGCCGGCCGATTGTGCGACACGCCGGTCGCGCACCTGCCGAAAACCCCTGCCCGAACCTGTTGCGCCGAAACGGCCCGCCCGACCCTTTAGGCAATGTGAAAGCGGCCGCGATTTCCGACAAGTTTCGTGAGACAACCGGCAGTTTCCGCAGCGCACCACTCACCCGTCTTTCCGGGGGTGCTCCGTCTCACCAACCGACAAGTTTCGTGAGATCGGACAGATGTCCCTTCTCACGAAAGGTGGCGGATTCTCGCGTAGTTGGCGGAACGACTCACGAAACGTGTCTGATGCTCACGAGAGGTGTCGGACCTGTGATTTTCGGCAGGGTCATCGACCCCGCCGGAAACGATCGTTTCCGGCGGTGTGCGCTGTCAGGCTTGTGATGGGCTGCCGGAACGGATCACCAGAACCCGCTTTCGGCAGACGGATTCGACGTGGTCGGCTAGTGCTCATTCCTTCGTTGGTCAGCGGGGCCAGAAGTGGCGCGTCGGGCCTAGAGCAGTCGGGGCCAGACCCAGGCGAGGTCCTGGATCGACGGGGCGAGCGGTTGGTCGGGGCGGGGGAGGGCGGACGTGAGCATGAGCCCGGAGGCGATCTGCGTGATCAGTGTGGCGGACGTGTGGAGTTCTTCTCGGGTGCGGTCGGGCGCGATGTCGGTGAGTTTGAGCGTGATGATGCTCTGCACCTCGTCGGCGAGGGGGCGCAGCCGGAGCGCCTGACGTTCGGCGAGAGCGGGTGATGTCGAGAGGAGAGCGATCCGGGCGAGGAGGAGTTCGTGGTCGCTGTCCCCGGGTGTCGGGAGTCGCACGAGGTTGAGGGCGCCGGCGAGCACACCGACAGTGGTGGAGCTCAGGTATTCACGGGTGCGCTGCTCGTCGACCTGGGGGAGATCCTTGCCGAGAAGTGCGTCTTCCTTCGTGTCGAAGTGGTTGAAGAACGTGCGCTGAGCGATGCCGGCTTCCGCGCAGATCTGATCGACAGTCACTGCCGCTACGCCGTGCTCTGTGGCGAGGCGCACCGCGGCGGACTCGATGGCGCGCGCGGTGGCTCGTCCTCTCGCGTTGCTGTTCCCGCGCGCGCTCATCGTTTCGCTCATCCTCTATTCGTACCGCAGGGCGTCGATCGGGTTCTTCTTCGCCGCTCGTCGCGCGGGAAGTGTTCCGGCGAGGAAGGCGATGATGACGATGAGTGCGATGACGCCGATGATCCCGCTGGGCTGGAAGAGCAGGACGGTCAGGCCCGAGAGCCCCGAGAGAGGCCCGCTGGCGAGTGCGCCGTTGAGTGGCAGCCCGACAGCGATCGCAACGACCACGCCGAGCGCGCTGCCGAGGAAGCCGATCACGGCGGCTTCGAGGCTGAAGAGGGTGAAGATGCGGCCGCTGCCCATTCCCATCGCCTTCATCAGGCCGATCTCTCTTGTTCGTTCCTGCACGCTCATCAGGAGCGTGTTCACGATGCCGAAGGTGGCGGCAAGGAGCGCGATAATCGCGAAGGCGTTCAGCACGCCCGTGATCCCGGTGATGATCGTCTGCACGACTCCGAGTTGATCTTTGATGGTCTGGGCCGACATCCCGGCCTCGGTGATCCTGTCTTTCAGCTGCGCGATCTGAGCATCAGTGGCGTCCGCGTCGAAGTAGGCCACGGCCACCTGGTAGCGGTCGGGAGCGCTGGAGCCAGCTTTCTGCTCCTGGGCGATCGCGGCAACCAGCGCCGAGTTCGCGCCCGCTCCCGCGCTGAGCAGGCTCGTGTTCGAGACACCCACGACGGTGGCGGTCTCGGCGTGCTGTGTTCCGGTGACGTCGGTGAATCCGAGCGTAAGGGTGGCGCCCACCGCCTCTTCGTTGCTGCCCAGGTCGAGGGGATTGACATAGTCCTCGGGCAGGATCACCTGATACTCGGAGCTCGACGAGTCCAGCTGATCGCCCGCGGTGAGGTCGGCCTGGGCGATCGAAGAGGTTGGCGCGATCGTGAACTGGTACCTGTCGCTGCCATCGGCCTCCACGTAGTCGATGGCGACTGTCGACACGGGTTCCACGTCCCGGAGACCACCGATCTCAGAGAGTGTCCTGATGTCGGAGTCCGACAAAGCACTTGTGGAGCCAGTCAGCGGATTGCCGGTGCCCGTTCCGGGGCTGGAGGTCGCGGGGTCGTACTTTTGCGGACCGCTGTCGGTAGCGGTCGCGCTCGAGTCCTTGGACACGAGGAACACGTCGTTCGCGCCGAGAGACGCGACTTGCTTGGTGACGTAGTCCGACACTCCGGCCCCGAGGGCCGTCGTGAGAGTGAGGGTGAACGCGCCGATGAACAGCGCGAGGACGGTGAGGGTCGTGCGCAGCTTGCTTCGGAACGTGTTCGCGAACGCGGTCCGGATCAGATCGGTAGTCTTCATGCCGCCACCTCCGCCGTGTCGACGATGCGGCCGTCCCGAACGAGGATCTGGCGGTCGCACCGAGCGGCGAGATCCTCGTCGTGCGTGACGAGCACGAGAGTGATCCCCCGCTCCCGATTCAGCTGGAACAGCTCCTCCTCCACCAGGCTCCCCGTCGCCGAGTCCAGGTTGCCAGTGGGCTCGTCCGCGAAGATCACCGCTGGCTCACCGACCAGCGCGCGAGTGAGGACCACGCGCTGCTTCTGTCCACCGGAAAGATCGCTTGCCCGATTCTTGGCCTTGTCCTTCAGGCCGAACTTCTGCAACGCCGCAAGGCCGCGGGCGCGACGCTCGCGCCCAGAGACACCGGCAATCTTCAGCGGCAGAGTCACGTTATCCAGAACGGACGTGTTCGCGGTGAGGAAGAACTGCTGGAACACGAACCCGAACTGACGGTTGCGCAGCTCGTTCACCTCCCGCGGCCGCAGCCCGGAGGCGTCGCGCCCCTCGACGATCACGGCGCCCTCGTCCGGCGCGTCCAGGAGGGCGAGCAGATGCATCAGCGTCGACTTGCCCGACCCGCTCTTCCCGACGATCGCCACGGACTCGCCTTTGCGGATCCGCACCGTGACGTCGTCGAGGGCCCGGAACCGCCCTTCGCCCTTCCCGTACCACTTGGACAGCCCACGCGCCTCCAGGAGGGGAGAGGACTCTTGCTCACTGTTCATGGCAGTAACTGTAGCAACTTTCTACAGTTACTGCCATAACGAGGCGAGCTCATCAGGTGGAACTTGCACATACCTTCCGGGCGGCCGGAAAGGATCGTTTCTGGCACGACGCCGCCGAACGGGCCAGATGGGCACCAACTAACGTCCTTCAGAACCGTCGATCTACGGAGGTAATCGGCGGGGCGTCCGCTGCCCGCCCCGGTCGACGTCGAGAAGCTTGAACCGGTCTGTCAGTATGGCGTCATGTCCGGCACACACAAGCTCGCGCCTGTACTCGCCGCACTCGCCTTGGCTGCAGCCGCGCTGGCCGGGTGCACCGCCACAGTGCCAGCGGCAGATCAGACATCTAAGTCATCCGCTCCCACGGCTGTCGGCGACCCAAGTACCGGGGCTATGCCGACGCCGGGATCGACCGAGCCGGAATCCTGCTCCGGCATGTCGGAGGTCTACGGAGACGGCGGCGGTCTGTATTGGGAACGGCGGGGGACTCTCCGAGATCTGGGCCCACGTGAGTTCGCGCGGGGCGAGGTGACAGTCGATGGGGACGGCACTCCCGTGACCTATACCGTTCAGCCTGGAGACGTCGAGGCGGTGGTCGCTGAACGACTCTGCGCGTACTCAGCTCTTGCCTCGATGAACCACAGGCGCGACATTCACCCCGGCCAGGTGCTTTGGCTCACGCCCGACCCCGACCTCCCTTGGGTGCCGTACTACAACCCTTGGGATGCGCCTGCCGGGTTCCCGCAGATTCCTTACCAGCAGGCGATTGAGTCTGCCGGCGCGGCCGTTGACGCCGGTGATGTGGACACCGTGCGGAAGATCTGGAACGGCACCCTGAAGGCTATGTTCACCAGCCAGGAAACCGTCGCCGCCGTCCAGAAGGTCGTCGACTCCGGCGACCTCAACGCCCTCCGCCAACTCTTCTCCTGACGCGGTCATATTTCGGAGTCGGCTCCGTGGGCCGGCTACTAGGCTCACAGCGTGGACACCGCTACGCCCTTCGACCAAGCCGCGTGGGTCGCGAAACAGAGAGCGGCCAAGCGGCGACGGGTGATGTGGACCGCGCTCATCATCGCGGCAGCGCTGCTGGCATTGTTCTACGGCGGACGCGTCGCCTGGCTGACCATGATGGCGACGGAAGGGGACGTCCCGCCGGCGTCGTCGGTTCCGCTGCCGGAGGGGGCGGAGGTACTCGGCGACAGCATCGGCTGTGGAAGCGGCGGATGCTCGGTGACCTTCACCGTGCGACCTCCCGCGGGACAGTCCCCGCAGGCGCTCGCAGAAGAGATGGGCGCCACCCCGCAGATGTCGATACCCGGCACTTTCTGGGACCCTCGCACCGTCTGGGTGTCGGCGCGACCGGCGGGCAGTGTCCTGAACCTCATCGTCGACTACTGGTCCACGGAGTGGATTCCGTAGAACTCCACGCTCACGACGCTCTCGCGAGACCGGACGAGATCCACAAGCCGTCGAATCCGGGGCCGAGATCTTCGATCTCATCTCGATACCGAGGTGCCACGGGGAATGCAACATTGAAGTTGCAGTTCAGTTCGCCAAGAACCGCTCGATCGCTGCGATCGTCGTGGCGTTGTCGCG
Source organism: Microbacterium aurugineum (assembly GCF_023101205.1). Taxonomy (NCBI): domain Bacteria; kingdom Bacillati; phylum Actinomycetota; class Actinomycetes; order Micrococcales; family Microbacteriaceae; genus Microbacterium; species Microbacterium aurugineum. The sequence goes on along the minus strand of NZ_CP078078.1, from coordinate 2,820,260 downwards.
GTGGGGAACCGCGCGGATCCCGCAACTCTCTGCTCCCCGCGCCGGGGCGTCGTTGTCATCGATGAAGAGGACATCCTCCGCACGCGCTCCCATCCGTTCGAGGGCGGTGAGGTACGCGCCGGCGTCCGGCTTCGCCACCCCCTGCTCATGGCTGTAACAGATCGGATCGAATCTCCGCCTGACCGGCACAAAGCAATGCGATATATTGCACAGCGGGTAGAACGTCAGGTTCTACGTTCTTTCTCTCTCGCTGGAGGACATGTGGCACTGTCGGGTGGACCGCTCGAGCGCAAGTCCATGAGCGACGAGGCCTATGCCCGCTTGCAGGACGCGATCATCTCGGGCGAACTGCCCCCGGGCGAACGTCTGCGCGACTATGACCTCGCCGAGCGCCTGGGCACGTCGAAGACTCCGATCCGCCACGCGCTCGACCGTCTGGCCGATCACGGCCTCGTCGAGATGCAGCGCAACCGCTACACGCGGGTGGCCCCGATCGATCTCGAACGAGTCCGCAACGCCGTCGACCTCTTCGGTGACATCTGGATCGGATCCCTCCGTCATGAGAAGGCGGTGATCGAGGCCGATGACCTCGCGCACCTGACCGCCCTCGCGGACGAGGTGGTCGAGGCCGCACGCGTGCGCGACGTGGCCGGCTTCGGTATCGCGCTCCGGTCTCTCGCGACCGCGTTCGCCCGCATCGAAGGCAACGGTGCGCGCGCAGCTGCCATCGAGCGTCTCGACCCCCAGATCCGCCGATTCGCTCAGCACGCTCGTGATGCCTTCGACGCGGAGGCCGTCTCCGCGTGCGTCGAAGCACTTCGCGTGGCGCTGATCGAGCGTGACGTGGTGGAGACCAGAAGCGTTCTCGTGACTCTCTTCGACGATGTGCTCAGCGGCATGATCGACCGCGCCGAAGAGCGGGGTCTCGTCCGCTCCGACCCGGAGTAGCCACACCGCGCCGCATTCCCGGCCAATCCACAGGAACCGCAAAGGGTGTCCTCGTACTCTGGGATCTCCCAAGGGGAGTACTCCGACACGGTGGGATCGTCATTACGGATGCACGTCGCATCCCGGGCCACCGGTTCCTGTTTCACGGAATGGAGAAGACTTTGGCGGTACGGTCGTACCCCGAGTCTGGAGCCCTCATTTGGATATCACCCCGCTGATCTGGATCATCACGATCGCGATCACGATCGCTTTCTTCGTGTACGAGTTCTTCTCCCACGTTCGCACCCCGCACGAGCCGACGATCGCGGAGTCGGCGCGCTGGTCGATCTTCTACATCAGCCTCGCGCTGCTGTTCGGCGTCGGGATCGGCGTCTTCTCCGGCTGGACGTTCGGCGGCGAGTACTTCGCCGGCTACCTCACCGAGAAGGCGCTGTCGATCGACAACCTCTTCGTCTTCCTGATCGTGATGACCGGCTTCGCCGTGCCGAAGAAGTACCAGCAGAAGGTGCTGATGATCGGCATCGTGATCGCGCTGATCCTGCGAGGGATCTTCATCGCCATCGGCGCGACGCTCATCGAGAACTTCTCGTGGATCTTCTACCTGTTCGGCGCCCTGCTCCTCGTGCTCGCGTATCGCCAGGCGTTCAGCAACCATGAGAGCAACCCCGCGAACGGACGGTTCATGACGTTCGTCCGCCGTCACCTGCCCGTCAGCGACGAGTACAACGGCGACCGGCTCACGGTCGTGAAGAACGGCAAGCGCTTCGTCACGCCGATGCTGCTCACGATCATCGCCATCGGGTTCATCGACCTTGTGTTCGCCGTCGACTCGATCCCCGCGATCTACGGTCTCACCGACCAGGCCTACATCGTCTTCACGGCGAATGCCTTCGCGCTCATGGGTCTGCGCCAGCTGTACTTCCTCATCGGAGGACTGCTGGAGCGTCTCGTGTACCTGGCTCAGGGCCTCGCCGTCATCCTCGGATTCATCGGCGTCAAGCTCGTCCTGCACGCGCTGCACGTCAACGAGCTGCCGTTCATCAACGGCGGCCAGGGCGTCGAGTGGGCGCCGGAGATCCCGATCTGGTTCTCCCTGCTGTTCATCGGCGCGACCATCGCGGTGGCCACCGCCGCGAGCCTCCTCAAGACCCGTCGCGCGCCCGGCGAGGTCACCTCTTCCACCGACACCACCCCTACTCACAAGGAGCACTCTTGAGCGCGCAGCGCTGTTCTGACTCTTCGGACTCTGACAGTACGAGCGCCCGGTTCATCCCGGGCGCTCATCCCACCACAGACGAGGTGGCCCGCTGATGGGCGACCTGCTCTGGAACATCGCCCTCGTCTTCGCGTTCGTGCTGATCGGCGGTGTCTTCGCTGCGACGGAGATGGCCCTGGTCACGCTCCGCGAGAGCCAGATCAACGCGATCGGGCAACGGGGCCGCCGTGGGGCGAAGGTCGCGGCACTCGCCCGCAACCCCAACACCTTCCTCTCGGCTGTGCAGATCGGCGTGACGGTCGCGGGCTTCGCCTCGGCCGCGTACGGCGCCACATCGATCGCACCGTCCTTGGCGCCGTTGCTGGAGTCATGGGGCCTCGCCCCCGCACTCGCCCTCACGATCGCGACCGTCATCCTCACCCTCGTGATCGCCTACCTGTCGCTCGTGCTCGGAGAACTCGTGCCCAAGCGGCTCGCGATCCAGCGCAACGCCCAGTTCGCATACGCCGTGGCCCCCGCTCTCAACGGGTTCGCGGTGATCATGCGTCCGGTGATCTGGCTGCTCTCCGTGTCGACCGACGCGCTCGTGCGACTGCTCGGCGGTGACCCCCGGAAGATGGGCGACGAGATGACCGACGAGGAGGTGCGCGACATCGTCGCGAGCCACCAGGGTCTGCCCGAAGACGAACGCCGCATCCTCGACGATGTGCTGTCCTTGCGGGGACGCCAGGTCAGCGAGGTCATGCGACCGCGGCCGGAGGTCGTGGCCCTCGACGAAGATGCCAACGTCGGTGATGTGCTGGCCCAGGTGCGGGACCTCCCGTATTCGCGCTACCCCGTCTCGAACACGTCCATCGACGACATCGCGGGGTTCGTCCACGTACGGGACCTGTTCGAGGCGTCGTCCGACGACCCAGCGCGTCCGCTCCGTGCGCTCGTCCGCGACATCCCGTACATCCCCTCCAGCGCGCGCGTCCTGCCTACGCTGACGCGGATGCGGGCCGAAGGGCACCACATCGCGGTCGTCGTCGACGAGTACGGCGGCACGGACGGTCTCGTCACGTTGGAGGACCTCGTCGAGGAGGTCGTCGGCGAGATCTTCGACGAGTACGACGCCGAGGAGTACTTCTCCGCGGAAGAGGGACTCGACGGGCGGCTCAACCTGCAGGACTTCGAGGAGGCGACCGGGCTGGCGATGCCGCGGGGCTCGTCCGACACGATCGCAGGTTTCGTGACCGAGCAGTTGGGTCGCCTCGCGGTCGTCGGCGACACGGTCGAGGTGCCCGGTGCCTCGATTCAGGTCATGGCCCTGGATCGTCGTCGCATCTCCCGTGTGCGGGTCACACCGCAGGAGAGCCCGGAGCCCGTCGAGGACTGATGCCGACGGGTGAGCCTTCTCGTCAGGGGCGCACGCCGGTGAGACGCTCGGCGGCCGCCCACACCGCGGCTCCGGTCGTGGGGGAGCGGACCTCGTCCGAGGCTGTCACTCGTCGTGGTGCCCCACGGAACTCGAGCAGTCCACCCGGTCCCCAGTAGTCGCCGTTCACCACCTCCGCGGAGGTCGCCGCGTGCACGATGGGCAGCGCTCCGCCGTCCTTGCCCTGCACGAGCACCCGAGTGGGCGCCGTCAGGGCGCGGAGGAACCCGGAGACGTGGGCGAGGCCGGGGCGCGGGGGAGTGAGCGGGTCGACGGCATAGCCCGGGTGCGCGACGACCGCCGACCGCGAAGAGTCCGACCAACGCCGTGCGAGCTCGAAAGCGAAGGCCATCAACAGCGCCTTCGAGCGTCCGTACTGGCGGAGCGAGGAACCGCTCCACGGGGCGTCGAGGGTCGCGGGGTCGAGCCGCGCGAAACGGTGTGCGATCGAGCCCACCGCGACCACGCGGGCATCCGGTGTGAAGAGCGGTTCGAGCTGCGCCACGAGGGCGAAGTGGCCGAGGAAGTTGGTGCCCACCATGAGGTCGAAGCCGTCGCTCGTACGCGCCGCAGGGTCGGCCGCCTTCACCCCCGCGTTGCAGATCACCACCTCGATCCGCTCGCCCACCTCCGCAGCGGCGTGAGTGATGCTGTCGAGCGAGCCGAGGTCGAGCGCCAGCACGTGCAGCTCGGCATCCGGCACGCGGCTCCGGATCGCCGAGGCCGCCGTCTGCGCGCGCTCCGATGAGCGGCAGCCCAACAACACGCGGGCTCCGCGAGCGGCCAGCTGCTCGGCGCACCAGTAGCCGATGCCCGCGTTCGCCCCGGTGACCAGCACCGTGCGTCCGCGCAGGTCTCCGGCAGGTGTGAGAGGAGCGGCATCCATCTCCCTAACTTAGGCGCTGTGCGCGCCGACGGTCAGTGGCCGTGGTCGTGGTCGTCCTCGTTCTCGAGGAGCATTCCGATCGAGGTGGCGCAGGCGTCGCCCTTCCAGGCTTCGATGCCCTCGCGCACGGCGAAGGCGGCGATCACGAGTCCGGCGACGGCGTCGGCCCACCACCACCCCAGCAGCGAGTTGACGACCAAGCCGATCAGCACGGCGGCGGAGAGGTACGTGCAGATGAGAGTCTGCTTCGAGTCTGCGACCGCCGTCGCCGATCCGAGCTCCCGGCCCGCGCGACGTTCGGCGAACGACAGGAACGGCATGACCGCGACGCTGACCGCCGTGAGGATGATGCCGATCGTGCTGTGCTCCGGGCGCTCGGCCGTGACCAGCGCGGTCACGGAGGTCGTGGTGACGTAGGCGGCGAGGGCGAAGAACGCCACGGCGATCACGCGCAAGGTGGGTTTCTCCCAGCGCTCCGGATCGCGGCGGGTGAACTGCCAGGCGACGGCGGCCGCGGACAGCACCTCGATCGTCGAGTCCAGCCCGAAGCCGATGAGAGCCGCGGACGATGCGACCGTCCCCGCCGTGATCGCGATGATCGCCTCGACCACGTTGTAGCCGATCGTGACACCGACGAGGAGGCGGATGCGACGATGCAGGGTCTCCCGACGCGCGTCGGTGAGCGTCGACGACATCAGCAGGTGCATCCTTCATCCGAGCAGCAGTCCGGTTCGACGATGAGGGTGACCCGCAGGAGCATGTCGAGGGCCGGTGCGAGGTGACGGTCGGCGAGACGATAGCTGCTGCGACGCCCATCAGGCACGCTCTCGACGAGCCCACAGCCGCGGAGACAGGCGAGGTGGTTCGACAGGGCCTGGCGGGAGACGCCGAGGGCTTCGGCCAGATCAGCGGGGTAGCCGGGGGCTTCGCGCAGAGCGAGGAGCACGGCGGCGCGAGTCGGGTCGGAGAGTGCGTGTCCCAGACGCGCGACAGCGGATGTGTGGGTCAGCGATGCGAGAGTGGTCGTCACGCACTCGATGATACAGAAAACCGTGAATTCATGTACTCATGTATTCAATGCGAGGGGGCGCGACGTCGTCTCGCGCCCCCGGACGGGATCAGCGGATCGCGTAGACCGCGCTGCCGATGATCACGGCGACGACGGTCGTCCAGCCGATGATGGCGATGGCCTGCCAGAAGAGGATGCGCGCCTTCCCGATGCCGGAGGCGGCGAGCATCGTCGCGGTGAACTGCGTCGGCAGCAGGAGCGGGCCGAGCAGGCTGACGCCGGGTACGCCGTAGCGTTCGAAGGCGCGCTGGAACTTCTCCTTCCGGGCGGAACCGCGCCCGGAGTCGACGGCTTCCGCTGCCGGTGCCGTGTCCGTCGTGCCGCCGCCGGCGAGGACAGCGTTCCTGGCACGCGAGCGGTTCACGACCGCCTGACGCGCACCGGAGCTCGCCAGCACCAGCACCGCGACGCACAGGAAGTTGCCGACCATCGCGGCGATCGCCGCGACCACCGGAGGGATGCCGCCGAGGATCCCGATGCTCACCGCGCCCTCGCCCTCGATGAAGGGGATCGCGCCGGCGAGGGCGACGATGAGCGGCTGCACGAGCTCGGGGACCTGGGCGACCAGGTTCTGGAAGGTCTCGATGAGGTTCATGGGGTGCTCCCTGCTGTCGGTGCGAGCGGCGTCTCCGCTGCGATGACTCCAGTCCAGCCGAGGAGCAGCCGTGGCGGCAGTGTCGGCCCGTCACCTGTTCCCCTGCGGTTCGCACGGTGATCCCGTGACATGTGTCACGCCTCTATCGTGGGAGCGTGAGTTCCGTCCCTCCCCTCCCCGTCGCCGATCCGACGCCCGGATCGCGCCAGCTCGCCCGGGGCATCACCGCCACCTGGTGGTACACCGCGAGCGCCGTGGTGTTCTTCGAGCTGATGCTGGTCGTCGCGTGGACCGGCATCACCGCCGCCGTCGATCTGCGCGGCGGCGCGATCCTCGTCGTCGCGATCGGTGGCGTGCTCTGGTGTGCGTCGACCATGCTGCTGCTCGCCGATTACCGCAGCCGTATCGACGCGGGTCCCGGCATCGCCTGGGGGCGCCTGGCCGTGCCCTTCCTGGTTGCGGTCGCATACGGATTGGTGGCGGGGTCGGCGGTCGGGAGCTGGGCGCTCGCGGCCATGCCGGTCGCGCAGTTCTTCGTGCTCCTGCGATGGCCACGCGGAATCCGGATGCGTGTGGCCGCGACGGCGACCCTGCTGCTCGTGGCCCTGACGGTGGTGGACTCGACCGCGAGAGGCCTCGACACGGGCCTCCCGTTCTGGCTGCCCGCTGTGTATGCCGTCCTGCTGCCGGCGATGACCGTGAGCTCGCTCTGGTGGTGGGATGTCCTGGTCACGCTCGACCGGGCCCGCGCTTCCGAGGCCAAGCTCGCCGCGACGCAGGAGCGCCTGCGGGTGGCGACCGACGTGCACGACCTGCAGGGGCATCATCTCCAGGTCATCGCGTTGCAGCTGGAACTCGCGGAGCGGCTCCTGCCGACCGATGCGGAGGCCGGGATGGAACAGCTCCGGGCCGCGCGACTCAGTGTCGACGAGGCGCGGCAGGGGACCAGAGACCTCGCGACCCGCTTCCGGTCCGTTCCGCTCGGCGATGAGCTCGCCAACGCGCGGGATCTCCTGACCGCAGCGGGTCTCACCGTGGAGGCCGTGATCGATCCGGATGCCGATGCCGCACCGGGGACTGCGCTGGGGCCGGTGATCCGGGAGACCACGACGAATGTGCTGCGCCACGGGGGTGGCCGTCGCGCGCGGCTGCAGCTGGCACGGATCGGTGATTCCTGGCGATACGAGATCGCGAACGACAGGATGCCCGGCGCGCCGCTCGATCACGACGGATCCGGCCTCGAGGGGGTTCGGCGACGGATCGAGGAGGCGCACGGTTCTCTGGAGGTGCGGCGCGATGCCGACGAGTTCGCAGTCGTCGTGACCGTTCCGTCGCAGCCGGAGGAGGGGCGTTGATCCGCGTGCTGCTCGCCGACGACGAGGCGATGATCCGCTCTGCGCTCGCCGCACTGCTGCGACTCGAAGCCGACATCGACGTCGTCGCGGAGTGCGCCGACGGCGAGCAGGCCGTCGCCGAGGCGCTGCGCCTGCACCCCGACGTGTGTCTGCTGGACCTGGAGATGCCCGGACTGGACGGGGTGCAGGTCGCCGAGAAACTGCACCGGGCGATCGCAACGCGCTGCGTGGTGGTCACCCGTCATGCGCGTCCGGGGGTGCTGCGGCGAGCCCTGGCCTCCGGCGTCTCCGGTTTCCTGCCCAAGTCCCGGGGTGCGGACGAGGTCGCCGCCGTCATCCGCCGTGTCGCGGCAGGAGCCCGCTATGTCGATCCGGAGATCGCGGCGGATGCTCTGAGCGATGAGCGCTCGCCCCTCACCGATCGCGAGCTCGATGTGCTGCGCGCGGGGCGGCGCGGCGAGACGACCGGTCAGATCGCGCGGGCTCTCGCTCTCGCGCCCGGCACCGTGCGCAACCACATCTCCGTCATCCTCGGCAAACTCGCCGTCGACACCCGCCAGCAGGCTGTGCTCACCGCCGAGGAGCGCGGGTGGATCTGAGCGCCGATATGCTGGCACGCATGGGAACAATATGCGCCGCGCCCGTGATGGGGCGCACCCTCGTGTTCCGCGACCGCCGCGCCTGACGGCGCGCTCGCTCACCGCACGCATCTGCGCGCCGTCCACCGAGATGTCATCGCACCTCGGGACGGGCAGAACTCACTGACGCCTCTTCGCGTCCTCCCTCCTTCCGAGGTGCTCCGATTCGTCTTCTGGAGCGCACTCATGCCTCGTTCACCCCATGGCGGCCGTCACGAACTCGGCCAGAACTTCCTCACCCACCGTCCGACCCTCGCCCGGATCACGGCTCTCGTCGACCGCACGTCCGGACCGATCCTCGAATTGGGGTGCGGCGATGGCGCCCTCACGCGCCGACTCGCGGGGCTCGGCCGACCGCTCACGGCTATCGACATCGACGAGCACCGGGTGCGGCGGTTGCGTGCGGCCCTGCCCGGGGTCCGCGTCGAGTTCGGGGACGCGACCCGTCATCCCCTCGACGCCGCCGTGGTCGTCGGCAACATCCCGTTCCACGTGACCACCCCCATCCTCCGGCGTCTTCTGTCGCGGAAGGAGTGGAGGGAGGCCGTGCTGCTGACCCAGTGGGAGGTGGCGCGCAAGCGTGCGGGCGTCGGCGGCGGCACCATGATGACCGCGCAGTCGGCTCCGTGGTTCGCCTTCTCCCTCGAGGGGAGGGTCCCGGCCTGGGGCTTCTCCCCGCAACCGAGCGTCGACGGGGGCGTGCTCACGATCACGCGACGGGCCTCACCGCTCGTTCCGGTGTCCGACCGACGGGGGTACGAGGCGTTCGTCCGTGCGATGTTCACGGGGAGAGGGGCCACACTTCCCGCGGTGCTGGCGGCGGCGACTCGCGCTCCGATGTCGCGCGCGCGGCGCGCCGTGATGGCAGCGGGCGCGACCAGCTGTCGATGGCCGCGGGATCTGCGTCCGGAGCACTGGGCGGCGCTCTGGCGTGAGGTCTCCCGCGGATGAGGCGCGGGATCGTGACTCCGCTGTCGGACGGCGGAGGTACTCTCGACGCATGTCCGCCTTCGGCACGCTCGCGACCCCGGTCGGCGTCATCGGGATCGTGAGCGACGGTGCGGCCGTCACCCGGGTCACGTGGCGTACCACCCCGCCCGGCGGCGGTGTCGTCGTGCCCGACACCGGGTCCGGTCCCCTGCTGGTCGAGGCGCTCGCACAGGTGTCGGCCTACTTCGATGGCACACTGCGTCGCTTCGATCTGCCGGTCGATCTCGGCCTGCAGACCGAGGCCACGCGTGCTGTCCTCACCGCACTCCATGAGACCGTGGCGCACGGAGAGACGATCACGTACGGCGGTCTCGCCGCACGCAGTGGCACCGACGTGCCGGCCCGGGGGTCGGCTCGATCATGGGCGCGAACCCGGTTCCCCTGATCGTGCCGTGTCACCGCGTCGTCGCCGGCGATGGGCTGGGCGGCTATTCCGGCGGAGAAGAGGGGCACGGCCTCGAGACGAAGCGCTGGCTGCTGGAGCATGAGGGGGCGCTCCCGAGCTCCCTGTTCTGACGGCGAGCGGTGGCGTCCGTCATCCCGTCACTCGGCCCGGGAACACCCTGCGAGAATGGACGTGCCGAGTCCCGAGCCGAGGAGCCAACGTGCAGTTCATCTCCACCCGCGGCGGCATGCAGCCGCAGACGTTCAGCGAGACGCTGTTGGAGGGCCTCGCGCCCGATGGCGGGCTGGCGGTGCCGGAGACCATGCCGGTCGTCGACGGTGAGACGCTCGAGCGCTGGCGGGCACTGACCTATCCACAGCTCGCGACAGAGGTGCTCGGACTGTTCGCGACCGACATCCCTCGCGCAGACCTGGCCCGGATGACCGCCGCCGCGTACGCCGACTTCCCTGACGGCGTCGTGCCGCTGCGGGCGATCGATGACGAACTCACCCTCGTCGGGCTCTCCGAGGGGCCGACGCTCGCGTTCAAGGACATGGCCATGCAGTTCCTCGGCCAGGTGCTCGAGTACACGCTGGAGCGCAAGGGATCGGTGCTCAACATCCTCGGCGCGACCTCGGGAGACACCGGGTCGGCGGCCGAGCACGCGCTGCGGGGCAAGGAGCGCGTCGCGGTGTTCATGCTGTCACCGCAAGGGCGCATGAGTGCGTTCCAGCGCGCGCAGATGTTCTCCCTCGACGACGCGAACGTGCACAACATCGCCGTCGAGGGTGTCTTCGACGACTGTCAGAACCTCGTCAAGAAGCTCGCCGGCGACCTCGACTTCAAGCGTGCCCACCACCTCGGTGCCGTGAACTCCATCAATCTGGCACGCATCACCGCGCAGACGGTCTACTACTTCTGGGCGTGGCTGCGGGCGACCGATGCAGGCGGCTGGACCGAGCTGTCGTTCACCGTTCCGTCGGGCAACTTCGGCAACATCCTCTCCGGGTTCTTCGCGAAGCAGATGGGCCTGCCGATCCGTCGCCTGGTGCTCGCCGCGAACGAGAACAACGTGCTGGACGAGTTCTTCCGCACGGGTGTCTACCGCCCGCGCAGCGCCGCCCAGACGCTCGCGACCTCCAGTCCGTCGATGGACATCTCGAAGGCGTCGAACCTGGAGCGTTTCATCTTCGAGCTGGTCGGCCGTGACGCGGAGCGCGTCGTCGGTGCCTGGCGTGAGCTCGACGAGAGCGGCTTCTTCGACTTCTCCGCGGAGCAGGAGCGCTTCGTCGAGGAGTTCGGGATCGTCAGCGGCACCTCGACGCACGAGGACCGGTTGGCGACGATCCGCTCGGTGTACGAGACGACGGGAGAGGTCATCGACCCGCACACGGCCGACGGTGTCAAGGTCGCGCGAGAGTACGTCGAGCCCGGTGTTCCCATGCTCGTGCTCGAGACGGCGAAGCCCGAGAAGTTCGCTGAGACGATCCACGAGGCGCTCGGAGTGGAGCTCGGCTACGCACCCGAGCTGCAGGAGATGCTGGACGCCCCGCAGCACGTGACCGAGATGCCCGACGACGAGCACGCACTCCGCGAGTTCATCGCCGCGAACGCTGTGAGCTGAGCACACCCGCACATCCGCACATCCGCGCCTCCCGCGTCCCCGCATCCCCTCCGCCTCCACCCGTCGACACCCCCGCCCGTCGACGTCCCCATCACCAGTCGGTGCCCCCTCTGTCCGTCCCCGCCCCCGCCCGTCGACGTCCCCATCACCAGTCGGTACCCCCTCTGTCCGTCGGCACCCCCTCCGCCCGCCGATACCCCCTCTGCGTGCCGCGAATCGGAGGGGGCGTCGACGCGGGGAGGGGGCGTCGACGTGGGGCGAGGGTCTGGACGTGGGGAGGGGTGCCGACGTGGGGAGGGGGCGCCGACGTGGGGCGAGGGTCTGGACGCGGGGAGGGCGCGTCGACGAGACGGACAGAGGTGACAGGAGGCAGACGATCGGGGGGTGTGCGATCTGCACATCCGTGCGGGATGTTCGTGCGATCTGCACATGTGGGCCGGGCGCAGGGCATCGCTACTGTGGCGCACAACCCGTTCCCTCTCCCGAAGGATCCTCATGGCACGCACGGCGCACCCCGACGACTTCGCGCTCTCCCGAGTGACTCCTGAGGCCCGCAAACCCTGGTTCGGAATCGCTGTGCAGCGATTCGGTCAGGTCTCGGCCCTCTCGCAGTTCCTCCTCGGCGCGACCCTCGGCTACAGCATGACTTTCGGCGAGGCCGTCCTCGCCTTCCTCTTCGGCTCGATCATCCTCGAGGTGATCATGTGCGTGGTCGGCTTCATCGGCCAGCGCGAGGGCCTCAACACCGCACTGCTCGCCCGGTGGACCGGCTTCGGGGAGATCGGTGCCTCGCTGGTCGGGCTCGCGATCGGGATCAGCCTCATCGGCTGGTTCGGCATCCAGTCGGCCATCTCGGCACAGTCCCTCGACGCCCTGATGCCCGGTGCGCTGCCGGTCTGGGCGTGGAGCCTCATCTTCGGTCTCGCCGTCACCGCGATCGTCGCCTTCGGCTTCGTCGGCATGCAGTGGCTCGCGAACATCACGGTGCCGCTCTTCCTCATCCTGGTCGGCTGGTCGGTCATCACCGAGCTGAGCCGTCACGACATCGGCGAGCTGCTCACGGGGCCGGCACCCGGACCCACGATGAGCGTCTGGGCCGGTACGGGTATCGTCGCGGGTGGTCTCATCGTCGGCGCGATCATCACGGGTGACATGACCCGCTTCAACCGTTCTCGCGCCGACGTCGTCAAGCAGACCGTGCTCGGAGTCTCGCTCGGTGAGTTCGTGATCGGACTCGCCGGTGTCCTGCTGGCGCACGCGGCCGCCACCGGTGACATCGTCGCGATCGTGACGTCGTCCGTCGGCTTCATCGGCCTCTTCATCGTGCTCACCGGCACCCTGAAGATCAACGACTGGAACCTGTACTCGTCGACCCTGGGCCTGGTGAACTTCATCTCGACGGCGTTCGGCAAGAACCTGCACCGCGTCACCACGACGATCGTGCTGGGCGTCGTCGGATCCATTCTGGCCGCGGTCGGCATCCTCGGACAGTTCACCGAGTTCCTGATCGTGCTCAGCGTCGCCTTCCCGCCGATCGCCGGCATCATGGTCGCCGAGTACTACGTGGTGCGCCGCTGGCGTCCTGAGCTCGACGCGACCCGTGAGGCCGGCACCCTTCCGGCCACCGCGCCACGCATCGTTCCCGCGACGATCGTCGTGTGGCTGGTGTCCGCGCTCGTCGGCTACTTCGTGACCTGGGGCATCCCGTCGTTGCTCAGTCTCTTCCTCTCGATGGCGCTCTACATCGTGGCGGGCAAGCTCGGCTGGGTCCGCGGTGTCGGAGTCGCGAACACGCGGCAGGCGAGCCCGGTCGAAGAGACAGCCGCGGCCTGAGCCGCCCCGAGTCAGAACCTCCTCACAGGAAAGCGAGAATCATGCACATCGGCATCGACGTCGGCGGCACCAACACCGACGCAGTCCTCATGGACGGCACCCGCACGCTCGCGGGCGTGAAGCACTCGACCACCCCCGATGTCACCAGTGGCATCATCCAGGCGATCGAGGATCTGCGGGCCGGACAGGCGTTCGAGGGCGCCGACGTCGACGCCGTCATGATCGGCACGACGCACTTCATCAACGCACTCGTGCAGGCGAGCCGTCTGGCGCCGGTCGCGGCACTCCGCCTCGGACTCCCGGCGACGCGAGCTCTGCCGCCGCTGATCGACTGGCCCGACGTGCTGGTCGAGGCGACGCAGGCCCGCAGCTATCTCGCCCACGGGGGCTACGAGTTCGACGGCCGACCGATCTCACCCCTCGACCCGGACGAGATCCGGGCGCACGCCGAAGACATGAAGTCGCACGGTATCCGCTCGGTCGCGATCTCGTCGGTGTTCAGCCCGGTCAACCACGACCTCGAGGTGCGGGCGGCAGAGATCGTCGCAGAGGTGCTGGGGGCGGATGCCGCCATCTCGCTCTCCCACGAGATCGGACGCATCGGACTGCTGGAGCGCGAGAACGCGACGATCATCAACGCCGCGCTGCGCGAGCTCGCGTCCGAGATCGTCGATGGGCTGACCTCCGCCGTGCGCGCCCAGGGCATCGAGGCGCCGATCTTCCTCAGCCAGAACGACGGCACGCTCATGGACGAGGAGTACGTGCGTCGCTACCCGGTCGCGACGTTCGCCTCCGGTCCGACGAACTCGATGCGCGGAGCAGCCGCGACGAGCGGTCTGGACGACTGCGCCGTGATCGATGTGGGCGGCACCACGGCAGACATCGGGCTGCTGATCAACGGCTTCCCGCGGGAGACCGCGAACGAGGTCAAGGTCGCCGGCATCCGCACCAACTTCCGGATGCCGGACGTCCTCTCGCTCGGCATCGGTGGCGGCAGCATCGTCGATGAGGAGACTGCGGAGGTCGGACCGGCATCCGTCGGGTACAAGCTGACCACGGAAGCGCTGGTGTTCGGTGGATCGACCCTGACCGCCACGGACATCGCGGTCGCGGCCGGCCGCGCCCACGTGGGCGACGCGAGCAAGGTCGCGCACCTCGACCCCGTGTTCGTCGAGCGGGTGCTCGCCCGCATCGCCGAGCGTGTGTCGGAGGCGGTCGACCGCATGCGCACGTCACCCGAGCCCATCGCGGTGGTCGCCGTCGGCGGAGGCTCGATCCTGCTCCCCGACGAGCTGCCGCTGTTCGGCACCGTGCACCGACCTGAAAATTACGCGGTCGCGAACGCCATCGGCGCCTCGATCGCACAGGTCGGCGGTGAGATCGACAAGGTCTACGCGATCGAGCCCGGTCGTCGTGACGAGACACTCGCCGAGGTGCGCGCCGAGGCGGTCGACAAGGCGATCGCGGCGGGTGCCAAGCCCTCGACCGTGTCGATCATCGACTTCGACGAGGTGCCCATCCCGTATCTGCCCGGCAACGCCACGCGCATCCGCGTCAAGGCGGTCGGCGACCTCGACATGGGGGCGTGACATGAGCTGGACGATCACCCCCGCCCACATCGACGGGCTCGCTCGCGGTGCCGCCGTGCTCGGCACGGGAGGCGGAGGGGATCCGTACATCGGTGCCCTCCTCGCGCGTCAGGCCCTGACCTCCGGCGACGTCACGGTCGTCGGACTCGACGAGGTGCCCGACGATGCGCTCGTGCTGTTCGTCGCGATGATGGGCGCGCCGACCGTCATGGTCGAGAAGCTCCCCAGCCTCGCCGAGGTCATCGAACCGGTCAAAGCGCTCAGCGTCCACCTGGGGCGTCCGGTGACCCACATCGCGTGCGCGGAGGTGGGCGGAGTCAACTCCACCATCCCGATCGCCGCCGCGGCCGCACTCGGACTGCCGCTGGTCGATGCCGACGGCATGGGTCGCGCGTTCCCGGAGCTGCAGATGGTTCTGCCGACGCTGTACGGCGTGACGGCATCGCCCCTCGCGTTCAGCGACGAGAAGGGCAACACGGGGGTGCTGCAGACGGCCGACAACTCGTGGACCGAACGCATCGCTCGCGTGGCCTGCGTCGAGATGGGCTGCTCGGTCATGATCTCCGGGTTCTCCATGTCCGGCTCGGCGGCGCGCGAGTCGCTCGTCGCGGGATCGCTGTCCCGCTGCATCGAGATCGGGCAGCGCATCGCGACGGCACGCGAGGAGAAGTCCGATCCGGTCGACGCAGTCGTCCGGCTCCTCGGCGGACGCGAGCTGTTCGACGGGAAGGTCGTCGACGTGCACCGCGCCACCACCACGGGCTTCGCGCGCGGCCGTGCTCGCATCGACGGGGACGCCGACCGCTCGCTGACGCTGCAGTTCCAGAACGAGCACCTGGTGGCCGAAGCCGACGGCACGGTCCTGGCGACCACGCCCGATCTGATCATGGTGCTCGACGGCGAGTCCGGTGAGCCGATCACGACCGAGGGACTGCGTTACGGACAGCGGGTCCGGGTGATCGCGGCTCCGGCCGATGAGCGCTGGCATTCGGACGCCGCCCTCGCGATGGTCGGCCCGGGGTACTTCGGGTACGACATGGCGGCCCACCGCTTCGACGGCAGCATCTCCACCGGAACCGTGTCGGCGGGAGCGACGGCATGAGCTGGCAGCTCACCGCGGCCGACCTTCCCGATCTCGCTCGCGGCGCGACCTTGCTCGGGACCGGTGGGGGCGGTGACCCGTACATCGGCAAGATGCTCGTCGAGCGCGTGCTGGGCGAGGGGAGCATCACGATCCTGGATCCGGACGAGCTCGCCGACGATCTGTTCGTGATCCCGACCGCCCAGATGGGTGCGCCCACCGTCATGGTCGAGAAGATCCCGGCCGGCACCGAGCCCACGCTCGCCCTGCGCACCCTCGAGGAGCACCTCGGACGCACGGCGGATGCCACGATGCCGATCGAGTGCGGCGGCATCAACTCGATGATCCCGCTCATCGTCGCGGCCGAGACGGGCTTGCCGGTGGTAGATGCCGACGGCATGGGCAGGGCGTTCCCCGAGCTGTCGATGGAGACCTTCGCCGTGTACGGCGTGCACGGATCGCCCCTCGCGCTCGCGGGAGAGCGCGGCGAGAAGGTCGTGATCGACACGGGAGACGACGACCGGCAGATGGAGTGGCTCGCCCGCGGCATCACGATCCGTCTCGGCGGCGTCGGCCACATCGCCGAGTACGCGATGACCGGCGCGGACGTCCGGCGCACCGCCGTCCCGCGCACGATCTCGATGGCCCTCGCGCTGGGCCGCGCCATCCGTCTCGCCCGGGAGGAGCATCGTTCACCGTTCGAGGCGATCGCCTCGACCCTCGCGACGACGCTCTACCCGCACCTTCGGGAACTCTGCGTCGGCAAGGTCATCGACGTCGAGCGGCGCACGACCGAGGGGTTCGCCAAGGGGCGTGCGGTGATCGCACCGCTCGGCGCAGAGGAGGGCGCCACCTTCGAGATCTCGTTCCAGAACGAGAACCTCATCGCCCATCACGGGGAGACGCTCGTGGCCATCGTGCCCGACCTCATCTGCGTGGTCGATCACGAGACGGCCGAGCCCATCACCACCGAGGGACTCCGCTACGGGCAGCGCGTACGGGTGCTCGGCATCTCCACACCCGAGATGATGCGCACCCCCGAGGCGCTCGCCGCCTTCGGACCGTCCGCTTTCGGCCTCGCCGCGGACTTCGTCCCGGTCGAGACGCTGGCCGCGGGTGAGGACGTTTCTCCCTAGGCTGGAGCGCATGATGCTGCAGCGCGACGACCTCACGGCGCTTGCCCGCGGCTATTCGCTCCTCGGATCCGGCGGTGGCGGTTCGACGACCATGCTCGAGCTGATGCTCGCCGGGTCCGACCGGGAGCCGATCGAGATCTCCCCGATCTCCTCGCTGGACCCGCGGACACCCTGCCTGGGCGTCGCCTTCGTCGGTTCGACGATGCTGCTCGGCGAACGCCTTCCCGGCGCCGACCCCTTCGCTCGTCTGCTGGCCGCGGTCGAACGGTGGATCGGTCATCCCGTTCCCGCGGTCTGCTCCCTCGAAGGCGGCGGGATGAACGGGCTCGCTCCGTTGACTCTGGCCGGGTCCCACATCGTGGTGGACGCGGACTGCACCGGCCGTGCCGTTCCGGGGCTGGACCAGATGTCGTTGTTCGTCGACCGGGTTCCCGGACTCGTGTTCGCCTGCGACACCGGCGCCGGAGGGGTCGCCCTCGTCGAGGCGCACCGGGCGATCGACGCCGAGCGGGTCGTGCGGTCCGCGATCATCCAGGCGGGCGGCGTCGGCTGTGCGGTGCTCGGAGGCTTCACGGTCGGCGACCTCCACGAACACGCGATCGGGGGCCATCTGGCGCATGCACTCGAACTCGGCAGGGCCTACCTCGCATCGGCGGGCGCGCCCCTCCCGCTCCTGGCGGATGCCCTCGGTGGCGAGCTGCTGGCTGAAGGGCGTATCGTCTCGGTCGCCGCCTCGCCGCAGGATCCGCACGTGAACGCCGTCGAGATCAGCGGACTCGGCGGTGCCGTCCACCGTGTGGTGAGCCGATCCGAGACCCTCGCGGTGCTGACCGATGGGCTGCTGGTCGCGTCCGCCCCCACGATCATCGTGGTCGTCGATGCGGTGTCACGCGAGATCCTTGAGGCCACGGAACTGCGTCTGGCACGGAACGTCGCGGTCTTCTCCATCCCTGCGCCCGCCTGGTGGAATGCGCGGCCCGAGCGTCGCGCGAAAGTGCTGCCCTCCGCCTACGGCCTCGACGATCTGGATGCGGCGTGAGCGCGCGGCTGCCCGTGAGCGCGCTGCTCTCCCACACGGAGAACGGCGGCCTGCAGTGGGTCGCCGGACCACGCGATGCGGCGTGGGAGGCGGTGGCCGTCGGCGCGAGCGAAGTCGAACTCACCGAGAGGGGTGCCGAGCGGCTCGCGATCATCACCGCATCGGCCCCGACATCGACCTGGCAGCAGGACGCTCTGCTGCGCCGGCTGCGCGACCGGGGGTTCACCGGGCTCGCCGTGTCCGGGGCGGCGGACTTCGACGCGGGCGCGTTCCGCCTCGCGGATCGGATCGGCCTGTGCCTGCTCGACGTCCCGCGCCCCATCCAGCTCGCGAAGGCCTGTTGGATGCTGATCGAGGCACGCGATGCGCTGACGCTCAGCCAGGTGCGCAAGGTCGCGCAGTCGTTCGAGTATGCCGCCGATGATCTCACCGATCTGCTCGGACACATCGCGGCGAACCTCGGTGTCGGTGCCGCGCTGATCGACTCGTCCGGTGTCTTGCAGGAGGCGGGCGCGCATCTCGACGAGCGACTGCATGCGGCCATCAGCTTCGACTCGTGGCTCGATCGCGTGAGCGTCGGCGAGACGGCTGCGGCGTCGGTGCGGGTCGACAGCCCCGGACGCAGCGGTCTGAGGCTCGTGCTCTTCGGGCAGGGCCTCGGCGAGGCACAGGTGCAGTCGCTCTCGGTCGCGGCCGAGGTCGCGATGCCCGCCGTCGCGGCCCGCATCCTGATCGACGAGGTGGCGGCCGTGAATGACGTCGCCGTGTCGTCCGGGCTGCTGCGTGACTTCGTGGACCTGCACGGAGCGGCGGATGCCGATGTCCAGCGGCGGATGCTCGAGCGCGGCTGGCGCACGAGCGGTCATCATCTCGGTTTCCGGGTGGTGGCGAGAGGGCGGCTCGATTCGTTCTCGCTGCTGCGCTCCGTCAGTGCCGGACTCAGTGCGATCGACGCGGAGGCGCATGCCACGACAGCGGGTCGAGGACTGAGCGGGTGGCTGACGTTCCCGGACGCCCCCGATCCCGATCGCGTCGAGCGGGCCGTGGCCGCACTGCGTGAGCTCCACCTGGGTGTCCTGCGGGACTTCACCGTCGCGACCGGCGTCGGATCCTTGCAGGCCGGATCCGAGGGACTCGCCACGACGCTGGACGAGGCGGGGGATGCGGCGCGGATCGCGGCGGCGCGGTCGGCGACCGGGTGGTTCGTACGGGTGGACAGTCTCGGCCTGGAGCAGCTGCTGCTGGCGTGGACGGGGAACGACACGTTCGTGCCCGCCGCGGAATCCCTCCTCGCCCCGCTGCGGGAAGGGGGAGGCGAACTGCTCACCACTCTTTCCGCGTATCTCGATCACGAGTCGGGCATAGCGGCGACGGCGACGGCTCTCGGTCTGCACCGCAACACCATCGCCGTGCGGATCCGGCGCGTGCAGGAGCTGCTCGGGATCGACATGAACGACCCCGAGGCACGATTGGCGCTGCACCTGGCCTGTCGAGCCGTGCAGCCGCGCTGAGGCCGGGCGGGTTCAGTCCTCCGGATCGCCGTGCAGCATCCAGGGGATGCCGAAGCGGTCGACGAGCATCCCGAAGAGGCCACCCCACGGCGGCACATCGAGCGGCATCGTGATGGTCGCCCCTTCGGACAGCTTCTCCCAGACCTTGCGGGTGGTGTCCTGAGAGTTGCCGCTCAACGAGACCGAAAAACCCTGCGGCTTCTCGTACGGCATGCCGTCGGGGGAGTCGGAGCCCATCAGCACGAGTCCGCCCGGTGCATCCAGCTGTGCGTGCATGACGAGGTCCTTCTGGCTCGGATCCTGCACCATGTCGGGGAACTCTCCGAAGGTGTTGATCACGAGCTCCCCGCCGAGCACGCTCCGGTAGAACTCCATCGCCTCGCGGGCTTCGGTGCGGAAGGACAGATACGGATTGAGGTTCGCCATGATCGCTCCGGGGTGAGGTGGATGCATCGACCGCACGCTCAGTCTGCGCCGCCTCCGACCGGATCCGCAAGAGGACTCCTGCGCGCTCCGAGAACCCCGTGCGTCGGTGGAGCAGGTGCTCACCGCGCGGCGAGCCACTCCGTGAAGGTCTGGTGTCCGAGGGCGGCGTCGGGACCGGGAAGTGCATCGCCGGCACGCATCCCCGCCATCTGTGGGCCGGGGACGTTGAGCGCCGGGATCCACCCTCGATACCCCTCCCGGCGGGCGAACGCCCGGATCATGGTGGAGAGCTGTTCCTCGCGCGGGCCGGCGAGGTCACGCGCCCGGCCCTGCGGCTCCGACGTCGCGAGGGCTGCGAGCCGGGCGCCGACCTCGGAGGCGGCCACGGGTTGGGTGCGGGCGTTCGGGGCGAGGTGCAGCGGCCCCAGTTTCGCCCGCGCGAACATCTGCCCCGCGAACTCGTGGAACTGTGTCGCCCGCAGAATCGTCCAGGGCACCCGTGAGGACGCGATCACCTTCTCCTGCGCGATCTTGCCTGCGTAGTAGTCGTAGGGGATGCGGTCGATACCCACGATCGACAGGAGCACGACGTGTCGGACCCCCGCCTCCTCGGCCGCGGAGACGAGGGTCCCGGTCGCGGCGGTGAAGAACTCGATCGCCGCGGCGGCCTTGAGCGTCTCGATGCTCGTGACGTCGATCACGACGTCGGCACCGTTCAGTGCGGCATCGAGGCCCCGGCCGGTCACCAGGTCCACCCCGTGCGAACGGCTGAGCACCACCGCGTCATGTCCGTCCGCCTCGATCGCGGCCACGGTCGGCCGACCGACCGTCCCGGTTCCTCCTGCGACGGCGATTCTCATGGGTGCTCCTTCTCTCTCGATTTCATCCTTCTCCTCTTTCGACGACGCAGACCCCGGGAATGTGAGGCGACAGCCGAAAAGACGGCAGCGGCAGGCGCCGAGTCGGGCCAGGATGGAGGCGATGGATGATCTCGAGGTGATCGACGCCGAACGCCGCACCCTGCTCGCTCTCGCCTATCGTCTACTCGGCACGGTCGCCGATGCCGAAGACGCGGTGCAGGAGACGTATGTGCGGTGGTACCGGATGAGCGTCGAGGAACGTGCACAGATCAGGAACCCCGCTGCGTGGCTGACCCGCGTCGCCGGACGTATCTGCCTGGACGCGCTGGGATCGGCGCGTGCTCGTCGGGAGAGGTACGTCGGCCCCTGGTTGCCGGAGCCCGTTCCGCACGACTCGCTGCTCGCCGCCCGTCCGCACCCGGATCCGTTGGAGCGGATGACGCTCGACGAGTCGGTGGGGATGGCCCTGCTCGTCGTGCTGGAGTCGCTCACCCCCGCCGAGCGGGTCGCGTTCGTGCTGCACGACGTGTTCGGTGTCCCCTTCGCCGAGATCGCGGAGACGGTCGGTCGGAGCCCGGATGCGGTGCGCCAGCTCGCCTCGCAGGGTCGTCGGCGCGTGCGCGAACGCCGGGCGGTCGTGGCGTCGCGGGAACAGCACGATGCCGTGGCGAGAGCTTTCCTCGCCGCTGCGTCGACCGGAGAGCTCGACGGTCTGATCGCACTGCTCGACCCCGACGTCGTGCTCGTCTCCGACGGAGGAGGGAAGAAGTCGGCCGCGCTGCGGCCGGTGGCGGGAGCGGACCGCGTGGCACGCTTCCTGCGGGGGATCGCGCAGCGCCATCCCGAGGCCGAGGTCTCGCTCGTCGCGGCTCCCGACGGGCTCGTGATGCTCGCGACGATCGACGGCCGCGCGGATGCGGTCTTCTCCTTCGTCGTCCGCGAAGACCGCATCACGGAAGTCTTCGCCGTGCGCAATCCCGACAAACTCAGCCAATGGCCGTGAGACCTCACTCGGTACGATGGCGAGCGTGACCACCTCGACCGTGCGCCCCGGCATCGCCGAACGGCTTTCGCAGATGATCCGGATCCCGACGGTCTCGGCGGAGCTCGATGAGCGCGGACCTGCACCCTTCGAGGAGTTCGTCGCGCTGATCGCCGAACTGTACCCCTTGACGCACCAGGATTTGCGGCTGGAACGGCACACCGACTTCGGTCTCCTGTTCCACTGGGCGGGCAACGGCGCGGCGGGCCGAGACCCTCTCGTGCTGATGGCGCACTACGACGTCGTCCCCGTCGACGAGAGCGACGCGTGGACGTATCCGCCGTTCGCGGGAACCATCGCCGACGGTTCGGTGTACGGCCGAGGCGCCCTGGACGACAAGGGCCCGCTGCTCGTCGTGCTCGAAGCCGTGGAGAATATGCTCGCGGACGGCTTCGTCCCGTCCCGCGACGTGTACCTCTCGTTCGGCGGCAACGAGGAGACCTACGGGAAGGCGGCGGAGGAGATCGCACGCGTGCTGCGCGCACGCGGCGTGATGCCGTGGCTCGTCCTCGACGAAGGCGGCGCCGTCGTCGATGCGCCGCTGCCCTTCGTCCCCGGTCGAGCGGCGATGATCGGTGTGGGGGAGAAGGGCGTGATGACCCTCCGGTTGACGGCACGGGGCGAGGGTGGTCATGCGTCCGCACCGCCGTCGCTCACCGCGGTCCGACGCGTCGCGAGAGCCGTCGACCGGCTCGGACCCACGACCTTCCGACCTCGTGCCTCGAAAGCGATCCTGCGGATGCTGTCGCAACTGGCGACACGCACCCCGGGGCCGGCCCGCCACCTGCTGAGGTTCTTGGGGTCGATGCCGCTGGTGACCGCGCGGGTCTTCGCCGCGCTCGGGGGTGAACCCGCCGCTCTCGTCCGCACGACCGTGGCTCCGACCATGCAGTCGGGCGGCACGGCGGCGAACGTGCTGCCCTCGCAGGCGTCCGCCACCCTCAACCTCCGCATCGCGCTGGGCGAGACCACCCAGCAGACAGTCTTCCGGGTGCGGCGGCGCATCCGCGATCCGCTCGTCTCCGTCGAGGTGGTCGAAGCGGGGGAGCCCTCGCCGGAGTCGCCCACCGACAACGCGCAGTTCGCGCTGCTCGCAGCCGCGTTGGACGTCTCTCACCCCGGAGTCCCCGCCGTGCCCTATGTGATGATGGCCGCCACCGACTCCCGGCACTTCCATCGCTTCTCGCCCGCTGTCTACCGCTTCGCGCCCTTGGACATGTCGAATGCCCAGCGGGCGTCGATCCATGGCGTCGACGAGAGCGTCGAGATCGTCGCCCTGGAGCGCGGGGAGCGATTCCATCGGGCGCTTCTCGAACGACTAGGGTGATCTCACCCCGCCTCCTGCCGACGCAGGAGCATCCGAACGAGAAGCAGGAGACGCGATGACGCGCACCCGCACACTGGGCACCCTCGCCGTCGTCGTCGGCTTCCTCGCCTTCGTCGAGTTCACGAGCGGTGTGCTGCAGGGGTACTACACGCCCATGCTGACGGACATCGCCCGTCATCTCGGGGTCCATGATGCCGACGTGAACTGGCTCGAGGGCACGCAGCTGATGCTCTCAGCCCTCGTCGTCCCGGCGTTCGCGAAGCTCGGCGATATGGTCGGCCACAAGCGGATGCTGCTGATCTCCACCGCGGTCACCGGCGCGGCCGCGCTGGTGCTGCCGTTCACGGACTCCTTCGGCGTGTTCCTCGCCGCCTGGGCGCTGATGGGGTTCTACGTCGTCTGGCTCCCGCTGGAGATCGCCCTCATCTGGTCGCGGTCGCGGCGGATGGAGGGTCGCTCCTCGATCACGGCCAAGGCGGCGGGACTCCTGGTCGCGGCGCTCGAAGGCGGCGCGATCATCGGCGCCCTCGTCGGCGGTGCACTCATCGACGTCCTGCCGCTCACCGTGGTCCTGCTGGTGCCCGCCGTGCTGATCGTGGTGTGCTTCTTCGTGATCCTGCTGGGGGTCAAGGAGTCTCCGGAGCCCGCGGGCGGCGTCTTCGACACGGTCGGTCTCGTGCTGATCTCGCTCGCACTCGTCTGCTTCACCGGGGGGCTCAGTCTGCTTCGCCTCGAGGGTGGACTGGAGAACCCCTGGTCGTGGGGTGTGGTGGTCCTGGGTGTGCTGCTGGTGGTTCCGTTCGTGTTGTGGGAGCTGCGGTGCGAAGACCCCCTCATCGATGTGCGCATGTTCCGCTCGCCCGCACTCGGCCCGGTGTTCCTGACGGCAGGGCTCTTCGGGGTGAGCGTCCTCGGCGCGCAGGCACCGCTGTCGACGTTCGCGCGCACCGACCCCGCGGTCTACGGTTACGGTCTCGGGACCAGCGGATTCGCGACCTCGCTGATCATCGGCGTCTACCTCGTCGCCATGATCACGGGTGCCCTGCTTTTCCCGTCGTTCGCGCGATGGATCACCCCACGCCTGACGCTGATGGGGGCATCGGTGCTCGTGGGACTCGGCTTCCTGCTCTTCCTGCCGTTCCACGACACCTACACGCAGGTCATCGCGAACATGGTCGTCGTCGGACTCGGCTCAGGCGCCCTGGTGGCCGCGCTTCCTGCCGCCGCGGCCTCGGCAGCACCTGCGTCGCAGACCGGCGTCGCGACGGGCCTCACGAACTCCGTCAAGACCGTCGGCGGGGCGATCGCCTCGTGTGTGTTCGGCATCGCGCTGCTGCACGGCGTCGCGACCACGGCGGGGGCGACCGAGGGGACCGCGGGTTCGCTCGCCGGCTACTTCACCGTGTGGATCGTGTGCGGCGCCACCGCTCTCGCCGCAGCCGTGATCCTCGTGTTCGTCCCGAAGACCGCGTTCACCGACCGGGCTGCCGATGCGGAGGTCGTCCCGGCACTCTGACGTCACTCGCGCAGATCGAGCGCCCGGGCGATCGCCGTCCAGGCGTCGGCGCCGAGGGCCGCATCGGCGGATGGTGTGCCGCCCCGACCCATGGTCACACCGCCGTGGACGGCCGTCTCGCCGGGAAGGGTGATGCGGTGTCCGGCCTCGGGGTGGGTGACGAGGGTCGTCTCTCTGGCGTGCAACGAGCGGCGACGCTGGATCTCGGCCGCAAATCGGTCGCTTGGCCAGACGCGGTCGTCTCCGCCGGCGACGAGGATGACCGGACCGGTGATGCCCTCGACCCGGATCTCCGCCGCGCGGGTGAGATCGGGATCGCGGGCGAGGCTGGATTCGTAGAGCGAGCGATACTCGGGCGGTTCGGTCGTCGGGGACCACGACGGATCGAACCCCACGGAGGGAAGCGGAGTGCCACGAAGGCTCCAGTGCGACGACCAGTTGCCGTCGACGATGCCCGACCAGACGACGGATGACGGCGCGACCGCGACGGTGGCGTCGACCGGGTGCAGCGACGCGGTGACGAGTGCCGCTTCTGCTCCGAACGACGTGCCGAAGATCGCGACGCGATCCGCATCACGGCGGAGCAGATCCAACTGGTCGACGAAGATCTCGATCGGTACCTCGTGCGGAGCGGGGCGCTGGCCCGTGCCGCCGAACCAGCGGATGGCGCGGACCCGGGCCCCGTGCCGCGCGAGCAGGTCGGCCCGCTGAGCCTCCACACGTCCGCTGGATCCGGCGAGGAGCAGGACCGCGGTGCCGCAGGGAGCCTCTGGAAAGGCGTCGTGCCGGTCGGCGGGGTCGACCGAGGTGCGGGGAAGCTTCGTCGTCATCACTCGCGATCGAGCCCGAACGTGCGCTTCACGATGGCCTGGACGTCGCGGTCGAGGGCATCGATGCGGGTGTTCACGGTGTCGAATCGGGCGTTCATCTCGGTGCGCAGACCGCCGAGCTGTCCGTTCATCTCGGTGCGCAGGCCAGCGATCTCGCTGCGGACGATCCGGACGAACAGGGTCGAGACGACCGTGAGGGTGCTGAACATCAGCACGGTGAACGATCCGATCATGGTCCAGATCTGTGCGTCATTCATGAATCCCACTCCGTCATCGTCGCATCGATCCGGCAAGCCTGCCAGAGTGCGGGAGGCGAAGATATCGGCTACTCACGAACGGCGGACAACTGGTTTGCATGCCGTTCGGTGGAGGAAACGTCAGTCCCCGCCCTGGGGGGTGTGCAGGAACTCGATCCGGATGCCGTCGGCATCTTCGACGGAGGCGAGGTGCTGCCACCCGACCGGGCGGTGGGGTTCCCACCGCCCGGTCCTGTTCAGTCGCCCTTCACGTTGACGATCTGCCGCAGCGTGTGCCGGATCGATACGAGGCTCGCGGCATCCGCCATCACCTGGTCGATCGGCTTGTACGCCTGGGGGATCTCATCGATGAAGGCATCCGTGTCACGGAACTCGATTCCCGTCATCGCTGCCCGCAGCTGCTCGTGGGTGAAGGTCCGCCGTGCTGCCGACCGGGAGTACTCCCGCCCGGCACCGTGCGGAGAGGAGTTCAGCGACTGCGGGTCGCCGAGCCCCTCGACCACGTACGAGGCGGTGCCCATCGACCCGGGGATCAGTCCTGGTCGCCCGGCGTCCGCCTGGATGGCACCCTTCCGCGACACCCACACCTGCGCGCCGTAGTGCTTCTCCGACTCCGTGAAGTTGTGGTGGCAGTTGATGCGCTCCTGCTCGTCGACCGCGGTGCCGAGGAATTCCGAGACCTGGCGCATGACGCGGTCCATCATCTCCTCCCGGTTCAGCAGGGCGAAGTGCTGGGCCCACCGCAGTTCCCGGATGTAGCGGGTGAACTCCGCGGTCCCCTCGACCAGGTAGGCCAGGTCGGGGTCGGGGAGGTCGATCCACCACTGCTTCGCCAGCCGCTGGGCGACGCCGATGTGGTGTCCGGCGATCTTGTTGCCGACGCCTCGCGATCCCGAGTGCAGGAACAGCCAGACCCGGTCGAGTTCGTCGACCGACACCTCGATGAAGTGGTTGCCCGAGCCGAGCGTCCCCAGCTGCAGCCGCCAGTTCCCGGCGTACTGGGCGGGATCGAAGCCGCTCTTCTCGGCGAGCTGCTCGAGCTCGGCGATGCGCGGTTCGGCGGTGGCCACGACCTTGCGGTTGTAGCGTCCGGCCGATAGGGGGATGGCGCGCTCGATCTGCTCCCGGAGTCCTGCGAGGTCATGACCTGCGAGGTCGTTCTCGGTGAACTGGGTGCGAACGGCGATCATGCCGCAGCCGATGTCGACGCCGACGGCCGCGGGGATGATCGCGCCGAGCGTCGGGATGACCGAGCCGACCGTCGCCCCCTTGCCGAGGTGGGCATCCGGCATCAGTGCCAGGTGCGGGTGGATGAACGGCATGCGGGCCGTGGTGTGCGCCTGAGCGAGTGTCTTCTCGTCGATCAGTGACGCCCACGACAGCAGCCGTGCGGAGAGCCTCTCCATGATTCCTTTCCTTGTGGTGGTTTCCGGCCACAGGTCAGGGGGTCTTCCACGGAAAACGCCCCGGACCTGACGGTACGGGGCGTTGTGAGAGCGGGTGCTGTCACACGGCGCGTGCCGGAGGGTACGACTCGTAGCGGTCATTGCGCTTCTGCTGAAGCTGCAACACCGCTGCGATGGGGAGGTTCCGCTGCGCGGTCATCCGTCGACTCCTCGGCTGGTGTGCTGCGCCGAATG
This sequence comes from Microbacterium aurugineum, assembly GCF_023101205.1. NCBI lineage: Bacteria > Bacillati > Actinomycetota > Actinomycetes > Micrococcales > Microbacteriaceae > Microbacterium > Microbacterium aurugineum. The sequence goes on along the minus strand of NZ_CP078078.1, from coordinate 2,793,050 downwards.
GCACAGCTTTGCCACCCTAGGGTGCGACACGCCCGGGAGTCAAGCGGCACCGACCGCGCCGGAAGGCGAAAACCCAGACCAGCGCCGGGAGCTCCGGTGTGTCGAACCACGACCCGCCGCGAACACGTCGGCTGGTCCGGGCTTTCGCCGGGGGAAGGGTCAGTGTGGCGCGTGGTACTCGGCCTCGCCGCGCTTCCAGTACCCCTTCACGACGGCCTTCGCCGTGTCGACGCCCCAGCGTTCGAGCAGTGCCCTGCCCGGCTTGACGATCGACTGCTCCGCGGCGATGAACACGAACGGGTCGTCTCCGACGGCGTCGTCCGCGGTCAGAGTCTCGAGGAAGGCGATGAGTGCGGAACCGGAGGGGGCTTCGCCGCGATGCAGCCACTCGATGTCGACCGGTGCATCGATCTCGAACTCGCGTCCCTGGTTCACGGTCTCCACCACGATGCGGGCCGGGGTGCCTGCCGGGATCAGCGCGGCGAAGCGTCGGATGGCGGGGATCGCGGTCTCGTCGCCGACCAGCAGCCAGGAGCCAGGGTCGCCGGCCAGCACGGCTGACCCGCGCGGACCGCCGACACCGATCCGGGAGCCGAGCGGTGCCGTCGCCGCCCAGGGGGCCGCGACGCCCTGATCTCCGTGCACCGCGAACTCGACATCGAGCCAGTCGTCACCCCAGGCGAGCGGCGTGTACTCGCGGCTCGGCGAGGCGCGGAGTTCCTCGACCGAGTCCGTGGGGCCGGAGGGGAAGAAAAGCCGCATGTGGTCGTCGGCGCCCGGCGAATCGAAGCCGGCGAGGTCCGAGCCGGTCAGCCGCACGCGGACGAAATCCGGCGCGAGCCATTCCCGGGCACTCAGTGCGACGTGGCGGAAGCGCAGCTCCAGGCCACGACGTTCGATCGAGAATCCGGATTTCGTGTTGCTCATAAAGTAAGGCTAACCTAAAACTGTCGAGGGAAGGTTGCCCTAACCTCGCCATCCGGCGCCCGTCGTGTGCGCATCGATCCCGCAGAACAGGAGTCTCTCCATGTCCGTGCCCAGAACCCTCACCGCCACGAGCGTCGCGCTCGTCGGTCTTCTCGCCCTCGCCGGCTGCGCATCCGGCGGTTCGGCGGAATCGGAGAACAACGAACCCGCAGCCGCGACCGTCACGGTCGAGGACAACACCGGCACGCACGAGATCGCGACACCTCCCACCTCCGTCGTGGCTCTCGACAACCGCACCTTCCAGACACTGTCCGACTGGGGCGTCGAGCTCTCGGCCGGAGCCGTCGCGCTCATGCCCGAGACCGTGTCGTACGTGAAGGACGACGGCATCGTCGACATCGGACTGCACAGCGAGCCCGACCTCGAGGCCATCGTCGCCGTGGAGCCCGACCTGATCATCAGCGGCCAGCGGTTCACGCAGCACAACACCGCGATCGCCGACCTCGTGCCCGATGCGACGATCGTCGACCTCGAGCCGCGCGAGGGAGAGCCCTTCGACGAGGAACTCAAGCGCCAGGTCACCGTGCTCGGAGAGATCTTCGGCAAGCAGGACGAGGCCGCGAAGCTCGTCGAGGACTTCGACGCCGCTGCCGAGCGCGCGAAGGCCGCGTACGACGACGCCGACACCGTCATGGCAGTCAACACCTCGGGCGGCGAGATCGGCTACCTCGCCCCGACCGTTGGCCGCTCGCTCGGCCCGATCTACGACCTTCTCGGGCTCACCCCGGCGCTTCAGGTCGACGACGCGACCGATGACCACCAGGGCGATGAGATCTCCGTCGAGGCGATCGCCGCGTCGGACCCCGACTGGATCCTCGTGCTCGACCGCGACGCCGTGTTCGCTGCCGAAACCCCGGACTACGTGCAGGCTGCGGAGATCCTCGAGAGCTCCGAGGCCCTCGCCGGCGTCACGGCCGTGAAGGAGAAGCAGCTCGTCTACATGCCCACCGACACGTACCTGAACGAGGGCATCCAGACCTACACGTCGTTCCTCAACGACTTCGCAGACGCCCTCGAGAAGAGCGCGAAGAACTGAGGTACTGCGGCGGCATCCGGATGATCCGGGTGCCGCCGCACGGTCATCATGGTCTCCACCGACATCACCCAGCCGCCCCGCCACGCCGGGCGGCTCTTCGACGTGAAACTGCTCATCGGCGTGCTCGTCGTCGCGGTGCTCCTCGTGATCTCGCTCTTCACGGGCGTCTACGACATCGCCGGGGCGGACGACGGCGCGCAGATGTTCCAGATCACGCGCGTCCCCCGCACGATCGCCCTCGTTCTCGCCGGCGCCGCAATGGCCATGGCGGGCCTCGTGATGCAGCTTCTCACCCAGAACCGCTTCGTCGAGCCCACGACGACCGGGACCACCGAATGGGCGGGGCTCGGGCTGCTGATGGTCATGATCCTCGTGCCGCAGCCGTCGCTCCCGATGCGGATGGCCGGTGCGATCCTCGCGGCCTTCATCGGCACGATGGTGTTCTTCGCGTTCCTACGCCGGGTCGCCCTCAAGTCCTCGCTCATCGTCCCGATCGTCGGCATCATGCTCGGTGCGGTCGTCGGTGCCCTGTCCACGTATCTCGCCCTGGTCACCAACTCGCTGCAGATCATCGGCGTCTGGTTCGCGGGGAGCTTCACCTCGGTGATGCGCGGTCAGTACGAGATGCTCTGGATCGTGGCGGTCATCGGGGTCATCGTCTTCATCGTCGCCGATCGGCTGACCATCGCCGGACTCGGGGAGGAGGTCGCCACGAACGTCGGTGTGAACTACAGCCGGATCATCCTGCTCGGCACGGTGCTCATCGCGGTGACCACCGGTGTCGTGACGGTCGTCGTCGGCAATCTTCCTTTCCTGGGGCTGATCGTGCCGAACATCGTCTCGATGGTGCGCGGTGACGATCTGCGCAGCAATCTGCCGTGGGTGTGCCTGCTCGGCATCGCGATCGTCACGGTGTGCGACATCATCGGCCGCACCATCATCATGCCGTTCGAGGTCCCGGTGTCGTTGATCCTCGGGGTCGTCGGCGCGGTGGTGTTCGTGCTCCTCCTGCTGAGGCAGCGTCGACGTGGCTAGCGCGGTGATGACACCGAGGACGACGGGCGGCCCGGTGCGATCGGCCGGCTCGTTCACGACCCCGCGAGCGCGCCGTCGCTACGTCCTCGTCCTCGGCGTGCTCGTCGTCCTCGCCGCCGTCTCCGGCTTCGGGCTGCTGGCATGGGCGAACCCGATGCCGGTCGGCTCCGCAGGATTCTGGCGCATCGCCCAGCACCGCGCGATCGATGTCACCGTGATGGCGCTCGTCGCCGTGTCCCAGGCGATCGCCACGGTGAGCTTCCAGACCGTCACCAACAACCGCATCATCACGCCGTCGATCATGGGCTTCGAGTCGCTGTACCGCGTCGTGCAGACCTCCACCGTCTACCTGTTCGGGGTCGCCGGACTCGTCGCGATCCAGGGCATCGGCCAGTTCGCGATCCAGGTCGTCATCATGGTCGGACTCGCGGTCGCCCTGTACGGATGGCTGCTCTCGGGGCGGTACGGGAACCTGCAGATCATGCTTCTGGTCGGCATCGTGATCGGCGGCGGTCTCGGAGCGGTCGCCACGTTCATGCAGCGTCTGCTCACCCCCAGCGAGTTCGACGTGCTCGCCGCCCGTCTCTTCGGCAACGTCTCGAACGCGGACGCCTCCTACCTGCCGCTCGCGATCCCGCTCGTGATCGTGGCCTCCGCTCTGCTGTGGATCCGATCGCGTCGGCTCAATCTCATGGCCCTGGGCCCGGACGCCGCGCGCTCGCTCGGTGTCGATCATCGGCGCGAGCTGTTCGTCGTGCTGTTCCTCGTCGCCGTGCTGATGGCGACGTCGACCGCGCTGGTCGGGCCGATGACCTTCCTCGGCTTCCTGGTCGCCACGCTCGCCTACCAGTTCGCCGACACGCATGACCATCGGCTGATCTTCCCCGTCGCGGTGCTCACCGCCTTCACGATCCTCGCGGGGGCGTACTTCGTGATGAAGAACGTGTTCTACGCGCAGGGGATGGTCTCGATCCTGATCGAGCTCGTCGGCGGGACCGTGTTCCTCATCGTCATCCTCAGAAAGGGCAGACTGTGATCGCTCTCGACGGCGTCCGCCGGGACTACAGCAGCGAGGTTGCGATCGGTCCGGTCGACCTCGAAATCCCGACCGGCGGCATCACCGCGCTGATCGGACCCAACGGCGCAGGCAAGTCGACGCTGCTCACGATGATCGGCCGGCTGAACGGAATGGATGCGGGGGCCATCGAGATCGCGGGGCTCGATGTGGCCTCGACGAAGTCGAAGGACCTGGCGAAGGTCGTGTCGATCCTGCGTCAGGAGAACCACTTCGTCACGCGACTCACCGTGCGCCAGCTCGTGGGATTCGGCCGGTTCCCGCATTCGAAGGGACGGCTGAACCGGGCCGACGAGGAGATCATCAGCCAGGCCATCGACTTCCTCGACCTCGGTCCGCTGGAGGGGCGGTACCTCGATGAGCTCTCCGGAGGGCAGCGTCAGCGCGCCTACGTGGCGATGGTGCTGGCACAGGACACCGAGTTCGTGCTGCTGGACGAACCGCTGAACAACCTCGACATGCGCCACGCGGTGCAGATGATGAAGCACCTGCGACGGGCGGCGGAGGAGCTCGGACGCACGATCGTGATCGTGCTGCACGACATCAACTTCGCGGGGCACTACGCCGACCACATCTGCGCGATGAAGGACGGCGCGGTCGTGGAGTTCGGATCCCCTGCCGCGATCATGACGGATGAGGTGCTGTCACGGGTCTTCGACACCCCCGTGAGCGTGATCGCCGGACCCTCCGGACCGCTCGCGGTGTACTACTGACCTCCGGGCACGAGCTCCTCAGAGCTCGATGCCGTGGTCTTCATCGTTGACGCCGGCGTTGTTCCCGCGCCGCGACTCGTACCCGAGGAACCAGCCCAGCCACACGATGGCGGCGAGAAGAACGCCCAGCCACACATTCTGGAAGATGAGCCCGACCACCACGCCGACGATCAACAGGCCGACAGTGATGGAGATGCGGATCGCTCTGCGGGACATGGCCCCAGCATAGGCGGCGGAGTCAGCGGTCGCGATGGTTCTCGGGTGCGAGGCGAGGGCCTCGGCGCGGCTCGTGCACCCCGCTGGCGGCGATGAGGCGGACCGCTCGCTGCCGTTGCCCCGTCCAGGGAGCGAGGAGCTCGAGCATCCCGGCGTCATCGGTGCGCGTGCCGGTGAGAGCGTAACCGATCTCGTGGGCGAGGTGGTAGTCGCCGACGCTGACGGCATCGGTATCGCCGAGCGCGCGGGCCCGGGTCTCCGCCGAGGTCCACACCCCGACGCCGGGAAGGCTCGTGAGAACGCGGTCGCGCGCCGTGCCGTCCGGGGCGGTCCGCACGGCGTGGGCGATGCGATCGCCTCGTTCCGCGGCGCGCACGAGGGTCCGGGACTGTGGGGGCTCGACCCCGGCGCGGTGCCACGCCCAGGAGGGGATGCGGTGCCACTGTGCGGCGGTGGGCGCGGTGAACATCGGTCGGGGCGTCGGACCGGGGGCGCGCTCGCCGAAGCGGGAGACGAGCCAACGCCACGCTCCGAACGCCTGCATGCCGGTGACCTTCTGCTCGATGATCGCGCATGCCAGCGCGTCGAACACCTCGTCGGTGCGTGTCAGGCGCAGCCCGGGATGGCGATGCGCGGACTCGGCGACGAGAGGGTGATGCGATGCGTCGAACCCCTCGGCGTCGTCGTGGGCTCCACAGAGTGCGGGGACGGCGTCGAGCGCGAAGTCCGTTCCGGGGCCCCAGGCGGTCGCGCGCACCTCGCCACCGATCGTGCGCACCGCCAACGTCGTCGGACCGAGAGGTGTGCGCACTGCCCGCCAGATCACCGATCCGGTGATGACCATGGTCGGATCGCCCGTGCCACGGCGAAGGAAGCCGAGTGTGCGGCCGAGATCGAGAGGGTGCGAGGGGCGGTAGACGGTCTCCCGAGGGGCATCCGATGGCGCGACCTCAGCCGCTGCGGATTGCGCCGTCGATGTCATGCGCCCACCCTACGCGCCGGCCCTGACACCGACTCGCAGACGGTCAGAAGCGGTCGGGCGAGGGGGTTCCGTGTCCGTAGCGGATGACGACGTCGGCGTGACGGTCGAACCGGTAGCCGATTCCCCGCACCGTGCGGACGATGTCCTCGTAGCGTCCGAGCTTCGCGCGGAGACGACGCACGTGGACGTCGATCGTGCGCTCACCGGGGGTCTCGTCGTCCTGCGCCTGCCACAGAGCAGAGACCAGCTCGCTGCGTTCGATCGTGCGGCCCTCGCGCAGCACGAGGTACTGCAGCAGCTCGAACTCCTTGTAGGTGAAGGCCGCGGACTCCCCGTCGATCAGGACGCGCTTGCGGGAGATGTCGACGGTGACGCCGCTCTCCTCTTCCGCCGTGTCCTCTTCGGCAGCGGCCTTGGTGCGCGCGATGGCGCCCGGCTCCTGCAGGGCGAGGCGGACGACGTCGAGGTCGCGGCCGCCCGAGCCGTGCGGCGCGAGGGCGACCGTGGCGTGCGTCTCCGCACCCGGAGCGAGTTCGGCGAGGGTGCGCCGCAGGGCATCGACGAGCAGCGGCAGGCTCACACCGGCTTCGGCGGCCTTGATCTCGTCGAGCCCCACGTAGAGCGCGAAGCCTCGCGGGGAGCGGACGGCGGGAAGGTCTGCGGTGGCGGAGGGCACCGGTGCGGTGGCCTCGGTACGAGTGCGGATCGCGGCGGTGGTGGCGGGACGCTCGAGAAGTGCGGTGTTCGACATGATGATGAAGTCCTCAGGACGTGAGCCCGGATCGAGGGGGGCTCTGATGCGTTGCATGAATGACCGGCGGAGCCGGGAAGCGAGCAGAGGGTGGATGCTCGGAGACACTGGCCTCGCAGTTCGCGAGGAATCAGGTCAGGCGGGGTGGCTGTTCGTTCAGCGACACATTCGGCAACACATGCCAACGCGACCGGGCATCATCATCCCGGCAGTCCTGTTCGCCTCCTGGGCGGACAAAGGGCTTGCGTTGGTGGTCATGGGGGGATTATGTCCGATCGTGACGCCCCATGTCAAAACGCCCGGGCGCTCCTGGCGGGCGTAACGTGGATCGAATGACGATCTCGCACACTGTCGGAGGCTTCATCCTGACCGACGAGAAGGACGCGTCCCGCTACACGCTCATGCGCGATGGAAAGCTCGTGAGCGTTCTCGACTACCGCGACGACGGTCACACGATCGCTCTCACCCGCGCGTTCACTATCCCGACTTTCCGCGGCAACGGCTACGCGGGCAAGGTCGTGGAGGGTGCGGTGGCCGACATCGAGGAGCGTGGCGACCGCACGGTGGACGCGGTGTGCTGGTACGTCGCCGATTGGTTCGCCGCGCACCCCGAGCACGCCCCCCTGCTGCGCTCGCGCTGACCGCCGTCGTTTCATGACGTCGTGTTACGGCGGGTTACCGACGGGGTGACGTCATGAACGGGTCGCGGCACGCCTCGGACGGAATGTCCGAGGGGGTTCGTACCGTGTGAGTATGCGAATCCTGCACACCTCCGACTGGCACATCGGCCGCACGTTCCATGGCAACTCGACCATGGACGCGCTGACCGAGGTGCTCGGGGCGCTGACCGAGCAGGTGCGCACGCACTCCGTCGACGTCGTGGTCGTCGCCGGAGACGTCTTCGACTCCGCGACGCCGTCCGGTCCCGCCTACTCGCTCCTCGGCGATGCGCTGGTGGCGCTGGACGAGGCCGGGGCGCGAGTGATCGTCACGAGCGGAAACCATGACTCGGCCGCGCGACTCGGTTTCCAGGCGCGGCTGCTCCGTGACGGCATCCACGTGCTGACCGATCCGCTCGCCGTCGGGGAGCCCATCACGATCGCGGATGCCGATGGACCGGTTCATTTCTTCGGCATCCCCTACCTCGAGCCGGCCATCGTGCGTCAGCACTGGCCCGAGGGCGACAGCGCGGGCCGCCCGTTGCGCACCCAGGCGCAGACCATGGGGCATGCGATGGACCTCGTCCGTGCGGGCATGGACACGCACGAGGGCCGTGCGGTCGCCATCGCGCACTGCTTCGCCGCAGGGGTCGATGCCACCGCAGGCCTCGAGCGCGAGGTGCGTCAGGGTGGGCTCGACGTCGTGCCCCTCAGCGTGTTCGACGGCCCCGACTACGTGGCGCTCGGGCACATCCACGGTCGCCAGACGCTCAGCGAGCGCGTCCGCTACGCCGGGGCTCCGCTGCACTACAGCTTCGGCGAGCAGCACAAGGCGCGCGGTTCGTGGCTCGTCGACCTCGATGCCCACGGTCTCGCCGCCGTCGAGTGGCTCGAGCTGCCCGTGCCGCGTCGTCTGGTCACGCTCACGGGAACGCTCCACGAGATCCTGGCGCCGGAGATGGTCGCCGAGCATGCGAACGAGTGGGTGTGCGCCGTGTACACCGATGCTCTGCCCCAGGCCGAGCCGATGCGGCGTCTGCGCGAGAGCTACCCCTACTGCGCCATGGTGCAGCACCAGCCCGTGGCCGTCTCCGAGGCGGAGGAGAGGTCGTACTCGCAGCGACTCCGGACCGCGGTGACCGATGTCGACCGGATCGAGGCGTTCCTCGAGCACGTCCGGGCCGGGCACGGCGCCACGGATGCGGAGCGCGACCTGATCCGCGCGGTGCTCGACGAGCGCGTGCGCGCGGAAGCTCTCGTCTAGATGCGCCTCCATCGCCTGGAGATCGAGGGGTTCGGCCCTTTCCGGTCGCGGCAGATCGTGGATTTCGACGCTTTCGGCGACGATGGCATCTTCCTGATCGCCGGGCGGACCGGCGCCGGCAAGTCGAGCATCCTCGATGCCGTCTGCTTCGGTCTCTACGGTGGTGTGCCACGCTACGACGGGGGCGAGAAGCGGCTCCGCAGCGACCACTGCGAGCCCGATGATCCCTCCGAGGTCGTGGTCGAGTTCAGTACTCCGGCCGGTCGGTTCCGCGTGACGCGCTCGCCGGAGTACCTTCGTCCGGCCAAGCGCGGCGGGGGGCTGACGAAGCAGGCCGCAGCGGTGTCACTGGAGGAATGGACGGACGCGGGCTGGGTGGGGCGTGCCGCACGAGCCGTCGACGTCGCAGGCGACCTCGATGAGATCCTGCAGCTGAGCCGCGAGCAGTTCCTGCAGGTGATCCTCCTGGCGCAGAACCGCTTCTCCGAGTTCCTGCTGGCGGGGAGCAGGGATCGCCAGGCGCTGCTTCGCCGCCTCTTCGGCACTCAGCGATTCGAAGACGTGCAGGCCCGTTTCGACGAGCGGCGCCGCCAGGCGGAGCAGACGCTCGGTGCGCGGCTCGCCACCGTCGACGCTCGTGTCGGTGAGGCCGAACGTCTGGTGGACACCGCGGGCCTCTCGGGCGATGCCGACGACGGCACGGCCCCCACGGCGGCGGGGGAGCAGCCGACGGCATCACTGACGATCGATGAGCGTCTCGACGCCCTTCGCCGAGCCCAGGCGCGAGCGGACTACCGTGCCGGGCGGCGGGCCTCCGAACAGGCCGACGCCGAGAAGCTATCGGCCGAGGCCGATGCGGCGCTGGCGACGACGCGTGAGGAGCGGCGCGCACAGCAGGAACGCGACCGTGCACGTGCGGCACTCGCCCGTCTCGAAGCGGATGCGCCGCTGATCGACGAGGCGCGTGCCGAGCTCACGGCTGCGCGTGCTGCCGAGGCGCTGCGCTCGACGATCGCCGCGGCATCACGGGCTCACGAGCTGGTCGACGCTGCCGCGACGGCCGAGGAGCGCGCTCGCGCGGAATGGGACGCCCTCGAGTTCGACGTCGACGGAGACCTCGAGGCGTGGGTGACGGCGCGTACCAAGGAGACCGGGTCCTGGGAGCGGGCGCGTGAGCTCGAGGAACAGGTACCGGCCCTCGACGAAGAACTGCGGATCGCGGTCGCCGCCGTCGACGCAGCGACCGCACGCATCGAGGCCGGGGAAGCGGAGCGCGCCTCGTTGCCCGACGCGGTGGCCGCGCTGAAGGCGGAGCGAGACCAGACCCGGCGCATCGCCGATCGTGCGGACGACCTGAGGATCGCGCGGGAGTCGGCGGACGTGCGTGTCGTGGCGGCGAGGGCAGCCCGGCAACTCCAGGCCGACCAGGCGGCCACGGAGCGCGATCTCACCGCTGCCACCACCGAGCACGCCGCTGCGCAGACCGCGCTCGCGAAGCTCCGTCAGCGTCGCACCGACGGGATGGCCGGCGAACTGGCGTCGAGTCTCCGCCCTGACGACCCCTGCCCGGTCTGCGGCTCTGTCGAGCACCCGAGCCTCGCCACGCACTCCGATCCGGTGTCGCCCGACGACATCGCCGACGCCGAACTCATTCGTGACGCTGCGGCAGAGCGGGAGCGTGAACTCATGTCGGCCGCATCGGCCGTGCAGGCCGAGTTGGCCGCGGTCCTGGCTCGCGCCGACGGAAGGAGCGTCGAGCAGGCCGAGAGGGAGCACGCCGAGGCGACGGCGGCGTACACACGCAGCCTGAGCGCCGTGGAGGAGTTGGAGGCGATCGACGCGAGACTGGCGGCACTGACGGCACGTGTCGAACGGCTCGAGGCCGAGAAGGCGGCAGACGCGGCGGCCCTCGCTCAGGCACGAGAAGACCACGCCGTGCTGCGGCAGCGGGAGGCGCAGGCGCGCGAGTCGATCGCCGAGGCTCGGGGCGACTTCGACACGGTCGCCGCCCGGCTCGCGGACACGGCGACCGCGATCGCCGCCGCCCGTGCTCTCGCTGCGGCGGTCGCGGAACACCGCCGCAGGTCCGAGGCGCTCGTCGCTGCGGAATCCGAGCGAGACACGGCCCTCGCCGACTCGCCTTTCAGCGACGCGGCGGCCGCGGAGGAGGCGCTTCGCTCGTCGGCGGCGCAAGAGACCCTCGACGCCCGGATCGCGCAGCATGCCGTCCAGCGCGAGAAGGAACGCGGGATCCTGTTCGATCTGGAACTGCGCACGCTCCCCGAAGAGCCCATCGACCTGGAACCGGCCGAGCAGGCGGCGGAAGCCGCCCGGGCGCTCTGGAAGGGCGCGGTCGATGAGGCGGCCCGCGCTGCAGGTGTCGCCGAGCGACTCGAAGGGTTGATCGAGTCGGCTGCCGCGGAGAATGCGAGGACGACCGCGGAGGCGACCGAATTCGAGCTGCTGAAGAATCTCGCAGACACGATCGCCGGACGCGGAGCGAACACGCACAAGATGACTCTCGAGACCTTCGTCCTCGCCGCCGAACTCGAAGAGATCGTCGAAGCGGCGAACCGGCGGTTGCACGACATGTCGACGGGGCGCTACCAGCTGCGGCATTCGGATGCGCTCGCCGCACGAGGCGCCGCTTCCGGCCTCGGCATCGTGGTCTTCGACGCGTTCACCGGACAGTCCAGGCCGCCGCAGTCCCTCTCGGGTGGGGAGACGTTCCTCACCTCGCTCGCGCTCGCGCTCGGCCTCGCCGAAGTCGTCACCGCGCGAGCCGGCGGCATCCGCTTGGACACGCTCTTCATCGACGAGGGATTCGGCTCGCTCGACGGAGACACTCTCGATGTCGCCATGCGCACCCTCGACGAACTACGACAGGGCGGCAGGACCGTCGGGGTGATCAGCCACGTCGAGGCCATGCAGGAGCAGATCCCGGCGCAGCTCACGGTGCGGGCGTTGCCGAACGGTCCCAGCATGATCGAGCCTCGCTGAGGTGGTGCCCGAACGGCGCCGCGGTGTCACACGCCGTATTCGGCGAGGATGAACTCGCGCAGCTGCACACTGCAGCGCGCGACGGCTTCGCGCCAGTCCGTGAGGGCGCCGTCTTCGGCCTGATCGGAGATGGCCCGGAACACGCGGATCGGGACCTCGAACCGCCCCGCCACCCAGATGTACGCATAGGTCTCCATATCGACCAGAACCGCGCCGGACGGGCGGATCACGGCGGTGATCTCCGCGTCCTCGACGAAGTGGTCGCCGGTCGCGATCAGCACGCCCTCCTTCCCGGTCGACACCTTCGTGGGAAGGGAGACGTGCTGCCCGGAGATCCCGTCGAGATCGGTGACGTCGTGCTGGAATGCCGTGCCGACCTCGTGCACCCTCGACTCGAGGTCGGGGTCGATCGCCCCGGCGGTGCCCACCACGACGATCTCGTCGTAGTCGTTCGCATCGAGGGCACGGGTGAGTGCGTACGTCGCCTGCAACTTGCCGGGGCCCGTGATGAGCCGATCGAAGCCCTCGAGCTCCTCCGGGAAGGCGGACAGTTCGGAGGCGAGCGCGGCGACGAGGAGTTTCACTGCCCCATTCTCTCAGGTCACCGCGGACAGAACCTGACGAGCGACGCGGCGTCACCCGGGTGTAACACGGAGGGGCGATACTGATTCGAGGAACAGAGCGGAGGATCACATGTCGTTGCAGCAGCAGATCTCGGAGGACCTCGGCGTCCGGCCCGAGATCGATCCCGAAGCCGAGGTCGAACGTCGAGTCGCGTTCCTCGTCGAGTACCTCCGCACGACGGGCGCGAAGGGTTACGTACTCGGGATCTCGGGCGGGCAGGACTCGACCCTCGCCGGGCGTCTGGCGCAGCTCGCGGTCGAGAGGGTGCGGTCCGAGGGCGGCGAGGCGAAGTTCCTGGCCGTGCGCCTGCCGTACCGCGTCCAGCACGATGCGGCGGACGCTGAGGCGGCACTCGACTTCATCGCTCCGGATTCCTCGGTCGAGGTCAACATCCAGAACGGCGTCGACGGTGTCGAGGAAGACATCGAGTTCGCGGTCACGAGTGACATCAGCGACTTCAACCGCGGCAACATCAAAGCACGCGTGCGCATGGTCACGCAGTACGCGCTCGCCGGGCACGACGGCCTCCTCGTCATCGGCACGGATCACGCTGCCGAAGCGGTGACGGGTTTCTTCACGAAGTTCGGTGACGGCGCGGCCGACATCCTTCCGTTGTCCGGTCTCAGCAAACGGCAGGGGCGTTCGCTACTGCAGTTCCTCGATGCCCCGGATCGACTCGCGTTCAAGGTGCCCACCGCCGATCTTCTCGACGGGCAACCCGGCCGGGCCGACGAGGAAGAACTCGGGCTCACGTACGAGCAGATCGACGACTTCCTCGAAGGGCGGTCGGTGGATCCCGACGTCGCCGGCCGCATCGAGGCGCGATACCTGGCGACGCAGCACAAGAGACACCTGCCGGTGACCCCGGACGACACCTGGTGGCGGTGATCGCAGGCCGCTTCTGAGGGCGTCCCGCTTCGCCCGTGTCGGATGCCGCGGATAGTGTCGAAGCATCCGACAGAACGGGAGCATCGTGCGGATCGACACTCAGGCGCAGCGCGTCATCTGGAGCGCGAGCGACCTCAAGGCGGCCGCGGAATGCGAGTTCGCGTGGTGTCGGGCGATCGACGCGAAGCTGGGCCGGGTGCCGGCCGTCGAAGAGCCGGAGGATGCGACGCTGAAGCGCGCCGCGGAGCTCGGTGACGTCCACGAGCAGAACGTGCTCGCCCGCTACATCGACGACCTCGGCGACGAGAACGTGCATCGCATCGAGAAGGTGTCCTCGGTCGATGCGGAGGCGTTGGCCGCGGCGATCGACGAGACCGTGCGGGCGCTGCGGTCCGAGGCGCTGGTCGTCTTCCAGGCGGCTTTCGCGACCGAGGAGTTCGTCGGGTTCGCTGATTTCCTGCGCAAGGACGACGAGGGGCGGTGGCGTGTCCAGGACTCGAAGCTGGCGCGCAAGGCTCGCGTGACGGCGCTCATGCAGCTCGCGGCATATGCCGATCAGCTCGACCGGCTCGGCATCCCGCGCTCCGATGAGGTCGATCTCATCCTCGGCGACGGCACCCTCAGCACGCATGCCGTCGACGACCTGCTCCCGCTGTTCCAGGTGCGTCGCGCCCGGCTTCGTGCACTCATCGCCGATCGTCGTGTCGCCGACGGTGCGACGGGCACTCCTCTCGCCTGGGGCGATGATCGCGGTGACCTCCAGATCGTGGCCTGCGGCCGGTGCGCGACCTGTGAGGAGCAGGTGCTCGCGCATCGAGACCTCCTGATGGTCGCGCGGATGCGACCGGTGCAGCGGGCGCGACTGCGGGCAGCCGGTGTCGAGACGATCGACGCCCTCGCCGCCGCGGTCCATGCTCCGGCGGGAATGAACACCGACACGTTCGAGAATCTCCGCGCTCAAGCCCGTCTGCAGCTGCGCGCGGATGCAGAGGGCGAGCCGACGTACGACGTGCACTACGCGCAAGCGATCCATACTCTTCCCCTGCCGAGCCACGGCGACATCTTCTTCGACTTCGAGGGGGATCCGCTCTACACCGAGCCCGCAGCCGACGGGGAGGCGCAGTGGGGGATCGACTACCTCTTCGGCTGGGTAGACAACGCGGACCAGTACTCGGCGCTGTGGGCGCACACCTTCGCCGACGAGAAGCGGGCGCTCGAGTCCTTCCTCGACTTCGTCACCCTGCGCCGGGCGGCGCATCCCGGTATGCACATCTATCACTACGCCCCGTACGAGACGTCGCATCTGGTGGCGATGGCCGCGCGACACGGCGTGCGCGAAGGAGAGGTCGACCGGCTGCTGCGAGAAGGGGTGTTCGTCGATCTGTACCCGCTGGTGCTGCGCACCGTGCGGGTGGGATCCCGCTCGTACTCGATCAAGAAGCTCGAACCGCTCTACATGGGTGAAGACGTGCGCACGAGCGACGTGCAGAAGGGCGACGACTCGATCGTTCAGTACGTCGCGGCGCGCGAGCTCGCGGCGGCCGGGAACCAGAGTGAGGCGGAGGTGGTCCTCGCCGACCTCGCCGACTACAACCGCTACGACTGCGTGTCCACGCGAAGGCTGCGCAACTGGCTCATCGACATCGCACGGCAGAAGGGCGTCACACCGGCGCCGCCGGACGCCGCCGACGAGGTCATCTACGAGCCGTCGCCCCGCTCCGTCGCGCTCCTTGCCGACGCGGAGCAGGCCGTGGAGGCCGGGGGCAACGGACTCGTCCATCGCATCGCGGCCGCGGCGATCGACTACTTCCCTCGCGAGGCGAAGAGCTTCTGGGTGTCGCATTTCCAGCGGCTGCGGGAGCCGGTGACGATGTGGGACGGCACGCGAGACGTGGTGCGGGTCGATCGTCCCTCGTCTTCCGTCCGTCGGGACTGGAGTATCGGGGAAGGGCGCAGGGTGATGTCCCGCGACATCGAGATCCGGGGAGAGGTGTCACCGGGAACGACCCTCGGCGCGGGTTCGCAACCGTTCGCCCTGTACGAGGTGCCGGCGCCCTTCGATACCGAAGTGCCGTCCCGAGCAGTCCACGTGCCGCACACCGTCACGGTGGCCGAAGTGCTCGACGACGGTTACCTCGTCACCGAATCGGCGGTGCAGGGCCAGACCTGGGACGAGCTTCCCCTCGCACTCACCCCCGCCGCGCCGCCGCGGGTCGTCTCCCTGCAAGGGGCGATCGACGAGTGGGCCGATGCCGTGCACGTTGCGGCCCCGGGCTACCCGCATGATGCCGCGACCGACATCCTGCGTCGTATCCCTCCGCGCACGACGTCAGGGGATGCGCTCCCGCCCGCAGACGACGACGTCATCGACGCGATCGTGCGCGGCGTGCTCGACCTCGACCACAGCTATCTCGCCGTGCAGGGGCCTCCCGGAACGGGCAAGACCTACACAGGGTCTCGTGTGATCGCACGTCTCGTGAACGAGCACGGTTTCAAGGTCGGCGTGGTCGCGCAGTCGCACGCCATCATCGAGACGCTGCTGGCGCGGATCGTGTCCGACGGCGTCTCGCCCTCTCAGGTGGCGAAAGCGCCGAAGGATCCCGACGCCGAACCGCCGTACACCGCGATCCCGAAGAACGGCATGGCAGCCTTCCTCGCAGAGCACATCGGTGAGGGTGCGGTCGTCGGTGGCACGGCATGGGACTTCAGCAACACCCAGCGCGTCGACAGGGAGGGACTCGATCTGCTCGTGATCGACGAGGCCGGACAATTCTCGCTCGCCTCGACCATCGCCGTGGCCGCCGGTGCGAAACGGCTCCTGCTGCTCGGTGATCCGCAGCAGCTCCCGCAGGTGAGCCAGGGCGCTCATCCCGAGCCGGTGGACACGTCCGCTCTCGGGTGGGTGATGGACGGCGATCCGGTGGTCCGGCCGGAGTACGGCTACTTCCTCGCGCGATCGTGGCGCATGCACCCGGCGGTGGCGGCTCCGGTGTCGAAGCTCGCATACGCCGGACAGCTCGCCTCGGCGCCCGGCACGGAACTCCGCTCGCTCGACGGTGTGGAGCCCGGACTGCACGTGGTTCCGCTCCGGCACCGGGGGAACGCCACCGCGTCAGCGGAGGAGGCCGCCGAAGTCGTGCGGCTCGTCGACGATCTGATCGGTCGGACTTTCACCGACAACGACCCGAATGCCTCGGCGCGTCCGCTGACGCAGTCCGACATCATCGTCGTCACGCCCTACAACGCGCAGCGACAGCTGGTGCTCGATGCGCTGGCCGATGCAGGCTTCCCGGATGTTCCCGTGGGGACGGTCGACAACTTCCAGGGCAAGGAGGCGGTGGTGTCGATCACCTCGCTGGCTGCCTCGAGCGGTCGGGATGCGCCGCGGGGGCCGGAGTTCCTGCTGCTGCAGAATCGTCTCAACGTGGCGATCTCCCGCGCTCAGGTCGTCGCCTACCTCATCCACTCCCCGGCCCTCCTCGACGATCTGCCGTATACGCCCGAGGGAGTCGCTCGTCTCAGTGCCTTCGCGCGTCTCGTGGGTGCGGCGGAGTGAGCGTCCACACCACGGAGGACATCCTCCGGGCTTCCGCTGCGTGGGTGTGGTTCCCCCGCGACAGCGATCAGGTGCACGAGGAACTGCAACTCGTGCGGTACCCGGCGCGCTTCGGCGGCGGGGTTCGTGCATCGCAGGTCCGCTCGTCTGGCGATGCCTCTTCGGTGCTCGATCACGCGATCGCGCACACCCGCGGCTGGGGCGAGGCGCAGCTCACATTCTGGACCAACCCCTCGGACTCTCCCGATCTCGAAGACGAGCTGCGTCGGCGCGGCGCCGAGCACATCGACACCGTCGCCGTCCTCGCGCGCGCCATCGATGAACTCGTCGTCGACGTCCCCGGTGAGGCGTCGGCGGAGATCGTGCGCACGCTCGAACAGGTGCGGGAGGTCGACGCGATCAACGTGCCGGTCTGGGCGCAGGAACCGCTCGACGAGGAGGGGATCCGCATCGAGAAGGATGAGGTCGTCGCAGGGCTGAAGACGGGGCGCGACGTGCGCGTCCTCGGTCGGCTGGAGGGACGGTCCGTGAGTACCGGCGGGTGCACGATCGTCAACGGCTTCGCACGGTTGTGGGGAGCGGCGACCCTACCGGATGCGCGTGGTCGGGGTGCGTATCGGGCTGTCCTCGCCGAGCGGTTGCGCGCTGCCGCCGAACGGGGCGCGGCGACCGCCCTCGTGAAGGGCCGTGTCGCCACGTCCGCACCGATCCTCAGGCGTGTGGGCTTCCGGCATTTCGGCGACGAGCGCGCCTATCGACTCACCCTCGCAGACTGATATCGGTCAGACCGTGCCGTAGAGGCGATCGCCGGCGTCGCCGAGTCCGGGGACGATGTAGCCCTTTTCGTCGAGACGCTCGTCGAGCGCGCCGAGCACGAGGGTCACGTCGCGGTCGCCCGCCATCGCCTCGATCGCGGCGACGCCTTCAGGGGTGCCGAGCAGGCAGATCGCCGTGACGTCCTTTGCCCCGCGGTCGAACAGGAACTGGATCGCCGCCGCGAGCGATCCACCGGTGGCGAGCATCGGGTCGATGGCGAAGCACTGGCGGTCGCTCAGGTCGTCGGGGAGACGCTCGGCGTACGTGGTCGGCTCGAAGGTCGTCTCGTCGCGCACCATTCCGAGGAACCCGACCTCTGCGGTCGGGAGCAGCTTGACCAGACCTTCGAGCATCCCGAGGCCGGCGCGGAGGATCGGCACCACGATGGGACGCGGCTCCGAGATCTTGACGCCCGTGGTCGTCGTCACGGGGGTGGTGATCTCGATCGGGCTGACCTTCACATTGCGGGTCGCCTCGTACGCGAGCAGGGTCACGAGTTCTTCCGTGAGCTGACGGAACACCGGCGACGGGGTGCGCGCGTCGCGCAGCACCGAGAGCTTGTGAGTGACGAGAGGGTGGTCGGCGACGTGAACACGCATGGATACAGGGTAATGCGCCAGGGAGCCCGGCACGACATCCGGGCCCGGGTGACCTGGGTGCGGCTGTCGTAGGCTCGACGCATGACCGCCGCCGACGACCTCGCGATGCAGCGGGCGCTCGCGCTTGCGGACGAGGCAGCGGCAGCGGCGGAGATCCCGGTCGGAGCGGTGATCCTCGACCGTGACGGGAACATCGTCGCCGAGGGGCGAAACACCCGCGAGGCCACGAACGATCCGACCGGTCATGCCGAAGTGGAGGCCTTGCGTCGTGCGGCGGCATCCGTCGGCTCGTGGAATCTCGAGGGGCACACTCTCGTGGTCACCCTCGAGCCGTGCATCATGTGTGCCGGGGCGATCCTGCAGGCGCGCATCGGGCGCGTGGTCTTCGGTGCCTGGGACGAGAAGGCGGGCGCGGCCGGCTCCATGTACGACGTCCTGCGCGACCGGAGGCTTCCGTACCGCGCCGAGGTGATCGGCGGTGTGCAGGCGGACGCGGTGGCGACGCAGCTGCGCACCTTCTTCGAGCAGCGGCGCTGAGCACTCGCCGCCCGTCCGGACTCCGCGCTCAGTCGGAGGACTTCAGCACGAAGACGTCGGTCGACGGCTCGGGATCGATCGCGGGGCGATACACGTCCGGCTCGATGTAGACGATGCGCGCGACCGGAACGGCCTCGCGGATGCGCGCCTCGATCGCGTTGATGTCGTCGGCGGCTTCCCGCAACGGCTTGTCGGCGTTGAGGGCGATCTTCGCAGCGACCATCAGCTCGTCCGGTCCGAGGTAGAGAGTCTTCATGTGGATGATCTTCTCGATCTCGTCGCCCGCGTTGATGGCATCGACGATGCGGTCGTGATCGGCGGCCGTCGCCCCTTCGCCGACCAGCAGGCTCTTCGTCTCGACGCCCAGCACGATCGCGATCAGCACCAGCAGCACACCGATCATCACGGTGCCGAGGGCGTCGAACACCGGGTTTCCCGTGAGGAGCGTGAGCCCGACGCCGAGCAGCGCGAACGTGAGGCCGGTCAGCGCACCGACGTCTTCGAGCAGCACGACGGGGAGTTCGGGAGCCTTCGAACGACGCACGAAGGAGACCCACGACTGCCCCTTCTCCCGCACGATGTTGCTCTCACGCACCGCGGTGCGCAGCGAGAACGACTCGAGCCCGATCGCGATGAAGAGGACGACCAGCGGCAACCACCACCAGGTCCTGTCGAGCTCGTGGGGGTTGGTGAGCTTCTCGACGCCCTCGTAGATCGCGAACAGTCCACCGACGGAGAAGAGGATGATCGACACGACGAACGCGTACACATAGCGCTCCCGGCCATAGCCGAAGGGGTGTGCACGGTCGGCTTCGCGACGTGCCTTGCGTCCGCCGAGCATGAGCAGGAGCTGGTTGCCGGAATCGGCGACCGAGTGGATGGCCTCCGCGAGCATCGAGGCGGAACCGGAAAGCGCCCAGGCGACGAACTTCGCGAGCGCGATGCCCAGGTTCGCCAGGAACGCCGCGACGATGGCCTTGTTGCCTCCGGATGCACTCATGGGACGAGTCTAGAACCGCCCACCGGAGGATGCAGGGAGTGCCCGCCGTAGGATGACGACATGGCTGACTCGCTTCCTTCCCTCGCTTTCCTCGGTGCCGGCTCGATGGGCGGTGCGATCCTGCGCGGAGTGGTCGCGTCGGGCATCCGGATCGACGGCGGGATCACCGCGACGAACCGCACCGCGGAGAAGGCGGAGGCGTTCGAAGGGCTCGAAGGCGTCACCAGCATCGCACTCGCAGAGCGGCCGGACGGCAACGTCGAGGCCGCTGCGGGCGCGCGCATCGTCCTGGTCGGCGTCAAGCCGGCGATGGTGCCCGACCTGCTGCGCGAGATCGCCCCGCACCTCGCCGCCGACGCGATCGTGGTGAGTGTCGCCGCCGGTGTCACGCTGCAGACCTTCGCCGATGTGCTCGGCCCCGATGCCCGCGTGATCCGGTCGATGCCGAACACTCCGTCGACGGTGCGCAAGGGCGTCACCGGTCTCGCCGCAGGCGCCGCCGCGACCGCGGACGATCTGTCGCTCGTGCGTCGTCTGTTCGAGACCGTCGGCGCCGTCGTCGAGGTGCCGGAGTCTCAGATCGACGCGCTGTCGACGATCTCGGGATCGGGTCCGGCCTACGTGTATCTGCTGATCGAGGAGTTCACGAAGGCAGCCGTCGGCATGGGCTTCGAGGATGTCGACGCCAGGCTGATGGTGGAGCAGACATTCATCGGCGCGACCGCACTGCTCGACGCCTTGGGAGAGGACCCTGCCGAGCTGCGTCGCCGCGTCACGAGTCCGAAGGGGACGACGGAGCGGGCTGTCGCGGTGCTGCAGGACGCGCACCTCGACCGCACTTTCTCCGATGCCGCCGCCGCCGCACTCGCGCGGGCGAAGGAACTCGCCGCCGGAGCCTAAGCCGGGCCCCGGCGGATCGGCACCCCCCTATCGGTGCACGAGGTCGCTAGCTCTCGCTGGCGACCTCGGCGAGCACTTCGGGCCAGCGTCGGTTGAGGATGCTGCCTCCGAGCACCGTCCCACCCCACAGGGCGAGCGCGCCGAGCACGACACCGCACGCGAGGCTGACCCAGCCCAGCGCAGGATTCCAGATCCCCGCGATCGCGAACCCGAGGGCGGGTGCGCCGACGAACAGCGTGATCGGTCCGATGACGATCATCGCGAGAAGCGACTGCACGCCACCGGAGGAGCCGCGACCGAGCGGGTTGGCCTCGGGCGCGGGAGCGCGACCCGGGAGGAAGCTGCCCACCCAGGCGCCTGCGCCGGCCGAGATCGCCGTCAGTCCGAGCGCCGACCCGAGGCTGCCGGGCAGCAGGTCCATCCGGCCGGCGAGCAGGCAGGTGGCGACGCACAGCACGAGGGTCAGGGGCACGGCGATCAGCCCGAATCCGAGCAGTCGTCCCGCCCTATCCTGGGCGCCGCGGACGCCGCCCAGGATGTGGGCGGCGATCGCGTCGTTGTCGTAGGCGATCGCCATCTGGATGATGGTGCCGGTGAGGAGCGCGTTGATCGTCGGGATCAGCGTGAGTGCGGGCCCGAATCCGACGGACTCGTCCTGCAGTCCGTTCATGAGCGCGAGCCCGATGAAGATCGCGGGCAGGAGCAGCATCATCACGATGTTCACGACCTGTCGAGGGTCGCGGCGGAAATATCGCAGTGTGCGTGCGGCGATGGCGCCGGTCGGAGTGGCCGGCAGGACCCGGTCCAGCAGACCACCGGAGCGTACACGTCCTCCGCCGCTGTTCTGGATCGGGGCGACGAGGCGTGCGGCGAGCAGTCCCCGTGCCGCGAACCATAGGGCGATGACCGTCGCCAGGGCGATGAGCAGGCGGAGTGCTGCGGAGAGGTAGTCGCCCTGCGCGACCGACGCAGAGACGCCGAACACCGCGCCGATGGGCGTCCAGCCGACGATGTCGGTGACGGCGGTGAACGCCCCGCCGATGTCGTTCACCCGGAACAGCGCACCCATGCCGAGGTTGAGCAGCAGGCCGGAGGAGGCGACGAGCAGCACCCCCAGGATCACGACGAGGTCGCGGGTGCCACGGCGGGCCAACCACCCGGCGAGGACCCCGCTCACCACACGGGCGCCCAGCACACACGTCACGACGGCGACGGGTGCGAGGATCAGAGCGCTGAGCAGTGCCGGAAGGCTGATCGACCAGCCGAGGAGCATGAGCAGCAGTGCCGTGATCGTGCCGACGCCCCCGATGGTCGTCGCGCCGGCGACGACCAGTCCGGGCAGCAGGGCTCCGGCGGTGAGGGGGAGCAGAGCGAATCGCTCGGGGGCCAGCGAATCATCACCGCTCACCAGGATCGACCCGACCCACCACCCGACGACCAGCACAGTGCCGGCGAGGACCATGACGGTGACCGCGGCCTCGGGGGCGGCGAAGCGCAGCGCCACGAGTGCTGCCGTCAGACCCGCGAGCATGCCCAGGGCGATCATCCCAGTGAGGACCAGGGTCACGATCATCCAGGGGTTGCGCGAGAGCTGGTGGCCCAGCTGCCGCCAGCGCAGGCTTACGAGGAGCGCAACCACGCGAGTGTCTCCGTCCCGAGATCGTGTGCGCCCACCAGGGCCAGGAACCGCTGCTGAAGCGTGAGACCGGCGCGCACCTCATCCAGCGTGCCGTGCGCGAGCAGACGACCCTCCGCGACGATGGCGACCCGGTCGCACATCGACTCGACGAGCTCCATCACGTGGCTGGAGAGCACCACCGTGCCGCCGCCGTCGACGAACGCGCGCAGGATCTGGCGGATCGTCTCGCCCGACACAGGATCGACCGCCTCGAGGGGCTCGTCCAGGATCAGGAGTCGCGGCGCATGGATCAGGGCGCACGCGAGGCCGATCTTCTTGCGCATGCCCGCCGAGTAGTCCACGACGAGGCGATCACGCGCATCGGTGAGGCCGAGGGCGGCGAGGAGCTCTTCGGTGCGCGATGCCACGTCAGCCTCGGGCATGCCCCGCAGCAGGCCCGTGTAGCGCAGCAGCTCTGCGCCGGAGAGCCGGTCGAGCATGCGGATGCCATCGGGGAGCACGCCCATGCGCGCCTTGGCTTCGGCGGGGTTCTGCCACACATCCGCACCGAGCACCCACGCGTTCCCGGCGTCCGGACGCAACAGTCCGGTCGCCATGGCGAGGGTCGTGGTCTTGCCCGCGCCGTTCGGTCCGAGGAGTCCGAGCATCGATCCGGCCGGCACGTCGAGGGAGAGGTTGTCGACGGCGACCTTCGGCCCGAACTGCTTGTGGAGCCCGCGGAGGGCGAGGACGGGTGGGGCCGTTGTGTGGTCGGTCATGCCCTCCATCCCACCACGGACGGGTCGTCTGCGCGTCCGCCCTGAGGGGGAGTCGTGGATCCGGGGTGGGTCCCGCCGTCAGCGGTCGAGTGCAGCGAAACGCTCGATGTCGCTGTTGGTGCCCGACACGATGATGAGGTCGTGGTTGGTGACGATCGTGTTCGCCTCGGCGTAGCGGAACGGCTTGCCGGGGCTCTTCACCCCGACGACGGTGACCTTGTACTTCGAGCGGACGCCCGACTCGTTCAAGCCGACGCCGCGGATGAACTTCGGCGGGTACATCTTGGCGAGCACGAAGTCGTCATCGAAGCGGATGAAGTCGAGCATCCGTCCGCTCACCAGGTGCGCCACGCGCTCGCCGGCCTCGCGCTCCGGGTAGATGACGTGGTTCGCGCCGACACGGGCCAGGATCTTGCCGTGGGACTGGGACACGGCCTTGGCCCAGATCTGCGGCACCTTGAGGTCGACGAGGTTGGCCGTGATCAGCACGGACGCCTCGATCGAGGAGCCGACGGCGACGACCGCGACCTGGAAGTCCTGCGCACCGATCTGGCGGAGCGCATCGATGTTCTTCGCGTCGGCCTGCACGGTGTGCGTGACGCGGTCGGACCACTTCTGCACGAGTTCGAGGTTGTCGTCGATCGCGAGCACCTCGCGGTCGAGACGGTCGAGCTCTCCGGCGCAGGCGGCGCCGAAGCGGCCGAGACCGATGACGAGGACGGGAGCGTCGCCCCGGAGGACTTCAACCAACGATCGGCCTTTCCACGGGCAGTGAGTAGTACTGCGTTCGCGATGTCGCGGCGACCGCCGCGGCGAGAGTCACTGTACCAACGCGCCCCATGAAGATGGTCGCGGCCATGACGTAGGAGGCTGAATCGGGCAGATCCGCGGTGAGCCCCGTCGACAGCCCGACGGTGCCGAAGGCCGAGATCACATCGAACAGGACGTGGCTGATCTCCTCCTTGGTGAGCTGGGCGATCACGATGGTCGACAGCGCGACGATGGTCGCCCCCCACGCGACGACGCTGAGGGCCACACGTTGCACGTCGCTCGGGATGCGCCGCCCGAAGGCCTCGACGGACTGACGCCCCTTCGCCTCCGACCACACGGCGATCGCGAGGACGGCCAGGGTGGTGACCTTGATGCCGCCCGCCGTCGACGCCGAGCCGCCGCCCACGAACATCAGCATGCTGGCCGCGAGCAGGGAGGAGCCGTTCAGATCGTCCATATCGATCACGCTGAAGCCACCGGATCGGGTCATCGCCGAGAGGAAGAAGGCCTGGAACGTCGTGTCGGCGGCATCCATCGACCCGAACGTCTTCGGGTTGTCGAACTCCAGGACGACGAAGACGGCCGCACCCAGGATGAACAGGAGCACCGTGGTGACGAGGGTGAGCTTGGTGTGCAGCGACCAGCGCTTGACGTGCCAGACGTGTTTGGCGAGCGAGTAGATGACGGGGAAGCCGATGCTGCCGAGGAACACGCCCACCATGAGGAGAGAGAGCACGAGGTAGTCGTCGCCGAACACGGCCACACCGCCGTCGTTCGGGGCGAAGCCGGTGTTGGTGAAGGCCATGGCCGCGAAGTACGGGGCCTCCCAGAGCGCCGCGATGGGGTTGACCTCCGCCATCACGAGGGCGGGGTAGAGCAGAACGGCGAGCGTGGCCTCGATGATGAGCGCCGATACCGCGACGGTCGTGAGCAGCTGGCCGACCTCGCCCAGGCGCACCGTCTGGCTCTCGTTCACCACGCCCCCGTGCGCGCGCAGAGGGTTCGTGTCGCCGGCCGCCAGCAGTTTGGCCCGCAGCCCCAAGCGCTTCGAGATGAGCATCCCCATGAGGGACGCGAGGGTGAGGACGCCGATACCGCCGATGTTCACGCCGAGGAAGACGACGACGTGCCCGAACGGCGACCAGTGGTTCGCCATGTCCACGGTCGACAGGCCGGTGACGCAGATCGTCGACATGGCCGTGAAGAGGGCGTCGCTCAGCGGGGTGACGGTGCCGCTGGCGGACGCGATCGGTAGCGACAGGAGAACCGTGAACACGAGGATCAGGAGCGCGAAGACGACGATCGCGAAACGGGAGGGCGAGGAGGTGAGGATCTGCCTCGCACGGCCGGCGATGCCCGACAGACCCTGTCCTGGGGACGACGCCGAAACGATGCCCGACATCGCTGCCCCCTCATCTTCTCTCTCGGACGCGCCCCACGGTCGCACGGCGCCGGTCAGCCGAGCCTCCGTCATGGTACTCCGTGCCGGAGCCGACTACCCTGATCACATGACGGACATCTTCGACGTGATCGCAGACGGTACGAGGCGCGACATCCTCCAGCTCCTGCTGCGGCACATGTCCGAAGGGGAGACCGGCACGAGTGTCAGCCAGATCGTCGCCGATCTGGGCATCAGCCAGCCCACCGTCTCGAAGCACCTCAAGGTTCTTCGCGATGCCGAACTGGTGTCCGTGCGCGAAGACGGACAGCGCCGGTTCTACAGCCTCGCGGTCGAACCGCTCGGAGTCGTCGATGACTGGCTCGTTCCGTTCCTGGTCGATGCGTACGGCGACGCGGCCCCGGACATCGACTACCCCGGTGGCCCGCTTCCCGACAGTGCAGCACATGCCGCCGAGGTCGTCGGGCGCGCCGCGGCATCCGCCAAGCACGTCGTCACCTCGGCGCTCAAGCGATTCGGCGGCTGAGCCTCATCGACGGTTCGCGTCGCGGTGTGGCCGCTCGTGTGGCGTGCCCGGAAACGCCTCGCCCCTGACGGCCGGGGGGCATGACGTCAGGGGCGATCCGCGGATCCCCAGATCCGCGAGGACTCGGCGCGGTGCCGGCGCGAGTCCTGCACTGACAGTGGCAGTCGCGGCTGAGCGAAAGGCGAGCGACGCCTATGTCTCGGCTGGACGGCGGGAGCGGGTGCCGGAGGCCTGCGCGAGTTTCCTGGCTGAGGATCCCGCCGATGCCCCACTGATCACATGAGTCACACGGGTTTACAGGTGTCCCAGCTACCCCATAGAGTGTGCACATCGAGAAAGGGGTACGTGGGATGCCCGAGGTTCCAGACGTCCGATTCCTCACGGTGGCCGAGGTCGCCGAAATCATGCGCGTGTCCAAGATGACCGTGTATCGGCTGGTGCACGCCGGGGAACTGCCAGCCGTCCGCTTCGGGCGGAGCTACCGCGTACCGGAGTCGGCCGTGGCCGACGCGCTGCAGCGCCCCATCGCCGACGTCGGGTGAGTCGACGCGAGGCCGCACGGCGCACGCCGTCGGGTTTGCTAGACTGATCCGAGGCATTTTTCCGTGCCCGTACCCGGGTGTCCGATTTCGGGGACACCCAGCCCCTGACTTAGTGAGGTTTCCGTGGGTTCTGTCATCAAGAAGCGCCGCAAGCGCATGGCGAAGAAGAAGCACCGCAAGCTGCTTCGTAAGACTCGCCACCAGCGTCGCAACAAGAAGTAAGCGACCAGACACGAGCGCCTGTCTTCGGACGGGCGCTTTGTGTCTCTGCCCACAGATCTCCACCGCCGAGAGGATGTCATGAAGTCGATCACCGTCACCGAACTCGCCGAGCGCTCCGGTGTCCCGCTCATCGATGTCCGGGAGGTGGACGAGTTCGCCGCAGGCCACGTGCCCGGTGCCGTCAACATCCCGATGTCCGAGATCGGCAACCGGCTCGAGGAGTTGCCATCGGAGGCGTTCGACGTGATCTGCCAGGCCGGCGGCCGTTCGGCGCGGGTCGTCGAGGCGCTGGAGTCCCGCGGGTACGACGCGACGAACGTCGAGGGTGGCACCGGTGAGTGGATCTCGCAGGGACGTGCCGTCGAGGTGCCGTCGGCGTGACCACGCTGACCCTGATCCGCAAGCCCGACTGCCATCTGTGTGAGGTGGCTTCTGAGGTGATCGACGCCGTCGTCGCCGAACTGCCGGACGCGGCGGCGGAGCAGATCGAGATCGTCGAGGCGTCGATCAACGACGACCCCGCCCTGTACGAGCTGTGGTGGGAGAAGATCCCGGTCCTGTTGATCGACGGCGAGTTGCATGCGCACTGGCGCGTGACGCCGGACCGTCTGCGGGAAGCGCTGGAGACAGCCGTCCGCAGCGATATGAAGTCCGAGTCGAAGGAAGCCCTGTGACCATCCGCCATGTCGTGACCTGGAAGCTCGCCGCCGAGGACGCCACCGTGCGTGCCGAGCAGGCGAAGGAAGCCGCGCGCCGCCTGAACGCCCTCGAGGGTGTGGTGCCGCAGCTCCTCTCGATCTCCGCCGGAGCCAACATGGCGTACCCGGAGGCGAACTGGGACGTGACGCTGGTCGCGGACTTCGACTCGGTGGAGGCGATCGAGGAGTACCAGGTGCACCCCGCGCACGAAGAGGTCGTCACGTACATCCGCTCGGTCGTGGCATCGCGCGTCGCCGTCGACTTCGAGGTCTGACACTCCGTCGCGGGTTGCGAGGAACTCGATTTCGTCCGTCTTCCCGGCGGTCTCGCAACACAAACGTGATATGCGGCGACGCCGATGCCATTGGTCACGTGACCGACCGCATGTTTAGATGTTCTCCTACCCGTCACCGGGCGTCACATTCGCCCTCGACTCACAGGAGCCGACATGCCTCGTCGTAACCTCATCGCCGGTCTCGCCCTCGCGGCGACCGCCACCCTCGCGCTCGCCGGCTGCGCGACGGGATCCTCCGACGCGGGCAGCGGTGGTGAGCCGGCTGCGGGCGACGACTACGGCTTGATCGAGGCGGGTACGCTCACCGTCTGCTCGGATATCCCCTACCCGCCGTTCGAGTTTGAGGACCCGAACTCGGAGACCGGCTATTCCGGCTTCGACATCGACCTGCTCGGCGCGATCGCCGCTCAGCTCGACCTGGAGCTCTCGGTACAGGACGTGGGCTTCGACGCGCTCCAGTCCGGGACCACCCTCGCTGCCGGGCAGTGCGACGTCGGGGCATCCGCCATGACGATCACCGACGAGCGCAAGGCCAACATCGACTTCTCCGACCCCTACTACGACTCGCTGCAGTCGCTCCTGGTGCGCACGGATTCGGGCATCGAGTCCATCGACGACCTCGCCGGGAAGAACGTCGGCGTGCAGCAGGGGACGACCGGCGAAGCCTATGCGGGCGAGAACGCGCCTGAGGCAGAGCTCGTGCAGTATCCGTCCGACGGTGAGCTGTGGCCGGCCATGCAGGCCGGACAGATCGAGGCCATCCTGCAGGACCAGCCGGTGAACCTCGAGCACGAGAAGGCCGACTCGAACTACAAGATCGTCGAGACCTACGAGACCGACGAGTCGTATGGCTTCGCTTTCGCGAAGGGCGAGAAGGACGCGCTGCTCGACGCGGTGAACGGAGCACTGGCGGATCTCCGCGACAGCGGCGAGTACCAGAAGATCTACGACCAGTACTTCACGGCCAACTGAGTCCGCAGGCGAGTCGGTCGAGAGGACCTTGACGATGGCGTTGAGGCGCACCACGAAAAGCAAGCTGTACCGGTACACCGTCTATGCGGTGCTGATCGCGATCGCCGTCTGGGTGATCGTCAGCACTGACTGGGCTCGGATCGCGAATCTCTACTTCAACCCCGAGGTCGCGGTGAAGATGCTCCCGGGCATCATCACCACGGCACTCGTGAACACCCTGTGGTTCACCGCGGTGGCCTTCGTCGGCGGTCTGCTGCTCGGCGTCGTGCTGGCGTTGATGAAGTTGTCCGCAATCGGTCCGTTCCGCTGGATCGCGACGTGCTGGATCGAGTTGTTCCGCGGCCTCCCCGCGATCCTCACGATCTTCGCGATCGCGTTCATCCTCCCGATCGGGCTCGGCGTGCCGGCGACGAAGCTCGGCGGACCGGTGGTCCTCGGACTCATCGGTCTGATCCTGGTCGCTTCGGCCTACATGGCCGAGACGATCCGCGCCGGTATCCAGGCGGTTCCTAAGGGGCAGACGGAGGCGGCGCGTTCGCTGGGCATGTCGCCGATGAAGACGACCTTCTGGATCGTCGTGCCCCAGGGTTTCCGGATCATCATCCCGCCGCTGACCAACGAGTTCGTCCTGCTGTTGAAGGACACCTCGCTCCTGTTCGTGGCAGGATCCTTCATCTGGTCGAAGGAGCTCACGAACTTCGCCCGCGACGCGAGCACGCAGAACGCGAACGGAACGCCGCTGATCATGGCGGCGATCCTGTACCTGATCGTGACGATCCCGCTCACGCGCTTCAGTGCGTGGCTGGAACGACGGATGGCGAGGCAGCGATGATCACCGACCTGATCGATGTCCATGCCCCCGCGATCGACGTGCAGGGGCTCGTGAAATCCTTCGGCGACAACGAGGTGCTCAAGGGCATCGACCTCACCGTCACCAAGGGCGAGGTGGTCTGCGTGATCGGGCCCTCGGGCTCGGGGAAGTCGACGCTGCTGCGCTCGGTGAACCTGCTCGAGGAACCGACTGACGGCAAGGTGCTGATCGAGGGGATCGACATCACCGATCCCGACGTCGACATCGACCGGGTGCGCACGCGGATCGGCATGGTGTTCCAGAGCTTCAACCTGTTCCCGCACCTCGATGTGCTCGGCAACCTCACCATCGCTCAGCAGCGGGTGAAGAAGCGCTCCAAGAAGGAGGCCGAGCAGGTCGCACACGCGATGCTCGAGCGAGTGGGGCTCTCCGAGAAAGCGGATGCCTTCCCAGGACACCTGTCGGGAGGGCAGCAGCAGCGCGTGGCGATCGCGCGTGCCCTGTGCATGAACCCCGACATGATGCTCTTCGACGAGCCGACGTCGGCGCTGGACCCCGAACTGGTCGGCGAGGTGCTGCAGGTCATGCGCTCGCTGGCGGACGAGGGGATGACGATGCTCGTCGTCACGCACGAGATGGGCTTCGCGCGCGAGGTCGGGTCACGCCTCATCTTCATGGACGGTGGACACATCGTCGAAGAGGGCGACCCGCGCGAGGTTCTCAGCAACCCGCAGCATCCGCGCACGAAGGACTTCCTCTCGCGCGTGCTCTGACCCGGTACCCGGTCTGCGCGTGGGCACTCCGTCTGCGCGCGGCCCCGCGTCTTCGCGTCGAGACCCCGTCTGCGCGTCGGCACCCCGTCTGCGCGTCGAGACCCCGTCTGCGTGTCGAGACCCCCGGTGACAGACGTCTGCCACAGGGGGTCTCGACGCTGAACGGAGGCGTCGAGCTCAGTCGGACGCGAGCTCAGCTGACCGCGAGCTCAGCTGACCGCGAGGTCAGTCGGACGCGAGGTCAGTCGACTTCGACGACCTCGGCGTCGGGGGCGTTCCGCCGGACGGACTCGATGCCGTTCAGGGCAGCGGACTTCGATGAGTAGCCCTCGCTGATCGCGATGACCTCGCCGTTGCCGGCCTTGAGGCGGAAGCGGTGCTCGCCGGACCTGTCGGTGTACAGCTCGAACTTGCCTGCCATGAGGAGTCCTTTCTCTCTCGGATGAGGGCACCCCGCCCCCTCGCGCCTCACGCTAGCGGTCGACGCGGATCCGGGGAAGAGCGCGTGGTCAGCCGCGCGGGTGCACGGCGACGGGTTCGGGAGCGACCGCGATACGCACGCGGTCGCCGAACGAAGGATGGATCCCGGGGGCGTGCTGCACGCGCACGAGCTCGCCCGACTCGGTGCGGACCAGGGTGCGGCGCATGCTTCCCAGGAAGGTGCTCTCCTCGACCAGGGCGTCGGTCGAGGAGTCCGCCTCCGACACGAAGTACACGTTCTCCGGCCGAAGATAGACATCGACCGGGCCATCCGCCGGCGCCTGTAGGGGGAGGCGCTGTCCCCACACCAGCACATGGTCGCCCTCCGCCACGCCCGAGACGACGCTCGAGAGTCCCACGAAGGCCGCGACCCCCGCCGTGGAAGGCAGCGTGTACAGCTGCTCCGGCGAACCGATCTGTTCGATCCGTCCGGCGTTCATCACCGCGATCCGGTCGGAGACGGCGAGCGCCTCCTCCTGGTCGTGCGTGACGAAGACGGTCGTGATCCCGAGGCGCAACTGGATGCGGCGGATCTCGTCGCGCAGCTGCACCCGCACCTTCGCGTCGAGCGCGGAGAGCGGCTCATCGAGCAGCAGCACCCTGGGCTCGGTCACCAGCGCTCGCGCGAGGGCCACCCGTTGCTGCTGACCGCCCGAGAGCTGATGCGGGAACCTGTCGGCCAAGTCACGCAAACCGACCAGCGCGAGCGCGTCGAGGGAGCGCTTCTCCGCCTCCGCCCTGCCGATGCCCCGTCGCCGCAGTCCGAAGGCGGTGTTGTCGGCGACCCGCAGGTGGGGGAAGAGCGAGTACGACTGGAAGACCATGCCGATGTCGCGCTTGTTCGTCGGTATGCGTGACACGTCCCCACCGCCGAGCAGCACGGCGCCGGCGTCGGCTCCTTCGAGGCCTGCGAGCACTCGGAGCAGCGTCGTC
Source organism: Microbacterium aurugineum (assembly GCF_023101205.1). Taxonomy (NCBI): domain Bacteria; kingdom Bacillati; phylum Actinomycetota; class Actinomycetes; order Micrococcales; family Microbacteriaceae; genus Microbacterium; species Microbacterium aurugineum. The sequence goes on along the minus strand of NZ_CP078078.1, from coordinate 2,761,592 downwards.
TTGCCGCACCCCGAGGGACCGAGCAGGGAGACGAACTCCCCGGGTGCGATGTCGAGGTCCACACCGTGCAGGACCCGCGTGCCGGCGTAGCTCTTCACGATCCCCTGGAGCTCGACGCGCGTGCCCTCCCCGGCACGGGCGAGCAGCAGGTTGTCCTTGGTACGGGGCAGGGCATGGTCGACGGTCATGAGCGGGCCTTTCGTGGGCCGCGGGCGACACGGCCGATCAGGAGGAGCAGGAGGAACACGAACGCCAGCGCGAGCAGGGTGAAGATGGCCGGCGCGTACGGATCCTGTTTGTTCACCACGACCATCGCGGTCTGGAACACCTGGCGGTTGAGGAGGGAGGCGATCGTGAACTCGCCGAGCACCACGGCGATCGAGATCAGCGAAGCCGCCAGGAGCCCCTGGCGGAGGTTCGGAGCGAGCACCTTGAGCACGACGACCGGCCAACTCGCTCCGAGCGAGCGTGCGGCCTCGGCGAGTGTGCGCAGGTCGGCGGCATCGATCGAAGCCTGGATCGAGCGGAAGGCGAACGGCAGCACGGTGATGCCGTAGGCGAAGGCCAGCGTCCACGTGCCGGTGCCGAGCGTGCGTCCGATATGCAGGTAGATCGGCGCGAGACCGACGACCAGCACGATCGCGGGAATCGAGATCGGGAGGAGCACCGCGAACTCGAACGCCGGCCGGAGTCTCGGGAAGCGCAGGTTCACCAGGATCATGGTCGGTGCCAGCAGGAGCAGCACGATGGCCACGGTGACGACGGCGAGGATCATTGAGTTGCCGAGTCCCGTCCAGATCGGCTTGAGGGTGGCGGCGGCCGCGGGATCGAACAGCGCGATCCAGCGAGCGAACGACAGACCGCCCTCGGGATCGCGCAGCGTGAAGAGGAACGTCGACACCAGCGGGACGGCGAAGAACACACCGACGACGATGCCGATGGCCCAGCGGGTGGTGCGGGACGGACCGAGCCGGTTCACGACTGCCACCTCGCCGCGCGTCGCTGCACGAAGGAGTACAGGCCCATCACGATGCCGACCACCACGATCATGCCGAGCGCGAGGGCACCGGCGAGGTTCTCCCGCCCGAGCACGGTCTCGCTCGTGAGAGCGGTACGGATCTGGAGCGGCACGATCTGCGCCCCCTGGCTCGCGAGGGCGGCGGCCGTGGCATAGGACGAGAACGCGTTCGCGAACAGCAGCAGCAGGCTGGCGAGGAACGAGGGGGCGAGCACGGGGAGGCCGATGCGCATCCAGAAGCTCGCACGGGTGCCGCCGAGGGTGAGATTCGCCTCCGCCCACTGTGGCTTGAGGGCAGCGAGGGCGGGCATGAAGGTGATGACCATCAAGGGGATCTGGAAGAAGAAGTAGGGGAGGATCAGACCCGGCAGCTCGTAGAGCCAGGTGCCGTTCGCGAAGATGTCGATGCCGAGCGAGTCCCTCAGGAAGACGGTGACGACGCCCTGGATGCCGATGGTCGCGATGAAGGCGAAGGCCAGCATGACGCCACCGAACTGGGCGAGCACTCCGGCCGCGGCATCCACGGCGGAACGGCTGCGGCTCTCGGGATCCATGCCGAGCAGCGCGTAGCAGACGAGCGCACCGACGACGGCGCCGACCAGGGCGGTGAGAAGCGAGAGCCCAGCGGAGTTCGCGAACGTGTTCAACACGACGGGGTCGGCGAGGGCCGCGATGTTCGACCAGGTGAACGCGCCGTCCTTCGTGAAGAAGCCGGAACCGACCGCGAGCACGGTGGGAACGGCGAGGAACAGCACGACGTAGGCGGCGAAGGGGATGAGCCCGAGCCAGGCGAAGGACGGAGCGGACCGCCGGGCCCTCGCGTGGGGCGAGAACCCGGCGGTGGGAGCGGGGGCGGATGCCGTGGCATCCGCCCCCGTTGCGGTGAGGGTCGTCACTGGACCGCCGCGGCCCACTTCTCGCCGAGAAGCGTGCCGGCGTTCGTGGACTGCTCCTCGGTCGGGACCACGGTCGTCTCCGGCGCCTCGGGGAGCGCAGCAGCGAGGTCGGCGTCGATCGTGCCCGCGTCGGTCATGGCCTCCATGCGCACCGGACGGGCGCCGCCCTTCAGCCACAGGTTCTGGACCTCGTCGCTGTAGAGGAACTCCTGCCACAGACGGGCTGCAGCGGGGTGCGGGGCGTCGACGTTGATGGCCTGGTTGTAGTACCCGGCGTAGCCCGTGCCGTCGAGCACGACGACCTTCCAGTCCTCATTGTCGGCCGAGTGCGAGGCGTTCAGGTAGTCCCAGTCGAACACGACCGGGGTCTCGCCGCTCACGATGGTCGCAGTGGTGACGTCGACCTTGAGCAGGTTGCCCGCCTGCTGGAGCTCGGAGAAGAAGTCGATGCCCGGCTGGAAGTCGTCGAGCGTGCCGTCGGACTGCACGGTCGCCAGGCCCACGGCGGCGAAGGCGGCACCGGCCTGCGTCGGGTCGCCGTTGATCGCCACAGCACCCTTGTAGTCGGACGAGAGCAGGTCGGAGAGCTCGGCGGGAGCATCGAACTTCGACGAGTCGTAGCCGATCGACATGTACCCGCCGTAGTCGCCGACGAAGAGGCCGCTGGGCTCCTTCAGCTCCTCGGGGATGTCGTCCCAGGTCTGCACCTTGTACGGCGCGAACGCGTCGGTGTTCTGGAGCGCGACGGTCAGTCCGAGGTCGAACACGTCCGGGGCGGTGTCGAGACCCTTGTTGGTCTCCGCGGCCTGGATCTCCTCGGCGCTGGAGACGTCGGGCGAGGTCTCGTTGATCGTGATCTCCGGGTACTTCTCGGCGAACAGATCGAGGATCTCGCCGTAGTTCGCCCAGTCGCGCGGAAGGGCGATGACGTTGAGGGAGCCCTCGGCCTTGGCTGCGGCTTCGAGGTCGGCGAAGGTGCCGAAGTCGGTGACCGAGGTCGCGGTGGCGGCGTCGACATCGGAGCTGCCTCCACCGGTCGCGTCCGCTGCGCCGGAGCAGGCGGTGAGTGCGAGTGCGGCCGTGGTGGCCAGGGCGATGCCGGCGCCGATGCGCGCGCGGCGGGTGATGCGGGCCATGAGTGTCCTCTCGGTGTCCGGCGCTGTGAGCCGGGTTCGGGTTGCGAGAGGACACTATGAGGCGCAGGTTGCCGACCGTCGCGGTGCGGGTGAACGGACGGTGGCGAGGGGGTGGCCGAACAGGGCCGCGGGCCTCAGACCTGCGGGACGCTGTACTTGAAGCCGCGGTGCGAGCCGACGTAGCCCAGTCGCTCGTAGAAGCGGTGCGCGTCGGTACGGGCGGCATCGGAGGTGAGCTGCACCATCGTCGCGCCCACGGCGGGGGCAGCGACCTCTCCCACCCAGCGCATCACGGTGGAGCCGATGCCCGACGAGCGCAGACTGCTCCGCACGCGCACTGCCTCGACGAGCAGTCGCCGCGCGCCCCGACGCGCCATCCCCGGGATCGAGGTGAGCTGCAGCGTGCCGACGACGTCGCCGTCCAGCTCGACCACGAGGAGGTCGTTCGACGGCTCGGTCAGGATCTCGACGAGCCCCCGTGTGTACGCGGGACGGTCCTCGTCGGAAGCCACGTCACCGCGCGCGGCGCTGATCGGATCGTCGGCGAGGAGAGCGATCACGGCATCCGTGTCGTCCACGGTCGCCCGGCGCAGGAGCGCGGTGCCCCTGCGCGAATCGAACGAGTGCGGCAGTGGGAGGGCATCGAGCATGCCACCAGTCTGCCAGCGCCCGGCCGGATGCCGGAGCACCGCCGACTCTCTGGAATCATGGCCAGGTGGATATCGGCGCTGTGCTCGGACTGGAGCAACTCACGTGGGGGATACTGCTGCTCGTCGTCATCGCCGCATTCTGCGCCGGCTGGATCGACGCCGTCGTCGGTGGGGGAGGCCTGCTGCAGCTCCCCGCGCTCCTGCTGATCCCCGGCATCTCGCCGGTGCAGGCCCTCGCGACGAACAAGCTCGCCTCGGTCTTCGGCACCGCGACCAGTAGCGTCACCTACTACCGCCGCGCGAAGCCCGACGTACGCACGGCCCTGCCCATGGCGGCGATCGCCTTCGTCGGCTCGTTCGCTGGCGCGGCCGTGGCGACCGTGCTTCCGCCCGCCGCGTTCAAGCCCATCATCGTGATCGCCCTGCTCGTGGTGGCGCTGTTCACCGCATTCCGTCCCCAGATGGGCGCGGCGACCCAGCTGCGTTTCCACGGGCACAAGCATCACATCATGGCGGGTGCCGCCGGCCTCGGGATCGGCTTCTACGACGGGATGATCGGTCCCGGCACCGGTACCTTCCTCGTGATCACTCTCGTCGCACTGCTCGGCTACGACTTCCTGCAGGCGAGCGCCAAGGCGAAGATCGTGAACCTGGCCACGAACGCGGGTGCCCTGATGCTGTTCATCCCGCACGGCGCGGTGCTGTGGTTGCTGGGCGGCATCCTCGCTGTGGCGAACGTCGCGGGCAGCTACCTGGGCTCGCGCATGGCCATCTCCCGCGGCACCACCTTCATCCGCGTGGTGTTCCTGGCGGTCGTGATCGCCCTGATCGCGAAGCTCGGTGTCGACGTGTGGAACGAGAACATCGTGCCCGCGCTCGCGCTCCTCGGCTGAGCAATGAAAAACCGCCCGGGTCGCACGGATCCGAAGATCTCGTGCGACCCGGGCGCGCGTCGCGGTGACGGCGGGGTCAGGCCTCGTCGTCCTCCGGCTCGAAGTCGACGCCGGCCTCAGCGCGCTGCGCCGCGGTGATCGGAGCCGGTGCGGCGGTCAGCGGGTCGAAACCGTTGCCGGACTTCGGGAACGCGATGACTTCGCGGATCGACTCGGTCTTGGTGAGGTGCTGCAACACGCGGTCCATGCCGAGCGCGATTCCGCCGTGCGGCGGGGCGCCGAACTTGAACGCGTCGAGCAGGAAGCCGAACTGCTCGTCAGCCTGCTCGTCGCTGATGCCCATGACCTCGAACACGCGCTTCTGCACGTCTTCGCGGTGGATGCGGATCGACCCGCCGCCGAGCTCGGATCCATTGCACACGATGTCGTAGGCGTAGGCGAGAGCAGAACCGGGGTCGGTGTCGAAGGTGTCCTCGAACTCCGGCTTCGGGCCCGTGAACGCGTGGTGCACGGCGGTCCATGCCCCAGCGCCCACAGCGACGTCGCCCGAGGCCACGGCATCTGCGGCTGGCTCGAACATCGGGGCGTCGACGACCCAGGTGAAGGCGAACTCATCCGGGCTCAGGTAGCCGAGGCGACGACCGATCTCGACGCGTGCGGCACCGAGCAGGGCGCGGCTCTCCTTGGTGGAACCGGCGGCGAAGAAGACGCAGTCGCCGGTCTCCGCACCCACGAGCTCTGCGAGTCCGGCCTGTTCCGACTCGGACAGGTTCTTCGCCGCGGGGCCGCCGAGCGTCCCGTCCTCGTTGAACAGCACGTACGCGAGACCACGGGCTCCACGCTGCTTCGCCCAGTCCTGCCACGCGTCGAGCTGCTTGCGCGGCTGGCTCGCGCCACCGGGCATCCGCACGGCGCCGACGTACTCGGCCTGGAAGACGCGGAACGGGGTGTCTGCAAAGTACTCGGTCGCGTCGACGAGTTCGAGGCCGAAGCGCAGGTCGGGCTTGTCGGAACCGTACTTCGCCATGGCATCGGCGTACGTCATGCGCGGCAGCGGGGTCGCGACCTCGACGCCGATCGTCGCCCACATCGCGACGATGAGCGACTCCATCAGGGCGATGACGTCTTCCTGGTCGACGAAGCTCATCTCGATGTCGAGCTGCGTGAACTCGGGCTGGCGGTCGGCGCGGAAGTCCTCATCGCGGTAGCAGCGCGCGATCTGGAAGTACTTCTCGACACCGCCGACCATCAGCAGCTGCTTGAACAGCTGCGGCGACTGCGGCAGGGCGTACCAGCTGCCGGGGCTCAGTCGCGCGGGCACCAGGAAGTCGCGGGCACCTTCGGGCGTCGAACGCGTGAGGGTCGGCGTCTCGACCTCGGTGAAGTCCTCGGCGTGCAGCACATCGCGGATCGCCTTGTAGACGTCGGAACGCAGGCGCAGGTTGGCGGCCTGTCCGGGACGACGCAGGTCGAGGTAGCGGTACTTGAGGCGCGCCTCTTCTCCGACCGTCTCGGTGTCGGCGAGCGCCGTCGACACCTGGAAGGGCAGCGCAGCGGACTCGTTGAGCACCTCGACATCGGTCGCGATGAGCTCGATCTCCCCGGTCGGCAGGTTCGGGTTCGCGTTGCCCTCGGGGCGCAGCGACACCTCACCGGTGACCTTCAGGACGAACTCGTTGCGCAGCGGGTGCGCGATCTCCTCGTCGCGGATGACGACCTGGGCGATGCCCGAGGCATCCCGCAGATCGATGAAAGCGACTCCTCCGTGGTCACGACGGCGATCGACCCAACCCGTGAGGGTGACGGTCTGACCGATGTGCTCGGCTCGCAGAGAGCCTGCCGAGTGGGTGCGAAGCACGGAGTATTCCTTCTGATCTGGGAAATGGGGAACGCGCCCATTCTATGGGGGTGGTCGGCCCGTCTCCGGCCCCGTCAGCGGCGCCGGAGCCGTCGGATCAGTAGGATCGCCACGACACAGCTCTTACACAGAAAGGGAGCACCGTGGACAACAACGGCATCTCCGATCTCTACGCATCGATCTTCTCCGGCACCACGGGGCTGATCGCGCTCGTCTTCTACATCCTCGTCGCCGTCGGACTCTGGAAGGTGTTCACGAAGGCCGGATACCCCGGGATCCTCGCGATCATCCCGATCGTGAACCTCGTCTTCCTGGTGAAGATCGCCGGCATGTCCGGGTGGTTCGCGCTGCTCTACCTGATCCCGATCGTGAACCTGGTCCTCGCGATCATCGTGGCGTTCAAGCTCGGCGCACGCTTCGACAAGGGCGGAGTCTTCTCGTTCTTCCTGCTGGTCCTCTTCCCGTACATCGGGTACCTGATCCTCGGCTTCGGGGATTCGCGCTACAGCAAGGCGTGACATGACGGCGTCCCGGTTGCACCTCGTCCGACACGGCGAGGTGCACAATCCGGCCCGCGTGCTCTACGGGCGGCTGCCCGACTACCACCTGAGCACGGCGGGCCGGGGGATGGCGGCGGCCGCTGCCGAGCACGTCGCGGAGTCGGGTCGGCCGGTCTCCGCGCTGTACTCCTCACCGTTGGAGCGTGCGCAGGAGTCCGCCGAGCCGTTCGCCGAGGGCTTCGATCTCGTGCCGGAGATCGACATCCGCCTCATCGAGCCGACCAACGTCTTCGAGGGCACGCAGATGCGTCGTTCCCTCATGAACCCGCTGAACTGGTGGCACCTGCGCCAGCCCGCGCTGCCGAGCTGGGGCGAACCGTATTCCTCCATCGCGGAGCGGATGCTCGGCGTCATGGACGAGGCCTGGGATGAGGCGGCCGACGGAGACGTCGTGATGGTGTCCCATCAGGCGCCGATCTGGATCACGCACCTCCGCGTCGCGGGTCTGCCCCTGCGTCACGACCCGCGCACCCGCCGCTGCGCCCTGTCGAGCGTCACCTCGTTCGAACGCGTCGGTGATGTCTGGCGCGAAGTCGCCTACGCCGAGCCGGCCGCGACCGGCGGCGCCGTGGATGTCGGGGCCGTCTGACCCCCGTTCGAATCGCGCAACCGGCTCCCCTTCGGCGACGGATGCGGCCGGTTGCGCGATTCGAAAGCCGAGGTCAGTGCTCGGCAGCCAGGAGTGACTGGATGATGCCGACGGCTGCGAGCTGACCGGCGCCGGCCGCCAGCAGGACGGACGCCATCGGGCCGGGGAGCGAGGCGCGGTGCGCGAGGTCGCCCGCGGCGAAGACCCCGGGGAGCGAGGTGCGGCCGAATTCATCGATCTCGATCGCACCGGACTCGAGCATCCGCACGCCGAGATCTGCGGCGAAGGGTGCCCGCTGCCGCATCGTGCCGGACGCCACGAAGACGCCGGCCACCACGGACTCCTCGGAACCGGCGACGATCCGGACCCCGTCCTCGTGCCTCTCGACGGATGCCACCGGAGCGGCGCTGATCCGCACTCCCTCCGCCTCGAGGGAGATGCGTTCCTCGTCCGTGAACGCCTCGGCGATCGGGAACACCGTGATGTCCTCGACGATGCGCCCGAGCAGCCCGATCAGATGGCCGGCGCGAGGGGCGGCACCCATGATGCCGATGGACCTGCCCGCATGCTCGTGACCGTCGCAGAAAGGGCAGCTGAACGCGAGGGTGCCCCACAGGTCCTGCAGCCCGGGGACGACGGGCAGATCGTCGGCGACGCCGGTGGCCAGGATGACCCGTCGCCCCTCGACGGTCGATCCGTCGGTGAGCGTCACGGTGAACGCATCCTCGGATCCGGAGATCCCGGTGGCGGCACCCTCGCGGATCTCCACGTCGGCGTAGGTCGAGAGCTCGTCTCGGGCCTTCGCTCGGAACGCGGCAGGGGGAGCGCCGTCTGCACCGATCATGTTGTGCATGTGCAGCACGGTGCCGTTGCGGTACTCGCCCGAGTCCAGCAGCAGTGCCGAGCGGTGCATCCGGCCGAGGGTCAGGGCGGCCTGCAGCCCTGCCGGGCCTGCGCCGATCACGATGGCGTCGTACATGGGGATCCTTCCGTGGAGGTTGCTTTCCCGCACAGTCTGTGACTTCATGTCAACATGAAGTCAAGCGCCGAGCATCCCTGGTCCGTGGGCGACGTCGCCACCCGGTTCGATTGTCAATCGGCCCGCATTGTGCGCCAATATCACCTTCATCCTGCGCTCGCGCCACCCAACTGACTCAACTCGCGCTACTTGATCCGCATGATTCCACGGATTTCACCCGCAACCATCGAAGGGTCCTCATGGCCAAGTCCGAACGCCTGCCACCGTCAGAATTGACTGAGGAGTGGCCGAACACCGTCTCGCCCGATATCGCGGGGGAGACAGCACGTCAGCTTGCCGTCAACCTACGGCGATCAATCGGTGATGCGAGCATACGATCCATCGCCGACATTGCAGGTCTCGATGAAGGCACGATCCGCAAGCTGCTGTCTGGTGCACGGTGGCCGGACTTGCGAACGATTGTTCTGCTCGAGCAGGCGGTGGGGACACCGCTGTGGTCTGGCGACGGGGCTGACCAGTGACGCTCAAGAGCATCGGCGACGTCGCGCGCGTGATGGGCTTGCCCACGAACGTCCTCCGGCACTGGGAAACGGTTGGGCTGCTCCTCCCGGAGCGCGATACAGCGGGTCGAAGGAAATACAGCGAGGACCAGATCGTGCGAATCGCTGTCATCCAGCGAAGCCAGGCATCGGGAATGACGTTGAAGCAGATCGGCGTGATGCTCGACGATGGCGCGAGAGAGCGTCATGAAATCTTGCAGGAGCATCTGGACGACATCGACCGGCGTATGGAAGACATGCGGCGGTCGAGGGCGATGACGGAGCATGCGATGAACTGTAGATCCCACGACATCGCGACGTGTCCGCGCTTCCGCGCTGGTGTCGATGACGTCATGTCCCGGTTCTGAGACTGGGGATGCTACTGACGGGGCCGCCGAGCTGCTGGCGACCCCGTCAAAGTCAGACCAGTGAGGTGCTCTGTTCGGCGACCGGCCACGTCTGCTCTATGGTCTAGAGGAATCGCCCGGTGAAGTCGCGCACCCCGTCGGCGGTGATGTCGTACTCGTCGAAGGACAGGTTCACGACGTCACGTTCGGGGTGAGGGGGGGCAGTCCACTCATCAGCGTGGCGAGGCACCCGGTCAGCGCGACCTTCGCGTCAGGGACGAGCGGGGGCGGGCGGTATCGCGAGTGGTCCACGAGCCAGCGCTCGACGGGTTTTCCGACGCCGGTCTGCTCGATGATGTAAGCGGCGTGGTGAAAGTGAGCCTTGGCGCTTTCCTAGTACGGGGAATCATGAAATCGGTACAGCCAGACAGTAGCGCGCCCGAGAAGCCGAACCATCGTCGACTCTTTCGCAAGCTTGTCGCGCACGGCTAGTCGTCCGATCTAGCTCTGGATATGACATGTCTCCTTGCTCGGGGCCGCGCCGGTCGCGCTGGCCTTCATGACTTCCATGCGCGGTCCGCATATCGGAGTTGCCCACGCAGGCGTGGGTCGTTACTCAGACATGCTGGTCGCGGAGCCTGCGTCAGCCAGCTCGTCGAGCCCGTGGAATGGGCGACTTGACGAGTAGCGGCGAGTCCGAATCGCTCTCCGTCGTTTCCGGCCATCGTCCGCAATTTAGGCCCGACAGTCCAACACGGGGCCTCCTCGGGCGTGGCGGTAGCCCGATGCCTGGAAGGCTCTCTTGCCTGGGGGCTCCCGTCTTTGGATACGAACAATCAGGCCGTGGCTACCGCGGGCACCTTGACGAAGATGTTGCTCACCTCGTCCCGCGCCTCGGGCTCGTCTTTCAGCGCAACTAGCAGTGACTCGACCTGGAGACCAAACAGCTCGCCGTGATCGGTGAACTCTAGGAGCTTCCCGTAGTTGCGCACGAGTGCCCCTGCCGTGGCTCGGCTGAAGCCGATCTCCTGAAGCTCGACCACTCGCGCGTCGGTCGTCCCGTATTCGACGAGGTTCGCCAAGTTGTGGCCGGATTCATCGGCGCCCAGTGCGCGACGGGAAAGGTCGTAGTAGTTCTGCAGGTATCCGATAATCCGGAATCTGAGGCCGCCTTCGATGTCCCGCAGCGTTTCTTCGATGACGAAGTTCACCTGCTTAGAAGACGACGTGAAAGGCTCGGTTCGGAAGCCTGTGGGCGCGTCGAAATCGGGGAAGGTAATGACTCCTCGGTCCTCGTAGTAACCGATTGAATTACGAATCAGGAGGGATAGCGGCAGCCCGCGGATCCAACTTCTCATCAGGATCGCCCAGTACCTCAGGCGCCTGTCCAGTGCGTCGGCGGTCGAGTTCTTCGAAACCAGAGAGTCTCGGATCCTTGACTCCTCGACCCGCCAGTTGTAAAGCTCGCTCAGGCGTCGAAGGACATCGTGGTAGGTGTCGGTCGAACCGAGATCCGCGTTGTCGGAGACCAGCGGTCCGAGTTGCCCACTCTCGAGTCCTTTCCAGACGCGGTCCTGATACACGGGGAGGATATTCGGGGACCGTCGGAGGATGTCAGTCGGAACGTCAACCGCTGCCGCTGCTTTCCGTAGCAGGTCGCTCGCGCCCTCAATCTTCTCCAAGAAAGTGGTGCGAAGTGGCGTGGCCTGCTGGTCAAGGTGATGCGTCATCAAGATGGAGGCGTACTGCTGGACGTTCTGTAGCGCGTCGGCCGAGGTGCCCTTCGGGAGATCTTGACCCTTCAGCACTCGCTCGATGTTGGTGTAGTCCTTGCGCGTCCGTCTGTCGGAAGGCAGAAGGAAGCTGGTCACCGGTTCCGGCTCTGTCTTCGCAATCAGCTCGCGGGTTGTCGCTTGCCATCTACTGGCTTCGTGGCGGACACAGATCACGTTGCCGGAGAAGTCGTACGTCAGGCGGCCGGCACGTCCGACGAGGTTCTCGAAATCGATCTTTCGGAAATTACGACTTCCATGCTTGTCGCTGAGCACGAAGATGTTCTTCGCGGGCAGGTTCACGCCTTCGAGCAGGGTGGATGTACACACTACGTATTGCAGTGGCGAGTCTTCCGCCGAGAAGCACTCCTCGACCTTCTCCCGCACCTCCTGGGGCATTTTGCCGTGGTGGAATGCGACCCCGTGTTCGAGGCAATCGGCTAGGAAGTAGTCCTTGTGGACGAACTTTCGGACGTATGCGCTCAACTCGGCAACTATGGGGCTCTTCACCTTGGGCAGTGAGCGGGCGAGTCGGAGTGCGAACTCGGCCGCTTTGGCCGCGCTGTTGATGTACACGATGGCTTTGCGGCCTTGGCTTCGAGTCGTGATCAGCTCGAGTTCGTCGCCGGCGACGGGCGCCGCATCCATCTTCTCGGCACTTCCGCTGAGTCCCGAGAAGCGGTACTGCTCCCGGTCGACCAGATCTACGAAGTAGCGCTGCTGAGCGACCGTGCGCTCGCGTACCTTCATGGCGCCCGAAGACGCTTTCTGGAAGAGCTCCAGGAAGAGCTCCGGGTTCTTGATGCTTGGGGAGGCGAAGATCAGCTTCGTCGCATATCTTCGCGTTGTCTCAACGATGGCGTGGTAGTACAGGGCGCTTCGAGTGTCGTTCTCTGCCACGACTTTCTGGGCCTCATCCACGATGAGGTAGTCGATGTCTCGAGTGGGGGCGGCGAGGTATCGAAGAAGGCGCTCAGGAGTGAGGACGAAGATCGAGCGCGAGTACCGCTCACGGATCAGCCGCGGGAGGATGGGGAAAGTCGAAACGTTGACATCAGGGACGTCTTGAAGCAACTCGCGAAGGTCGGCAGCTGTCTGCCCGATCAGCGCCTTAGTGGGAACGAGCAAGACCACGCAGTGTTGGTCCAGTTCCGGACGCTGAACGATCTCGTAGAGGGCATCCTTGATAATGAAAGACTTGCCGAGGGACGTCGGTCCAGAGAAGCTGAAGTAGTCGGAGCTGCGCAGGCCCTCAGCAATCTCGAACTGGGTATCGGTGAAGACCTTGTCCCCGTGGTGGGTTGCCTGGATGGTCTCCTTCGCGGCCCGAAGCACGCCGCGGGATAGCGGCATCGTGAACAGACTCCCGACTTCCTTCTGAAGTGTGCTGATCCCCGGGAAGTTTCCGAGCTGGATCAGGACAGCTTCGGAGACCGCCAGCGTCCTTGTCTGCAGCGCTGCAGGGAGACCGAGGAGTTCGTCATACTCCCGTAAGAGGGCGATCACGCTATATGCGAGCTCGCGATGAGTGTCAGCTTCCGAGTGGGAGAGGATGTCGGCGTACCGGAGCAGCCCGCGTACAGTCTGTTCGTCGAGAGTTGCAGCCACCTTCCCCTCGAGGAAAGCCTGTGCCACGGTGCTCTCGGCGAGGTGGAAGGCATCCCGGAAGTCGTCGCGTTCCGCGATGATCTCGCCGAGCGCCGTCGCCGCAGTCTTCTTCACTTCTCATCACTCCGGTCGTTTCGCAGTGCGCGGGCAAGGTCTTCCCGGACGTTCTCGATTCCGCGGATCTCTCCCTGTACGACCTGGCGAAGGAACGGAACTGCGTAGATGTGGAAGTGGTAGCCGCCTAGCCCGCGGTCTTTGATCTGCTTGGAAATGGCGTCCGTGGCTTCGTCGATGAGCGCTCGGGCGTCGTCCCGCAGTTGGACCTCGATCTCACCAACGGTGAGGTCCTCGAACGCGACGGTGGACGCGTCCACTTCGAACCCGATGAACACTCCGAACGCGTTGGTCTTCGTGACGGGGTTCTGCCCGCGCGCGGTCGGCAGCAGAATCGACGCGAGCACATTGATTTGGTCAGGGTCTAGCGTCTCCTTGAGCAGCTCTGATTCGACGAGCCAGGTGTCGAACTCGAACGCTCCCTTGTGCACCTCTGCCATCGATTTGAAGGCCGCCTTGACCGCTCGCTTCACGCTGGATCTCGGTTTCTTCAGGTCGCCGTACATCTTCGATTCACCAAAGATCAGTTGAAAGACGCCGTTGTCGTCGAGGAGGAGATGCACGCCGTCGGCGCCGTTCACGTAGTGGTTCGGCGAGGTCTTGAGCTCCATCTTGGATAGAACCTTTGGAGCGCCGAGATGACCTTCAAGCAGAGCGTAGAGGAGAAGCTCACCACCCTCGCCCGCCTTCGCGTCGGGCTTGCGGAACTGCGTCTGCACCTTGTTGACCACCTCGACTGTCCGCCCCGGGTCCTGCCGAAGCTTCTCCAAGTTCTGTCGGGACAGGACGTACCCGAGCGTGGAGTTCGCGAGTTCTTTATACAGCTGGGATACGACAAACTCGCCGCCGTCGATGCGGAGTACGTGTAGGTGTACCGAGACCTTCTTATGCAGGTCGAAGGTGTCGGGCTCGTAGAACAGATCAAGAAACCGCTGACGGTTCACTAGCGATAGCGGAAGCGGCGGCTGCCGACTCATGTGTATTCCCCCCCTGTGCATGGGCCGCTTCCTCACGTCCCACCTAAGCCGACATTATCGGCAATACGCGTTCCTCCGAGGGATCGTTACCCGCGCGCGATCCACGCAGGAGCGCTATCGGATGTCCATTCACCCCGATAGAGTCAGGATCAGGTGACGACAGGGGGAACGTTCAAATGCAGGTGCTCAGTGCAGAGGATCTCGTACCGGATGAGCCACTCGGCGCGGGAGCTGGGGGCATCGGCGAGAAAGACGATCTGCTGCACCACCGAGTGCTCGCCCGACGAACAGCGGAACTAGCGGTGTCGTCTCCCGGTAACGCGAACATCGCCCTGTTCGGCCCTTGGGGATCGGGAAAGAGCAGTTTCAACGCCTTGTTGCGTGAGGAACTCGGTAAGCAGTCGACCAAGACTCAACACATCACCTTCGACGCATGGAAGAACGCGGGCTCTGGGTTTCGCACGAACTTCTTGTCTGAGGTCGCCGCGCAACTGAAAGCGGACGTCAAGATCTCGGACAAGCTCTTTCAAGCGACGACCTCCGTGCAAGGACCGCTTTCCGACCGGAAGTGGAGCCCACGCGCACGATTCTTCATCCTGATCGGTGTCCTCCTCGGCGTGTTCTTCGGCCTGCCGGCCCTCTGGACCGGTGTGCAGCTTCTCTCGGGCGTCAAGCGCACATACTTCAGCCTCTTCGTCGAAAACATCGGTGGCTTCGCGAACATGGCTGCGGGCGGCACGCTCATCGTTGTCGTCGCGCTGGCGATCATCGAGCTCTCGAAGGTCACAGTGTCGAAATCCACGCCGAGTCACGTGGCGCAGTTCGGGAAGCTGTTCGAAGAGATTCTTGAGACCAAGAAGAAGCATCGCTTCGTCATCTTCGTCGATGAACTCGACCGCTGTACGCCTTCAGACGTGATGGCGACCCTGGAAGGTCTACGCACTTTCCTCGGACACAAGGAGTGTGTCTTCGTCGTCGCGTTTGACCGCGAAGCAGTCGCCGGAGTCATTGCCAGTCAGCTGAAAGAGAGCGCCCCTCGGGACAACGCGGCGCCTTATTACCGCACGAGCGGGGAGTACCTCGACAAGATCTTCCAGTTCCAGTTGGCCCTCCCGCCGCAGCCCGTACACACCTTCCGTCGCTTCGCCTCCTCGCTTGTTCGAGAACGAGGAGGGGTGTGGGGCCAGCTTCGATCTCACGATGCCGACCTGCTCGACAGAGTCGTGAACATCCTGTCGCCGATGCACCTTGCCAGTCCTCGACGCACCAAGGTATTGCTGAATGACTTCGCGGTAAACGCCAGGATCTACGAAGGCATGAACTTCGAGTGGTTGGATCGGGCTGAGGAAATCGCGGTTCTCACCGTCCTGCAAACCGAGTTTCCTCGTCTGGCGGCTGACCTCGAACGTGAGCCAGCCCTCATGCGATACCTGTACCGCCCAGGCACTGCCGAGCCCACACGCCCGTCCCTTCTTGAGCTCGTCAATCAGTACGTCGGTGAGGACAAGCGCGATACCGCGCTGGACGAGGTCGTGGGTGAAGACGATGCGGATGAGGTAAAGGAACAACTCGAGGAGAACCTCGAACGCTATCTGCGGCTGCTGAGGGAGCGAAACGTTCCCGAGCCTCGCGCAGACCTGATCATGATGCACTCCGACGGCTCTCTTCTCGCCTTCGACGATCCCGGCGTCTATCACGAGCTCCTCTCCGCCGCTGATATGCCTCGAGCGGATCTCCTCAACGGGTTGAACCAGGCCAGTGACCGCGACCTTGGAGAGGCGATTCGCTACCTCCTCGACCAGACAGAGAAGGAATCGAAGGGCGTCTCGGACCGCCTCGTTGTTCTCGCGGGCGAGATTGCGGCCGAGCTTGTTGCCGTCGAACCGGACATCGCACGCCTGCTGGAAGGGCGAGTGTCAACAGCGATCAGCGGCATGAGCGTTCAGAGCCTCCAGGGGTATGGCAGGGCTGCAACGGTTGGTTACAGGGGCCGGGAGATGCGAACGATTCTCGACGTTGCGCAGGCACAGACTGGCGAAGGTGTAGCAAAGGTCATCTGGTTTCTTCAAGACTCGATCAGAGACAAGGACTGGCCGAGGGCCCGTACAGACATGCTGCCAGCGGTTCTGCGGCACGCGGTCGCGCAGCCCGATGTGGCGTCTGCGTTCTTCACCAAGTTCTCCGAGGATCTCGACGCGAAGCTGACCTTCGATGAGATCAAGGAGCTCGCTGCAGCGCTCTCGGCAACAGCTCCGGAGCCGGTGGAGCCGACAGCGGCGACCGCGGCGGCGAAGACAGTCGCGGATGAACAAGACGCAGAGAACAAGGCTGCCTACGAGCAGCAGCGTGAAGCGTACCGAGGGATCGCGGCGGAGATTACCGCGGGCTGGGCGGAGTTCGCGCTTGGTTCGACGCTTCGGCGGGACCTTCTACGCGTCCTTCGCCGCGCAGACACCAACAGGGGCTTCCTGGACCTTCACGATTCACTGATCGACCAAGACATCGAGCGCGGCCAGGGAGGCGAAGCGAACTCGCTCCTCATGGACGCGATATTCCGATCTCCCACGCGTGCGAAAACACGATGGGTCGACAGGCTCGACGGAAGCGAAACGGTTTCGGCGGCGTCAAAGCATGATGCGCTTCACGCTGTCGTCAAGCTCGTCACCGACAGTAACAACGAGTCGGTACGCGAGGGCGGCGCCATCGCTGCTCAGAGGGTCGCGAGCGTTCCGTCCGACGAGTTCGACCTTTCAAGCGTCGTGGAGCTGATTCGCGGCGATCTTGAAACTGACTGGGATGAGTATTCCGACTCGCGGTTCGAGACCCAATTGCGTCTGCTGGCCATCCTGGATTCCCTCGGTAGTGACGTAAATACCACCGACGGCATGCGCGAAAAACTCTATCTGGGGGCCGTTGCCTCTGCGCAAGCAGAGGCGGCCGCAGTGGACGTCATCGTTGCGTCCCTGGGATCCGAAAAGCCCGCATTTGCCGAGCGAATCGCTACTGCCATGCTTTCGAAGCAGCCATGGGACGAAGCCAGCCCGGAACTTGCGCTCGGCGTGATCCTAGCTGCGCATCATCGCGCGCTGTCGGGCGGCATCGCTATCGTCCACCTACCTGTGGTTGCCCTATCCGCGGTGAGCGATCCAAAGATCGCTCGTTCCCTCAGGGCAACCTGGGTGTCGACGGCTCCTCCAGTCACGGACATCGAGAAGCTGCCTAGCGTGACGACTCTGCCTCAGGATGCGTGGCACCGTTTCGGCCAGAACGCAGACGAGATACAGCGGGGTCAGGCTTGGAGACTCCTGGCGAAGAAAGAAGCACATATAGGAGACCTGCGCGCGCTCAGCGAGCCCGGCCAGCCCCTCGATGTCTACGAGGAGGCCGGAGACAAAGTCCGCACAGCCAAGACGATCCCCGCCCGAGAGCGTGCGGTGAAGGTCTTCCTCGCTCTTCCCGTTCGCCGCGAGGCCGCTGATGAGGTCCGTGCCATGGTCAAGGTGATGGCACAGGACAACAAGCGTGGAGAGTTGGCTCTGGGAATCCTGCTCCTGAAGGCTTATGTGGGAGTGGTCCCCGGATCAGCGGTCAAGTCTCTCCGCCCGCTCGTTTCTTCGTGGGCGGAAGAGGGCGAGGGGCTTGTGGCTAAGCGTGACATCTCCTGGCTTGTGAATAATGGTTTTGCTACGAAGAATTCGTCGCTTTGGGATGTCGTGAAGAAGATATCTAAGCGCTGAGCCGGGGAGCGCTCTACATTCCGCTGAACACCACGTTCGGCATCCCGCCCTTCGGGAACCACGCCGGTGGCGCAACGCTCAGCGGGAAGTTCGACATGCCGTGGAACGAACGCTGGTCGACACCGTCGTGGCGGGGGAGTGCGTCGAGGGTGGTGACGGGCGTCTTCGTCGAGTCCAGCACGGTGAGCTCCGGGAAGACCTGCTGCGCGATGTAGGCGACCACGTCCCACGCTCGGACTCCCTGCTCTTCGGCCAGGGCGAGGATGACTTCGAGCTGGGTGCAGGCGTACTCGAAACGAAGCTCGCCGTCGCCGGTGCGCAGGGCATCGGCGTTCTCTCGCTCGGTGAGGTGGATGGCCTCGTGAATCTCGTCGTATCCGAGGTCAGGGGCCAGCGCGCGGATGGGGAGGATGCGATGACCGCCGATGTCGAGCGTCTCGTCGAGCGGAACGTCGGGCAGATAAGCGGCCACCTCCTCGTAGGTGAGGAAGAGGGGGAATGGGGTCTTGTTCAGGATGGTCATGCACCCTCTATGCGCGGCGGATGAAACGACGACGGCCGTCGGAGCGCTGACTTTCGTCGAGTAGGGGTTCCTCGTTACGGACTTTAGTCCGCATTGCGTTACGATGCAGTCGTCAGGTAGTAGCTGAGCAGAGCGGAGAACGCGTGGACGCACTCGAGTACGCGGATCGCATCGTGCTGGACGATAAGGACAGGCGTTTGCGAGGCACTTCTCGGTAGAGTGCGTAGCGGCGAACCGGCGCGGACCATTCCGGGAGCCTGCGCCTACGCGGGTGCATCGAGTGTTTGGTCCCGTCCGCGTGCAGGACTGGACTGCGGTCTTGGAGTGCAGCGGTGTGATGGGGAGGCGTGCTGCGTCACACGTTGGCTGTGTGCGACGAGCTAGACCAGCGCATTGATCGTGGCAGCCGCGGGCGCAGGTTTCTCAGCGATACGCCGGCTCCAGTTACCGGGCCGGCGGTCCGCCGCCCGGAACCTCATATCCGCCCGCGTCGCGTGCTTAAGATCGCGGCAACAGCACTGCGCGTTTGTTTGTGCAGATCCGGCCGGAGAAGCCCTGGAACGCGCATTGCGCAACACCGGCGTCGAGCGCGCTACGGTGTCGGTGAACGAGCGTTCAGGCGGGGAGGGCATCATGGTGGACGGCGGGGCGTGGCGGAGCCGACGAACGGTAGGTGTACGAGTCCTCACGGATTCGGATCGTGAAGCGGGTGAGGTACTCCTCGCTTTAGCGCGTGCAGTTCAGCCAGCGTTCGAATCTGACGCCATTTATGTCCGAGGTCTCGACGGGCTTCCGTTCATCCTGTGGAGTTCTCGGTCGACGCTAAGCATCGAGAGCGAAGGCGCACTCTACGTTCTCCATGGTGAAGAGGTTCCCTTCGCAGTTGAGGGCGACAGCGACGCCCGTTTGCGGAACAGCGCTGAGGTTGGCCTCGTATTGGTCGACCCCAGGGATGGGGCGACTTCGCGCACGCTCAACGCGATGGACCGGGCGTGGCAAACAGGCGTAGGACACATCGTCGTCGCGGTGGTCGCCGTCGGCGATCCCGATATTGACGAGCTCATCGAGATGTCTGTCGCGGAGCAACTCACTCGCCCAGGTATAGACCGCGACCTCTACAGCGTGGTCCGCGCTGATCCACGGGATCAACGATCCATGGAGGGCGTCGTCGCAGCGGTGACATCGGCCGCGGACATGTCGGACGCTCCTAACCCGTCATCCACACTGATGGTTGTGGCCGGGCTGGAGATACAGGCCGACACGGTTACCGCATACGGATTCCTGCTGGCTGAGGCCCACGCGGGAATGTCGGTCGATGTGTTCGGCACCGGCGACCGACTCATCTGTGACATCGCTGATGTCGAGCGGCCGTCAAGAAGGATTGGTCGACGCGACTACGCAGCCTTGAGTTTGCGCGGGGCGCAAGCTCAAGGAATCAAAGTCGGAGACGTCATCGCGCTCGCAGGCACACTCACGCGAAGCACGATGTTCACGGCAACCTTGCGCGTCCCCGACCTCGATCAAGCGTGGTGGCTCGAACTAGGCGCTACAGATCGGACTATGCGGTTTGCGTTCGATGGCGGCCCCGTACAAGGACGTGTCGTGGGAGTGGACGAAACGATAGGGGTTATCGGCTCTACGCCCGTCGTAACCGTCGCGCTCGACGCGCCCGTACCTCTTCGCGTCGGGACAGGGTTCGCACTCGAAGTTGACGGGCAAACGGCGGCGCTTGGGACAGTGGGCGCCAGTCTTGCAAGCATTGACGACGACGCGAAAGTTGTCACCGTCTGGTTTGGTACCAACAGGCTCCCTCGGGAGGGCGGCGCACACATCGGATTTCACCACGCGCCCGGGGGGAATCAACTGCACTACGGAGCCTGTGTCATTCGCGTGCCTTCATCCCATCGGTTCGGCTCCACCGGCACATCTGCGTGGAAAAGGATGTGGAAGCCGGGAGTGCAAGACGGTCGACTAAGCCTTGAAGAGATCCGGCCCAACGACACGGTCAACGAATTTGCCATCGCCCTACGCAGAGCTCTGGATCACGAGAAAGCTGAAAGCCGTGCTCTCGTCTACGTGCACGGGTACAACACAACTTTCGAGGAAGCGGCAATCCGTGCCGGACAACTAGACGCGGACCTCAACCTTCCCGGAATTACCGCGTTCTTTAGCTGGCCTTCGCACGCCGCATACCTGCGGTACCCAGCCGACGGCGACCGGGCGCGAGAGAGCAAGCAGTCCTTCGTCGAGTTCCTGGACACACTCGTCGCCAAAGCAGGCGTCGAACGCGTCGATCTCATCGTCCACTCGATGGGCAACCAACTACTCACGGAAGCTGTTGAGGCTATGGTGTCGACAGTTCGATTCGCCCACATCCGCTTCGGAGTCGTCGCCCTCGCCGCGCCGGACGTTTCCAAGGCTCGTTTCGAGCAAACAGCACCGTCTATCGTGCCTATCTCGAAAAAGGCGACAATGTACGTCTCCGAGCGAGACCGCGCGCTCTGGCTGGCGCAGCAACTCCTCGCCGGCCCGAGAGCGGGTTCGTGCCCCCCTCTCACCCTGGTGCAGGGCATCGACGCCATCGACGCAACAGATGTCGACTTCTCATTCCTCGGTCATGAGTACTACGCCGGGAGTCACCCCGTCCTGTACGACATCTGGGCCACGATGGGTGGATTTCACTCGCCGTCACAACGGATGAGGCTAACGCAACACGGTCTACCGCAGGGGGGCATCTACTGGAAGTTGCAGGGATAGATCAGTTTCGACCCGGACGCAGACGCGGCAGCAGTCCTTCATCTTGGCGGCCCGCGAAAGAGCTATCTAAGAGGCCGAGCAAGATTGGATAAATCAGCGTGAACAAACTTCGTTCTCGAGTTTCTCGCGTTGCCCGAGTTTTCAAGGATCAGATGCCTTTGCACGGGGTCAGTGCGGTCGACGGCTGACATCCATCTGCCGACCAACGTGTTGCGGCACTGGGAGTCGGTAGGCCTTCTCACCCCTCCCCGCGACTCCGCCGGGCGGCGACGATATGGCGAGGACGAGGTCGTGCGCATCGCCGTGATCCAGCGCAGCAAGGCCGCGGGGATGAGCCTCGAGCAGATCGCGGTGCTGCTCGACGACGGGAGCGCCGGACGGCACCAGGTGCTGCAGCAGCACCTGGACGACATCGACCGGCGCATGGAGGAGATGCGCCGTTCGCGGGAGATGACCGAGCACGCGATGGGCTGTCGCGCGCACGACATCGCCACGTGCCCTCGTTTCCGAGCCGGCGTGGACGACGTCCTGGCGCGGTTCTGAGGCTTCGTCAGACGCCTCCGTTTCCATCTCGCGCATAGGAAGCTCTGCGTAAACTCGGAGTCGTGCCAAGCGATTCGACGGTCCGTCCGATCCGCAGCGGCCGCTCCTCCCGCACCCGGCGCTCGCGTCGTGCGGTCGGTGCCGCGCTCGCTGCGGTGCTCGCCATCGGTCTGAGCGCGTGCGCTCCCGATCCGGTGAGTGAATCGTTCCTGAACGGCGAGAACACCGGCTATGTCGCGGCCGATGGTGCGATCGTCGAGATCCCCGCCGCCGACCGTGGCGAACCCGTGGAGTTCGGCGGTGTCACCGAGACCGGCGAGAAGTTCGACAGCGCAGACGTCGCCGGACAGGTCACGGTGGTCAACTTCTGGTACGCCGGCTGCGCGCCGTGCCGCCTCGAAGCCGCCGACCTGGAGGCCGTGTGGCAGAAGTTCGCCGACGAGGATGTGTCGTTCGTGGGCATCAACACCCGCGATCAGGCCGACACCGCCGTCGCGTTCGCCGAGGAGTACGGCATCACCTACCCGAGTCTGATCGACGTCGACACCGCTGAGGCCAAGTTGGCGTTCGCCAAGGTCGTGCCGATCGCGGCCACACCCACCACACTCGTCCTCGACAAGCAGGGTCGTGTCGCCGCCAAGATCATCGGTCCGATCGACGGCCCGTCGATCCTCTCCACGCTGGTCAAGGACGCGCTCGCGGAGGACTCGTGAGTACCTCGGGAGCGTTGTGAACCCCGACGCGATCATCGGCTCCGGAGCCCTCTGGCTCGCGATTCCGGTCGCGATGCTCGCGGGACTCGTCTCGTTCCTGTCCCCGTGCGTCCTCCCGCTGGTCCCCGGTTACCTCGGGTTCCTGGGCGGTGCGGTCGCGCCCCGGTCCTCCACGGTCGCCGGTGCGGAGGCGCAGACGACGACCCAGGCGACGGCGACCCGCGGTCGTCTCGTGATGGGCGTGCTGCTGTTCATCCTCGGCTTCACGATCGTCTTCATCGCCTACACGGTGCTCGGTGGAACGGTCGGTGTCTTCCTCCTGCAGTGGGGTGACCTGATCACCCGCATCCTGGGCGTGGTCATCATCGGGATGGGATTGGTTTTCCTGGGCCTGTTCGGGTTCGCGCAGAAGGAGTTCCGCTTCCATGTCGACTCGCGGGCCGGCATCGTCGGAGCCCCGCTGCTCGGTATCGCCCTCGGCATCGGCTGGGCCCCGTGCATGGGGCCGACGCTCGCCGCCATCATCGCCCTCTCCTTCAATGCCGGAGATCCGGTGCGTGCGGGCTTCCTGGGCCTCGCCTACTCGCTCGGACTCGGCATCCCGTTCCTCCTCGTCGCGCTCGGGTTCGGGTGGGCGACGAAGGCGGTCGGCTTCCTCCGTCGTCACATCCGCACGGTGAACGTCATCGGCGGAGTGATGCTGATCGTCCTCGGCGTCCTGATGGCCACCGGCCTGTGGACCGAGATCATGTCCCGGCTGATGGCGGTGATCGGCAGTGTCATCCTCCCGCTCTGATCGCGCCGCGAAATCCACCAGCCCCGAGAAGAACCCCCGCACAGAGA
The DNA here is from genome assembly GCF_023101205.1 of Microbacterium aurugineum. Taxonomy (NCBI): domain Bacteria; kingdom Bacillati; phylum Actinomycetota; class Actinomycetes; order Micrococcales; family Microbacteriaceae; genus Microbacterium; species Microbacterium aurugineum. Next base: position 2,738,540 of record NZ_CP078078.1, on the reverse strand, counting down.
ACACCATGACCGAGAACAAGGGTGCCGTGAACAGCGACTCCAGCGACCCGCTCCGCCCGTCCGACCACGTCGACGGCGACGACACGATCACCCAGCCGCGGCTCGGGTTCGTGGGTTGGCTGCGGTGGGGGTGGCGACAGCTGACCTCGATGCGCACAGCTCTCATCCTGCTGCTCGTGCTCGCGATCGCGGCGATCCCCGGCTCGATCTTCCCGCAGCGGATGGCCGACCCGAACGGCGTCACGCAGTGGGAGCGCGACAACCCCGACCTGTTCCCGGTGCTCGACGGACTCAAGATGTTCGACGTGTACCTGTCGCCGTGGTTCTCGGCGATCTACCTGCTGCTGTTCGCTTCGCTCGTCGGCTGTGTGATCCCGCGCATCAAGCACCATGCGAAGGCGCTCCGCGCACGTCCGCCGCGCACTCCCGCACGGCTGCAGCGCCTCGAGGACTACCGTGCGGTGACGCGAGACCCCTCTGCGGACTCCGGGACGAAGACCGGTGATGCCGATGCCGAGGCCGCCGCATCGATCGAGGTCGCGACGAGACAGCTCAAGGCACTCGGCTATCGGGTCGAACGCTACGACCGGGGCCGCACGTTCTCGGTCTCCGCGGAGCGCGGATACTGGCGTGAGACCGGCAACCTCCTGTTCCACCTCGCGCTCGTGGGCGTGCTCGTCACGGTCGGCATCGGCGGCGGGTTCTCGTACACAGGTCAGCGCGTGCTCGTCGAGGGCGAGACTTTCGCGAACACGCTCCTCGACTACGACTCGATGAACCGCGGTCGGTTCGTGGGCGACGATGCGTTCGCTCCGTACTCGATGCGCCTCGACTCGTTCGACGTGACGTATCAGCCGTTCGGCGAGCCGGGTTCCGGGCAGGCGGGCGACTTCTCGGCGAACGTGACCGTGCAGGAGAACGGTGAGGAGCGCACCGGCGCGGTCAAGGTGAACGAGCCGCTCGCGGTCGCCGACGACGACGTGTTCCTGCTCGGCAACGGCTACGCGCCGACCGTGACCGTGCGTGATCCCGAGGGCAAGGTCGTCTTCACGGGCAGCACGCCCTTCCTCCCGCAGGACACCAGCATGACCTCCCTCGGAGTTCTCAAGGTGCCGGACGGACTCGCCGAGCAGGTCGGCCTGGTCGGGTTCTTCTATCCGACGACCGGCGTGCTCGACACCGGTGCGTTCTTCTCCGCGTACGGCGACCTCACCAACCCGACGCTGACGCTCGACGTGTACACCGGCGACTTGGGCATCAACGAGGGCGTGCCGCGCTCGGTCTACGTGCTCGACACCACGGGGATGACCAAGCTCACCGGCCGCACCACGGACGTCGAGTCGATCGAACTCACCCCCGGACAGACCGCGCAGCTGCCGAACGGCCTCGGTTCGGTCACCTTCGAGGACGACTCTCCCGCAGGTGCGACGGACGCCTCGCAGTCGGTGAAGCGCTTCGCCTCGCTGCAGATCCACCGTGACGAGTCCGGCGTCTGGGTCCTCGGCTTCGCGCTGCTCGCCCTCGGCGGTCTCATGATCGCCCTGTTCGTGCCCCGTCGACGCGTCTGGGTCAAGGCCACCGCACGCGACGGCGAGATCGCTCTGGAGTACGCCGCACTCGCCCGTGGCGAGGACCCGACTCTCGCTGCCGCCGTGGACGACCTCGTCGCAGGGCACACCCGACTGCTCGACGCGGCCGGAGGAACCACGGCGCGCTCCCCGATCGATGACACCGCGGACGAGTCCGCCGAGCCGGAGACCCCGGCGCCCGAAACCCGGAAAGTAGACTGACACCATGCTCGAGCTCAACGTGATCTCGCCGGTCCTGCTCTGGACGGCGATCGCGATCTACGCGGCGGCCTTCGTGGCCTACGCCTTCGATCTCGCGCGGCGCTCGCAGGCGACGGCCGACGCGCTCACCGTCCGCGAGCAGGTGCTCGTCGGAGCCTCTGGGGGGAGCGTCCCGGCATCCGGCGAGGCCTCCGGTGCGGTCGCCGCCCCGCAGCGATTCGTGATGGCGCGGATCGGCACCTCGCTGACGGTGCTCGGATTCCTCTTTCAGCTCGCCGCCACCGTCACCCGCGGCATCGCGGCGGGGCGCGTGCCGTGGGCGAACCTGTACGAATTCGCGATGATGGGCACGTTGCTCATCATCGCGGTGTACCTCGTGGTGCTCACCCGCATCGACCTGCGGTTCCTCGGCACTTTCATCACAGGACTCGTCGTCGTGCTGCTCGGCCTGGGGGCGACGAACTTCTACGTCGATGTCTCTCCGTTGATGGACCCGCTGAAGAGCGTGTGGCTCGTCATCCACGTGTTCGTGGCCTCTCTCGCGACGGCCTTCTTCGCCCTCGCGTTCGCGCTCTCGGTGATCCAGCTCATGCAGTCGCGTCGTGAGAGACTCGTCGGCGAAGGTGCCACGAAGACCGGTCCCGGCTTCCTCCGGACCTTCCCCAACGCGGTACGCCTGGAGAGCCTGGCGTACATGTTCACGATCATCGGCTTCATCCTCTGGACCTTCACCCTCATCGCCGGTTCGATCTGGGCGTACTACGCCTGGAGCCGTTTCTGGGGCTTCGACGTGAAGGAGACCTGGACGTTCGTGATCTGGGTCCTCTATGCCGGCTACATCCACGCCCGTGCGACCCGCGGCTGGCGCGGCAACCCTTCGGCGTGGCTGGCGATCGTGGGCTTCTCCGCCGTGATCTTCAACTTCACGATCGTGAATGTGTTCTTCAAGGGCCTGCACGCGTACTCCGGTCTGAGCTGACCCGACTCTCGTAACGACACCGAGACCCGTCCGCGGCACCATCCGCGCGGACGGGTCTCGTGCGTCCGGAGTATCGCCCCCGGTGCACCGATGCGCAGTTGTATGCTCATCGCAAGGGAGCGCCCACGGCAGGAGTCCCACATGCCCGTCCTCGTCGGAATCGTTGAAGATCATCCCGCGATGCTGTTCGGGATCGTGACCATCCTCAACCGCAGCGGCGGCATCCGTGTCGCAGCCAGCGGTGCGACCGCGAACGAGGTCGCGCGCCGTGCACGGAGGCTCGATGTGGTCCTGCTCGACCTCGCCCTCTCCGATGGTTCGACCCCGGCGGAGAACATCCGGACGCTCCAGTGCCTCGCGGCGAGCATCCTCGCGTACACCTCGGGGGACGAGTCGCAACGGCTCCGCGAGGCGGTGCGTGCGGGTGCCTCGGGGATGATCGCCAAGTCGGACTCGCTCGAGGTCATCACCGCGTCGGTGCGACGCGCTGCTCAGGGGCAGGTCGTGGCGACGACCGAATGGGCGGCAGCGCTCGATGCGGACCGCCGGTTCGTCGCTGCGCATCTCAGCCCCCGTGAGTCCGAGGTGCTGTCGCTGTACGCCTCCGGCGAGACGGCCGAGCAGGTCGCACAGGCCCTGTTCCTGTCGCGGGAGACCGTGCTCGATCACATCCGTCGCATCCGCGCGAAGTACGCCGCGGTCGACCGGGCGGCGCCGACGAAGGTCGACCTCTTCCGTCGCGCGGTGGAGGACGGACTGGTCCTGCAGCCCAGCTGATCCCGGCGGGAGGCGGTCAGCCCGTGAACGGCCAGATCAGGGGGACGTAGAAGACGGCGACGCCGAAGAACAGGATCATCAGGGGCCAGCCGAAGCGCGCGTAGTCCCCGAAGCGGTAGCCGCCGGGTTCCATCACCATCAGGTTCGCCGGCGTCGCGACCGGGGTGAGGAACGAGGCCGCACCCGCGATCGTGAGGGCCATCAGGAACGGCAGCACCGACGCCTCCATCGCGGCGGCGAGAGCGACCGCCACCGGGGCCACGATGAGCACGGTCGCGGTGTTGCTGATGAGCTGCCCGAGCACCAGCGTGATGAGCACGATCACCGCGACGGCGGCATGCGGGCCGGCCGTGCCCAGGAACGAGCGCAGGCCGTCGGCGATGAGCTGCGCGGCGCCGGTCTCCTGGAACGCGGTCGAGAGCGGGATCATGCCGGCGACCAGGATGACCGTCGTCCAGGAGATCGCCCGGTACGCCCGGGTGATCGACACCACCCTCGTCAGGATCAGGGCACCGGCTGCGAGGAGCCCCGCGATCGCGGCGGGCACGATGCCGGTCGCGAGCAAGACGATCATCGCGAGCAGGATCACGGCCGTACGCTTGGCACCGACTCCGAGCGGGACCGAGCGGCGCAGGGTGAGCGGCGCATCGACGACCAGAACTTCGTCGCGCTTCGAGGTGTGCCGGTGCAGGTCGTCCCAGGACCCGTCGAGGAGCAGCGCATCTCCCGCCTGCAGGTCGGTGCCCGACTCGTCGAGCGCCTCCTGCCCTCGTCGCACTCCGAGCACGACGAGATCGCCCGACGGCGTGCACATACCGGGGAAGACATGCAGGCCGATCAACACGGAACGCGGCGGCACCACGACCTCGGCGACCCCTCGCGACGCCGAGACCAAGGCGCGGTCGGGCGAGATCGCGTAGTCGGATCGCAACGTCGAGGCGAGGCGTTCGAGGTCGATCGGTGCCGACGCCGGGGTCCGTTCGGGCAGCAGCCGGTTGCCGAGCAGCAGGATGATGGCCAGTGTCCCCACCAGAAGCGGAAGCCCGGCGAGGGCGAACTCGAAGAACCCGAACGGGCGGGCACCGCTGTCGGCGGCGACCTCGGACACGATGATGTTGACCGGTGTGCCGGTGAGAGCGAGCATCGAGCCGGCGTGCGCGGAGAACGCGAGCGGCATCAGCATCTGAGACGGGCGGATCCCGGCGCGCGCCGCGACGACCACGACCAGGGGCAGGAGCGCGGCCACCGATCCGTTCACGCTGATGACCGCGGTCATCGCGGCGGCCAGCAGCCCGATCGTGAGGAGCAGGCGCGCGCGGCCGGTTCCGGAGCGGGCCACGACCTCCTGTCCGGCCCAGGCGATGATGCCCGTCGACTCCAGAGCCTCGCTCACCACGAACAGGGAGGCGATGAAGAGCACGGTCGGATCGCCGAACCCGGCGAGGGCGGAGGTCAGATCGAGCACCCCGGTCAGGTAGAGGGCGACCGAGACCCCGACGGCCACGACGCCGAGCGGGATGCGATTCGAGACGAACGCGATCACTGCGCAGAGCAGGATGACGAACGTCGCGATGATCGGGTCCACGGCCCCACGATAGGGCGACGCTCGCATCGCGGCGACCCCCCTAGTTCTAGGGGGTGGTCTTGTGGGAGCTTCTCGCTCGACAGGATCATGGGGGCTATGGCTACGGAGAAGTCGTCGAGCACCCCCGATGCCGGGGACAAAGGGTTCCTGAACTGGATCGAGAAGGTCGGCAACAAGGTGCCGGATCCGACGATCATGTTCGTCTACCTGATCGGCCTCATCGCCGTGCTCTCCGCGGTCCTCGCGTGGATCGGGGTGTCGGTCACCGACGATGTCGTGATCCCCGTTCCGAAGGAAGAGTTCTCCCAGGTCAACGAGCAGTTCGGTGGCAACTGGCAGATCTATGACACCACCACCGGGATGCCCGCCGAGATCCCCGACTACACGATCGAGGAGCGCACCTTCGAGGTGCGCAACCTGCTCTCGATCGACGGCATCCGCTTCTTCTTCTCCTCCTTCGTCGACAACTTCGCGGGCTTCGGTGTGGTCGCCGTCGTGCTCATCGCGATGGCGGGCGTCGGTGTGGCAGAGCACGCGGGGTTGATGGGCGCGATGATCCGTCGCGTCGTGAAAGTGGCCCCGCGCCGTTGGCTCGCGTTCATCCTGATCTTCGTCGGTGTGCTGTCGTCGGTGGCGACGGATGCCGGCTACCTGATCCTCGTGCCGCTCGCCGCCGCAGCCTTCCTCACCGTCGGGCGGCATCCGCTGGCCGGCCTCGCCGGCGCGTTCGCCGGTGTCGGCGCGGCCTTCGGGGCGAATCTCCTGATCACGCCTAGCGACAGCATGCTCACCGAGATCACCAATGAGGTGCTCGTCAGCGCCGGGATGCAGCCGATCGAGGTGACGCAGAACTTCTACTTCGGGATCGTGTCGACCTTCCTGCTCGCCACGGTGGCGCTCCTGGTGACGGTGTTCGTCACCGAGAAACGTCTGGGCTCCTACGACCGCAGAGACATGACGATCGCGGATGAGGCCGAAGGCGTCGACCACGATGCCGAGGCCCGCGGGCTGAAGTTCTCGTTCTGGGCGCTGCTGGGGTTCGTCGCCCTGGTCCTCGCGCTGACCCTGCCACCCGGCGCACCGCTGCGTGACCCGGAGACCGGCGCGATCATCGGCACGACGCCCTTCATGGCCAGCCTGGTGTTCCTCATCTCCCTCGCCTTCCTGGTGTGCGGCGTCGCCTACGGCGCGGGGGCGAGGACGCTGCGAGGCGGAACGGCCACCGTCCGTGCGATCGCCAAGACGTTCGCGAGTCTGGGCGGTCTGCTGGTGATGTTCCTGATGATCGCCCAGTTCATCGCGCTGTTCAACTGGACCAATCTCCCGACCGTCGCCGCGGTCTCGGCCGCCGAGCTGCTGGAGCAGGCGAGTGTCCCCGCCATCGTCCTGCTGCTCGCGTTCATCGTCGTGATCGTGATCCTGGACTTCATCCTCCCGGGGCTCGTGCCCAAGTGGGTGATCTTCGCGCCGGTGTTCATCCCGATCTTCGCGTCGCTCGACGTGGCACCGCAGACGCTCCTCGCCGCCTACCGGGTGGGGGACTCGCCCGTGAACGTGCTCACGCCGCTGATGGTCTACCTGCCGTTCATGGTCACCGTGGCGCAGCGTTACAAGAAGGAGGCGGGTATCGGCACGATCATCGCCCTGATGATCCCGTATGCGGTGTGGATGCTGCTCTCCTGGACGGCGCTGTACGTGGTCTGGTTCCTCCTCGGCATCCCCTGGGGCCCGGGCTCACCGGTCGACATCGCCGGCTGACCGACATCGCCGGCGGACGACGTATCCGAACAACCGCACAGAAGGAGCAGACCTCATGGACCGCAGACCCAACAAGCTGATCCCCGCCGATCTGAAGACCACGCCCGGGCTGGATGCCGTGGACACCGTGGATCTCCGGGTCGGTGAGATCGCCTCCGACGTCGAGGCGATCGGAGTCGGGGTGTACACCGACGGGGACGTTCCGGGTGAGCTCGGGTTCGACCGCGCCGGCCTGGAGGATGCGGGGTTCACTGCCGAGCCGGGGACCTCTCTGGTGCTGCCGCGCGCGGGTCAGCCGGATCTCGTCGCCGTCGGTCTGGGCGATCGGGCGGATGTCGGGCCGCGTGGCCTTCGCGATGCAGCGGCTGCTCTCGCTCGCGCCGTCCCCCGTCGGGCGACCCTGGGGCTGCGGATCGGCGACCTCGCGGGGGTGGAGGCAGGCGAGGCTGTGCGAGCGCTCGCCGAAGGGGCACTCCTCGCGCGCTACCGGTACACGGTGCTGAACGCGTCGTCGAAGCACGTCCCGCTCGCCGCCTTCACCGTGGATGTGCCGGGCGCGGACGGCGGGCCACTCGAGGTCGCACGCACGGCTGCCCGCGCTGGTGTCGTGGCCCGTGATCTGGCGAACACCCCGCCCGGTCACCTGACGGCGGTGAACATGGGCGAGATCGCGGTGGAACTCGGAGCGCGTTTCGGATTCGAGGTCGAGCTGTTCGACAAGCAGGCGCTCATCGATCTCGGCTGCGGGGGTCTGCTCGGCGTCAATCAGGGATCCGTGGAGGAGCCGCGCATGATCAAGCTCGTCTACACGCCCGAAGGTGGCGGCTCCGGCCACCTCGGCCTGGTGGGCAAGGGCATCATGTACGACTCGGGTGGCATCAGCCTCAAGCCCAGCGACCCGATGCATCTGCTCATGAAGATGGACATGGGCGGTGCTGCGGCCGTGCTCGGTGCCTTCGTCGGGCTGCGCGACGCCGGAGTCTCGACCAAGGTCTCGGGCTGGCTGATGTGCACCGACAACATGCCGTCCGGTACCGCGTACAAACTCGGTGACGTGCTCACGGCGCGCGGCGGCACCACGATCGAGGTGAAGAACACCGATGCCGAAGGGCGTCTCGTGATGAGCGATGCCCTCGTGCTCGCGACCGAGGACGGGGTGGACGCGATCGTCGACATCGCCACACTCACCGGTGCCGCATTGGTCTCTCTCGGCTCCGCGACCGCGCCGGTCTTCGGCAACGACCAGACGATGGTCGACCGGGTGCGTGAGGCCGCGGCGCTCGCCGACGAGCCCGTGTGGCAGCTGCCGCTCGAGCAGAAGTATCGCAAGCAGCTCGACTCGGACATCGCCGACATCGCGAACCTCGGTGGCCCCTTCGCCGGAGCCACGACGGCGGCGCTGTTCCTGCAGCACTTCGTGGGCGAGACGCCGTGGGCGCACATCGACATCGCCGGGACGATGCAGACCGAGAAGGACGACTCCTGGCGCACCGCGGGTGCCACCGGTTTCGGTGCGCGACTGTTGTTGGAGGCGGCCCGGAGCTTCACGCCGACCTCGTGAGCCTCAGCCGCCGAGGGGTATCACCTCGGCGTGCTCGGCGCCGTCCTGGTACCAGACCAGTTCGGCTTCGCGCACGACTTCGGCAGGCTGTGGCGTGAGGTAGCGGGCCTCCTCCTGGACGACGCGGTCCCACGTGGCGGCGTCGAGCGTCTTGCCGTAGAGCACGGACAGATGGAACGTCCACTCCTCGAGGGGCAGCTCTCCGATGCGACGAAGATCCGTGCAATCCAGCGCATCGGTCAGCGACGAGTATGCGGAGACGAGTGACGTCGTGCGTGCGAGACGGACGACCAGGATCTGCCAGGGCGTGGGGAACTCGTCGACGGCTTCGCCGATGATCTCGATGGGTGACTGCTGCGCGGCCCACGCGCGGACCAGCTCGCCGAGCTCCTCTCGCCGCTCCGGTTCGAAGAAGCCTCGGAGGGTGACGTGCTCCGTGTGCGGGTGTCGCAGCGGCATCCCCAGACGCGCGAGTGCGGTGCTCTGGATCTCCCGGTAGGTCGCTGCGACGTCCGCGGTCGGCCGGAGCACGAGGTATTGCTGACCGTTCAGGCTCTCCAGTTGGTCGGGGGTGCTCATGAACGGTCGGCGCATGCGGAGAGCCTAGGTCTCGTCGAGGGGGATGCGAAAACCGAGATCGAAACACTCCGGCCGGGCGCGTCATGAGTCGACGCGCCGGGCCGGGAGCGGATGGTCTCCGTTTTCGCAGGGTGCTCAGGCCGTGGCGATGACCGCCCGCGCCGAAGTGGTCCGTCGGAGGGCGACGGCGAGGGTCGTGGCCACGAGCGACAGCACGCCCCACACCACCAGGGCTGCGACCGCAGATCCACTCCCGGCGATCAGTCCTGCGAAGGCCGGAGCGGTGGGCAGGACCGCGCCGAGTCCGGCCAGCCAATCGGGCACGGTGGAGATCAGACCCGTGGCGACCGCGAGCACACCGACGAGCGCCGAGATCCAGCGCCCCACACCGCCGAACAGTGCGACGAGTGCCTGGTTCACAGCGGCGAACACCACGCCGGCGAGCACGGCTGTGCCGGCGAAGGCCCACCAGGCGGGGGCGTCGTAGCTCGCGACGATCTGCACGATCAACGACACCAGTAGGCCCTGCCCTGCCCCGATCAGAGCAGCGGGTGCGAAGGCGCGCAACGTGAGCGTGGCAGACGAGCGTCGTGAGGTGAGGGTGCGGGCGGTGTGGGCGCGCATGACGAGGAAGGTCGCGAGTCCGCCGAACCACAGCACGACCGCGGCGAGCAGCGGGATCGCGGTCGGGCCGAAGATCGTGTCCATCGACGAGTTCGACGACACCGGATCGGCGATCACCGAGGCGAGGGACTTCGACTCGCTGTCGCTGAAGGAGGGGAGCGAGTCGGAGGCCGTGCGCAGCCCGCCCGCGAGGTCACCCGTACCGGTGGCCAGGGTGTCGAGCCCGGTCGAGAGCTCGGTGGCACCGTCGGCGAGGGCTGTGGCGCCGGTCGACAGCTGGGTGGCTCCGGAGGCGATGCCCCGCGCGCCCGTGGCGGACGCGCTGATGCCCTGATCCGCGAGCTGGGTGAGCCCGGACGACAGCTGCGTGACACCGGCGCCGGCTTGGGACATCTGCCCGGCGAGGGTCGAGAACGTCCCCGGAAGCGCGGCGACGCCGTCGGCGACCTTCTTGCTGTTCAGGATGCCGGAGGCCGTGCCGGCGTCCGTCGCCACGGTTCCTGCCTCCGCGGCCAGGTCGGAGAGCTGCTGGCATTCCGCCGGGTCCGAGACCGGGGGCGTGCAGGCCGCGGTTGCTGCGGCCCCGAGCTTCTGAGCGAGGTCGGCCGAGCCGCTCGCGGCCGCTTGCGCCGACGAGGACGCGCTCTGAATCGCGCCGACCAGTTGCTTCGAGTCCTCGGCTCCGGACTGGAGCTGAGATGCCCCAGCTGTCAGCCCTGACCCGATCTGCGCAGCACCCGCGGCGGCATCCCGCGTCTTGCCCGCGATCGTGTCGAGTCCCGTGGCGAGTGACGATGCGCCGGTGCTGAGTTCTCCCGCACCGGAAGCGAGTTGGGTGGCGCCGTCGGGGATCGCGGCGGCTCCGGTCGCGGCATCCCGCGCTCCGTTCGCTAGCTTCAACGCACCATCCGCCGCCTCGCCGATCTGGTCGCCGATCGTGGTGAAGCCGACCAGGATGTTCTCGGTCGTGGCCTCGGAGAGCATGGTGCCCATGGTCGAGGCGGCGACGTCGGCGATCTGGCCCGTGATGAGGTCATCGGCGACGAGGCCGTCGTCGGGTGTGGTCACGGTGATCGTGGCCTGCTCGGCCTTCCCGCCGCCGTCCGAGATCGCGGTGCCCGCGGAGGTGGCGGCTGCGGAGAACTCCTCCGGGATCGTGATGACGGCCTGGTAGGTGCCGTCGGCGAGTCCGTCGGTGGCGTCGTCCTGGTTGGAGATGACCCAGGTGAGGTTCGAGTCCAGGTCGTCCGATCCTTCGACCAGGCCCGAGGCGAGCTGGCGTCCGAGCGGGGTCACCTGCCCGTCGAGGGTCACCGGATCGTCGAGGTTGACGATCGCCGCGGTCATCGAGTCCAGGCGCTCTGTCGGGTTCTGCAGGGCCGCGACCAGGATGCCGCCGACCGCGGCAGGCAGCAACAGCACTCCGAGAATCGTGAGCCACGTGATGGGTTTGCGGGAGCGGGCGCGCTCGATGGGGAGGGTCATGCGGTCACCTCGGTGGCTTTCGTCGTGTCGTCTTCAGGCCGAGGCCCCCGTTCTTCGTCGGCACCCCCGTCTGGATGCGGTGACCCGAGGGGGTGTCGACGCTCGGCGGGGGTGTCGACGGAGAGAAGCTCGGGGGCGGGACGGCCCGCGGCGGCGAGGAGGTCGCGCGCGACCTCGGGTGCGGTGGTCGTGAGGATCACGGCGGTCGCAGCATCCGCATCCCGGAGTCGGGCGGCGATCTGATCGCGCGCGGCGAGGGGGAGCCTCTCGACGCCGTCGATCACGACCACCGCGGGTCGATCGCGCAGCGCCTCGGAGAGCTCGGATGCCGGGACCCCGGCGTCCGTCGCGATCAAGGCGCCGACGTGTGCGCGCACCCAGGCCGCGCGTCCTGGCAGCAGATGCCCCGCCACCCGGAGGCGTCCCGCGTCAGGCGTCACCCGTCCGGCGATCGTCAGAGCCAGCGCACGCAACGCGGCACCGGAACTCCCGGTCAGCAGCAGCGCTCCGCCCGGCCGGACCCGGAGGTGCAGCCCGTCGATCCCGGCATCCGTCAGCACGAGGTCGTCGGCGGCGACGATCGAACCGTCTCCCGGCCAGGCAGCGAGGTGCCGCTCGCGTTCCACCGCCTCGCCCTCGACGTCGACGCGGGGGAGGACCTTCTCCAGCCAGGCCGGGAGCTCCCAGGCGCGCTCGCCGAGGATGGCCATCAGCGCGGGGATCAAGGTCATGCGCACCAGGAAGGCGTCGATCGCGATGCCGGCTGCGAGGCCCAGGGCGATGGGTTTCAGTGACGAGTCGCCCTCGGGGACGAACGCCACGAAGACGGCGAACATGATGAGGCCGGCCGCCGTGACCACCTTCGCCGACCCGGTGAACCCGCTGCGAACGGTGCGCAATGCGGCAGCGCGCCGCGTCGCCCGGTCGGGGCTCTTGGAGTCCGGGTCGTGCACGAAGTCCTCCCGCATGCGCGAGACGAGGAAGACCTGGTAGTCCATCGCGAGCCCGAACAGCACGCCCATCAGGATGATCGGCATGAAGCTGATGATGGGCCCGACCCGGGCGACGTGCAGGAGGTCGGCGAACCAGCCCCATTCGAACACGGCCCCGACGACGCCGAACGCCGCCACGATCGAGAGCAGGTATCCGGCGGCCGCGGTGATCGGCACCCACAGCGAGCGGAACACGATGGTCAGCAGGATGAGGGAGAGGCCGATCACGAAGATGCCGAACGGCAACAGGGCATTGCCGAGCTGATCGGAGATGTCGATGCCGACGGCGGTGAAGCCGGTGACCTTGAGGTCGATGCCGAATTCGTCGAGCCACTCGTCGTGATGGCTGCGCAGTTCGCGGACGAGGTCGGCGGTCGCCGGGTCGTCCGGGGCCGTCTCCGGGATGATCTGGACGATGCCGGTGTCAGCGGTCTCGTTCGGTGTCGCGAGGGCGACTTCCTTGACGCCGGGCACCTTCGCGACGGCATCCCCGAGGTCTTCCATCAAGGTGAGCGGGTCGGTGGACGTGACGATCGTGCCCGTGAGGATCAGCGGGCCGTTGAATCCGGGTCCGAATTCCTCAGCGACGAGGTCGTAGTTCTGACGCGCTTCCGAGTCTTTCGGCAGCACCCCGGCGTTCGGGAGGGCGAGGTTCAGGCTGAGGGCGGGGATGGCGACGATGCCGAGGCCGATCACCACGGCGAGGGAGACGAGGAGGGGGCGCTTGGTGACACCGTTCACCCAGCGGGCACTGCCCTTGGCGCGGGCGGGAGCCGCGGGCGCGCTGTCGGGGTCGTCGCTCGCGTCTTTCTTCTTGGGCTTCGGTGCGCGCTTCGGCCGACCGACCACTCTGCCCTTCATGAATCCGAGGAGCGCGGGGGTGAGGGTGACCGCGATCGCGACCGCGACGGCCACGGCGACCGAGGCGGCGATGCCCATGGTCGTCAGGAACGGGATGCCGGCGAAGCCGAGTCCGATCAGGGCGATGAGCACGGTGACGCCCGCGAACACCACGGCGGAGCCAGCCGTCCCGACGGCGCGCGACGCGGACTCCTCCGGATCGACGCCCTCGCGCACCTGATCCTGATGCCGCGCCATGATGAACAGTGCGTAGTCGATGCCGACCGCGAGCCCGAGCATGAGCGCCAGCAGCGGCGTGGTGGAGGAGACCGTGGCGAAGGCCGTCGCCGTGAAGATGCCTGCCATCGAGATGCCGACGCCGAGGATCGCCGTGAGGAGGGGAAGACCGGCGACGACGAATGAGCGGAAGGTGACGATCAGGACCAGCAGCGCGATGAGCAGACCGACCGCCTCGGTGAGCGTGACGCCCGGGATCGAGATCGCGAAGAGGTCGCCGCCGAGGGAGGTCTGTGCACCGTCCGGGAGTTCCGAGTCCAGGTCGCTCACGACCGTGCGCAGCGCCTCTTTCGTGTCGTCCGAGACATCCGTGGACTCACCGTCGAACTGCACACGCACGATCGCCGCGGTGTCGTCGTCGTTGATCATCCCGCTGACCATCTCGTCGTACGGCGAGGTGGCCGCGAGGACACCGTCGAGGTCCGCAAGTTGGTCGACGGCATCTTCGATGTGGTCGCGGTAGTCGTCATCCGTGACCTGATCGCCGTCGGCGGCCACCACGATGAACTGCGCGTTCGTGCCGCTCACCTGGGGGAAGGACCGGGAGAGCTGCTCCAGACCTGCCTGGGACTCGGTTCCGGGGATGGAGAAGGTGTTGTCCGTACCTGCGCCGAGCACGAGGGCACCGGCACCGGCGATGCCGAGCGCGAGGAGCCAGGACACGAGGACTCGCCACGGGTGACGGAACGACCAACGTCCGAGTGAGGACAGGAGTGTGGACACGCGTTCCTCCGAAGGGTGCGGGGTGGATACACAGGTGTATCCGATACATAGATGTATCGTAAGGTGACCCGCACGGGTGAGTCTGTGTGCGGGGTGTGAATCGTGCGAGAGTGAAGGGTCAGGAGGTTTCGATGTCGACACCCGCAACCCGTAGTCGCGAGAACACGCGTGCCCGTCTACTGGAGGCGGCGGCGCAGGTCTTCGCCGAAGTCGGCCTCGACGGTGCCTCCGTCGAGGCGGTCTGCGAGCGTGCAGGGTTCACTCGCGGCGCGTTCTACTCGAACTTCGAATCCAAGGACGAGCTCTTCCTGATGCTGGCGGCCAGCGTCTCCGAGGTGCGTGTGAGCGCGGTGCGTGCGCGCGTCGAGCAGCTGACCGCGGACGGCGCGCTCGCCGAGGGATGCGACCCCATCGAACTCGTCCAGCAGATCATGGAGCTCGGAGGCGATGACCGCCTCGGCGTGATGCTGATGAGCGAGATCCGTATCCGTGCACTGCGTGACCCGGAGTTCGGCGCGGCCTATCTCGTTCAGGAGAGCGAGATGGTCGGGAGCATCGCGCAGATCATCGAGGACATCGTGTCGGCGGGGCCGTTGCAGTTGCGTCTGCCTGCGGAGACGGCGGCGCGGATGCTCATGATCCTCTGGGAGGGCATGACCGTGCGCGGTGCGATGGCAGGGCTCGACGACGCGCAGCTGCGGCATTCGGGCAGCGAGCAGCTCGGACGGCTCGTGCAGCTGTTCATCGAGTTGTAGCGGTCCCGGCCGCTCGTTCAATCCTCGGCCGACACGCCAGATGCCGGACCGTACCCGCGGAAGCGCCCGAGATCTGGCGTGTCGGCGGTGCGCCGGGTCAGTGCGCGGCGGCGGACAGCTCGTAGTGGCAGCGGGCGAGGCGAGCGAACCACCACTCGCGGCGTTCGTCCGAGGCGGCGAGGCGGCTGAGTGCTTCGGCGTCCGGGGTCACGCGTCCGACCGGGATCGAGCCATCGACCGGACGCAGGTCGGCCACGTCGTCGAGGAACAGCGACGCCGTGCCGAGCCCGCAGTCATAGTCCAGCGTCGGAAGGGCGGCGGCGAGCGCGGCTCCCTGGGACAGGCCGATCGCGGTGTCCAGCGCGCTCGAGACCACGACCGGGAGCCCAGCAGCCGTGACGATCTGCAGGGCGTGCGTGATGCCGCCCAGCGGCTGGGCCTTGATCACGAGGAGGTCGGCGGCACCGGCGCGGGCGACCGCGAGTGGATCGGAGGACTTCCGCACGCTCTCATCTGCTGCCACCGGGATGCCCATGTACTTCACGCGCGTGCGGAGTTCCGTGAGCTCCGGAACCGTCGCGCAGGGCTGCTCGACGTATTCCAGGTCGTGTTCACCGAGGGCATGCACCGCGTGCTCGGCCTCGTCGACGTTCCAGGCGCCGTTCGCGTCGACCCGGATGCGTCCCTCGGGCCCCATCGCCTCGCGCACCGCCCGGACGCGTGCCACGTCGTCGGCGAGGGTCTGCCCCGGCTCGGCGACCTTGACCTTGGCCGTGCGGCACCCCGTGAACCGCGACAGCAGCTCAGTCACGCGGCCGGCCTCGATTGCCGGGATGGTCGCGTTCACGCCGATCCGATCACGGAGCGGTTCAGGCTGGGGGCGCCAGGCGAAGTCGATCGCCGCGGCGAGCCAGGTCGAGGCCTCGACGTCGTCGTACTCGACGAACGGTGAGAACTCCGCCCAGCCTTCCGGTCCTTCGAAGAGGAGCGCTTCGCGCACATCGACGCCGCGGAAGCGACTGTGCAGGGGGAGGGCGACGACCCTGGCCGAGTCGAGCAGGTCTGCGAGCGGCGGGATCATGTGCCCATTCTGCTCCGTGGAGCATGCGGGCCGGTGTTCGTCGTCCGGGTGAGTCGTCAGGTCGGCACCGCGCTTCGATCGTCGATGTGCCATTGCCAATAGTGTGTGACGTACAGTAATGTGTTCGACATGAACGAGACGCTCGATACGCACCTGCAGGAACTGAGGCGCGGCACGGTGGTGCTCGCTTGCCTGCAGCTGCTGCGTACGCCGGGGTACGGCTACTCGCTTCTCGAGCAACTCGAGCGCCGCGGCTTCGCGACGGACGCCAACACGCTGTATCCGCTGCTTCGCCGTCTGGAGAAGCAGGAGTACCTCACGAGCGAGTGGAACACCGAGGAAGCCAGGCCGCGCAAGTTCTACCGCACCTCCGAAGCAGGCATCCGGCTGGCCGACACCCTCACCGACGAATGGCGGTCACTCACGACCGCGATCACCTCTCTCACCACAGAGGAGAACTGACATGACCACGACGACCACGCTCACGGAGCGGTACATCAGTGCCACGATCCGCAGTCTCCGTCCCGACGCCCAGGACGACGTCCGTGCAGAGCTCGAGGCCTCCATCGCCGATGCGATCGAGGCGCGGGTGGACCAGGGCGACGCACCGGAGGATGCCGAGCGCGCGGTGCTCACCGAGCTCGGCGACCCCGGCGTCCTCGCCGCCGGCTATGCGGATCGCCCGCTGTACCTCATCGGTCCGCGGTTCTACCTGACCTGGTGGCGGCTGCTCAAGCTGCTGCTGATCATCGTTCCGGTCTGCGTCTTCGGAGCGGTCGCCCTCGGGCAGACCATCGCGGGTGCTCCGGTCGGCGAGATCATCTCCTCATCGATCCTTGCCGCCGGGGGCGCGATCCTCCACATCTGCTTCTGGACCACTTTGGTGTTCGTCATCCTCGATCGCACCGACAGCGCGACGGCGATCGAGAAGTGGGACCTCGACCAGCTCCCGGAGCCGAGCGAGAACGGTGTGGCGGGGCGGAACGATCTGATCGCATCGCTCGTCTTCCTCGGGATCTCCGTCGGCGCGCTCCTCTGGGACCGTTTCCGAGGCTTCGTCATCGTGGACGGCACCGTCGTGCCGATCGTCGATCCACAGTTGTGGCCCTGGGGGATCAGCGTCCTGTTCCTCCTGATCGCCGCGGAGGCGGTGTTCGCCGTCGTGCTGTTCCGCACGAGACGGTGGACGATCGGCCTGGCTGTGGTGAACACGATCCTCGCGCTGATGTTCCTTCTCTGGGTCGTCGCCCTCCTGCTCACGAACCAGCTCGTGAATCCGGACTTCCTCGCGCGGATCGCAGCTGCGGGCGGCGAGGGTTTCGCCGCGGGGCAGGCGGCATCCGCCGACGAGGGTGGCGTCTTCCGCATCCTCGCCGTGCTGTTGGGGTTCGGCTTCGCGATCGGTGTCGGCTGGGACATCGTCGACGGCTGGATCAAGACGGTTCGCGCACGCCGCGCCTGACATCACGGAATCCCGTACCGAGCGGGCCGAGGAATAGGCTGGATGTCGTGACCA
Organism: Microbacterium aurugineum; assembly: GCF_023101205.1. Lineage (NCBI taxonomy): Bacteria > Bacillati > Actinomycetota > Actinomycetes > Micrococcales > Microbacteriaceae > Microbacterium > Microbacterium aurugineum. Next base: position 2,721,198 of record NZ_CP078078.1, on the reverse strand, counting down.
GTGCATTCGTCTCCGACCTCTTCGACCCGGCCGAATGGGTGCTCGCGCCCGGGGCCGAGAGCTACACCGACATCACTGCGCACGTCTCGCACGACGGCGGAGTCGCACGCATCGCCTTCAACCGTCCGGAGGTGCGCAACGCGTTCCGCCCGCACACCGTCGACGAGCTCTACCGTGCCCTCGACATCGCCCGGCAGGATGCCCGCATCGGCGCGGTGCTGCTCACCGGAAACGGCCCGAGCCCGAAAGACGGCGGCTGGGCGTTCTGCTCCGGTGGCGACCAGCGCATCCGCGGTCGTGACGGCTACAAGTACTCGGACGCCGAGACGGCGGTCGTCGACGGTGCGAGCCGTGCCGCGGTCGGTCGTCTGCACATCCTCGAGGTGCAGCGCCTCATCCGCTTCATGCCCAAGGTCGTCATCGCCGTCGTCCCCGGGTGGGCAGCAGGAGGCGGGCACTCGCTGCACGTGGTCTGCGACCTCACGATCGCATCCGCGGAGGAGGCCCGCTTCAAGCAGACGGACGCCGATGTCGGCAGCTTCGACGCCGGCTACGGGTCTGCATACATGGCCCGCCAGACCGGTCAGAAGTTCGCGCGTGAGGTGTTCTTCCTCGCCGAGGAGTACTCCGCGCAGCGCGCGTACGAGATGGGCGCCGTGAATCGTGTGGTCCCGCATGCCGAACTCGAACGCGAAGCGCTGAAGATGGCCCGCACCGTGCTCACGAAATCGCCCACGGCGATCCGCATGCTGAAGTTCGCCTTCAATGCCGTCGACGACGGTCTGGTCGGACAGCAGGTGTTCGCCGGGGAGGCGACCCGCCTGGCCTATGGCACCGATGAAGCCGTCGAGGGCCGCGACTCGTTCCTCGAGAAGCGCGACCCCGACTGGTCTTCCTTCCCCTGGCACTACTGAGCCGGAGAGCAGCATGGTCGCACTGATCCCGACGGATGCCGAAGACCCGGCACAGCTGCGGGATGCCCTGGAACGCGCGTTCGACGGCGGCCCCGCCTTGGGACTCGGGATGGTCGCCGGAGCGCCCGAGGGGGTGGCCGACGGAATCGCGGCCGTCATCGCGACGTCCGGGTCGAGCGGGATCCCGAAGCGAGTCGCGCTCAGCGGTGAGGCGTTGCGGGCGAGCGCCGAGGCCACCGCGGCGCGGATCGGCAGCGGACGCTGGCTGCTCGCCCTCCCCGCCGGCTATGTCGCGGGGCTGCAGGTGCTCGTGCGCTCGATCCTCGCCGGCACCCAGCCGACGCGGATCGAGGGCCGCTTCTCGCCGGAGTCCTTCGCTCAGGCGACCTTCGAGATGATGCGCCCTTCGTCGCCGTCGGGCATCCCCGACCTCTACACCTCGCTGGTCCCGGCCCAGGTAGCGACGCTGCTCGATGCGGCGGAGGACACGGCGGTCCGCGCCGCGCTCACGGCGTATCGAGCGATCCTCGTCGGTGGGCAGGCGCTCCCGGAGCCCCTCCGCGAGCGGGCGGCCGACCTCGGAGTGCGTCTGGTGCGCACCTACGGCTCGACGGAGACCAGCGGCGGGTGCGTCTACGACGGTGTGCCGCTCGACACCGTGGGCGTGCGCGTGGTCGACGGCGAGCTGCGTCTCGCGGGTCCCATGCTCGCCGAAGGGTACCTCGGCGACGGGTCGCTGACGGCCCGGACGTTCGTCCACGACGAGCACGGGATCCGCTGGTACCGCACCGGCGACCTGGGCCTGGTGGAGGACGGGATCGTGCGCGTGCACGGCAGAGCGGACAACGTGATCGTCTCGGGCGGGATCAACATCTCGCTCGATCGGGTGGAGCGCATCGTCCGTCGGATCGCGGGACTTCACGAGGCCGTGGTGGTCGGTGTGGAAGACGAGCGCTGGGGGGAGGCCTCGGTGATCGTCGCAGTCCGCGGCGAGGTCCTTCGGCGCAGCGAGTCCGAGCAGCTCGCCCACGCGCGCGCCGTCGTCGAAGACGAGCTCGGCAGGCACGCACGTCCGGCCCGCCTGATCCTCGTGGACGAGATCGACGTCCTCCCGTCCGGGAAGCCCGACCGCGAGGCGATCCGGCGCGCCGTCGTCGAGTTGCACTGAGTGTCGCTGCCCTGCGCTCTGCCAGACTGAACCGCATGGCCTCGTACACGCATGGACACCACGAATCCGTCCTCCGCTCGCACAACACGCGCGACATCGCGAACTCCGCGGCCTACCTTCGTCCGCACCTCACCGCGGCGACGCGGCTTCTCGACGTCGGGGCGGGGCCGGGCACCATCACCGCCGACTTCGCCGGGATCGTCGCCCACGTCACCGCGACCGAGATCGATGAGAACGCACTGTCCCTGTCGCGCGACCTCGCCGGCGAGCGGGGCCTGACGAACCTCGCCTTCTCGATCGAGGACGTGCACGCCCTGAGCTTCCCCGATGCCTCCTTCGACGTCGTGCACGCGCACCAGGTGCTGCAGCATGTCGGCGACCCGGTGCAGGCCCTACGAGAGATGCGCCGAGTGACCGCTCCGGGTGGCATCGTCGCCGCTCGCGATGCGGACTACGCGGGCTTCATCTGGTTCCCGATCCTGCCCGAACTCGACCGCTGGCTGACGCTGTACCAGGCAGCCGCGCGGGCGAACGGCGGGGAGCCCGATGCCGGACGACGACTCTTGGCCTGGGCGCGCGCCGCGGGTTTCGAAGAGGTCACGGCGACGGCGTCCACCTGGTGCTACGCCTCTCCTTCCGAGCGTGCCTGGTGGGGCGGGATGTGGGCCGACCGCATCCTCGAGTCGGCGCTCGCACGGCAACTCGTCGACAGCGAGCTGGCGACGCGGGCCGAGCTGCAGGAGATCAGCGACGCCTGGAAGCGCTGGGCCGATGACGGCGACGGCTGGTACCTCGTGCCGCACGGAGAGATCATCGCCCGCGTGTGACGAGCCGGGGATACATCCTGCGACGGATGCCCGCGCCCAGACCCTCGCGTAGCGTGGGGGAGTGATCCGCCCCCTGTCCCGCACGGCGCTGATCCTCGACATCGTCGGGGCGGCGCTGCTCTTCCTCGTCTTCGTCCCGATGTCGATCGTGTTCTACGGTCCGGGCACCGGGAACAGCGCGCTCGGGGGCGCGGCGGTCGTGGCCGTGGTCTTCGCCGCCGTCCTGATGTTCGGCGGTGTCGCGATCGGGCGACTCGCGCCCGGGCTCGCCCTCGCCGCCGCGTGGGCGGGCGCGATCCTCCAGATGCTGGCCGGATTCGGGCCGGTGCCGATCGACATCGCTATCCTGCTCGTGCTCTACGCCACGGCGGCCTGGGGAACTCGGCGCGTGCTCTGGTGGGGGTTCGGGTCCGCGCTTCTGGGCGGCCTCATCGCCGCGCTGTACATGGTGGTCGTCAACGGTGTCGCCTTCGGCACGAGCAGCGGCTGGGAGAAGGTGACGACGGGCACCCTCCTGCTGGTGATCTCGGTCATGGCCCTCGGCTTCGCCTGGGTGTGCGGGTTGCTGTGGCGGGTCGTGCTGCGTGCGCGGCGCACCCGTGCGGCGCAGCTGCAGGCCGAGTCACTCGCCATCGAGGAGCAGGAGCGGGTGCGCATCGCGCGGGACATGCACGACATCGTCGCCCACTCCCTGGCCGTCGTCATCGCGCAGGCGGACGGTGCACGGTATGCGGCAGCGGCGAAACCCGAGATGGCGACCGAGGCACTCGGCACGATCGCGCAGACCGCGCGCGGAGCCTTGAGCGATGTGCGGATGCTGCTCACGCAGCTCCGACACCGGCAGGGCGACGGTCCGCAACCGACCCTCGCCGACCTCGAAGCCCTGTTCGCGCAGGTCCGGCAAGCGGGGATCGAGCCGCGGGTCACGGTCGACCCCATGCCCCCGGGGGAGCCGCCCGGGGCCATCCAGCTCGCGGTGTACCGCATCCTGCAGGAGGCGCTCACGAACGCGATCCGGCACGGCGACGGCGCGGTCGACGTCCACCTCGCGTGGCTCGCGGACCGCGTCGACGTCGACGTGCGCAACACGGTGTCGCGCGACGCTGCCGTCGGTGTCGGGGGCCACGGCGTGATCGGGATGCGGGAGCGGGCGCAGCTCGTCGGCGGTAGTCTGCAAGCCGAGCGTCGAGGGGCGCAGTTCGTCGTCCATGCCACGCTTCCGATCGGAGCCGCCGAATGATCAGAGTCGTGCTCGTCGACGACCAGGCGCTGTTCCGTGCCGGTATCCGCATGCTCGTGGCTTCGCAGCCCGATCTCGAAGTGGTCGGCGAAGCGGGCGACGGGCGGGAGGCTCTCGAGGTCGTGCGGGCGACGCGGCCGGACGTGGTGCTGATGGACATCCGGATGCCGGTCATGGACGGGCTCACCGCGACGGCCGAGATCCTCGCCCGTCCGGAGCCTCCGCGCGTCGTCATGCTCACCACGTTCGACCTCGACGAGGCCGCCGCCCGGGCGATCCGGCAGGGGGCGAGCGGCTTCCTGCTCAAGGACGCCGATCCCGAGTTCCTGCTCGCCGCGATCCGCACGGTGCACTCCGGTTCGAGCGTGATCGCGGCCGCGGCGACGCGCGACCTGTTCGCGCACTTCGCGGAAGCGCCGCGCCCGGTGCCTCCGCAGTACGACACGCTCACCGACCGCGAGAAGGAGATCTTCGCGCTCGCGGCACGCGGCTTGTCGAACGCCGAGATCGCCGGCCGGGAGTACCTCAGCGAGGCGACGGTGAAGACGCACATCAGCCGCATCCTCACCAAGCTCGTGCTGCGCGACCGGGTGCAGCTCGTGGTCTTCGCGTTCGAGCACGGCCTCGCCTGACCGTCGGTCGAGCACGGATCATCCTTGCGATGTACGCGGATGATCCGCCCGGGCGATGACCCGCAGGCAGCGGCCGAAATAGCGTCGGAGGCATGGAGATCACGACCACCGACATGGGGCTCGCCGCCCGCGTCCAGCACCTGAAGAAGACCTACGGCTCGGGCGAGGGCACCGTCCGTGCGCTCGACGATGTCAGCGTGGGCATCCGCCGCGGACAGTTCACCGCGATCATGGGGCCCTCCGGCTCGGGGAAGTCCACCCTGATGCACATCATGGCGGGGCTCGACAGCCCCACGGAGGGCCGTGCGTGGATCGGCGACACCGAGATCACCGGGCTCGGTGACATCGACCTCACCATCCTGCGCCGCCGTCGCGTGGGCTTCATCTTCCAGGCGTTCAACCTCGTCCCCACGCTCGACGCACGCGCCAACATCATGCTGCCGTTCGAGCTCGACGGCCGGCGTCCGAGCGCGATCGAACGCGCCAGGATCGACGGTCTCATCGAGACCCTCGGCCTCGGCTCACGCTTGAACCACCGGCCCCATCAGCTGTCGGGCGGGCAGCAGCAGCGGGTCGCGATCGCCCGCGCTCTCGCCACCGCGCCCGACCTCGTGTTCGCGGATGAGCCCACCGGGAACCTCGACTCGAAGACAGGACGAGAGGTGTTGCGTCTGCTCGCCACGGCGAGCCGGGACCACGGGCAGTCCATCGCGATGGTCACGCATGACGCGATCGCTGCGAGTCACGCCGACCGCGTGTTGTACCTCGGAGACGGCCGCATCGTCGCGGACCACCCTCGGCAGACCGCGGAGGAGATCTCCGCGTACATGCTCGCCGCGGAGGTGGCCGCGTGACCGCCGTCGCGTCGGTCGTCCCTGAGAGTCGGGCGACCGGACCGCGTCTGGCCTGGCTGCGTGATCGCGGTATGGGCGCCAGCATACTGGTGGCCGCGCTGTCGGCCGCGTTCGGGGTGCTCCTCGTGGAGATCACCGCCTACATCGGCGCCGTGTTGCAGGCCGATCCGTTCATCGGCGACAGCGGGACGCTCGCGTTCGTCGTCGCGCTCCTGTCGGTGCTGCTGACGGTGGTCGCGATGTATGTCGCGGCGATCGTCACGGCGAACACCTTCTCGACGATCATCGCCGGGCGCACCCGGCAGATCGCTCTCCTCCGTCTGATCGGAGCGACGGCGCGCTCGCAGCGGGCCGAGGTGGGCACGCAGGGCCTCGTGGTCGGGCTGATCGGCGCGGGGCTCGGCCTTCTCGCCGGACTCGTGCTGGCGGCGATCGGGGTGCAGGTCGGCGCCCAGTTCCTCGACAACGTCCCGACCTCCTTCTCCCTCGCGCAGCCGTTCGTGGCGCTTCCGGCGGTCGGCGTGGCGCTCACCACCTGGGCCGCAGCCTGGGCCGGCTCGCGACGGGTGCTCTCGGTGACCCCGCTGCAGGCCCTCGGCGGCGCCGTGGAACGCACGCACGAGGAGGTCTCGGGCACGAAGGGACGACACATCGGCGCGTGGATCCTGCTCCTCACCGGTGCGGCACTGCTGGCCGGTGGGGTGGTGGTCGGCCTCATGACGCCCCTCGGCGTCGTGGTCGCCTTCTTCGGTGGGGTGCTCTCGTTCACCGGCCTGGCCCTCGGATCCGTGCTGTTCATGCCGCCCGTGCTGCGGTTGGTGGGGCGGATGTTCGGGTCGAGTGCCACCGCGCGACTCGCCGCCGAGAACGCACTGCGGTATCCGGAGCGCTCGTCGCGGATGGCGATCGGCGTGGTGATGGGGGTGACCCTGGTGACGATGTTCGCCGTCGCGCTCGAGTCCGCGAAGCGTCTGATGATGAGCCAGGTCACGGGAGAGGTCCCCGACGAGTTCTTCGCCCCGATGGATGCCTTCGCCGCGATCATGATGGTGCTCGTGGCCGTCTCCGCCGTGATCGCCGCGGTCGGCCTTGTGAACCTGCTCACGATCGGTGTCGTGCAGCGCCGTCGCGAACTCGGTCTGCTGCGCTCGATCGGTCTGTCCAACGGGCAGGTGCGGCGGATGGTCCTCTTGGAGGCGACGCACATCACCGTCGCGGCGACGCTGACCGGCCTCGTGCTGGGCATCGTGTACGGCTGGATCGCCGCGCAGTCGCTCCTGGGATCCGTCCCGACCCTGCCCGATTTCGTCCCCGCCGGCCTCGTGGCACCGCAGATCCCGTGGATCCCGGTGGCGATCATCGTCGCCTCCACGGCCGTGCTCACCCTCGTGGCCGCGGCGACGCCCACCCGCCTGGCGACGCGGGTGGCTCCGGTGGAGGCGCTCGCGGCGGACTGACGCCTCTAGGCTGGTCGGATGCCGTCGCCGTTCGATCAGTCCACGTATCAGGTCCGTCTCGAGTGGGGCACCGCGGGCCTCGCCCGCCTCGCCCCCACTGACATCGTGGTGGTCGTGGATGTGCTGCGGTTCTCCTCCACGGTCATCGATGCGGTGGTGTCCGGCACGGAGGTCGTGCTGGCGGAGGCGGAGGGCTGGTCGCGGAACGGCGCGGCAGTCGCCGCGGCGGCAGCACCGGATGCGACCGTGCTGATCGGCGGTGTTCGCAACGCCTCTGCCGTGGCACGCGCGGTGCAGACGCTCCAGGAGCGGCGGCAGGCGCGCACCTCGGTCGCGATCATCGCTGCGGGGGAGGCCGATGCGGAGGGAACGCTGCGGTTCGCGGTCGAGGACCAGCTCGGCGCGGGGGCGATCGTCCTGGCCCTCTCGGATCGCGGCATCGATCACACGGCCCCGGATGCGGCGGTCGCTGCCGAGGGGTTCCGTGCCCTGCGAGGCGCCCTGCGGCACATGATCGGCGCGAGCGGGTCAGGGCGCGAGCTCGCCGGGGGCGTCGAGGCGACCACCCGCATCGAGGCAGCCGGTCTGGTGCCGACGTCGACGACGGACGCTGCCGCGCTCGACGCGGTCGACGTCGTCCCGGTGCTGCGGGCGGGGGCGTTCGTCCCGTTCGCCTGATTCCCCGGCGAGGACTCGTGCGGCGAGGGAGGCTCCGGTTGGGCTCAGGGCACGTAGGGTCGTGGCATGAGGTACCTCCCTGCCGTCATCGTCGACATCGTGCTCGTGCTGGTCTTCGCTGTGATCGGCCGGGCCTCGCATGATGAGAACCCCGCCGGGTTCCTGCTCACCGCCTGGCCCTTCCTGATCGCGGTGCTCCTCGGGCATCTCCTCGCCGCTCTGCTCCCGGGCAGGCCGCGCCGCCCGTGGTCCGTCCTGTGGGGCGTGGTCGTGTGGATCGTGACGGTCGCAGGCGGAATGCTCATCCGCGTGCTCAGTGGTGACACCGCCGAGGTGCCGTTCATCATCGTCGCGACGCTGGTCCTCGGCGCGTTCCTCGTCGGCTGGCGCGGGATCGCGGCGTTGCTTCGCCGCCGACGTGGCGCCGCCCCTCACCACGACCTCGCGGACTCGACCGAGCAGGGTGACCCAGGCGACTCGGTCACCTGAGTCGCGGTCAGCGCGGCATCTGCGCGGCGAGACGCACGTCGGACGAGATCTCGCGCCGCGTCCAGGCGAACAGGTGTCGGGCGTCGTAGGTGCGCGAACAACGCGCGCATGAAGTGGGGCGGGTCGGTCGGCGGTGGCGGTACGTCACGTGACCCGCGGGACAGCTTCCCACCCAGGGGGCGAGCTCGACGGCGGTCTCTCCGTGGTGCGTCGTGCCGCCGACGTATCCGAGGTCGCGCGCGACGCGCTTCCACGCCGGTCCGTGCGCCGCCGCGTGACCGGCGAGGGCGTGCGCGACCTCGTGCAGCAGCACCTGGTGGATCTCGTCGTCATCGAACCGCGCGGCCAGATAGCGCGAGACCGTGATGCGCTGTTTCGTGTAGTCGCACTGCCCGGCACGGCGCTTGGCATTGTCGAAGCCGAAGGACCAGCTGTCATCGAGATGCAGCGTGATCAGTGCTTCGCCCCAGACACGCACACGGTCGAGTTCCGCCATGCGATCAGGGTAAGCCATGCGACCGACATCGCGGTCGCGGGAGGACTCAGCCCGCGATGAGCTGCGAGGGACGATGCCGCTCGGCCGCTTCGATCGCGAGCAGCGCGGTCTCCAGTTCGCTGTCCTGTGCACCGGACTCGCGACGCAGGAACAGCGACTGCTTGAAGCTCTCCCGGGCGGTCTCGAAGTCCCCGGCGTCGTAGGCGTTCTTGCCGTGGTGCTGATACGCGAAGGCCGCGATCGACAGCCACCGTTGTCCCTCGGCCTCGGTCGCGCAGGTCGCCAGCTCCTGTTCGGCAGCAGCATGCGCTCCCCGATACTGCAGGATCGTCGCGTGCAGCACGCGAGCGCGGAGCACGTCCTTGCGGGTGCCGGCCATGCGCGCCTGGCGGACGGTCTCGTCGGCCAGCGCGAGCGCCTCATCCAGGCGGTCGAGCACTTTCAACAGCCAGACCCGCTCCAGCAGTGCGGGCAGGCTCCGCTGCCCCTCGATCTCCGCGAGACGGGTCGCGCACTCGTCGAGATCGACCACCTCGCGGAGGGTCTCCTGGTCGTATCCCCGGATGAAACTCATTGCTCTCCTTCCGCAGCGTCCCCGTCCAGTCTGCCTTCCGGTCGCGGGGTCGTCCCGGCGGCGCGCCCTGGTCGCCGCATCCGGCGTCGTCGCTGTGCCGGATAGGCCGGCTCAGCGCAGGAACAGCGAGGCGTCGGGACGCGGTGAGGCGACGGCATCCGCATCCGTGACGATGCGGGCGCCCTGGGTAAACGTCTCGACCTCGGCGCCTTGGGCGATCTTCGCGGGGTGGGGGCCGGCGGCGAGAATCCGCGGCAGCCATTCCGTCGGCAGGGGAGCGGCGGACGCCGCGATCACGAGGTTCCCGAATCGTCTGCCCTTGAGCACCTGGGTGTCGGCGAGCACGGCGACCTCCGGGAGGACCTCCGCGATCGTCGCCGTCTGGCGCCGGGCGAAGGCGAGGCCGGGACCGTCGGCGACGTTGACGAGGAGCACGCCGCCGGGAGCCAGCAGCTCCGCGAGCTCGCGGTAGAACTCGACGCTGGTGAGGTGTGCGGGCGTCTGTGCTCCCGAGTAGACGTCGGAGACGACGAGGTCGCAGTTCGTCCGCAGTGCGTTCGGGAGCTTCGTGACGCCCGCCCGCGCGTCGCCGATCCTGATCCGGATGGAGGCGCCCTTCGGCAGCGGGAGGTGCTCCCGGACCAGCTGTGCCAGCGGAGCCTCCAGCTCGATGACCTGCTGGCGGGAGCCGGGGCGCGTCGCTTCGATGTAGCGGGGGATCGTCATCGCGCCGGCGCCGAGGTGCACGGCGGTCAGCGGGCCTGCGGCGAGCTGGTCGATCACCGCCCCCATGCGCACGATGTACTCGAAGTGCAGGTGCGTCGGGTCGTCGAGGTCGACGTGCGACTGCGGGGTGCCGTCGACGATCAGCTCGAAGCCCGTGGTGAACTCCGACGGCATGACACCGGCGATGCCGCCATGATCGAGTCGGGCCTGCGGGTGCTCGGTGTCGCGCGATCTCGTCCGGCCCATGGGCACGAGCCTACGCTCCGGGGAGGGGCTCAGCGCAGCTTGCCGTTGGCGCACGTCTCCTGCTCGACCGTCTGGCCGGAGATGGCCGGGTCGAGCGTGGCACGCGGCGAGGGTGTCCCGGTGGGAGGCACCTCGGTCGCCGGTGCCTCCGGATCGGTTCCCGGCGCGGGGTCGACGAGCTCGACGCCGCCGTTGTTGCTGGCCTTGCCCGTCAGCTGCACCGACTGGCCGGCCTTCAGCGCATCCCAGATCGTCGCGGCAGCCTCGCGGTTGGGGATGACGCGGTCGGAATCGTCCGGGTCCTCGAACACGGGGTACTGCACGAAGACGAACTCGGAGAACGGCACGTCCTTGATGGAGAGGGCGAGCTGGGCCAGACGCACCGGGTTGGCCAGCTGGTCGCTCGGGTCGATGTTGTCGACGACGGTGTTGGCGAGTCCGAGCACCTTGCCGGGGTCGGTGAGGACCTCGTCGCTCATGATCTTCTTCACCAGGCGCGACATGTACTGCTGCTGGTTCGACACCCTCGCCATGTCGCTCTCGTCGCCGACGCCGTGCCGCGTGCGGATGAACTGGAGGGCTTCGTAGCCGGAGACGGTGCGGGGGCCTGGCGCCCAGTCGAGAGCGGTGTGGCTGTCTCGGATGCCGTCGCCGCCGATGCACACCTCGACGCCGCCGATCGCATCGGTCACCTCCATCACGCCGTCGAAGTCGATCTTCGCGGCGAAGGGGATCTCCATGCCCGTGAGCTCGGTCACCGTCTTCGCCACGCAGGACAGTCCTGCTCGCTGGAAGATCGAGTTGATCTGCGTCTTGCTCGTGGCCGAGGCGACGGATCCGTCGGGCAGGGTGCACTCCGGCGTCTCGAGCATCAGATCACGAGGGAGCGAGATCGCCGTGACCTTGCGGGGTTCCGCCGACACGTGCACGAGCAGGTTCACGTCGTTGAGGATCCCGCCGTCAGCCTCGGAGCAGCGCTCACCCAGCAGGCCCGTCGACACCGCACCGCACTCGTCGGTCCCGATGATGAGCATGCTGAACTCGCCGGGGTAGGCACTGATCGAGGGCGGCTCGACCTCCGGCGCACCCTCCAGCGTGACGGCACCGTCGTTGAATCGGTTGAAGTAGTCGGTCACGACGAAAGCGGCGACGGCGATCGCGGAGACGAGCACGACGCCCAGCGTGATTCCGGCGATCTTCAGGAAACCTCTGGCGGGCCCGGGAGAGGGGAGCGTCGCGTGGCGGGCGACCGTCGAACGGTCCTTGTCGGGAGTGCGGCGAACCATCCGGGGAGCCTACCGGGGGAAGCTGATGTTACGGCCATATGACGATTGTGGGAGCAACTTGCAGGGAATTAGTTAGTCGTGGATACTTTTTCCTAACCCCCGGTGAGTACCCGATGCTTTCCAGGACTTTCAAAGAGGAGATCCCCGCAATGCACAAGCGCATTCTCTCGGCCGTGGCGCTCGGCGCCGTGGCCACGCTCGCCCTCGCCGGCTGCGCCGGCGGCAGCGACACCGGTTCGGCCGACGGTGAGGGCAAGGAGCTCACCGTCTGGATCATGAAGGGCACCAACCCCGACGCGACCGCCTTCTACGACGACGTCTCGGCAGCCTTCGAGAAGGAGACCGGTGCGACGGTCAAGATCGAGGAGATCCAGTGGGCCGACGCTCACGATCGCTTCGTGACCTCCATCGCCGGTGGCACGACCCCCGACATCGCCGAGACCGGCACCACCTGGACCGCCGAGTTCGCCGACGCCGGAGCACTCCTCCCGATCGACGAGTACGTCGACGGTGAGAAGGACCTGCGCGGCGACCTGGTCGAGGGCCTCGAGGTCGCCGGCACCTACGACGGTGAGCTCTACGGCATGCCCTGGTACGCCGGCGTCCGCTCGCTCGTCTACCGCGCCGACGTGTTCGAGGAACTCGGTCTCGACGCTCCGAAGACGTGGGACGACATCGTCGCCGCGGGTGACGCGATCAAGGCGGCCAAGCCCGACATGCTGCCGTTCCCGGTTCCGGGTGACGCCGAGTTCCAGGTCTACCCCTGGGTCTGGGGTGCCGGCGGCGAGATCGCCACGAAGGACGGCGACACCTGGACGAGCGAGCTCGACAGCCCCGAGTCGCAGGCGGGCATCGAGTTCTACACGGGCCTGGCGACCGAGCACGGCTTCTCCTCCGCAGGTGCCACCACCTGGAAGGAGACCGACCTCCGCGACGCGTTCACCCAGGGCAACGTCGCCATGATGCTCTCCGGCTCCTGGACGCCGAACTCGCTCATCGAGGCGAACCCCGAGCTCGAAGGCAAGATCGGCGCCGCGGTCATCCCCGGCGAAGACGGCGGCATCGCCCCGTCCGTGCTGGGCGGATCGCACCTCTCGATCTTCAACACGACCAAGAACGCCGACCTGGCGTGGGAGTTCGTGAAGCTCGTCACCACCGGTGAGTTCGCCGAGCAGTGGTCGAACGAGACCGGCTACTTCCCGGGCGTGCAGTCCGCGATGGAGGAGGCCCTCGCCTCGACCGACCCGCTCGTCGCACCGTTCGCCGAGCAGATGGTCGACGGCGGCGCATCCGTGCCGGTCACCCCGAACTTCGGCGCCGTGCAGGCGAAGAAGACGACCAACTCCATGATCCAGGCCATCCTCAGCGGGCAGAAGGACGTCGCCACCGCGACGAAGGACGCCGCCGCCGAGATGACCGCACTGCTCAACCAGTAAGGAAGCATCCCTTCCATGTCGATGGTGCAAGCGCCACTGCCGGCCACGAAGGCGGAGTCCACCTCCGCCTCCGTGGCCGGCGGCCGGAAGCGACGCGGTCTCTCGATCGTCGCGGCCCGCCCCTGGCTCCTTCTCGCGCCCGGGCTGGCCATCCTCGCGGTGCTCATGCTCTGGCCGCTCGTCCAGGTGTTCATCTACTCGCTGCAGGACTACGGCCTGCGTGAGATCAACACCGGGGAGAACAACTGGATCGGCTTCGACAACTATGTCGAGGCGCTCACCAACCCGACTCTCTGGACGGTGGTGCTGCCCAACACGGTCGGGTTCGCCGCTGTCGCGGTGTTCGTCACCGTGGCCGTCGGCACGCTCGTGGCCCTGCTCCTCGCGCGCCTCGGCACGACCTGGCGGGTCATCGTCTCCAGCTGCATCATGGTCGCGTGGGCGATGCCCGCCGTGACCGGCACGTACGTCTGGACCTTCATCTTCGATGCCGACCGCGGCATCTTCAACCAGGTCCTCATGGACCTCGGTCTCATGAGCGATCCGGTCAACTGGTTCACCAACCAGTGGTCGTTCTACGCCATCGTGCTCCTCAACGTGGTCCACCACGGCTTCCCGTTCGTGGCGATCACCGTGCTGGCCGGCCTCCTCGGCGTCTCGAAGGAGATGCTCGAAGCCGCAGCGCTCGACGGTGCGGGCGCCTGGCGCCGCTTCTGGAAGATCATCTTCCCGACGCTCAGGCCCGTGTTCTCGGTCGTGATCATCCTCTCGACCATCTGGGACTTCAAGGTCTTCGCACAGGTGTACCTGATGCCCGGCGGCGGGGGTGGCAACCGTCAGGTGCTGAACCTCGGTGTCTGGTCCTACGTCGAGTCCTTCGGACAGAACCGCTACGGATTCGGTGCCGCTCTCGCCGTGCTGCTCACCCTCGTGCTCATCGGCATCACGATCGTCTACATCCGCTCCCTCATGAAGGAGGACGAGCTGTGAACCCGCGTCCGAGGCTCCGCTCCCGCATCGGCACCGGCATCGCGGTCGCCGCGGTCCTGATCTTCACCCTGTTCCCCGTCTACTGGATGGTCTCGAGCGCCTTCGACGCCAAGGCCTCCAGCGGTGGGCAGTCGTTGGTCCCCCAGGAATTCACGTGGGACAACTTCGCCTTCGTCTTGACCGAGGGGGGCTTCGGCACCTACCTCCGCAACTCGGCGATCGTCGCGCTCGTCACTGTGCTCGTCAGTGCGCTCGTGTGTCTGCTCGCCGCGGTCGCGGTCGCGCGCTTCAAGTTCAAGTTCCGCACCATGATCCTGATGATGATCCTCATCGTGCAGATGGTGCCGCTCGAGGCGCTCGTCATCCCGCTCTTCCTCCAGGTCAAGAGCCTCGGTCTGCTCAACAGCATCCTCGGACTCATGGTCGTGTACGTCGCGCTGTCCCTCGCGTTCGGCATCTGGATGCTGCGCGGCTTCGTGGCGGCCGTCCCCGTCGAGCTCGAAGAGGCCGCGTACATCGACGGCGCGAGCTGGTGGCGGATGTTCCGTTCGGTGCTGCTGCCCCTGGTCATGCCCGGTCTGGTCGCGACGAGCATCTTCAGCTTCATCACCGCGTGGAACGAGTTCATCTTCGCGATGACGATCCTCGGCGCGCAGACCGACCAGTACACGGTCTCGATCGGTCTGAAGTCGTTCTTCGGCCTCTACTCCAACGACTGGGGCAGCATCATGGCGGCCTCGACCATCATCACGGTCCCGGTCATGATCTTCTTCGTCCTCGTGCAGCGCAAGCTCGCCTCGGGCATGGTCGCAGGAGCGGTGAAGGGATGACCGACGAGCTCGAGCGCCTCGCGAACGGTGTGCTGTGGCCGGGATTCTTCGGCACCGAAGCACCCGAGTGGTTGCGCCAGGAACTGCGCGACGGCCTCGCCGGCGTGGTGTACTTCGGCCAGAACGTCGGCGAAGGACTCCCGGCCTTGAGCGCAGAGATCCTCGACGCGAACCCGAACGCCCTGATCGGCATCGACGAAGAGGGCGGCAGCGTCACGCGCCTCGAATCCGCCACCGGCTCCACCGTGCCCGGAGCCGCTCAGCTCGGGCTCCTCGACGATCTGGTCGCCTCGGAGCGGACCGGCGCGGAACTCGCCCGGCGGGTGCGTGCGGTCGGCGCGAACGTCGTGCTCGGTCCAGTCGCCGACGTCAACACCGACCCTCGCAACCCGGTGATCGGCGTGCGGGCCTTCGGTGACGACGAGGCGCTCGTCTCCCGTCACGTGGTCGCGACGATCGACGGCATCCAGGACTCCGCGGTCGCCGCGTGCGTGAAGCACTTCCCCGGCCACGGCGACACCCACCTCGACTCGCACCACTCCCTTCCCGAGATCACTCTCGACGTCGAGGAGTTCGAACGGGTGCACCTGGAGCCGTTCCGCGCGGCGGTCGATGCCGGCGTCGATGCCGTGATGACCGCCCACATCGTGGTCCCGGCGTGGGGCGAGCAGCCCGCGACGCTCAACCCCCGCGTGCTCGGAAAGCTGCGCGACTGGGGCTATGACGGCGTCATCATCACGGATGCGCTGGACATGGCCGCCATCCGCGAGACGGTCGGACTCGGCGGGGGAGCGGCGCTCGCCCTCGCTGCCGGCGCCGACCTCCTCTGCATCGGCAACCCGACCAACCCGGGTGACGCCGCGCTTGTGGATCAGGACGAACGGGACTTCCACGCGGCCAGGGACGGGATCGTCGCCGCGTTGCGCGACGGCTCGCTCTCCCGTGCGCGCGTGGAGGAGGCGGCCGCTCGCGTCGCCGCACTCGCCACCAAGCTGCGCGCCGCCGCAGAGCTCGGGCACGACGACCCGGACGACTACGACGCCGCGGAGATCGTGCGTCGGACGGTGACGATCTCCGGCGATGCCCCCGAGGCAGCCACGGCCCTCGCGGTCATCGACGCGCGCCGCCGGTCGACCCTCGCCGTCGACAGTGCGGGATCGTACGTGGCGAATGCCCTCGCCGCAGACGGACTCCGTGTGCGCCTGGACGTCGCGTCCGCCGACCTGCCGGAGCAGGACCGTGTGCTCGACGAGGTCACGGCGGCGCCCGGTACGACGGTGCTGCTGATCGACAGACCCGACACGGATGCCGCGCAGCGCTCTCTCGTCGAGCGGGCGGCTGTCCGTGATCCCGGAGCGGTCGTCGTCAACGTCGGTCTTCCGACGCGGAGTCCCCTTCCGCTGCCCACCATCGAGGTCGCCGCTGCCAGTAGGCTCGGTGCGCAGATGGCGAGGGAAGCACTCCTGGGGCGCTTCGCCGTGAAGCAGAGGATGAACAGCGCCGGCTGAGACAGGACCCCCATGGACGATGACGTTCTCGCTCGGGTGCGACGCTCCCTTCCGAAGGTGAGTGCCGCAGAGGCACGGGTTGCCGAGACGATCCTCGGAGACCCCACGCTCGTCGTGGACCTCGCGATCAACGATCTCGCCCAGCTCTGCCGCACGTCCCTGTCGACGGTCGCCCGCTATGCCCAGTCCCTGGGCTACTCCGGGTACCGGGAACTCCGGGTCGCGGTCGCGCGTGCCATCACGCTCGCGCAGGCGCAGCAGGCGCGCTTCGGCCTGGACACCACGGCGATCGACAGGGAGGACGGGCCGACGGCCATCGCGGCCAAGCTCGCCGCGCAGGAGATCGACGCGATCGAGCAGACCGCGCTCGCCCTCGATGCCGATGCCCTCGACCGGGTCGCCCGCGCGGTGGTCGGTGCACGGCACATCGATCTCTTCGGGCAGGCGGCGTCGTCCCTGACGGCGCAGGACCTGCTGCTGAAGCTGTCTCGCATCGGATGCTCGGTCTCGCACTCCTCGGATCCGCATCTCGCGGTGACCGCCGCCGCTCTGCGCACCACCGGTGATGTGGCGATCGCGTTCTCGCACGGCGGCGAGACCGCCGAGACGATCCGTGCTCTCGACGTCGCGCGCGACGCCGGAGCCCTGGCGGTCGCGGTGACCAGCGTGGCCGATTCACCGGTGGCGCTCGCGGCGGATGTCGTGCTGCTCACGCACGCGCGGGAGTCGCCGTTCCGGATGGCCGCGATGTCGAGCCGTATCGCCCAGCTCGCCCTGGTCGACGTGCTCTTCGTCCGCGTCGTGCAGCACAGCGGCGAACCGGTGGCCGTGTCGTTGCAGCGCACGCACGACGCGGTGCCGTCGCGACGGAGGCCCTGAGGCCACTCTTCCTGGACCGAGGGCGTGTCAGTCGACGTGGTCGCGGGTGCTGACGAGCGCGCGCGTCGCGATGCGGTGTCCGCGGGCGAGGCTTCCCGTGAGCGAGAGTCCGGTGAGGACGCCGGCCAGGAATCCGGCGGCGAAGGCATCCCCGGCACCGATCGTCTCGACGACCGGGGCGTCGAGCGCTTCACTCTCAGCACGTTCGGTGCCGTCGTAGGCGACGGCGCCGCCGGAGTCGGTGACCAGCAGGTACCGGGGCTCGGGGAAGAGCACACGGAGCTCCTGCGGGTCACTGGTCCCGAACACCGCCTCGGCGTCGGGACGGGTGCAGAACACGATGTCGGCCCGGCGGGCGAAGTCCGACACGACCGACTTCCCCTCCGCCACGCGGCCACGCCACAGCGCGGGCCGCCAGTTCAGGTCGAAGCTGAGCAGACTGTCGGGACGCCGGTCGGCGAGCAGCGATTCCTGCGCCGCGAGTGCCGATGCGGACAGGGCCGGGGTGATTCCGGAGGTGTGAACGAGCGCCGCCTCGGCGAGGAGTGCGGAGGTCCTCGGCTCGGCCAACGTCTGCGGGGACATCGCCGAGGCCGCGGAACCCGACCGGTAGTAGTGCATCGTGCCGTCGACCGCGCCATCCGCTCGCGGGGCGAGCTCCTTCACATAGAGTCCGGTCGGCGCGTCGGCGTCGACCTGCACCGCGGAATCGTCGACGCCGTGGGCGCGCAGCTCCGCCCTGAGGAAGCGACCGAACCCGTCATCGCCGACGCGCGAGACGACGGCGGTGCGGATACCGGCGGACGCCAGGGCGATCGCGGTGTTCCACTCGGCTCCCGCGAGGGAGCGGTGGAAGGTCCGGCAGTCCTCGAGCGGTCCCGCGGCGGCCGCGACCAGGGCGACCATACCTTCTCCGAAGCAGACGGCGAGCGTGGGGGAGTCGGGCACGATCTGGACACTACCGGATCGACGCCGGTCGCGCCGATACCGGATTGCAACCTGGATGCGTTTGGTATCTGAGGATCCGCTGGGTACCGTCTAGTCATCACCGTCCCCGAGGCGAAGAGGCTTCGGGACGCGCAAAGAAGCGCCCGACAGGGAAGGTCACACAATGCACCAATCAGTCAAGCGTCGGCGAGGTCTCATCGCCGCAGCCGGAGCCACGATCGCCGCTCTCGCCCTCGCCGGGTGCGTCGCGAGCGAACGAGGGGATGACGGCGCCGAGGGCTCCGGCGACGTGGACGGGACGTTCGTCTTCGCGGCGTCCTCCGACCCGGCGAGCCTCGACCCCGCGTTCGCGCAGGACGGCGAGAGCTTCCGCGTCTCGCGTCAGATCTTCGAGGGTCTCGTCGGCACCGAGCCCGGCACCGCCGACCCCGCGCCGCTCCTCGCCGAGAAGTGGGAGTCGTCCGAGGACGGCATGTCGCACACGTTCACGCTGAAGGAGAACGTGACCTTCCAGGACGGGACGCCGTTCAACGCCGAGGCCGTCTGCGCCAACTTCGACCGCTGGTTCAACTGGACCGGTCTGGCCGCCTCTGAGGCCTTCGGCTACTACTACAACAAGCTCTTCAAGGGGTACGCCTCCAACGCGGCGGATGCCGTCTACAAGTCGTGCACCCCGGACGGCGACTACTCGGTCACGGTCGACCTGAACAAGCCGTTCGCCGGCTTCGTCGCTTCCCTCTCGCTGCCCTCGTTCGCCATGCAGAGCCCGTCGGCCATGCAGGAGTTCGGCGCCGACGACGTCAGTGGTTCTGCCGAGGCACCGCAGCTGTCCGAGTACGCGATGGGACACCCAGTGGGTACCGGGCCGTACCAGTTCGAGGAGTGGGCACCGGGCGAGCAGGTCACGCTCACGGCCTACGACGACTACTGGGGCGATGCCGGTCAGATCGACGAGATCATCTTCCGCACGATCGATGACCCGACCGCCCGCCGCCAGGCACTCGAGTCCGGCTCGATCGACGGCTACGACCTCGTCGGCCCCGCCGACACCAAGGCCCTCGCCGACGACGGGTTCACGATGGTCTCGCGCCCGCCGTTCACGATCCTGTACCTCGCGTTCAACCAGGCCGTCCCGGAGCTCCAGGACCCGAAGGTCCGTGAGGCGCTGTCGTACGCCGTCGACAAGGACGCCCTGATCAGCCAGGTGCTCCCCGAGGGCACGCAGAAGGCGATCGAGTTCGTCCCCGAGGTCGTCAACGGCTACAACCCGGACGTGACGACCTTCGACTACGACCCCGAGAAGGCCAAGTCGTTGCTGGCCGAGGCGGGCTACGACGAGGCGAACCCGCTGAAGCTGACGTTCAACTACCCGGTCAACGTCTCTCGTCCCTACATGCCGGACCCCGAGCAGATCTACACGGTCCTGTCGTCGCAGCTCTCCGAAGTCGGCGTGGAGACCACCCCGGTCTCGGAGGAGTGGGTCGAGTACCTCGACCGCACCACCGGCACGGCCGACCACGGCATCCACCTGCTGGGCTGGACCGGTGACTACAACGACACCGACAACTTCGTCGGCGTCTTCTTCGGACAGAAGAGCTCCGAGTGGGGCTTCGACAACCCGGAGCTGTTCCAGAAGCTGACCGAGGCGCGCGGCGTCTCCAACCTCGAGGAGCAGACCGCGCTGTACGAGGAGATCAACGAGATGGTCGCCACGTTCATCCCCGGTGTCCCGCTCGCACACCCGGCGCCGACCCTGGCGTTCGACCCGCGCGTGGAGAGCTACCCGGCCAGCCCCGTGAACGACGAGGTCTTCACCGACATCGTCCTCACCAAGTAGGCCTGACCGTGTGATACGTCGAGCCCCGGTCCCGCGCACTCCGCGGGACCGGGGAGCGGCGTACCTTCCGATCGACGGAGATCTTCGTGCTGCGCACCATCGGCAGGCGACTGCTGTTCCTCATCCCCACCCTGTTCGGGCTCAGCATCCTGCTGTTCGCCTGGGTCAGGGCCCTTCCCGGCGGCCCCGCGGTCGCCCTCCTCGGTGAGAAGGCCACCCCCGAGGCCATCGCCAGGGTCAACGAGCTGTACGGCTTCGACGAGCCGATCATCCAGCAGTACTTCACCTGGATCGGCCGACTCCTGCAGGGCGACTTCGGAACGTCCATCCAGACGAACCGGCCGGTGACGGAGGAGTTCCTCCGCCGGTTCCCCGCGACGCTGGAGCTGAGCGTCATGGCGCTCATCTTCGCGGTCGGCATCGGTATCCCGCTGGGCTACTGGGCGGCCCGCCGTCACGGCAAGTTCACCGACCACGCATCGGTCGTGCTGAGCCTCGTCGGCATCACGATCCCGGTGTTCTTCCTGGCGTTCATCCTGAAGTACGTGTTCGCCGTGCAGCTGGGCTGGCTGCCGTCTGACGGACGACAGGATCCTCGAATAGACGCCACGCATCCCACGGGGTTCTATGTGTGGGACGGCATCATCACCGGTGAATTCGACGCCGCATGGGACGCGATCCTGCATCTGATCCTGCCGGCCCTCGCGCTCGGGACGATCCCGCTCGCGATCATCGTGCGCATCACCAGGGCGAGCGTGCTGGAAGTCCAGAACGCGGACTACGTGCGCACCGGTCGGGCGAAGGGCGTCGGTTCCCCGACGCTGCGCAACCGCTTCATCCTGCGCAACGCCATGCTCCCGGTGATCACCACGATCGGCCTGCAGACCGGACTCCTGATCTCCGGGGCGGTGCTCACCGAAACGGTGTTCGCCTTCCCCGGCATCGGCTCGTTCCTGGCGAGGGCGATCTTCACCAGGGACTTCCCGGTCCTTCAGGGTTTCATCATCTTCATCGCGATCGCGTACGCGCTGATCAACCTGGCGGTCGATGTCTCCTACAGCTTCATCGACCCGAGAGTGAGGGTGCAGTGATGTCCCTCTCCATCGTCCGAAAGGAGGCGGTCGCATGAGCATCCCTCTTCCGCCCGCCCAGGGGCCATCGGCAGAGAGCGGCGGCGGCATCGACACCGTCGCGATCGCGCAGGCCGACCTGAAGAAGAGCTCCGGCGGATTCTGGCAGGACGTGTTCCGCCGCCTCCGTCGTAATCCCACGGCCTGGATCGGCGCCGTCATCGTGCTGCTGTTCCTGCTCGTCGCCGCACTCGCCCCCTGGCTGGCTCCGTACCCGGAGACGGCGCTTCCCGGGGCGAAGTACATCACGCCGACCCACATCCCCGGTCCGGGGGAGCTGCCGGAGTTCCCGCTCGGCCTCGACCGGTTTGGCGGGGACGTGCTGTCGAAGCTGATCTGGGGCGCGCAGGCATCACTCCTGATCGGTGTCATCTCCACCGCGATGGGCCTTGTCGGCGGCATGATCCTCGGCCTCATCGCCGGGACGTTCGGCGGCTGGGTCGACACCGTGATCATGCGCGTGGTCGACATCATCCTCTCGGTGCCGAACCTGCTGCTCGCGGTGTCGATCGCCGCGATCCTCGGACAGACCCCGTTCGCCGTGATGATCGCCATCGGTGCGTCCCAGGTGCCGATCTTCGCGCGGCTGCTCCGTGCGTCGATGCTGCAGCAGCGTTCGAGTGACTACGTCCTGTCGGCGCAGACGCTCGGCCTCGGCCGCGGCAAGATCACCATGTCGCACGTGCTCCCCAACGCCATCGGCCCCGTGATCGTGCAGGGGACGCTGACGCTCGCGACCGCCGTGATCGATGCGGCGGCGCTGTCGTTCCTCGGTCTCGGCGGCGGCGGCCCCGCGACGGCCGAGTGGGGGCGCATGCTCACCTACGCACAGTCCGAACTCGCGATCGCCCCGTGGCTCGCGTTCCTCCCCGGCATCTGCATCGCCGTCACGGCGCTCGGCTTCACCCTCCTCGGCGAGGCGTTGCGCGAGGCGATGGACCCGCGGACGAGGGCGCGATGAACGCACGCGACGAAGGCGCGACGCGCGCCGTGAAGGAGAATCAGATGTCGACCGAGCCGTTGCTGTCCGTCCAAGGACTCGCCGTGGACTTCGCCACCATGGACGGGGTCGTGCACGCCGTCGAAGGTGTCGACCTCGAGATCCGTCCGGGCGAGACCGTCGCGATCGTGGGCGAGTCCGGTTCGGGCAAGTCGACCACCGCGATGGCGATCATCGGACTGCTCGCGGGTGGCGGGAAGGTGGCCTCCGGGAGCATCCGGCTCGATGGGAGGGACATCACGCACGCCTCCGAGAACGAGCTGCGCACGATCCGCGGCCGGGACATCGGTCTCGTGCCGCAGGATCCGATGTCGAACCTGAACCCGGTGGCCAAGATCGGCACGCAGGTCGCCGAGACGCTGCTCGCCCACGGTCTCGCGACCCGGCAGGATGTGCAGGCCAAGGTGGTGGAGGCACTCACGGCCGCGGGCCTTCCCGACCCGGAGCGGCGTGCGAAGCAGTACCCGCACGAGTTCTCCGGCGGCATGCGCCAGCGCGCGCTCATCGCGATCGGTCTGGCGTGCAAGCCGCGACTGCTGATCGCCGACGAGCCGACCAGCGCCCTGGATGTGACCGTGCAGCAGACCATCCTCGATCAGATCGGGCAGATGACCCGCGAGCTGGGAACGGCCGTGCTGCTCATCACCCACGACCTCGGGCTCGCCGCTGAGCGCGCGGAGCGCGTGATCGTGATGCACCGCGGCAAGGTCGTCGAGCAAGGTGCCGCGCGGCAGATCCTGGAGGATCCGCAGCATCCGTACACGCAGTCGCTGGTGAAGGCCGCTCCCTCGGTCGCCGCCGCCCGACTGCGGCCGGAGGCCTTCCGGGTGCAGGAGCGCACCGCAGAGACGGATGCCGCAGAGACGGATGCCGCCGGGACCGTCCCCGCCGACAACATCGTCGAGATCGAGAACCTCACCAAGGTGTACCCGGTGCGCGGGCGTGGCGAGGACTTCGTGGCCGTCGACGACGTGTCGCTGGTCATCCCGCGCGGGGAGACGGTCGCGATCGTGGGGGAGTCCGGCTCGGGGAAGACCACGACCGCGCGCATGCTGCTGAAGGTGATCGAGCCCACGAGCGGACTGATCCGCTACGAGGGCAAGGACATCTCGGCGCTCTCGCGGGCCGAGACGCGCGAGTTCCGCCAGCAGGTGCAGCCCATCTTCCAGGATCCGTACTCGAGCCTGAACCCGATGTTCACGATCGAGCGCCTGATCGCCGAACCTCTGGAGTTCTACAAGAGGGGCAGCGGAGCCGATCGACGCACGCGCGTACGGCAGCTGCTGGACGACGTGGCGCTGCCGCAGTCGATGCTGCGTCGCTACCCGTCCGAGCTGTCCGGAGGTCAGCGGCAGCGCGTCGCGATCGCGCGGGCCCTCGCGCTCTCTCCCGACGTGATCGTCTGCGACGAGCCGGTCTCGGCGCTCGACGTGCTGGTGCAGGACCAGATCCTCACGCTGCTCGGCGACCTGCAACGGGAGTACGGACTGAGCTATCTGTTCATCTCCCACGACCTCGCCGTGGTGCGACTGATCAGCGACTACGTCTGCGTCATGAAGGACGGCAGGCTCGTCGAGGCGGCGACGTCGGAGGAGATCTTCACCAACCCGCGGGACCCGTACACGCGGCGACTGCTGGCCTCGATCCCCGGCAACGAGCTGAACATCGCGTCCTGAGAGCACCGGGCCAGGGCTCATACCGCAGCTTCCCACATTGGTCAAGGACTGCGCTTGCCATGTCGCACAATCGTGCGTATAGTTGGTAGTTGCGCTCGCTCCTCCCTGCCCTCATATGGTGGTCGGCATTTCGTTGAGTTCTCGAGCGCACACTCCACCTGACGACAAAGGAATCGAGAAGCCCTGCGGGGCTCACGGAGGTTATTCCCTTGGCTGCTGCTCGCAACGCATCCACATCCACCACCACCAAGAACGGACGCGGAGCTTCCCGTCTTTCGTTCGCCAAGATCTCCGACACGCTGACGGTCCCTGACCTTCTCGCTCTGCAGACCGAATCCTTCGGTTGGCTGGTCGGCAACGACGCCTGGAAGGCGCGCGTGGCCGAGGCCAAGAAGCAGGGGCGCACGGACGTCAACGAGAACAGCGGTCTGGGCGAGATCTTCGAGGAGATCTCTCCGATCGAGGACCTCGGCGAGACGATGCAGCTGTCGTTCACGAACCCCTACCTCGAGCCGGAGAAGTACTCGATCGAGGAGTGCAAGGAGCGTGGCAAGACCTACGCCGCTCCGCTGTACGTCGAGGCCGAGTTCATGAACCACCTCACGGGTGAGATCAAGACCCAGACGGTCTTCATGGGCGACTTCCCGCTGCAGACCGACAAGGGCACGTTCATCATCAACGGCTCCGAGCGCGTCGTCGTCTCGCAGCTGGTCCGCTCCCCGGGTGTCTACTTCGACAAGACCCCCGACAAGACGTCCGACAAGGACATCGTGTCGGCGCGCGTCATCCCGAGCCGTGGCGCATGGCTCGAGTTCGAGATCGACAAGCGCGACCAGGTAGGCGTGCGCGTCGACCGCAAGCGCAAGCAGTCGGTCACCGTCTTCCTCAAGGCGCTGGGCATGACCAGCGAGGAGATCCTCGCCGAGTTCGCCGGCTACACCTCGATCGAGGAGACGCTCGCGAAGGACACGATCGTCACGAAGGAAGATGCGCTCCGCGACATCTACCGCAAGCTCCGTCCGGGCGAGCAGGTCGCCGCCGAGGCCGCCCGCGCCCTCCTGGACAACTTCTACTTCAACCCGAAGCGCTACGACCTGGCCAAGGTCGGTCGTTACAAGATCAACCACAAGCTGGGCCTGGACCAGCCGCTGACCTCCTCGGTGCTCACCGTCGAGGACATCGTGGCCACGATCAAGTACCTCGTCCGCCTGCACGCAGGCACCGAGGAGACCTTCACGGGCATCCGCGGTGGCAAGAAGGCCGAGATCCGTCTCGCGACCGACGACATCGACAACTTCGGCAACCGTCGCATCCGCGCGGTCGGCGAGCTCATCCAGAACCAGGTCCGCACCGGTCTCTCCCGCATGGAGCGCGTCGTCCGCGAGCGCATGACCACGCAGGACATCGAGGCGATCACGCCGCAGACCCTGATCAACGTGCGACCCGTCGTCGCCGCGATCAAGGAGTTCTTCGGAACGTCGCAGCTGTCGCAGTTCATGGACCAGAACAACCCGCTCGCAGGTCTGACGAACAAGCGTCGTCTCTCCGCGCTCGGACCCGGTGGTCTCTCCCGTGACCGCGCCGGCGTCGAGGTCCGTGACGTCCACCCCTCGCACTACGGCCGCATGTGCCCGATCGAGACGCCGGAAGGCCCGAACATCGGTCTGATCGGTGCGCTCGCGACCTTCGCGCGCATCAACTCGTTCGGTTTCATCGAGACCCCGTACCGCAAGGTCGTCGACGGCGTCGTGACCGAGCAGATCGACTACCTCACGGCTTCCGAAGAGGTCGACTTCAACATCGCGCAGGCGAACGCCCCGCTCGATGCCAAGGGTCGCTTCATCGAGAGCCACGTCCTGGCCCGCCCCAAGGGCGGCAGCGGCGAGGTCGACATGTTCCTGCCGGAAGACATCGGCTACATCGACGTCTCCCCGCGCCAGATGGTGTCGGTCGCGACCTCGCTCGTGCCGTTCCTCGAGCACGACGACGCACAGCGCGCCCTCATGGGTGCCAACATGCAGCGTCAGGCCGTCCCGCTGCTGCGCAGCGACTCGCCGCTCGTCGGAACCGGTATGGAGGGCTACACGGCCATCGACGCCGGTGACGTCCTCACCGCCGACAAGGCCGGTGTCGTCTCCGAGGTCTCCGCAGACCGCGTCGTCGTCATGCTCGATGAGGGCGGGACGCAGGAGTACCACCTCCGCAAGTTCGACCGCTCGAACCAGGGCACGTCGTACAACCAGAAGGTCGTCGTCAACGCCGGTGAGCGCGTCGAGGTCGGAGAGGTCATCGCCGATGGCCCCGCCACCGAGAACGGCGAGCTGGCCCTCGGGAAGAACCTCCTCGTCGCGTTCATGACGTGGGAGGGCTACAACTTCGAGGACGCGATCATCCTGAGCCAGGACCTGGTGAAGGACGACACCCTCTCCTCGATCCACATCGAGGAGTACGAGGTCGACGCGCGCGACACCAAGCTCGGCAAGGAGGAGATCACCCGTGACCTCCCCAACGTCAGCCCGGAGCTGCTGAAGGACCTCGACGAGCGCGGCATCATCCGCATCGGCGCCGAGGTCCGCCCCGGCGACATCCTCGTCGGCAAGGTCACGCCGAAGGGTGAGACCGAGCTGTCGGCCGAGGAGCGTCTGCTGCGCGCGATCTTCAACGAGAAGAGCCGCGAGGTCCGCGACACGTCCCTGAAGGTGCCTCACGGCGAGCAGGGAACCATCATCGCGGTCAAGGAGTTCAACGCCGAGGACGGCGACGACGAGCTCGGCTCCGGTGTCAACCGCCGCGTCGTGGTCTACATCGCCCAGAAGCGCAAGATCACCGAGGGTGACAAGCTCGCCGGCCGTCACGGCAACAAGGGTGTCATCGCGAAGATCCTCCCGATCGAGGACATGCCGTTCATGGCGGACGGCACCCCGGTCGACATCGTCCTGAACCCGCTCGGCATCCCGGGTCGAATGAACTTCGGCCAGGTGCTCGAGACCCACCTCGGGTGGATCGCGAAGCAGGGCTGGAAGGTCGAGGGCACCCCGGAGTGGGCCGTCCGTCTGCCGGAGGAGGCCTTCGAGGCTGCTCCCGGTACGAAGGTCGCCACCCCGGTGTTCGACGGTGCGAGCGAGGAGGAGATCGCTGGTCTCCTCGACGCCACGACCCCGACCCGCGACGGTGTGCGTCTGATCGACTCGAGCGGAAAGGCCCAGATGTTCGACGGCCGCTCCGGCGAGCCGTTCCCGGCCCCGATCTCCGTGGGCTACATGTACATCCTGAAGCTGCACCACCTGGTCGACGACAAGATCCACGCACGTTCCACGGGTCCGTACTCGATGATCACCCAGCAGCCGCTCGGTGGTAAGGCGCAGTTCGGTGGACAGCGCTTCGGTGAGATGGAGGTGTGGGCCCTCGAGGCCTACGGCGCCGCATACGCGCTCCAGGAGCTCCTCACGATCAAGTCCGACGACATCCTCGGCCGCGTCAAGGTGTACGAGGCGATCGTCAAGGGCGAGAACATCCAGGAGCCCGGCATCCCCGAGTCCTTCAAGGTGCTCATGAAGGAGATGCAGTCGCTCTGCCTGAACGTCGAGGTCCTCTCGGCCGACGGCACACTGGTGAACCTCCGCGACACCGACGATGAGGCGTTCCGCGCCGCGGAAGAGCTCGGTATCAACATCTCCAGCCGCTTCGAGGCCGCCTCGATCGACGAGATCTAATCCGCGGGTGTGCCCGGGGGTCCAACTCCCGGGCACACCGAAGCAGACTTCTCAAACAGAATTTCCGACACAGGAGAACTAGTGCTCGAGTCCACAACTTTCGACGAGCTTCGCATCGGCCTGGCCACCGCAGAGAACATCCGCGCGTGGTCCTACGGTGAGGTCAAGAAGCCCGAAACCATCAACTATCGCACTCTGAAGCCGGAGAAGGATGGTCTCTTCGGAGAGCAGATCTTCGGCCCGTCCCGCGACTGGGAGTGCGCCTGCGGCAAGTACAAGCGCGTCCGCTTCAAGGGCATCGTCTGCGAGCGCTGCGGCGTGGAGGTCACCAAGAGCTCCGTCCGTCGTGAGCGCATGGGTCACATCGAGCTCGCTGCTCCGGTCACCCACATCTGGTACTTCAAGGGCGTGCCCTCGCGCCTCGGGTACCTGCTCGACATGGCACCGAAGGACCTCGAGAAGGTCATCTACTTCGCCGCCTACATGGTCATCTCGGTCGACGAGGAAGCTCGCCACCGCGACCTGGGCACGCAGGAGAACAACATCCGCCTCGAGCTGAAGACGCTCGGCGACCGTCGCGACGCCAAGATCGCGGAGCGCCTGGCCAAGCTGGAGGAGGAGCTCGCCGCTCTCGAGGCAGAGGGTGCCAAGGCCGACGCCAAGAAGAAGGTCAAGGACGCCGCCGAGAAGGAGATGTCGCTCATCCGCAAGGGTGCAGACGACGCGATCCTGAAGCTGGAGCGCGTGTGGGAGGACTTCCGCACCCTCGAGGTCGGTGCCCTGCGCCCGGAGGACGACGTCTTCCACGAGCTGCAGGACCGCTTCGGCCAGTACTTCGAGGCCTACATGGGCGCCGAGTCGATCCAGCGTCGCCTTGCGGCGTTCGACCTCGTCGCCGAGGCGGAGAACCTGCGTCTGCAGATCTCCGAGGGCAAGGGCCAGCGCAAGATCCGTGCGATCAAGCGCCTCAAGGTCGTCAGCTCGTTCCTCGAGACCGGCATGAGCCCGGCCGCGATGGTCCTCGACGTCGTCCCGGTGATCCCGCCGGAGCTGCGCCCGATGGTCCAGCTCGACGGTGGCCGCTTCGCGACTTCCGACCTGAACGACCTCTACCGTCGTGTGATCAACCGCAACAACCGTCTTCGTCGTCTGATCGACCTCGGTGCCCCCGAGATCATCGTCAACAACGAGAAGCGCATGCTGCAGGAGGCCGTCGACGCCCTGTTCGACAACGGTCGCCGCGGTCGTCCCGTCACCGGTACGGGTAACCGTGCCCTGAAGTCCCTCAGCGACATGCTGAAGGGTAAGCAGGGTCGTTTCCGTCAGAACCTGCTCGGAAAGCGTGTCGACTACTCCGGCCGTTCGGTCATCATCGTCGGCCCGCAGCTGAAGCTGCACCAGTGCGGTCTGCCCAAGCAGATGGCGCTGGAGCTCTTCAAGCCGTTCGTCATCAAGCGCCTGATCGATCTCGGTCACTCGCAGAACATCAAGGCTGCCAAGCGCGCCGTCGAGCGCACCCGTCCCGAGGTCTGGGACGTGCTCGAAGAGATCATCCGCGAGCGTCCGGTGCTGCTCAACCGTGCACCCACCCTGCACCGCCTGGGTATCCAGGCGTTCGAGCCGCAGCTCGTCGAGGGTAAGGCCATCCAGCTGCACCCGCTCGTCTGCGCGGCGTTCAACGCCGACTTCGACGGTGACCAGATGGCTGTGCACCTGCCCCTGTCGGTTGAGGCTCAGGCCGAGGCCCGCGTGCTGATGCTCGCGTCGAACAACATCCTGAAGCCGTCCGACGGTCGTCCGGTCACCCTGCCTTCGCAAGACATGATCATCGGTCTGCACCACCTGACCACGGTCAGGGAGGGTGCGGTCGGTGAGGGTCGTGCGTTCGGTTCGGTGGGCGAGGCGATCCTGGCCAAGGACGAGGGCACCCTCGACCTGCAGGCGAAGATCCGCATCCGCATCCCCGGTCTGACCTTCCTCGAGGGCGAAGCTCCCGAGGGCTACGAGCGTCACGGTCTCGTCGACGCTTCGCTGGGTCAGGCGATCTTCAACGACACGCTTCCCAAGGGCTACCCGTTCGTTCGCGAGCAGGCCGACAAGAACAAGCTGTCGCAGATCGTCAACAAGCTGGCCGAGGAGTACCCGAAGGTCGAGACGGCCGCGTCGCTGGACCGCATCAAGGACGCCGGTTTCTACTGGGCCACGCGTTCCGGTGTGACCGTCGCCCTGAGCGACATCCTCACGCCGCCGAACAAGGGCGAGATCGTCGCCGGCTACGAGAAGCAGGCCGCGAAGGTTCAGTCGCAGTACGAGAAGGGTCTGACGACCGACTCCGAGCGTCGCCAGGAGCTCATCAAGATCTGGACCGAGGCAACCGACGAGGTCCAGGCCGCGATGCGGGCGAACTTCCCGGAGGACAACACCATCAACCGCATGGTGTCCTCGGGTGCTCGTGGTAACTGGCTGCAGATCCGGAACATCGCCGGTATGCGTGGTCTGGTGAACAACCCCAAGGGTGAGATCATCCCGCGTCCGATCATCTCCTCGTACCGCGAGGGTCTGTCGGTGGCGGAGTACTTCATCGCGACGCACGGTACCCGTAAGGGTCTGGCCGACACCGCTCTGCGTACCGCCGACTCGGGTTACCTGACCCGTCGTCTGGTGGACGTCTCGCAGGACGTCATCATCCGCGAAGAGGACTGTGGCACGTCGAAGGGCCTCGAGCTCCCGATCGCCGCTCCGAACTCGCAGGGTGAGCTCGTGCGCGACGCGAACGTCGAGAACTCAGTGTTCGCTCGTACGCTGGCCTCCGATGTCGTGAGCGCGTCGGGCGAGGTGCTCGCCGCTGCCGGTGACGACGTGGGTGACGTGCTGATCGACAAGCTCGTCGGTCTCGGTGTCGAGAGCATCAAGGTGCGCTCGGTCCTGACCTGCGACTCCGCCGTCGGTGTCTGCGCGCAGTGCTACGGCCGTTCGCTCGCGACCGGCAAGACCGTCGACATCGGCGAGGCCGTCGGCATCATCGCGGCCCAGTCGATCGGTGAGCCCGGTACCCAGCTGACGATGCGTACCTTCCACACGGGTGGTTCGGCATCGGCGGACGACATCACGCAGGGTCTTCCCCGTGTGCAGGAGCTCTTCGAGGCGCGTACCCCCAAGGGTGCGTCCCCGATCGCCGAGGCCGATGGCCGCATCACGATCGACGAGACCGACAAGGGCAAGAAGGTCATTCTCACGCCCGACAGCGGCGACGAGCCCGTGGTCTACCCGGTGCTGAAGCGTGCCACGCTTCTCGTCGAGGACGGCCAGCACGTCACCGTCGGTCAGCCCCTGCAGGTCGGCACGCTCGACCCCAAGGAGATCATGCGCGTCATGGGTGCTCGCGAGGTGCAGCGTTACCTCGTCGGCGGCGTCCAGGGCGTGTACCGCTCGCAGGGTGTGCCGATCCACGACAAGCACATCGAGGTCATCGTCCGTCAGATGCTCCGCAAGGTCACCGTCGTCGATCACGCCGACACGACCCTGCTCCCGGGTGAGATGGTCGACCTCAAGCGCTACCAGTCGATCAACCGCGAGGCTGTGTCCGAGGGCAAGCGCCCCGCGTCCGGCCGTCCGGAGCTGATGGGTATCACGAAGGCGTCGCTCGCGACCGAGTCGTGGCTGTCGGCCGCCTCCTTCCAGGAGACGACCCGCGTGCTCACCGAGGCTGCGATGCAGGGCAAGCGTGACCCGCTGGTCGGTCTCAAGGAGAACGTCATCATCGGAAAGCTCATCCCTGCCGGAACCGGTCTCTCGAAGTACCGCGACGTCACGGTCGAGGCCACCGAGGAAGCCAAGAGCGAGCGCTACCCGAACCGGATCTTTGCATCCGACGGTGCGTACGCTGACGGCGACTTCGGCTACGTCGACTTCGACGCGTTCTCGACGGACGACATCACGCCCGGTACCTACAACTGAGTGAGTGCTGAGTGAGAAGGCCCCAGGTGATTCGCCTGGGGCCTTCTTCGTGTCCGGGATGGGCGGGGGCCTTGGGCGCGGCGCCGCGCGTTCTGAAGGAGTTCGCGCGTTCTGAAGGAGAGCATTCCCGAAAGGCTCCTTCTTTTCGAGAGAACTCCTTCAGAGTTGACGGCGTTCCCCGTGCGACCCGCGGCGCGATAGTGTCGGCGGGTGAGCAACGACACTACTTCTGCCGTTTCCGTGGTCGTGGTCGGCGACGCTTTGATCGACGAGATCCGGGACGACGCCGGGGTACGAGAGCTCGTCGGCGGTGCGGCACTCAATGTCGCTGTCGGTCTCCGACGTCTCGGCGTGCCGACGACGCTGATCGCGATGGTGGGCGACGACGAGGCCGGTGGGCACATCCGTGAGTACTTGTCCGACCACGGGGTGCGTCTGATCGCGAGTGAGGCTCCGCTCGGCTCGTCCCGGGCGATCGTGCAACGGGCGGCGAACGGCGAGCCGCAGTACGTCTTCAATGAGGCCGCGCAGAAGCGCAGTGTCCGCTACTCCGACGAGGCACGTCAGGCGATTGCCGACGCCGGTCTCGTCGCGATCAGCTGTTTCCCTTTCGATGTGCCGACCGAGGTCGATGCGCTCGTCGACGCCCTGGGTGACGCACGCGTGGCGGTCGATCCCAACCCGCGAACGGGCATGCTCAGCGACCGGGAGGAGTTCGTCCGCGGGTTCGAGCGCCTCGCTGCTTCGGCGGCCATCGTCAAGGTCGGAGCAGATGACGCGGCGATCCTCTACGACGGTGACCTCGACGCGTTGCGCGCGCGTTTGCGGGGGCTCGGCGCTGCGGCTGTCCTTGCGACCGCGGGTGCCGACGGCGCGACGATCGATGCGGATGCCGGAATCGTCTCCGCGCCGATCGCGCAGCTTCCCGGTGCCGTGATCGACACCGTCGGTGCGGGAGACGCGACTCTCGCCGCGGTGTCGGACGGCCTGGTCGCGGCGTCTCCGTCAGACGTGGGGGAGTGGGGTTCGTTGCTGCGGCGAGCCATGGATGTCGCTGCCGCGACCTGTCGCGCCGAGGGTGGTCTGCTGCGGACGCCCGAGTCGCTCGCGGATGCCGGACGCGGTGTGAACGGTAGCTGACCGTTCGATTTCTTGCACCCGCCTCGGGCGGGTATGCTTGTCTCTCGTGCCCCCGGTTGGCTGTTCAAGTCGGACGGGTGCGCTCTGGCGAGTTACCCAAGCGGCCAAAGGGATCTGACTGTAAATCAGACTGCTCTGCATTCGGGGGTTCGAATCCCTCACTCGCCACCACCACCTCCGCGCGATCGATCGCGAACAGAAATGCCTCCGGACCCGGAGGCATTTCGCATTTCACGCCCGCGGAGCCCCTCTCTCGGTCGAGGGGTGAAGCGCCACTGAACTCCTCACGAACAGACACTGCTGCCAATGCCGGGTGCCTCGGCGCGGCACCAGTAACGTGGTGTGCTTGAGACAAGCCGGGGTCCCGGTACACAGCCAAGAGGATACATACACAATGAACGCATCTCGCTCCGTCACCGCCGCTTCCATCGCGCTGCTCGCGCTCCTGTTCACCGGCTGTGCCGCCGGCGCCTCCGACTCGGGCAGTGACTCGAAGCCGGAGTCGGCGGACAAGCCGGCCGCGACGCAGACCAAGGAAGAGGCCTGCGACATCATGGTCACGAGCCTCTCGGACCTGCAGTCGCTTTCGTCGGTCGACACGTCGGACCCGAACGCTGCACTGGCCGCCTTCAAGGAGGCTCAGGGCAAGATCGACGACGCGGCGAAGCAGGTGTCGAACGACGAGGTCAAGCCCTCCGCCGATGATTCCGCAGCCGCCCTGAAGGGGTACGTCGACTTCCTCGACCAGGCGAGCTCCGACCCGGCGAACGTGGACGTCTCGAAGATGAGCGAGCACGTGCAGGCGCTCACCGACAGCATCACCGAGCTCTCCACGGTCTGCTCCTGACCGTCCGGGCCGAGAAGGGGATCCTCACGGATACGCGTGACACCGGAGCCCCTTCTCGGCCACACTGAGTTCCATGGGATCAGCGTTGACCACCATCGGACTGCCCGTCGCCCTCGGCATCATCATGCTGGGGCTCGGGCTCAGCCTCACCCTCGCCGACTTCGCGCGGGTGCTGAAGCAGCCGAAGGCGGTGATCATCGCCCTGCTGTGTCAGCTCGTGCTGTTGCCGGCCATCTGCTTCGGCCTCGTCCTCGCGTTCCAGCTGCCACCGATCCTCGCTGTCGGCATGATGATGCTGGCGGCGTCGCCGGGCGGGACCACGGCGAACCTCTACAGTAATCTGTTCCGCGGTGACATCGCCCTGAACATCTCGCTGACCGCCGTGAACTCCGTGATCGCCGTGATCACCCTCCCGATCATCACGAACTTCGCGATCGCGTACTTCCAGCCGTTCGACGACCGACTGGGGCTGCAGTGGTCGAAGGCGCTCGAAGTGTTCGCGATCGTGCTCTTGCCCGTGGCTCTCGGCATGATCGTGCGACGCTTCTGGCCGAAGTTCGCCGCCGGCATGGATAAGCCGGTGCGCATCGCCTCCGTCGTGATCCTGGTCGTCGTGATCGCGGGCGCCGTGGCATCGAACTGGACCCTCCTCGTCTCGAACTTCACCCAGCTCGCCCTGATCACCGTGCTGTTCTGCCTGATCAGCCTCACGGTCGGCTTCTTCGTCCCGCGGATGCTCCGCGTCGGGAAGCGCCAGGCGATCGCGACGTCGTTCGAGATCGGCATCCACAACGCCACGCTGGCGATCGTGATCGCTCAGTCGGTGCTCGGATCGGTGGAGCTGAGCCTCCCCGCCGCGGTGTACGGAGTGCTGATGTTCTTCATCGCGTTCGGCTTCGGGTTCCTGATCCGAGACCGTCACGCGATCCCCGCCCCGGTGGCGCCTTCGCCCTGAGAGGGCTTGACCTCGAACGCACGCCTGGTTTAGCATCTGATAAATCGATTTAACAGCGGCCCGAGGTGATCTGGTCGCCACACGACGGAGTGAGGTGAACGCGATGGGCAGAGCGCGGATCTCTGATGTCGCCGCTGCAGCAGGCGTGTCGGTCACGACCGTGTCACTCGTGCTGAACGATGCCGAGTCGCGCATCTCCGAGCAGACCCGCATCCGTGTCCGTGCGGCTGCGGAGGCCGTCGGCTACGCCCCCAGCGCCGTTGCCCGGGGGCTCCGCACGCAACGCACCCGCATCGTGGGACTCCTGTCCGACCAGATCGCGACGACCCCGTTCGCAGGCCGCATGCTCGCCGGCGCACAGGACGCCGCGCGCGAGCACGATCACCTCCTGCTCTTCATCGACACCGGCGGCGACGCAGACATCGAAGCGGATGCCCTCCGCGCCTTGGCGGCACAGCAGGTCGACGGGATGATCTACGCCTGCATGTGGCACCGCGCGGTCGACGTACCCGCCGGGCTCCCTCGGGGCTCGGTGCTGCTCGACTGCTACCCCGAGGGTGGCGGCTTCCGCAGCGTCGTGCCCGATGACCGCGTGGGCGGTGCCGCTGCGGTGCGAGAGCTGCTCGCCGCCGGACACCGCCGCATCGCGTACCTCGACACCGACGACCCCGAGCCCATCGCCTCGCGACTGCGTCACGAGGGCTACCTCGAAGCGCTGGCCG
Organism: Microbacterium aurugineum; assembly: GCF_023101205.1. Lineage (NCBI taxonomy): Bacteria > Bacillati > Actinomycetota > Actinomycetes > Micrococcales > Microbacteriaceae > Microbacterium > Microbacterium aurugineum. The sequence goes on along the minus strand of NZ_CP078078.1, from coordinate 2,686,043 downwards.
AGGCAGGCATCGAGGCCGATCCCGCGCTCCATGTGACGGGGGAGACGTCTGCGCAGGGCGGGCGTGCGGCAACCGAGCGGTTGCTCGATCTGCCCGAGGACCAGCGTCCGACCGGCATCTTCTGCTTCAACGACCGGATGGCGATCGGCGTCTACGCCGCGGCACACCATCGCGGCCTCGAAATCCCGCGCGACCTCTCGGTCGTCGGCTACGACGATCAGCAGTTGGTCGCCGCAGAAATGGATCCACCTCTCACCACCATCGCTTTGCCCCACTACGAGATGGGTCGCTGGGCGATGGAGGTCGCGCTCGGCGTCCGCGCGGAGGGGGATGAGGACGCCTCGCACCGAATGGACTGTCCCGTCATCCGACGGGATTCCGTGGGCCCGCCGCCGGCGCATGTCGCCAAACAGAACCGACGACGGGCTTCACACACAACCGAAGGGCCGCGCTCGGCGGCTCCCGATCAGGTGCCCGACGTGGGCGTCAGGCACCAAGAATAGGAAACCACAATGACGCGCAGAACGTCGCCGATCTTCGTGGCGGCCGGGTTGGTGACAGCCCTCGCCCTCACAGGATGTGGACAAGCAGGTCAAGGCAACACGACCGGAGAAGACGGTCGAACGCAGCTCACGATGTGGACGCACTCGGCGGGGAACGCCGCGGAGCTCGCCGTCTACGAGAAGATCATCACCGATTTCAACGCCTCACAGGACGAGTACGAAGTCGTGCACGAGTCCTTCCCGCAAGGTGCCTACAACGACGCGATCGTCGCTGCGGCGGCCTCGGGGGACCTTCCCTGCCTGCTTGACCTCGATGGGCCGATCATGCCCAACTGGGCGTGGGCGGAGTACCTCCAGCCGTTGGAGATCTCGACCGAGATCACCGACAAGCTCCTCCCGACGGCGGTGGGCGTGTGGGACGGCGAGATTTACTCGGCCGGCTACTGGGATGCGGCGCTGTCGATCTTCGCGCGCAAGTCGGTGCTCGATGCCAACGGCATCCGCATCCCCTCGACGGACCAGCCGTGGACGGCCTCCGAGTTCGATGCCGCGCTGTCGACGCTGCAGGACGCCGGCTACGACACCCCCATCGACATCGGTGCGGAAGACACCGGCGAGTGGTGGCCGTACGCATACTCCCCGCTGCTGCAGAGCTTCGGCGGCGATCTGATCGACCGCGACACGATGCTCACCGCGGACGGCGCGCTGAACGGCGACGCCGCCGTGGAGTGGGGCACCTGGTTCCAGAACCTCTTCGCCGAGGGCTACGCGAGCAACGCGGGCACGATCGGCAACCAGGAGTTCGTCGACGATGAGGTGGCGCTCAGCTACACCGGCGTGTGGAACGCGCTGGCATCCGTCGAAGCGATCGGCGATGATCTCCTGATCCTGCCGCCGCCCGACTTCGGCAACGGCCCGAAGATCGGTGGCGGGTCGTGGCAGTGGGCGATCTCTTCGGGCTGCAACGACGCCGATGGCGCCCGGCAGTACCTCGAGTTCAGCTTCAACGACGAGTACATCACCGAGTTCGCCGACAACCAGATCGTCATCCCGGCGACGGAAGCCGCTGCGCAGGCGTCGGAGTACTTCGGCGATGACGGTGTGCTGCGCCCGTTCGTGGAGCTGTCGCAGAAGTACGCCGTGCTGCGGCCGGAGACTCCCGCCTACGCCGTGATCTCGACCACGTTCGAGACGGCGGCGAAGAACATCATGAGCGGCGCCGACGTCACGGCGACCCTCGACCAGGCCGTCGCGGACATCGATGCCAACATCGCGTCCAACGACGGGTACGGATTCCAGTAGACGGTGACGGCGGAGGTGGGGGCGCGGGCGACCGCGTGCCCACCCCGCCGCGCTGCTCCACCCGCTCCTGAAAGACGCATCGATGACCGTCACACCTCCGACGGCGGGGGCCGAGACTCCTCGGCGCTCCCTCCGCTCCTTCCGCTCCAGCCGTGGACGCGAGACGTGGGCAGGTCTGGGCATGGTCGCACCGGCCGCCCTCCTGCTCACACTGTTCCTCATCGTCCCGGTGGTCCTCGCGTTCACTCTCTCCTTCACGAATGCGAGGCTCATCTCGCCGAACCCGCCTCGCTTCGTCGGGGTAGACAACTTCATTCGCGCCTTCACCGCTGACCCGCTCTTCGTGCAGTCGATCGGCAACACGGCGATCTTCGCGCTCATCGTCGTGCCCGTGCAGGCCGGCCTCGGCCTCGCGCTCGCGGTGCTCGTGAATCGAAAGCTCCGCGGCACGACGTTCTTCCGCGTCGTGTTCTTCATCCCCGTCGTGACCTCGATCGTCGTCGTCTCCATCCTGTGGAAGTTCCTCTATCAGGATGACGGGCTCATCAACTCGATGATCGACGCCGTGACGTTCGGGTTGTGGAGCGGGAACGATTGGCTCAACGACCCCTCGACGGCGCTCGGCGCGATCATCGTCATGTCGATCTGGCAGGCCGTCGGGTTCCACATGATCATCTGGCTGTCGGGGCTGCAGACGATCCCCGAAGAGCTCTACGAGGCGGCGCGCATGGATGGCGCCAGCCCGTGGCGCCAGTTCACCAACGTCACGTGGCCGGGGCTGCGCCCGACGATGGTGTTCGTGCTCGTCACCATCACGATCGCCGCCCTCGGGTTGTTCGTCCAGATCGACGTCATGACCCAGGGCGGTCCGCAGGGCGCCACCTCGACGGTCGTCTACCACGCGGTGCGCAAGGGCTTCGGTCAGCAGGAGATCGGCTACGCGGCCGCGATCTCGCTCATCTTCTTCGTGGCCGTGCTCATCATCGCGCTCATCCAGCGTCGCATCACCCGGGAGAAGGACTGATGACCGCCACCGTAGACAACCACACCGAGACGGGGCGGCCGGCGTCGCGCTCCGCCCGCGCCCCGCGCACGGCTGCTGCGGGCCGCCGATGGGGCACGGCGGCGACCTATATCGCCATGTCGGTGCTCGCTGTGATCTTCCTGTTCCCGCTCGTGTTCATGTTCGTGTCGAGCCTCAAGCCCGACGCGCAGATTCTGCAGGACCTCGACTCTCCGCTCGCCTTCCTCCCCGTCGGTGACATCAGCCTCGACAACTACTTCGGGGTCTTCGACCGGGTGCCGGTCGCGCAGTTCATGTTCAACTCGGTGCTCGTGACGGTGCTGACCGTCGGGCTCGGGCTCATCGTCAACTCGATGGCCGGTTTCGCCCTTTCGCGGCTCGCATGGCGCGGCCGGCTCGTCGTGCTCGCCGTCATCATCGCGACCCTCATCGTGCCGTTCGAGACCATCGCGGTGCCGATGGTCTACTGGGTCGCCCAGCTGCCCACCCTCGTCTTCGAAGGCGGCGTGCTCAAGTACGACTTCGGCTGGTTGAACACCTACGAGGTGCAGATCGTGCCGTTCATCGCGAACGCGTTCTCCATCTTCCTGTTCACGCAGTACTTCTCCACGATCCCGAAGTCGCTCGACGAGGCTGCCCGGATCGACGGGGCGAGCTGGTTCAGGATCTACCGCCGCATCATCGTGCCGCTGTCGGGCCCGGCGTTCGCGACGGTCGCGATCCTGACCTTCCTGCCTGCATGGAACCAGTACCTGTGGCCGCTCATGGTCGTGCAGCGAGAGAACCTCCGGCCCGTCATGGTCGGCATGCAGTACTTCTTCCAACTCAACACCGCCTGGGGTGAGGTCATGGCGTACACGTCGATGATCACGATCCCCGTGCTCATCGTCTTCCTGATCTTCCAGCGCGCCTTCGTCAGCTCGATCGCCGCGAGCGGAGTGAAAGGGTGAAAGGAAACACCGTGTTCGACCTTCCCGACTCGTGGGTATGGGACTTCTGGTTCGCCGACGACGGCGAGCAGTACCACCTCTTCTTCCTCTACGCCTCGCGCGCGCTGCACGACCCGGAACAGCGCCACTACCGCGCCTCGATCGGTCACGCGACCTCGCTCGACCTCGTCGAGTGGACACGGGGACCGGATGCGCTCGTGCGCGGTGACGCTCCTGCGTTCGACGACCTCGCCACCTGGACGGGCTCGACGGTGCGGCACCCGGACGGGACGTGGTTCCTCTTCTACACCGGTGCGAGCCTGAGCGGCGGAGGCAAGAACATCCAGTCGATCGGGTATGCCACCTCGTCAGACCTCGTCGAGTGGCACAAGGCACCGCATCCGGTGCTGAACGCGCAGGCCCCCTGGTATGAGACGGTCGACAGTGGCGCGTGGCACGACGAGGCCTTCCGCGACCCGTGGGTCTTCCCCGACCCCGAGGGCGACGGGTGGCACATGTACGTCACGGCTCGTGCACCTCATGGACCCGTCGAGGGCAGGGGAGTGATCGGCCACGCGTGGTCGGCCGATCTTCGCGAGTGGGAGTTGCGTGAGCCGTTGAGCGTGCCCTCCGACGACGGGTTCGGGCAGTTGGAGGTCGTTCAGGTCGAGGTCGTCGACGGTCGCCCCGTTCTCCTGTTCTCCTGCCTGGCGGAGCACTCGATGCCGTCGCGGAGGCCGGCTGCGGGCGGCACATGGGCGGTGGCCGCGGACAGTGTGCTCGGACCCTTCGACATCTCTCGCGCCGAACCCTTGACCGGTGACGACCTCTACGTGGGCAGGCTCCTGCGCCGCCGCGACGATGGGCGATGGTTGCTGTTCGCCTTCCGCAACCGTGGTGATGACGGGCACTTCGTCGGGGGGATCACCGACCCGATGCCTGTCGAATGGGTCGAGGGGCGTCTTGCCGTGCGTGAAGCCCTGGCTGGCAGGCGTTCGTAGACTGGAGCGATGCGACCGCTCACCGAAGCCGACGTCCGGGCATCGTTCGTCAACGCGGATGCGGAGGAGCTGCGGATCATGGAGATGCCGCATGACTTCCTGCTCGTCGATTGGGACTACCTCGACTTCTTCGCCTGGTCGGATCCGAATGCGAGCCGCCGCGGCTACGTCTTGATCCCGCTGGAGGAGACGGTCGTCGGGATCGTGCTCCGGGCCACCGAGCCCGGGCGCGGACGATCGGGGATGTGCGACATCTGCCACACGATGCAGCCCGGCAACCAGATCTCCCTGTTCTCCGCACGCCGCTCGGGCCAGGCCGGGCGGCGCGGCGATTCGGTCGGCGCCTACATGTGCGCCGACCTCTCCTGCCACGAGAACGTACGTCTCGCGCACCCGTTGGCACCGAACGAGGTCAGGGCACCGGGGCAGGCCGACCTGCGCCTGGACGGGACACACCGCCGGATGGAGCGCTTCGTCTCGCAGGTCTGGGAGCGCAGCTGATCGCGGCTACGCTGGACCCACACGTCCTGTGCTCGAAGGAGACGCCATGAGTGATGCCATCCTGTTCGCCGTCGAAGAGGGGATGGCCCGGCTCTCGCTGAACCGCCCTGCCCGCCTCAACGCGTTCAACGCCGACCTCGCACATGCGTGGAAGGACGCGACCGCCGAGGCGACATCGCGCGCCGACGTGAAGGCGATCCTGATCGATGCGTCCGGCCCCGCCTTCTGCGCGGGGGGCGATGTGATCGACATGGCCACGACCATGGGAGCTTCCGGCGCGGAGATCACCGCGCTCGCCGAGGTCATCAACACCGGTATCCGTTCCCTCACGGAATCGACGGTTCCCGTGGTCGCCGCCGCGCACGGCACGACGGCGGGCGGGGGCCTCGGCATCCTGCTCTCGAGCGACTATGCGGTCGTCGGCTCGCGGTCGAAGCTCGGGAGCCTGTACGCGAACATCGGCCTGACGCCCGACCTCTCGGTGTCGGCCCAGCTCGCGCGCGCCGTCGGCCAGAGGCGCGCACTGCAGCTGGTGTTGCAGGATCGTCTGCTGTCGGCCTCGGAGGCGCTCGACTGGGGACTCGTGGCCGAGGTCGTCGAGGGGGAGGATTCCGTGGCCGAGGCCGCCCTGGTGCGAGCGCGTGGCGAGGAGATCGCCCGCTTCTGGCTGGCGGGAGCCGCCGACGCGTACGGGCACGCGAAGCGATTGGTCCGTTCCCAGCCCGAACGCTCCTTCGCCGAGCAGTTGAGCGAGGAGGCCCGATCGATCGGCGCCGCGCTGGAGACTCCGGACGCGCAGGCGCGGGTGTCGGCATTCGCCGCCTCGGCAGCCAAGAGGGCCGGCTGACTTCTTCTGCTCCGCCCCGTGCGGATGGTGACTTTCCCCAACCCGTGCGGTGGCCGCGGTATCCGGCGGTGGGCGTGGCAGGATGAAGGCATCGCCGCTCGACGAGAGGATCGCCATGTCCCAGCCGGACATCACCACACCGCAGCCGCAGGGTGAGAAGAAGAACATGTCGCTGCTGATCCGAGGCTCTCTCTGGATCGCCATCGGCGCTCTGATCGCCGCTGCACTGGTCTGCGTCGTCTGGGTGCTCATCGGGGATCAGGACGGACTGATCGGCCGAGCCTTCCTCACGATCCTCCTCCTGGCGGCCTTCGCGGGGATCGCGATCGCCGAGGCCGGGCTCGCCCCGAACCGTCCCGACTGGCTGCAGCTGGCCAGCATGGTGAGCTGGATCGTCGCGCTCCTCGTCGGCGCCGTCAAGATCTGGCTCCCCGAAGACGGCATGTACTTCGGCGCCGAGCGCTTCTTCCAACTGCTGCTGGTCATCGGCATCCTCCAGCTCGCGCTCGTCCACGTGCGACTGTTCACACCGGCTGCCCAGCGCTACGTCACCACGTTCACACGAGTCATCTACATCGTCACGATCACCTTCCTCGGCGGACTCGTCGGCATGCTCGTGTTCTTCCTCGCCTTCCCGAACACGTTCGAGTACGGCGCCCTGTACTGGCGGATCGTCGTCGCCCTCACGATCCTCGTCGCCGTCGGCACCACGCTCATCCCGCTCCTGAACGCGCTCTTCGCGCCCAAGAAGACACCGGCCACGCCGGGCGTCAGATCCGCGCCGTCCTGGCCGACCTATGCCGACGGCATCACCCCGCTGCCGGTGCTTCCCGACTCGTCGCCCGATTGGACGGCGTACTACACCGGGTACCCGACGGTCACGGCACAGCAGTCGCTTCCGGCGGCCCCGGCCGCGAGCTTCCCCGTCGTGCCGCAGCCGGTGGAGCAGGCGTACGCACAACCCGCGCCGCCGCAGGCCCCCGGGGTGCATACGATGCCGCCGACACCTGGTGCCGTGGAGCAGCCCCCGGCGCCGAGGCAAGAGCCCTCTGCGTTCCCGCCTCCTCCGCCCGCGCCGCAACCGCCCGCGCCGCAACCGCCCGCGCCGCAGCAGCCCGCGCCGTGACCCTCGCCGGAGAGCTCGGCGAACTCGCGACGGAGATCGCGCGCGAAGCGGGAGACCTCGCGCGCAGACGCCGACAAGAGGGTGTGCGTCTGGCGGCGACCAAGTCGACGCTCGCGGACATCGTCACGGAAGCGGACCGCGAGGTCGAGGCGCTCATCCGCGATCGCCTGCGCGCTGCCCGCGCGGAGGACGGCTTTCTCGGTGAGGAGTCCGGGGCCGAGGTCGGAACGAGCGGGATCACCTGGGTCGTCGACCCGATCGACGGCACCGTCAATTATGCGTACGGCATCCCGGCCTACAACGTCAGCATCGCCGCCGTCCGAGGCGAGCCCGACCCCGAATCCTGGGAAGCTCTCGCCGCCGCGGTCAACGCGCCCGCGCTCGGTGAGATGTTCACCGCAGCCCTCGGTCACGGTGCGTGGTCAGACGGCGCCCGGCTCTCGGTCACGGCGGAGACGCCCGCCGGAGCGCTCCTCGGTACCGGCTTCGGCTACGACCCTGCAACCCATGAAGGCGACCTCGCCACGGTGGCGCGGGTGATGCCGATGGCACGTGATGTCCGTCGCATGGGAGCGGCCGCTCTCGACCTCGCGTATGTCGCTGCGGGGCGGCTCGACGGCTACTTCGAGCGCGGATTGCGTCCGTGGGACCATGCCGCCGGTGGGCTCCTGGTGTCGGAGGCCGGTGGAGTCGTGTCACGCACCGACGTCGAATCCCCGCGGCCCATGCTCGTCGCGGCAGGACGCGCCGTGCACGACCGACTGCTCGCGATCCTGGGAACGGAAAAGTGAATGATCCATGGCTTTCCCAGGGTGGCCAGGGTAGTGTTTTACCCGATCGTTACTCTCACCACCCGAAGGTGAGAGTTTGAGTTTGCGCCCCCGAGCTGACGCACGACCCGAGAGAAACGCTTTGCCCTTCGAGAATCCCGAGGCTGCCTCTGCGCCCACGCGCCGGTCCAGCCGACTCCGCATCGCGGCCTCCGAGGCCTCTGCGGCGGGAACGACGGGACCCCTCTCCACGGCTGACTCCACTGCCGTCGCCCTCGCCGCCGTCGCTCCTCTCTCTCGTCGCGCTGCTCGCCAGCGCCAGGCAGCCGGCGCGGACGCCGCCGAGGTTCCGGCCGAGCCGTTCATCGCCACGACTCCCGCGCCGATCATCGCCGACGTCCCGGCATCACCGGTCGTCGTCGACACTGCAGCCGACTCCGTCGATGCCGCAGATCCTGACACGGTCGCGCCTTCCGTCGAGTCGCCGGCACCGGCGGAACCCGTCGCGGCGGCCGCGCCCGAAGACGATGTCGACGAGTTCGAGCGCGCATCGCGCGCCTTCCGCACGGGCTCGGTTCCTGTTGTTCCGGCGTCCGTCCGGACATCGGCCACGCACGCGCCCGCGCCCGCGGAGGCGAGCGAGTCCTCCGAGCCCGAGTCCGCGCACGTCGGGCCGCGCCGTCCACGCAGCATCCGCAAGCTCGTCACCGTCGGGGCGACCGTCGGAGTGATGAGTCTCGCCGGACTCCTCGCCGTGTCCATGACGCTTCCCGCGGAGGCTGTGGCTGCGGTGCAGGGCCGCACTGCGATGTCAGCGACCTCGCTGGTCTCGTCCGCAGGTTCCGACGCGAAGGATTCCGCCGCCGCAGAGATCCAGGCGTTCGTCGCACCGGGCGCAGTCGAGAACGAGTCTCTCGCTCGTTCGGATGACTTCAGCACGGTTTCGCTGGTCGAGGTCGCCGCCGAGCAGGGCATCAACTACTCGGGTGAGGTCTTCACGAACGACCCCGACGCCGCCATCCAGTGGCCGTTCCTCGTCGGGGTCGGCATGAGCTACGGATACGGCATGCGCAGCGGGCGTCTGCACGAGGGCATCGACTTCGTCCCCGGCGACGGTGCGCCCATCCAGGCGATCGCCGACGGCACCGTCCGCATCGCGACGGAGCAGGGCGCCGCCTACGGTGTCACGGTCTACATCGACCACGTCATCGACGGCCAGGTCATCACCAGCCACTATTCGCACATGCAGTACGGGTCTCTGCAGGTCAAGGCGGGCGACACCGTGAAGGTCGGCGACATCGTCGGTAAGACCGGCAACACCGGCCGCTCGTACGGCGCTCATCTGCACTTCGAACTCATCGTCAACGGATCGACCATCGATCCGATGCCGTGGCTCAAGGCGAACGCTGGTCGAACCTCGTATTGACCCGCCTCGATTTCATGGGGACGCCACAGTGATGGTATTCTCGTACGGTTGCCCCGCGCGGGCAGCACGCCCCGATAGCTCAGTGGCAGAGCACTTCCATGGTAAGGAAGGGGTCGTCAGTTCAATCCTGACTCGGGGCTCGCAGCATTCTTCTCACACGGATGGATGCCGTGCGGCAGGGTAGCTCAGTTGGTGAGAGCGCACGACTCATAATCGTGAGGTCGCGGGTTCAAGCCCCGCTCCTGCTACAGATTCAAACCCCCGGATTTCCGGGGGTTTTGTCGTATCTGGAGCGGGATCTGGGATGCTGCTGCGGACGTTGTGCAGCTCTCGTGACGGTCAACGGCGCGACGACGACAGATGCTTAGCGGCGCCTACGGGGCCTCGACGGACGCTCCAGTGGCGAGCCGATTCCGACGACGTGCCACCATCCGCAGTAGTGGCATCGCATCGCGCGTACCGGTTTGTGCGCGCGTCGGGCTGCTGCGATCGCTTCAGCCTCGGAGCTGATCACAACGCGGGCTGTGGGGCATCTCACGGTCATGTGAGGAGATTAGCTGTGACGACCGACATCGGTACCGCCGTTCCGGCTGCTGCCCCGTTGCAGCGTGCACAAGTTAGACTTCCATTACGGCGGGCAGTAGCCCTCGGAGCCTGGCAGTCTTCCGGATGGTATGACGAGCCAGGCTCACGTGTTTCTACAGCCGGGTGACCCGGGACTCGACAATCGTGCCGACGCGACGTATCCAATCGCCCCCGTTCGAGTAGCACCAGGCGACGGCATCGCTTACCCAAGGGCAGCGGATGCTCATGTGGAGCGACATGCCGACACTGCATCCCTGATGACCGAGCGAGACGGGATCACTTCGGCGACAGAAGCCGATCGGCACGTTGCAGAGAATCGTCTCGTTCGATGATCAGTTGCCCGACCCCAGCACGGACGGCCTCCACATCGAGCGCCAGGTGAGAGTGGGCGAACCTCGTTTTCGGATCGTTGTTTCACGTCCCAGACAGACATGCGCACGTTGAGAGCGCACATGCGCGAAAGGGGCTGACGGCGTCGGCTGTCACGCTTGAAGTGAATGCGACGCTGGCCAGGCTTGAGGAGATCGCAGAGTGCCCGCTCGGGTGCTTGCGCGGCTACGACCGCGGAGGCGGTCGCGACACCGTTATGTGTGGGCGTTCGCACGCTCAATGAGAGCGATCACCGCGTTGACCTGCCTCTTGAGGTTCAGAGGCCACTCATCCCCCCATGACTGCACCGCAGCTCTTGCGACAGCGGTCTTACTCGGGCGCTTAACGCCGATTCGGTCAGGGGCTAGAGGATTAGACCACTGCGTCTGCGGCTCGAACCTTTTGGAAGAAACGCTCGGGTGCGATCGTTTGACTGCCTCAGACAAAACGCTCTCAGGAACATAGTTCTCGATCGTGTAGCCAGCTGTGACCCAGGCGACGCTCGTCTCCGAGTCTTGACGCAGCGCCTCGATAACCCGTCGCTTGCTGGCGTTCAGCTTCGCGCCTGACCGACGACGATCGGAATCGATCAAGACGGCCATGTATCTGTTCAGAGAGCGCAGAGAGATAAACTCGTCCACCTCATCCCGATCTAGTGGAGAAAGTTCGCTTAGGAGAGATCCACCATAGAACATGATCGAATAGTGCAGTCCCTCGACGAAAACTCCCGGTTTGATCTTCTCAATCCAGTGCTTGAGATAGGTGCGATCCGATGGACCCTCCACCCACAACACCGCGTTCGTCTGTACGAGATCGGACGGCCGATACCCCAGATCTGCGCATACCGCAGCTCGCTCGCTCGCGGATCCCGCATAGCGGATTGAGGACGTGCCACCCGAGCGAGTGATATGAAAGATCGCGCCCAACTCAGAATCCAACATATGTGCGGAGTGAGTTGCTATGAAGTACTGGTTCGAGGTGCTAGAAGCTAAATAACGCAGGAGTTTGCGTTGCAGCATTGGGTGGAGGTGAACCTCCGGCTCCTCTATGCAGACCACAGAATCTTGGATAATCGTACCTGCGGCAGCCAAAATCACCACCTCATGAACGCCGGTACCTACGTATTCGATTGGAAGGGTATGACCTTGCTGGGTTACATGAATCGTCGACAGGTCGTGAGGTACGTCAATGGTTACGGTATCGTCGTCCATCACCGCACGAACGAATTCTTGAATGGACTGAAACAGTTCTTTGTCGGCTAGCCGTTGCGTACTGGGCGCTTGGAGCTCAAGCAACCTGCGTTTAATACTACGGCCGTTGAAGTCGGGCTCATCGTCGCTCGAGTCCGATATTTCACGTATACCTTCAACCCGGAACACCGGTGGATGCTTGGGTTGCCGAGACGCAAGCACGTTGATCACCCTGCGGGCATCACCGCCGTGACCGCCGCCGGTGGTGTTAGTCAAGGCGCCAGATAGTTCAGACGCGAAATGGTCGCGGCCGATAGCCTGCGCCCACTCCTGATAGAGCCCGTCGACGACCTCGCCCGGTACGCTTCCGAGCCACAGGTACCGACTTGAAGCTTCGCCGACCTCAAGTTTCATCGCGGAGATGAAGTCGTTTAGCTTCTCATCGAACGCTCGGACACGCCCCGAGGAATCAAGCCAATCAGCGACCGAAGCTCGATCGTGCGCAACGAGCCGCACAGGTCGATGCTCGGCATCACCAAGCGGTCGATCCCACGCTCCAGGGCCGACGTCAGCGCCTAGAGCGCTCGCCACGGCGCGGAGCACATTCGACTTCCCTGTGTTGTTCTGTCCCGCGATCAGGTTGATCTTTGCGAGGGGCGCGAGCACCATCAGTTCACTTGAAGCGAAGCTCCGATAGCCAGCGAACGCGATGCCTCTCAATGGTTCCACATGGTCATCATGCCCCAAACCCACTGAAATCACAGTCAACCAGCTTTGACCACCCAGACATCCGACCTTTCCCTTGACAGGCTCTCGGCGCGCGGACATCATGTCCTGTGGACGTCGTCACGAGGAGAAGCATGCGCATCGCCCTGCATTCAGTGATTGCCGAGGGGGCGATCGAGGACTATCGGTCCCATCACGCTCGGATCCCGGATTCTCTGCGCGACCTGTTCGACGTCGCGGGGATCCACGACTGGACCATCTGGCGCTCGGGGCGCAACCTCTTCCACCTCGTCGAGTGCGACGACTTCGAGGCGACGATGCGCATCGTCGAGGCCTCCCCGGCGAACGATTCTTGGCAGGCCGACATCGGGCGCTTCGTCGAGGGGTTCCACGGTCCGGACGGTGAAGAGGGGTTCACGCCCATCGAACAGGTCTGGGCACTCGCGGCGCAGCGCGCCACCGGCAGCTGAGCACACCGGGCGGTCGCGTGTCAGCGGAAGGGGTTCCGACCGGGATCCGATCGCCGTGGCGGCGGGTGATGCGGGATCTGGATCGGACGCGTCGCACGTGAGGCGTCCTGGAACCGTCGCACCGCGTGCAGGACCTCTTCCGCGGATGAGTAGCGCAACGCGAGCGGGAGGTCGCGCCGCCACAGGACCTCGACCTCGGTCGGGGCATCTTCGAAGATCGTGCAGACGACGCGGCGGTGGTCGTCCGTCGGGTAGTGCAGATCGTGGATCGCCCAGTCGGTCGCCGTGACCTGCACCAGGCTGAACCTTCGGTCCGGATCGTGCTCCATCATTCTCCTAGCTGTCCCCACGGTGAAGCTTGCGCGATCGGCGCCCGGAGGGGGAGCCCCTTGACAGATGCCCGAGACCTCTTCGGATCATTTTGTGACGTTTCTCGGTCGGCATCCGTCTTAGGGGTGTCGCTGACCTGCGGCCCGCACTCCTCAACGGAGGCGGAGACATGGATGAAGGAGCTCAAGATGGCGAACGTGACTGGTGGCGCCCAGCCCAAGGCTCAGGTCGTCGCACCGCAGTCGGGGACTGCTGCGGGCAAGACGACGATCGAGGACGCGGTGGTGGCGAAGATCGCCGGCATCGCCGCACGCGAAGTGGCGGGCGTGTATGCGCTCGGCGGGGGAGCCGCCCGAATGGTCGGTGCGATCCGTGACGCGCTCAACACGACCGATCTCTCTCAGGGGATCAGCGTCGAGGTCGGCGAGACGCAGGTCGCGGTCGACGTGACGATCGTCGCGGAGTACCCGGTCTCGCTCCAGAAGGTCGCGGACGAGGTTCGCGCGGCCATCCACCGCGCGATGGTGGAGCTGGTCGGCATGGAGGTCGCCGAGGTCAACGTGACCGTGAACGACGTGCACATCCCCTCCGATGACGAGGACGAGGGCACGCAGGAGGCGCGAGTCCAGTGAATGCATCGGTGATCGGCGCGGCGGCCGCCGCAGTGCTGGCGCTCACCTGGGTGGCCCTGGGGTTCTGGGCGTTCCTGCTCGTGGCGTTGGCGATGCTGCTCGGAGCGGTCGCCGGCCGCATCATCGACGGCCGGCTCGACGTCCGCGCACTCGCCGAGGTCTTCCGAGGCCGGCGCTCCTCGTCATGACCGACGAGGAGGCGGCTCCGGCGCCGGAGGACGTCGTCGTGGGGACGACGACCATCACGGCCCGTGCGCTGCAACGACTCGCCGTCGGCATCGTGCACGACGTCGCTCGGGTGTCGACCCGTGACGTCGGGGTGCAGCTGTCCGACCGGCGAGGCGCCGTGCGGATCTCGGTCGCCGTCCCGGTGGCGCCGAAGCACGGGCTGAACCTGGTCGACAGCGGCGAAGAGCTTCGGCGGGACCTGATCGAGAAGATGCAGACGCTGGCCGGTCGTGAGGTCAGCACCGTGGACATCCGATACTCGGGCGTCCGCCGCAGCACGGAGAAGAGGGTGAGATGACGAACGAACAGGCGATATACCGGCGCGTGCTCCGTCGGGAGACGCACGCGCCCCGCACCATCCCGGCTGCGGTGGTCGCATCGATCGGCGTCGTGCCGGGCCTCGCTCTCCTCGCGGGAGGAGTGTGGTGGGTCGTCGACGCGGGCTTCCGTGACAGGGTCGCTCGAGAGTTCGATGCGCTCGCCGCAGGAGCAACGGCACAGGCCGTGCCCTTCGGGGTGGGCGTACTCGTCGTGCTTCTCGCTCTCGTGCTCCTCGCGCTCGCGGTCCTGCCGGGACGTCGCCACCGTCGTGCGCGAACGACCGAGCGCACCGCTCTGCTCGTGGACGACGGGGTGATCGCGGACTCGGTCGCCGAGGCCGTGGCCCGACGCGTGGGCGTCGATCGTGGACGCGTAGCCGTGACCGTCGGCAGGCGTGACGTCGCGGTCAGGATCACCCCCACCAGTGGTGTCCCCGTCGATCGGTTCGGAGCCGAGACGGCTGTGAAGGACGTGCTCTCGGGGATCGGATTCGTCGCGGTCGCTCGCGTCAGCGTGGATGCGCACGGAGTGATCGCATGAACGCCACGAATCGCCTGATGAATCGACTGCTCCTCTTCGTCACCGGCGCGATCCTGCTGGCGGTGGGCGGTCTCGCCCTCGCCGCGGGGGTGCTCGCCGGCGGGGACGCGCCCCCGTGGCTTCGGCGCCCGGCATCTGTGATGTCGGCTGCGGTGGAGACCGCTGCGACGTGGACATGGCAGATCCCGGGCGTCGGCCCGGTATCCACTGTCGTGCTGCTCATAGCGGCAGCGGCCGTGCTCCTCGTCATCGCCCTCATCGCTTTCCTCGCCACGCGGAGACGCGGCAGGGCGAAGGCCGTGCTCGAGGTCGATGGCGCAGGCGGACGGACGACGGTCGATCGGAACGTGGCCGAGGAGGTGCTGACGGACCCGCTGATCCGCCGACCCGACGTGCTCTCCGCCCGCGCGGCTGCATACCGCGTCGGAAGGAAGCATGCCGTCGCCTTGGCGATCACCGTGCGGCCCGGCGCTCCCCTCGGTGCGATCGTCGCCGCGACGGAGAAGGCCGTCCGAGAGTGGGACCACCTCCTGGGCGCCCGCATCCCGATCCTGGTGCATCTGTCGGATCGCCGGTGGCGCGATGCGTTCCGGTCGCCCACGAGGGTGCAGTAGGCGGTGTGACCGCCGCAAGAGACCAACACGCGGAGACCCCGCGTGATTATCCGACCTCGAACCCGGGGTCGCTGAGGAAAGGAGACGCCATGGGCGCAGAAGACAAGATCAAGGCCGCTGCGGAGAAGATCGCCGGAAAGGCGAAGGAGACCGTCGGCAAGGTGATCGACGACGACAAGCTCGTCGCCGAAGGCAAGGCCGAGCAGGCCAAGGGCGGTGTCCGTGACGCGGCAGAGGACGTCAAGGACGCGTTCAAGAAGTGACGGGTACGGGGAGAGGCTCGTGCGAGCCTCTCCCCGATCTCGCGCGGATAGGCGGGAAATGATCCGATCTGATCGGGCGTCCGTTCCGAATTGCCTAGAGGGGCGGATCGAGGGGTGGGGTGGATGGAAGACGAACGCTTTCGCAGGGCGCTCGAGCACGCGGACGACGCCATCGTCGCCGGTCGTGCGATGGATGGGGACGTCGAGGCGTTCGCGGTCCTCGTGCGTCGGTACTCGCCGATGATGCGCGCATACACGCAGCGGATGCTGAACGCCTCAGCCGATGTGGACGACATCGTGCAGGAGACGTTCGTGACCGCCTGGCAGCGATTCGGCGAGCTCGACGATCCGGCCAAGGTGAAGAGCTGGCTGATGAGGATCGTGAGCAGGAAAGCGGTCGACCGCATCCGCGCGACCCGGCCCGCCGTCGACATCGATTCGATCGACAGGCCGGCACCGCTGCACGCGTCACCGTCCGCAGTGGTCGAGGTGCGAGCGGGGGTCGCGGCGCTCGGGGCAGCTCTTCGAGAACTGCCCGACGCGCAGCGGGAGTGCTGGATCCTGCGGGAGATCGGCGGCTACTCGTACGAGGAGATCTCCGAAGAGCTCGGAATTCCGGTCTCGACGTCAAGGGGGCTGCTCGCTCGAGCCCGCAGATTCATGATCGTACGGATGGAGGAGTGGCGATGACCGACGACAAAGAGACGCCGAAGGCCCGCCGGCTCAGCCTGGCGCCGACCGATCTCGACGGGCACACACTCGACGAGCTCACCGACTACCTGGAGGCAGGGAGGCAGCCCGCCGATCGTTCGATCGACGAGTCGCCCGGCTGTCAGCTGGCGCTCGACGCGCTGGAGCGCCTGCATGGACTCGGCGCTGAACTGATCGCGGCGGAGACCGCGGCTGAGCCGGAGGTCGACGAGAGCTGGGTGGACCGCATCCTCAGCGGCATCGCGATCGACGCCCGTGCCGGCCGTCGCATTCCCTTCGCTTCCATCGACCCGGACGTGGACCTCGGGATCACCGAGGGTGCCGTGCGTGGCCTCATCCGCGCCGCGGAGAAGGTGGTGCCCGGACTGCTGGTCGGACGGTGCCGACTCGACGGGGACGTCACGACCGCGAACGCCCCGATCCGTGTCGAGATCGATGCGAGCGCGATGCACGGGCAGTCGATACCGGTGGTCGCCGAGCGGCTGAGGAACGAGGTCGACCGCAGCCTCCGCGCACACACCGAGCTCAACATCGTCGCGATCGACATCGCGATCCGAGACATCCGGGAGGTGTCGTCATGGACCGACGAGCGATGATGACGCCCGAAGCCTGCGCAGAGCTGGCCGCGTCGATCGAGGAGACGATACGGACGACACCGGGTGTCCGGAACGTCTATCGGTCAGGGTCCCTGGTCTCCAACCTGTTGCGCGTGGGGGCCGCGGCCCTGGGCGTGCGCAAGGACGACGAACCGATCGTGGCGGTGGCCCCGGCCGGCGACGGCGTCGCCGTCGAGGCGTCGATCGGTGTGGATGAGGACGCCCCTTCGGGCGAGACCCTGCGCGCCGTCCATGCCGCCGTCGCCGCGCTCCTCGCTACGCGCGGTGTGGGACACGACAGCATCACACTCACCGTGGTGCACGTCCAGTCCCGCGCGACGACGTAGCGGCGGATGAGGCAACCGAGTGCCGTTCCCGGCGGGGAGCGGCACTCGGTTGCGGTGCAGCTCAGGCGACCGCGCGCAGGCCCTCGACGAGCGGAGTGGTCGGACGGCCGATCAGGCGGGCGAGCGTGCCGTCGGTGTCGGCGAGCGCGCCACCCTTGATCCCGGCGTCGAGCGCGGCGACGAAGCCGGCCGTGCCTTCGTCGAGCCCGGCGTCGCGGAGTGCCGCGACCTGATCGTCCGAGGAGACCGGGACGAAAGTCACCGGGCGCCCGGTGACCTCGGAGAAGGCCGCCGCGAGATCGGAGTACGTCCAGGCGACGTCGCCGCCCAGCTCGTAGACCTCTCCGATGTGACCGTCTTCGAGTGCGACGACGGCGGCGGCCTCCGCGAAGTCCCTGCGGCTGGCCGACGCGACTCGTCCGTCTCCGGTGCCTGCGGTGAGCACCCCGGTCTCGGCAGCACGTGCGAGGTCGGCGGCGTAGTTCTCGGTGTACCAGTTGTTGCGGAGGATGACCGCGGGCAGTCCCGCGGCGGCGATGAGCTCTTCCGTCGCCTTGTGCTCCGGTGCCAGGACGAGGTCGCTCGAGGTCGCCTTCGGAGCGCTGGTGTAGACGAACTTGGTGACACCGGCGGCCTTCGCCGCGTCGATGACCGTCCGGTGCTGGGGAACGCGCTGGCCGACCTCGGAGCCGGAGACCAGGATGACCGTGTCGACGCCGTCGACGGCTGCGGCCACGGAGGCGGCGTCGGTGTAGTCGAGGTGAACACTGCGCACGCGTGGATCGGCGACCTTCGTCGTGTCGCGCGCACCCGCGACGATCGACTGCGGGTCCGCGCCGCGCTCGAGGAGGCTGTCGATGATGAGGCGGCCGAGGTTGCCGGTCGCGCCGGTGACGAGGATGGTCATGGGGATCCTTTCGTAGGTGACACACTCGACAACCCCGGGGTGGTGATTCGGCATTCCAATCTGCGGGTACCCACTTTGAAGTAAGGTACCCACATAACGGTAAGTTTCGCGCAGATCAAGGAATCGACACCCTTCGCCTTCGATCAGAACTGCGGCACACGTGTCGTCCTCGATCACATCATGAGCAAGTGGGGCGTCCTGGTCCTGTCGTGCCTGTCCGATGGCACACACCGCTGGGGTGCGCTGCGTCGTGAGGTCGACGGCATCAGCGAGAAGATGCTCGCCTCGACGCTGCGCACCCTCGCCGATGACGGACTCGTGCACCGGGAGTCGCTGCCGACCGTGCCGCCCCACGTCGAATACAGCCTGACACCGCTCGGTCGCGACCTGATGGAGCGGATGCTCCCGCTGATGGAGTGGGTCGCCGACCACGCCGACGGCATGCTCGGACGGGACTGAACTTGCGGATTCCGTCGTGGGAGGCGGTCTCTTGCTTCGAATTCTGACGGTTTCAGAAACCCGTTGACGCGATAACCGCGGTGGCCTTACTGTTCTGACATGGCAGCAACGACGCCGATTCACCTGGAACGACCCGATGGCAAGGGTCTCGCTGCGGGAACACTGGGATTGTGGGGATCCACCGTCATCGGTCTCGCCTCCACCGCCCCCGTCTACTCGCTCGTCGCGACGCTCGGATTCGTCGTGCTCGCGGTGGGGGCTCAGGCTCCGATCGCCTTCATCATCGCGTTCGTCCCGATGCTCCTGATCGCTTTTGCCTACCGTGAGCTCAACAACGCCGTTCCCGACTGCGGCACCACCTTCACCTGGGGAACCAAGGCCTTCGGGCCGTGGGTCGGCTGGATGGGCGGCTGGGGCGTCGCGGTCGCCGGCATGGTCGTGCTCGCGAACCTGGCCCAGATCGCCTCGGTCTACTTCTGGTCGCTGATCGGACAGGACCTGGAGAACAACGACTGGCGCGTCGTCGTCGTCGCCGTCGCTTTCATCGCCGCCATGACGTGGGTGAGCTGGCGCGGTGTCGAGATCGGCGAGCGCATCCAGAACATCCTGCTCGGCATCCAGTACCTGGCGCTGGCCATCTTCGTCGTCACGGCGCTGTGGCAGTTCTTCGCCGGGACGGCCCCGAACCCGACCCCGTTCGACTGGGAGTGGCTGAACCCGTTCGCCTTCACCGACTGGTCTGGCTTCACGGAGGCGATCCTCCTCGCGCTCTTCATCTACTGGGGCTGGGACACCTGCCTCGCGCTGAACGAGGAGACGAAGGACCCGAAGCGCATTCCCGGTCGCGCCGCACTGCTCACCACCGTCATCCTCCTCTTCACGTATGTCGCGGTCACGATCGCGGCGATGATGTACGCCGGCCTGGGGGAGGACGGCACGGGACTCGGCAACGAGGCGAACGCCGACGACTTCTTCCTCGCGATCAAGGACGGCCTCCTCGGACCGTTCGGTTGGGTCCTGGTCGTGTCGGTGATCATCTCGGCGATCTCGTCGACGCAGACCACCATCTTGCCGACCGCCCGTGGCACGCTCGCGATGGGGGTCTATCGCGCGCTTCCCGCCAAATTCAAGGAGGTGCACCCGACGTACAAGACGCCGTCGTTCTCGACGATCGTCATGGGCGTGGTCGCCTCCGTGTACTACATCGGCATGACCTTGATCAGTGACAACATCCTGCAGGACTCGATCCTGTCGCTCGGTCTCGCGATCGCCTTCTACTACGCCATCACCGGTTTCGCGAGCGTCTGGTACTTCCGCAAGGACCTGACCGCCTCGGCGCGTGAGTTCTTCTTCAAGGGGTTGTTCCCCCTGCTCGGCGGGCTCATGCTGACCTGGGCGTTCGTGCAGTCCGCGATCGACATGTGGGACGTGGACTACGGCTACACCGTGCTGTTCGGCATCGGCGGCACCTTCGTGATCGGCGTCGGCTCCCTCGCCTTCGGCCTGGTGCTGATGTTCGTCTGGTACCTGTTCCCCCGGTCCAAGCGCTTCTTCCGCGGTGAGAGCCTGAACCGCGACACCCAGGTGATGGTGCCCGATGAGCCCGCGGTGACGATCCGATCCATCGACGGCGGCATCTGAGGATGACGGTCGCCACCGCCGACCTCTACGACGAACTCGAAGAAGGATCGTATCTGTACAGCGACGAAGACGGGATCCTGGTCGAACGCTGAGCGGCGCCCATCGGCTCCGGGGCGCTTGTCCTAGGCTTGCTGCGTGCGCATCCGGCTCGACATCGCCTACGACGGCACCCACTTCCGCGGGTGGGCGAAGCAGCCGACGCTCCGCACCGTGCAGGGGACTCTGGAAGCCGCCCTGGCCCGGATCGTCGGCTCCGACGTGCAGTTCGTCGTCGCCGGACGCACCGACGCCGGCGTGCACGCGAGCGGTCAGGTGGCCCATGTCGACCTCGACGAGAAGCAGTGGTCGCGCATCGAGTCCCGACAGGGCCGCGCGCCGCTGGAGCCCGCCGAGACCATCGCCGGTCGCATGCGGGGCGTGCTCGGTGCGTACTCGGATGTGACGGTCACCCGCACCTCGATCGCCCCGGAAGGTTTCGACGCGCGCTTCTCGGCGGTCTGGCGCCGGTACCGCTACCGTCTCGCCGATGCCCGGACCGGGTTCGACCCGCTGCGCCGGCACGACACGACGACCGTCCGCGGTCGGCTCGACGAACAGGCCATGGACGCTGCGGCGCGCACCCTCATCGGCCTGCACGACTTCGCGGCGTACTGCAAACCTCGCGAGGAGGCGACGACCATCCGCACGCTGCTCGACTACCGCTGGGCCCGCGACGCCGAGGGTGTGCTCGTCGCCGAGGTCAAGGCCGATGCGTTCTGCCACAGCATGGTGCGCGCGCTCGTGGGGGCCTGTGCCGCCGTGGGGGAGGGGCGGCTCGGCGTCGATGATCTCGTCGTGCTGCGCGATGCGCTCACCCGGACCAGTGAGTTCAAGGTGCTGGCCGCGCGCGGCCTGATCCTCACCGAGGTCGGCTACCCCGCCGATGACCTGTTGGCGACGCGGGCCGAGCAGACGCGCGCTCGCCGCGACCGCGGGTAGCGGTCGCCTCGTCTCCGGAGCGGGCCTCAGCTCGGGACGGCGGGATGAACGTCTGCGGGAGGTGTGCCGCCGACGAGCGAGATCACGTCATCGAGGATGAATCCGAGCACCGGGGCCGCGTCGATCACGTCGGCGACCAGCGTGCGTTGACCGACGCGGCGCTGCGCGCGCAGCATCATGGAGACGGGCACGTGTTCCCGCGGCGCGACGAAGGAGAGCACGGCCCGACCTCCGGAGAAGGGAACGGTCCGCTGGGAGACCGTGAACGCGAAGGGGGAGTCGACAACGGATTCCGTGCCCTCCACCACGCTGAGATCGACGATCGCGCCGGTGGCCCCCGCGCCGAGCACATGCCACACCCGGCCGACCGTGTTCGCCGTGATCGGCGGGCGGCCGATGGTGGCGGCCATCGCCCGGCGCGCCTGGTCACCATCGATGAAGCCCGGGACGGAATCGGCCGCGATGCGCGTCAGCTCCATGGCGAGTTCTGCGGCCTCGGCCTCCTCGACACCGAATGGCGTCGGCAGCCAGCCGAAAGGAAGGGCATCGGTCACTCGAATCTCCAGACGAGAGTCGACGCCACCGCATCCGCGAGTGCGGTGAAACCGTCGAGAGCGGGGCCGGCTTCGGCGACCCCGGGGTGCACGATCGACGCCATGACGAGGATGCCTCGCTGCGGGGCCGCTCCGGGGAAGGGGCGGACGTAGCAGATCTCCCGCGCGGACACTCCTTCGGTCGATCCACGTCCTTCCCGCTCGGTCTCCCAGCGGTAGACCGATGTCCCGTCGTCGGCATCCAAGGTCTCGACCGTGGCGCCGCCCGCGCGGCGGTGCACGTCCTCTTCGAAGGTGCCCTGTGCGATCCAGGGCACCGTCACGATGCTCATCGGCGTTCCGCCCTCGACGGGAGGGATGACGGGCATGTAGATTTCGATCGCTCCGCGTTCGCGTAGCTGTGCCCACTGCTGGTGCACGGCCGCGCGCGCCTGACCGAACAACTCGGGGCGGTGCACCTCGAGGAAGCGCGCACGCAGGAGGCCGACGAGCTCGTCACGACCCGCATCATCGGCGACGAACCGCCCCCAGTCCGGGGGCACGAGCAGCGTGTAGCCCTGCGGCGTCGGCTCGAATCGGCCGAGGATCTCATCCTTCAGTGACACGCAGCGCCCTCTTTCTCCGACGCTCCGCACGTAGACGCTTCATGCGCACCGCAGCGATGATCCCCGAGGCGATGAGCACAAGAGTGAACGGGGCGACGATCCAATGCCAGCCGATCGGGTAGCCATCAGTGCCCGGGGTCCAGATCACCCCCGTCGGGTCCTTCTCGAACGCGGCGATGAAGATCGTGACATAGCCCGCCAGAAGCGGCACGAAGGTCATGTAGGCGATGTCATCGGCGATCTCGAGCCCGCCGAGCAGCAGGTAGGCGGAAGCGCAGCCGATGGCGATCAGGCCGGCCGCGATCGTGAGCCAGGCGGGCACGCTCAGCACCGGCCACGGCAGCAATGAATCTCCGAAGCTCAAGCACTCGTTGGAGTAGTAGACCCGGCCACAGTTGAGGATGAGGCGAGCGCCGGCGGGAACGATCCACTGCGCCAGTGTCGCGATCGTGGCGAGGATGGCAATCAAGCGTAGGACGCCGAGCCGCAGGGGCAGCCAGCCGCGATTGAGTCCGAAGATGGGCTGTGTCGAGAAAGGCACGGTGTCAGCCTACGGGCGGCCGAATGAGTAGTAGAACGGGTTGATCGGGCTGCTGTAGAACCCTCCGGCGACTCCCGCGACCCAGCTGCCGACCGAGGTCACGCCCGCTCCACCGATCTTCGGAACCGTGCTCAGGACGGCATCCGCCCAGGCATCCGCGATGGTCGCGCTGCGCGGTCCGGACTTCGCCGCCCAGTCGGCGAGGGCGGTGCCCCACTTGTTCAGCGCCGCCCACTCGGAGCCGCGCGCCAGAGTCGAGAAGGGGTTCGTGAATCCGCTGAGCTGAGGCATCGAGGCCGTGCGCACTCCGCTCGCGAACGAGGGGAACTTCGACGCCGTCTGCGATGCGGTCACGAGCGCCTCTCCACCGTTCGCCGCCGTCGCCAGGCGGATGGAGCGCGAGGCGAGTCCACCCACACCGGCGGTGACCAGGCCGAACGTGCTCCACAGCACATCCGACTGCGATGCCTTGCCGTTGGCGTACATGTAGATCGTGCCGGCCAGATGGATCGCCGAGAGTGCCAAGGTCGCGGCGAGGAGAATCGTCGACCACGGGCTGGAGACGACGAACAGCGCGACGACCGCGATCGCGATGATGGCGTATCCGATGTACACCAGAGCACTGGCGATCGTTCCCCAGAACCCGTCGTCGTTGTCGGCGGCATCGATGGCGTCAGCGACGCCGTCGGCTGCCGTGTCGAAGGCCGCCTCCCACGCGGAGAACGTGCTGTCGAAGGCCCGCCACAGATCTTCTCTCGCCTCGGAAGCCGCGGTCACGGCGTTCGCGGCGTCCATGAGATCCTCTGACTGCTGATCTGCGTCGGCTGCCGGTATCCAGAGCGCATCCTGCTGGTCGCTCACCGCGGAGTGATAAGCGGTCTCGGCGGACTCCAGCTCCTGGTGGTTGTTCGTGTACCAGGCGCGCGCCGTCTCCAGCGCCGTCGCGTAGGGGGCCAGAGCCGTTCCGGTTCCTTCATAGCGGATGCCCGCCTGGCGGAGGTCGGACTCGATGCTCTCGGCGTCTTGCTTGAGCTTCTCGGTGCCCTGGCTGATCTGCGAAGCGGCGATGTCGCGCAGGGTGTCGGCGGTGCGTTTCATCGCGGCGCCGAGGTTCGTGTACTGCGTCGCCGTCGCCGCGATCGTCTCGGGGATGCCTTCGAACTGACGCAGTTCGTGGCCGGTGAACGGTGAACTGCTCATGAGCCGCCCTCCTTGCTGTCGAGCTCGGCGGAGGCCTGAGCCTCCCACTCGTCCCAGCCCTCGATGATCCCGTCGAGCCGCTTGTAGACGTTCTCGACCGACTCCTTGAGGTCATCGCGGTTGCCCGACCAGTTGGACTCGAACCAGCCGACACGGTCACGCAGCTTCGACTTGCCCTGCGGGGTGCCGATGGCGCTCTCGAGGGTGTCGTTGATCGAGCCGGCGTCCTCGAAGTCGGCCTTCGCGGTCTTCAGCGTGTCGCGAGCTTCGCGGAGGCGTTCACGGTCGAGCAGTACGTCCACGGTCAGAGTCCTTCCGCTGTGAGGGTCAGAATGATTGGCCTGAGCGCGGGCAGAGCAGAGCGGGAGGGGCGGTGGATGTCACCGACCCGCCCGCTCGAGGCGCCGCCGTGCGTCAGCTGCCCGCGAGCTGCTGATCCAGATCCTGGATCGCACGCATCATGCCCAGCAGCGACTCCGACATGTCGTTGATACCGTCGACCGCGGTCTTCAGACCCGTCGATCATATTCGGTAACCATGTGTAAGGTAATATTCTACTCTGAGCGGTCGTCCGCGACGATACGCGAAGGCGCCGATCCGGAGCCGGGGCACAGCAGGGGCGAGTAGCGTGGGACGGTCATGAAGGTCATCTCGTACAACCTCCAGAAGCATCGGGCCGCGGGCGAACTCGCGGCGCTGGTCCGCGAGCACGACCCCGACATCCTCTGCCTCCAGGAGTGCGATGTCCCCGAGCTTCCCGCGCGGATCGGTGATCTCGAACTCGCCGACGCCACACAGGGCAACCGCCTCGGCCTCGCCCTGTTCTATCGGTCGAGTTCGTACCACCTGCAGTCCATCCGCACGCTCGGGCTGAAGAAGTCGCTGCATGACCGGATCGCCAAGCCCGCCCACGAACGCGTGCTCGGTGCGCGACTGCGCGACATCGACGACGGCCGGGACTTCATCGTGGCCTCGTTCCACGCGGCACCGTTGACCGCGTTGAACTCCTTGCGTCGCCACCAGATCCGCGCCGCGCTCACCGAACTCGCGGCGCTGGGTGAAGGGCTGCCCCAGCTGATGGTCGGCGACTACAACTACCCGATCTTCAAGGAGAACCTCGGACAGGCCGTCCGCAACCACGGCTATGCCCTGTCGCTCAGCGACGACCACACCTACACGCGCTATCGGGTGTTCCGCGGACACTACGACTTCGCGACGTCGGCCGGGTTCGAGATCGAACGCATCACGACCCTGCCCCAGGGCGCGAGCGACCACCGGCCGATCCTCGTGACGGTCAAGCCCGACTGAGCAGTGCGGTTTGGGCATACCGCACCAGGTGGCGTATGATTTCCCTTTGGTGCCTTTACCCGCGTGCGGGAGAGGGCATCGTCCGAACGTGAGCCCTCCACTGGCGTGTTCCCCTCTCTTCCCGCTCGATGAGCCGGAGAGGACGAACCACCCCGGAGTGGGATTCACGAACTTCTCCGTTCGACACAAGAAAGCAGCACTATCGTGACGCGCACTTACACTCCCAAGGCTGGCGAAGTCCAGCGCGATTGGGTCGTCATCGACGCCACCGACGTCGTTCTCGGCCGCCTCGCCTCGCACGCCGCCACCCTCCTCCGTGGCAAGCACAAGCCGACCTTCGCCAACCACATCGACTCGGGTGACTTCGTCATCATCGTGAACGCGGAGAAGGTCGCGCTCACCGGTCAGAAGCTCCAGAAGAAGCTGGCTTACCGTCACTCCGGCTACCCGGGTGGTCTGAAGTCGGTCACCTACGCCGAGCTCCTCGAGAAGAACCCGGTCCGTGCCGTGGAGAAGGCCATCCGTGGCATGCTCCCGAAGAACAGCATCGGCCGCCAGCAGCTGTCCAAGCTCAAGGTGTACGTCGGTGCAGAGCACCCGCACGCCGCGCAGCAGCCGACGCCGTACACCCTCGACCAGGTCGCCCAGTAAGCGCCGTAAAGACTTAAGGACATACTCGTGGCTGACATCCAGGACACCACCGAAACCCCCCAGAACTTCTCGACGTCGACTCCGGAGACCGACGTGGTCGAGGCGGCTCCCCGCCCCGTCCTCAGCGTCCCCGGTGCCGCTGTCGGCCGTCGCAAGCAGGCCATCGCCCGCGTGCGCATCGTCCCCGGCTCGGGCACGATCACGGTCAACGGCCGCACGATCGAGGACTACTTCCCGAACAAGCTGCACCAGCAGCTCATCAACGACCCGTTCACGGTGCTGAACCTCGCCGGTGCATACGACGTCATCGCTCGTATCTCCGGTGGTGGCCCCTCGGGTCAGGCCGGCGCACTCCGCCTCGGAATCGCTCGTTCGCTGAACGGCATCGACGAGGAGAACAACCGTCCGACCCTGAAGAAGGCCGGCTTCCTCTCCCGCGACGCTCGCGTCAAGGAGCGCAAGAAGGCTGGACTCAAGAAGGCCCGCAAGGCGCCTCAGTACTCGAAGCGTTAAGGTCCACTGCTCCGATGCCGATCTTTGGCACGGACGGCGTGCGAGGACTCGCCAATGGCATCCTCACCGCCGACCTGGCGCTCACCCTGGCCCAGGCGACTGCTGTCGTCCTGGGCCAGGGCCGTACTGCGGAGGCCCGCAAGGCCGAGGGCAAGCGACTCACCGCAGTTGTCGCCCGGGACCCCCGGGTCTCCGGACACTTTCTGACCGCGGCCGTCTCCGCAGGTCTCGCCTCCTCGGGCGTCGATGTGCTCGAAGCAGGGGTCATCCCCACGCCGGCGCTCGCGTTCCTGGTGGCCGACCGCGATGCCGACTTCGGCGTCATGATCTCGGCGTCGCACAACGCGGCCCCCGACAACGGCATCAAGATCTTCGCCAGAGGCGGACGCAAGCTCCCCGACGTGGTCGAGCAGCGCATCGAAGAGGCCATGCACGGGGAGATGCTGCGTCCCACCGGTGCCGGCGTCGGTCGGATCGACCGGTTCTCCGACGCTGAGGACCGCTACGTCGTGCACCTTCTCGGCTCACTGCCGAACCGTCTGAACGGCATCCACGTCGTGCTCGACTGCGCCCACGGCGCGGCCTCCGGTGTGTCGCCGGAGACGTTCCGCGACGCGGGTGCCGAAGTCACCGTCATCGGGGCGGACCCTGACGGCTGGAACATCAACGACGGGGTCGGTTCGACCCACCTCGACAACCTCGCCGAGGCCGTCGTGCGTCTGGGAGCCGACATCGGCATCGCCCACGACGGCGACGCCGACCGATGCCTGGCCGTCGACGCCGAGGGCAAGGTCATCGACGGAGACCAGATCATGGCGATCCTCGCGGTGTCGATGAAGGAGCGCGGCCACCTCACCGACGACACCCTCGTCGCGACCGTGATGAGCAACCTCGGACTCCACGTCGCGATGCGCGAGCACGGGATCACGATCCGGCAGACCGCTGTCGGCGACCGGTATGTGCTCGAGGACATGAACGAGGGCGGGTACGCCCTCGGTGGCGAGCAGTCGGGTCATGTCATCATGAGCGAGTATGCGACCACGGGGGACGGCATCCTCACGGGTCTTCACCTCGTCGCGGAGATGGCGCGGCAGAAGAAGACGATCGCCGAGCTCGCCTCGGTGATGACCGTCTACCCGCAGGTGCTCATCAACGTGCGCGACGTCGACAAGGACCGCGTCTCCGAAGACGAGGTCGTGCAGCAGGCCGTGCGCGACATCGAGACCGAGCTGGGAGACACCGGCCGCGTGCTGCTGCGCAAGTCCGGCACCGAGCCGCTCGTCCGCGTCATGGTGGAGGCGGCCGACGCCGAGTCGGTGCACGCCTACGCAGGACGCCTGGCGGAGGTCGTCCAGGAGCGTCTCGCGCTCTGAGGCCCGTAGTCCTTCGGAACCGGTCGGTCGCTGATACAGCGTCCGGCCGGTTCTTCGTTCACCGCGAGGACCCCTTCTCTAGGGGGCCGCGCAGATCCGGTAGAGGTCGCTGTCGACGAGCGTCTCGGTCGTGCACGCGAGACCTGTGAGCCGGGGAACGCCCGCCATCGCTGGCGCATCGAAGAGGCCGACATGCGCGCCGGTGAGCACGATGGGCGGGACGGCCGCGCCCCACGGATCCGCGGCGAGCCACTCCACGCCGTTTTCGGTGACCCAGGCGGTCAGCGGCACGACGGCGGCTCGCTGACGCTCGAGGGTGAGCGCCCGAGGCTCGAACGACGACGCGACGTGCACGGCAGCGCCCCCGGCGACGACGGCGGCCAGGAGCGACGCGGCGACGACACCGAAGATGCGCAGGACGCCGCGTCGGGGAAGTCGCGCGACAGACCAGACGGCGACGGCGGCGATGACCGGGAAGAACGCATAGACGGCGGGGGCGGGGTGCCGCACCCACAGCGGCAGCCGCGAGGCCGTCGCCCACCAGCCGATGAAGGCGAGTGCGCCGACGAGCGCCGTGAGGGCGTACGCGATCACGACGCGCTCGGTCTCCGTCGCGGTGCGCCACCGCCGGACGATGCCGACCACGGCGAGGGCGACGGCCAGGAGGGCGCCGAGCACGGCGAGTGCCGGAGGCAGGGACCAGGAGCCGGCGAGGGTGTCGAGCTTCTGCAGCACCGTGGTCGCCGCGTCGTCCTGGCCGCCGCTCCGGATGAAGTAGGCGAGGTCGCGCAGGTGCTTCACGTAGCCCGAGAAGCCGAGCGAGACCAGGGCCGCCAGTTCGACGAGCAGTGTCGGTACGGCGACCAGCAGCAGCGGCAGCCACGATCGCCGCAGCGTCTCGCGAACCCGTGCCCACCCTGCGCCGTCCGAGAGCACCCACAGGGCCACGGCGAAGGCCGGGAGGACGAGGATCGCGATGAGCTTCGTCTGGATCGCCAGCCCGATGAAGAGACCGGCCAGCCACGCCCGGCGGGGGAGCACGAGGAGCGCCCAGACGATCAGGGCCGCCGCGGGGATCTCGCCGAGGAGGTCGGCCGGCCCCTGGATCGGGGAGATTCCGGCGTCGGCGGTGAAGGCGAGGGGCACGGCCACGGCGAGCAGCGCAGCCCAGCGACCGCCGATGCGTCGTCCGAGCACCGCGAGACCCAGGAGCAGCACGATCCAGAAGCCCAGCGGGACGAGCCGGGAGGCCAGCACCGGATCGATACCGGTCGCGAGGAGTGCAGCGACCGGGAGGAGCACGACCGGTCCCGTGGAGATGCGCGGGTCGAACGGAGTCATGGTCGAGCCGGAGAGCGCGCCGTCGCTGGAGTATCCGAGCCCGTCGAGCAGATTGCGGGGGACGGTGAGGTTGAAGGCCTCATCCTCCCAGAACGGCCACACCACGAGACTGTGCCAGGCGACGATGACGTGCCCGATCAGCAAGGCGGCCGCGGCCACCCAGAACACGATCGTGCGTGCGCGGGTCATCGCGCGACGGTCTCCGGTCGATGGATGTTGCGCAGCGGAGCGGACGGCCGCAGGGAGAGTTCCCACGCTTCGACGAGGGCGGTGCGGACGAAAAGGCGCAGGCGCTTCGGGGGGAGAGCGACGGTGCTCCCGCGTCCCCACATCGTGCCGGTGGCGGAAGCGCCGCGGCGGGGGATGCTGTCGACTCGAAGGTAGCGCACCGTGAACCCCGCGCGGGCCTCGGCCAGAGAGAAGTGCACGTGCGGCACCGATGCATCCGGTGGGGTGGCCTCGACCAGGGCCCGCAGGGCTGGCGTGCGGTACGCCCGCAGCGGGGTGTTCACATCCGGGATCCGGCGCCCGGCGGCCAGCGCGATCACAAGACCGACGGCTCCCGTGAGCACCTTGCGGTACCAGGGGTCCGTGCGTCCGTCGCGGACGCCGTGGACGACATCGGCGCTCTCGGCGTCGAGCGCGGCGAGCAGCCGGGGGAAATCGCGGCCGTGGAACTGCCCGTCGCCGTCCACGTGCACGAGCACATCGGGCTCCACTGCAAGCCCGGCGCGATAGGCCGCGAGTGCGGTCGGACCGTGCCCGCGGTTGAGCGGCTGCACCTCGACCGCGACGTCCTCGACGTCGTCGAACACGGTGGCGGTCCCATCGGTCGAGCGGTCGTCCGCGATATGGAACGTCACGCGGTCGACCACCGGAGACAAGGAGTCGCGGATCTCGTCGATGAAGTCGCGGATGCCTTCGGCCTCGTTGTAGGCGGGCATGACGACGGCGAGGTGGCGGAGGGTCACGGGGTCCTTGGGGTGGCGAGGTGCGCGGGGATCAGGAAGTAGCCTAGTTGAGCTATGGATCTTCCCACCCGACTGCGTCGGCTCGCCGGCGTCGGCAGCCGGTTCCTGGTCGTGGGCGCGCTGAGCACTCTCATCGAGGTGGGGGTCTTCAACCTCCTGGTGTTCGTGTGGGGCTGGGATGTCGTCGCCGCGAAGATCGTGGCTTCACTGGTCGCGCTCGTCAACGCCTACATCGGCAACCGGGAGTGGACCTTCCGGCACCGTGATCGGCGGGGGAGGACCGCGGAGGTCGTGTTGTTCCTCGCCACGAACGCCGTCTGCACCGCCCTGGGCGCTGTTCTCGTCTGGGTGGGGGTCGAAGGCGTGGAGGCGATTCTCGGGCGAGAGCCGGGCGCTGTCGCGGTCAACCTCGTGAACCTGACGAGCATCGTGATCGTGGTTCTGCTGCGCTTCGTGCTTTATCACGGCATCGTCTTCCGCGCGTCCCCGAAGCCGTGACGATCACTCCGTGACCGCGGCGTCGGCGCGCGCGTGACGGCGATGACGTCGTCGATATGCCAGGAGGAGGACGATCACTCGGGCGGAGGCGGGGAGGCCGACGTCCGAGAGACCTATTTCAGGGAGGGCTGACACAGGGGGATGTCGGAGAAGACGATCGCACTCGCGCCACGGCGCCGACGTGCACTGGCCGCGACGGTCGACGCAGGAGCCTGGATCGTGGGCATCCTCGCCGCCGTCGTGCTGCGATTCGAGTTCGAGCCGACGCTGGCGGGATGGGCATCCACGGTCGTGCTTGCCTTGACGGCGGCGGCGATCCAGGTGGGCATCGGGTTCTCCCTGCGTTTCTACCTCGGGCGCTTCACCTACGGGTCGTTCGAGGAGGTGCGCAATCTCGCGGCTGCGGTGAGCGCGCTGGCGCTGGTGCTCGCGGTGGCGGTCATCATCGTGGGGCCCTTCATCGGTGTCCCCCGGGGGACCGTCCTGCTCGCCTTCCCCTTCGTGCTCCTGCTGATGTTCGGCGTCCGTTACGCGGCCCGCCTGTTCATCGAACGGTCGCGCAAGCCGGACGACGCCGCGGATCCTGCGGTCGTCATCGGTGCCGGCCACGTCGCCGACACGCTGCTGCACAACGTCACCACCGACCCGTCCTCGCCCATCCGGCCGGTCGGGATCCTCGACGACGATCCGGGCAAACGGCACCTCCGGCTACGGGGCGTCCCGGTGCTCGGCCGCACCGATCAGATCGCGGAGATCGCGGCGCGCACGGGAGCGAAGGTCCTCGTCATCGCGATCGGACGCGCGGATGCGGCGCTGCTGCGTCGACTGACGGACGATGCGGAGGCGGCGGGCCTCAGAGTCGTCGTCACCCCGACCCTGAGTAGCATGGTGAGCGGCGAGGAATCGCCCGGGGACGTGCGCGACATCAGCATCGAGGACCTGATCGGGCGCCATCCCGTCGACACGAATGTCGAGTTGATCGCCGGGTACATCACAGGGCGCCGTGTGCTGGCCACCGGCGCCGGCGGATCGATCGGCTCGGAGCTGTGCCGCCAACTCGTCAAGTACGGGCCGAGCGAGCTGATGATGCTCGACCGCGACGAGACCGGCCCGCAGATGGCGCAGCTCGGAACGGCGGGCCACGGCCTGCTCGACACCAGAGATGTGGTGCTCGCCGACATCCGCGACAGCGCTGCCCTCTTCGAGATCTTCCGCGACCGCCAGCCCGAGGTGATCTTCCACGCCGCCGCGCTCAAGCATCTGCCCATGCTCGAGCAGTATCCGGACGAAGCCTGGAAGACCAACGTCATCGGCACGCTCAACGTGCTCGACGCCGCACGCGAGGCGGGAGTGAGCACCTTCATCAACATCTCGACCGACAAGGCAGCGAACCCGACCAGCGTGCTCGGGAGGGCATGAAGCCCTGCACCGACTCGATCACCGCACTCATCAGTGCGCCGATGACGACGATCTGCCAGAGTCGCAGACGCGGCAGTGCGAAGGCGAGCAGCAGACCCACGGGCACGAACAGCGAGACGTTCGCGAGCACCTCCAGCACCACGGCACTCGGGCGGTACGGGGCGATGCCCGCGTCGGCGACCCACCGGGCCATGATGCCGACCAGACCGGTGACCTTCTCGGAGACCGTCGCCGGCAGCCAGACGGTGAACCCCACGAAGAGGAGGTAGCCGACGAGCGCCACCCGTGCGATCAGCACTCCGCCGGGCACGGGGGCGAGGCGGGGGGAAGGCATGCCGTCATGGTAGCCGCGGCGGCTCCTCGATGCTCTCAGTCTCGATCGGGGTCCCGTTCAGATGCTCGATGTAGCGGAGCAGCACTCCCTCGCGCAGCGCCCACGGCGACACTTCGAGCTCCTCCAGTTCGAGCGCGGTCATCGCCACGTGCAGCGACACGGCCGCGGCCACGATCTGGAAGGTCCGGTCGGGGGTGATCCCCGGCAGTTCCTGTCTGGCCGACGCGGGAAGGCGCGCGAGCCGGGGGATCCACGAGCCGAGCGACGCCCGCGGCAGCAGCATGCGTTCGCTCCCCGACCATCCCGGCGCCGGATAGCCGACCAGGCGGGCGAGCGAGCGGATCGCCTTCGAGGAACCCACCACGTGATCGGGACGGGGGAGGGCGACGAATCGGGGCAGGACGGTCGCGATGGTCGCCTCCGCGTGCGCGCGCAGTCTCTCGACGTCCGCCTCGCCGGGCGGGTCGTTCGGGAGGTACTGCACCGTCATGCGCCCGGCTCCGAGGGGCACGGACGCGGCGGCGTCGGGCATCTCCTCCGCTCCGGCCGCGATCTCCAGAGAGCCCCCGCCGATGTCGAGCAGCAGCAGCTGTCCGGCCGACCAGCCGAACCAGCGCCGCACGGCGAGGAAGGTCAGCTCCGCCTCGGTCTCGCCGTCGAGCACCTGCAGGGGTTGCCCCAGAGCGGCCTCGATGCGGGCGATGACCGCCGCGCCGTTGCGGGCGTCACGCACCGCGCTGGTCGCGGTGGCCAGGAGGGCGTCGACGCGCTCGGCCTCGGCGACGCGGCGGGCCTGAGTGACCGCGGTCTCGAGCGCCTGCACGCCCTCCTCCGAGATCGCGCCGTCGGGTGTGAGGTAGCGCATGAGGCGCAGCACCGTCCTGTCGCTCGTCGTCGCGAGCGGACGTCCACCGGGGCGGACGTCGGCCGCCAGCATGTGAACGGTGTTTGATCCGATGTCGAGGACTCCCAGGCGCACGGAAAGAGACTACTCGCGCCCGGATACGATGTACTGCGTGACCACCGTCGACCCCACGCTGCCGCTGTCGCCCTATCGGGAGATCGGACGCGCGGAGTGGGCGCGTCTCGCCGCCGGGCTCGATCAGCCGCTCACCGAGACCGAGGTCGTCGAACTCCGCGGTATCGGGGATCGTCTGTCCCTCACCGAGGTGCGCGAGGTGTACCTGCCGCTGAGTCGTCTGCTCAGCCTGTACGCGACGGCGACGAAGCGTCTGGGCGCCGCCACCTCGTCGTTCCTGCAGGAGGACGACACGACGACGCCGTTCGTCGTCGGCGTCGCGGGCTCGGTCGCGGTCGGCAAGTCGACGATCGCCCGTCTGCTGCGCGAGCTGATGAGCCGCTGGCCCGGCACCCCGCGAGTGGAGCTGGTCACCACCGATGGCTTCCTCTATCCGAACGCCGAGCTCGAACGCCGCGGCATCATGGACCGCAAGGGCTTCCCGGAGTCGTACGACCGGCGTGCGCTGATCGAGTTCCTGACCGAGGTGAAGAGCGGGGCCACCGAAGTGCGCGCGCCCTTCTACTCCCACATGCGCTACGACATCGTCCCCGACGCGAACGTCGTGGTGCGTCGCCCCGACGTCGTGATCGTCGAGGGGCTGAACGTGCTGCAGCCGCCGCCCGCCCCGAACGACGTCGCAGTGAGCGATTTGTTCGATTTCTCGATCTTCGTCGATGCCGAGACCTCGCACATCGAGAAGTGGTACGTCGATCGCTTCCTCGCTCTGCGGCAGGCGGCGTTCAGCAACCCCTCGTCCTATTTCAACGTGTTCGCCCATCTCACCGATGAGGAGGCGATCACGACCGCCCTCGGGTATTGGAACGAGATCAACATGCCCAACCTCGTCGAGAACGTGATGCCCACGCGACACCGGGCGCGACTCGTGCTGCGCAAGGGCGCCGACCATGACGTCGAGAGCGTGCTGCTGCGCAAGCTCTGAGGAGCACGCCGACCGAAATATTGTTCGGACGACTCGCAAAAATCCCGGCTTACTCTTGTTCGCATGTGTGGAATCGTCGGATACGTGGGCCCGCGCCCCAGCCAGGACATCCTTCTTGCCGGCCTCGCCCGCCTCGAGTACCGCGGCTATGACTCCGCGGGCGTCGCCGTGATCGACGGTGACGGATCCCTCGGCATGCGGAAGAAGGCGGGCAAGCTCGCGAAGCTGCGCGACTCGCTTGCCGACGCGCCGCTCCCCGACGGGTCGACCGGTATCGGTCACACGCGCTGGGCGACGCACGGCGGACCGACCGACGTCAACGCCCACCCGCACCTGGCGGACGACGACAGGCTCGCCGTCATCCACAACGGCATCATCGAGAACTTCTCGGCCCTGCGTGAAGAGCTGCTCGCTGACGGTGTGGTGTTCCGCAGCGAGACCGACACCGAGGTCGCAGCCGCCCTGCTCGGGCGTGAGTACGCCGGCAACGGCGGAGACCTGCAGCTCGCCTTCCGCAAGGTCGTGAACCGCCTCGAGGGGGCGTTCACGCTTCTCGCGATGCACCAGGACCACCCGGGCCTCGTGGTCGGCGCCCGCCGCAACTCGCCGCTCGTGATCGGTCTCGGCGAGGGCGAGAACTTCCTCGGCTCCGACGTGGCCGCCTTCATCGAGCACACGCGCAAGGCCTTGGCGATCGGCCAGGACCAGATCGTCTCGATCACCCCCGACTCCATCAGCGTCATCGACTTCGCCGGCACCCCGGTCGAGCCCGAGCCCTTCGACGTCTCGTGGGACGCCGCCGCCGCCGAGAAGGGCGGATGGTCGAGCTTCATGGCCAAGGAGGTCTCCGAGCAGCCCGAGGCCGTGGCGAACACGATCCGCGGCCGCATCCAGGACGGCCAGGTCGTCATCCCCGAGCTCGACGGCCTCGACGACCTCTTCACCGGGATCAACCGCGTCATCATCACCGCGTGCGGCACGGCTTCGTATGCGGCCCTCGTCGGCAAGTATGCGATCGAGCAGTGGGCGCGCGTCGCGGTCGACGTCGAGCTCGCGCACGAGTTCCGCTACCGCGATCCGGTGATCGGCGCCGACACCCTCGTCGTGTCGATCAGTCAGTCGGGCGAGACCATGGACACCCTGATGGCCGTGAAGTACGCCCGGGAGCGAGGCGCCCGCACGCTCTCGATCTGCAACACCCAGGGTGCGACCATCCCGCGCGAGTCGGACGCCGTCGTCTACACCCACGCCGGCCCCGAGGTCGCGGTCGCCTCGACCAAGGCGTTCTCGGCGCAGATCACCGCCCTGCTGCTGCTCGGCCTGCACATGGGGCGCGTGCGCGGCACCGTGGCCGACGCCTCGACCGACGTCGCGGAACTCACCGAGCTGCCCGCGAAGATCGCCGAGGTCCTCGAGAGCGAGCAGGAGCACGTCACCCAGCTCGCCGGATGGATGGCCGACACCCGCTCGGTGCTGTTCCTCGGTCGCCACGTCGGCTTCCCGATCGCCCTCGAAGGTGCGCTCAAGCTCAAGGAGATCTCCTACATCCACGCGGAGGGCTTCGCCGCGGGCGAGCTCAAGCACGGTCCGATCGCTCTGATCGAGCCGGGGCAGCCCGTGTTCGTGCTGGTGCCCTCCCCGCGTCACTCCGCGCTCGTGCACTCGAAGGTCGTCTCGAACATCCAGGAGATCCGTGCTCGCGGTGCCCGGGTGATCGTGGTGGCCGAAGAGGGCGATGCGGCCGTGCTGCCGTTCGCCGACGAGGTCATCCACATCCCGCTCGCCGGAGCGATGTTCGAGCCGCTGCTCTCGGTCGTGCCGCTGCAGATCTTCGCGATGGCGCTCGCGACCGCGAAGGGCCTGGACGTGGACCAGCCCCGAAACCTCGCGAAGTCCGTCACCGTCGAGTAAGACAGGCTTCGAATCACGCGAATGGCTCCGTTTCCACCGGAAACGGAGCCATTCGCGCGACATCAACCGGATGCATGCTCGATAGGCTGAACGGATGATCATCGGCACCGGCATCGACCTCGTGGACATCCCGCGGTTCGAGCGCACGATGACCCGGACCCCCCGCCTCCTGGAGCGGCTCTTCGCCCCGTCGGAGCGCCCGCTGCGTCTTCCTTCCCTGGCGGCGAGGTATGCGGCCAAAGAGGCGCTGATCAAAGCACTCGGCGGCTCGGATGGGGTGCACTGGACCGAGATCGAGATCGCCTCGGAGGCGTCGGGTCGTCCGCACTTCGTCCTCTCCGGCTCGACGGCCGCGGTCGTCGAGGAGCGCGGCATCCGCACCCTGCATCTGACTCTCACCCACGACGCGGGCCTCGCTGCCGCGTTCGTCGTCGCAGAAGGAGCGCCGCTGTGACCGTCCCGTTCCGTGAGGCGACCATCGACCTCGATGCCGTCGCCGACAACGTGCGGCACTTCCGCCGCCTCACCGGCGTCGAGGTGATCGCGGTCGTCAAGGCCGGCGCCTACGGGCACGGTGCTGCCGCGACCGCCGTCGCCGCGCTCTCTGCCGGAGCGACACGCCTCGGCGTCGCCGAGATCCCCGAGGCCCTCGAACTGCGCAGGCAGGGCGTGCACGCGCCGATCATGGCCTGGTTGCACGCGCCGGGCGAGCGGTTCGAGCACGCCGCGGCCCAAGACGTGGAGATCGGTGTCTCCTCCTTCGATCAGCTCGAGGCCGCCGCTGCCGCTGCCGCCGTCGACCGTCCGGTCGGGGTGCACCTCAAGTTCGAGACGGGGCTGTCGCGCAACGGCATCGCTCCGGCCGACTGGGGGCGGGTACTGGCCGAGGCCGCGCGTCTGGAGCGGATCGGACGACTGCGTATCGTCGGCCTCTTCAGCCACCTCTCCAACACCTCCGCGGAGGACGACCGGGCTGCGCTGGCGAAGTTCGAGGAAGGTGTCGCCGCGGCCGCCTCTTTCGGTATCCATCCCGAGATCCGGCACATCGCCGCCACCGCCGCAGCGATCGACCTGCCCGAGATGCGGCTCGATGCCGTGCGCATCGGCATCGGGCTCTTCGGCCTCTCGCCGTTCGACGACCGCAGCTCCGCCGAGCTCGGTCTGCGTCCGGCGATGACTCTGCGCGGAGCGATCGTCGCGGTCCGCCGGGTGCCCGCGGGCACGGGTGTCTCCTACGGCTACGCCCACCGCACGGATCGCGACACGACGCTGGTGCTCGTGCCCCTCGGATACGCCGACGGCGTGCCCCGGAACGCCTCGGGCAGGCTCCCCGTCTCGATCGGCGGACGGCGGTTCGTGAACGTCGGGAGGATCGCGATGGATCAGTTCGTCGTCGACGTCGGTGACACGCCGGTCTCGGTCGGGGACGAGGTGGTCCTGTTCGGCGATCCCACCCTCGGCGTGCCCTCGGCGGCGGACTGGGCCGCGGCCGCCGGAACCATCAACTACGAGATCGTCACGCGCATCGGTCCCCGGGTGCCGCGGAGGACGTCGTGAGCGTGGACCCCGCTTTCCTCGGCAGACGGGAGATCGCGACGTCCGAGGAGATGGAGCAGCTCGGCTTCCGGATCGGTGAGCAGCTGGAGGCGGGCGACCTGCTCATCCTCACCGGACCGCTGGGCGCCGGGAAGACGACGTTCACCCGTGGTCTCGCCGAAGGGCTCGGTGTGCGCGGACCCGTGCAGAGTCCGACCTTCGTGATCGCCCGCACCCACCCCTCGCTGGTCGGGCGTGCGCCGCTCGTGCACGTCGACGCGTACCGACTCGGATCGGCGGCGGAACTCGAGGACCTCGACCTCGACCTCGAGCGCTCGGTGGTGGTGATCGAGTGGGGGAGGGGGATGGCCGAGGATCTCGCGGACGCGTGGTGGGACATCGAGCTCGAGCGACCGGTCGGCGTCTCCGAACTCGACTCCGGGGAACTCGACCCCTCGGATCTCGATGCGGATGCCCCACGGATCGTGACCATCGTGCGCGAGGAGACCCCATGAGTGCGGCGACGTCCCCCCTCGTCGCCGTGATCATCGATGACGACCCGGGCGTCCGCTCGCTCCTGGACGAGGTGTTCCTGGCCGCCGGCTTCGAGACCTTCCTCGCAGGTTCCGGCCCGGACGGGATCGCGGCCGTCGAGCAGCATCGCCCGGTGATCACCACCCTCGACATCAACCTGCCGGGGATCGACGGCTTCGAGGTCGCGCGACGGATCCGGCAGGTCAGCGACACCTTCATCATCATGCTCTCGGCCCTGTCGGACGAGTCCGATGTGGTCCTCGGTCTGACCTCCGGAGCGGACGAGTACCTCGTGAAGCCGTTCCGGCCCCGTGAGCTGCGTGCGCGCATCCAGGCCCTGCTGAGGCGCCCGCACCCCGCGGCCGCGCCGCCGACCACCGAGTCACGCCCAGCGACTGCAAACGAGCCGTCCACCGACGGTGCGACGGTGCTGACGTGGCGGGGCCGGGTGCATCGCGACCTCAGCCTCGATCTGGACACACGGCTGGTGCTCGTCGGCCAGAAGCGCATAGATCTCACTCCCACGGAGTTCGACCTGCTCGCGGCGATCCTCGAGGCGAACATCCGGGTGTCCAGCAAAGCGGAGCTCGCGCGCGGACTGCGGGGAGCGCCACCGGGGTCGAACGATTACGTGAGCGAACCGGACAAGCGGGCGATCGAGACCCACATCGCGAATCTGCGGCGGAAGCTGGGTGACAGCTCGGCGAACCCGCGCTACATCGAGACCGTGCGCGGAGTCGGTTACCGCCTGACTCCCGCTGATGACACGGGAGGCTGAACCGGGGCGGGGCCGCGGCTCCCCAGCCGCGGCCCCGGCGCCTGCGAATCCCCACTCGCGTGGCCCCGGCGTCTGCGTTGTTCCCCAGTCGCAGTATCGGCCCCACTCAGAATGCTAGGGGTGCACGGCCGCCTGAAGAGCGGGCTCGACGGATCTTTGAGTAATCTTGCGGGAAACCTGAGCTTCGAGCGGAAAGGCGAGCGTCGATGATCCGCACCGTGTCGATCTGGCGCTGGCAACTGGTCTTCACCGGCAGTGTGGTCGCGATCGTCGTGATGGTCACGGCCTTCAAACCAGAGACTTTCGCCAACACCTTGGTCGTCGCGGGGGCCGTGCTCGTCCTCGTCACCAGCGTGCTCACGCTGGCCGTGCCGTGGCACCGTCTGCCGCGCTCCGCCGCCGCCGTCGTGCCACTCCTGGATGCGCTCGCGATCGGCTTCACCACCAATGCGCCGGGCCTCCGCCTGGGGTTCCTGTGGGTCTTCCCCATCGTCTGGCTGGCCACGTACTTCACCCTGCCGTGGGTGTTCGGCGGCATCGTCTTCATCAGCGCCACCCTCGTGCTCTTCGCCGAGCAGAGCGGCTCGCCGGCGGACATCCTGCTGCGACTCCTCACGCTCGTCATCACCCTGGGGTTCCTCGGCGTGACGGTGCGGATCGGTGCGCAGCGCTCTCGGGCGGCGCGGCGGCTTCTGCAACGTCGTTCCGAGCAGGTCAATCGTGCCGCGGTGCGAGCGGAGGCGAATCAGCGGCGGGTGATCCAGATCGTCGACGCTCTGAGCGTCGCCCTCGTCGTCGTCACGGCGGGAGGGCGCATCCTGCAGATGAACGACGCGTACCGTGCGCTCTACGGCCGCGACCGCTTCGGCGCGGAGCTCTCCACGGCCGCCGTCGAGTATGACGCCCGACGGGGCGTCGCGCTGCCCCCCTCCCGCACCTGCCTCGCCCGCGCCGCCGGCGGAGAGAAACTCGATGCCGAGCGCGTATGGCTGTTCGATGGCGCGGGACAATGGCGGGCCCTCGAGGTGAGCACGCAGCCGATGGCCAGCGCCGGCGAGGGCGAGGCGATCACGCTGGTCGTGATCGACGACGTGACCGCGCGGCTCGAGGTCGACGAGGAACGCCGGGCCTTCAACGCCATGATCTCGCACGAGTTGCGCAACCCCCTCACCGCGATCGTCGGCCACGTGGACCTGCTCCGTGAGCGCGAAGACCTGCCGGGGCGGGTGCCTGCACAGCTCGAGATCATCGCGAACGCGGGTGAGCGCATGCACGACCTGGTCACGAGCATCCTCCGGCAGACGAGTCACACCGCCCAGGATCCTTTCGAATCCGTGGATCTGCGTGAGGTCGTCGAATCGGCGGCGGCATCGTACGCTCCCGTCATCTCGAGCAACAGGCAGACGCTGCGGGTCGAAGGCGCCGAGAGCCTGGTCATCTCGGGCGACGCCTTCCGGCTGCGGCAGGTCGTCGACAACCTGCTCAGCAACGCCGCGAAGTACACCCCCGCGGGCGGACACATCGGTATCGACCTCGACACGATGGCGGGCGACCAGGCGGTGGTCACGATCATCGACGACGGATTCGGCATGGCGGCAGACGACGTCGCTCGCGTGTTCGAGCCCTACTTCCGCACCGACAGCGCCGTGCGCGCCGGCATCGGCGGCACCGGCCTCGGGATGGGCATCGTGCGGGAGATCGTCGCCGCGCATGAAGGCAGTATCGACATCGCCAGTGAGGTCGGTGTCGGCACCCGCGTGACTCTGCGCTTCCCGCAGCGTCGAGTGATGGAGGCTCAGGTATGACCCCGCTCGTTCCCGTCAACGTCGACATCACGACCAGCATGGTCGCGGTCGTCACGGTGCTCACCGCGCTGGTGATCGGTCTGGGCACCCTCGCGCGCCCGAGCAGGGCGACCGTCACGTGGGGGGCGGCCTTCGGTCTGGGGATGCTCGGCGCCTACCTCTGGCTCGCGGGGCAGCAGATGACCGAGACCAGGGCTCTGCTCGCCGCCGCCTCGGCCCTGCTGCTGTGCTTCGAGCCGTTGGTGTGGATCGGTCTGCGGATGCACTTCGGCCGCCGCGACCGCTGGTGGCCGGTGATTGCCTTCCTCGTCATCGCGCCGACGCTGCTGGTGACGACGGCGGACAACCCGTGGTATCTGCCGTCGTTCCACCTCGTCTTCCTGGGCAGCGCCGTCTTCGGCGGTCTCGTGGCCTACGAGTTGCTCCGTGATCGCCCGGCCGCGAGGGACATCGTGCTCCCGCTGGTGCTCGCCTCCTGTGGACTGGTCGTGGTCGCGGTCGTGAGCGCCGTGTCCGCCCTGCTGTCGGGCGGGGCGGCGGTCGGAGCGCAACTGAGCGCGCTGCGCGGCATGAACGCCGTCGGAACCGTGGTGGTGAGCACCTGTGCCGCGTTCACCCTCGTCCTGATGGTGCGGGTGGAGTCGAAGAAGAGCGATGTCGGGGATTTCGTGGAGCGTGCGCGTCGTCGGCTCCGCAAGGCCGAAGCGCAGAACGACCTCCCGTGGTCGGTGCTCGACATCCGACTCGACGACCCCGCCGATCTCCGAGAGGCATCGACGGGTTCGGCGTTCGCGGCCATCGTCGATCGGTTCCACCAGGACATCCAGGAGGCCCTGCCCGCATCGGCCGACGCCGACCGGGTGGAGGACGGTCGGGCGATCGTCGTGATCCGCGGGGGTGACGAGTCGGTCCGCCACCATCTGCGGGAGATCCTGACCCGGATCTCGGTGATCGACAGGGAGACGACGATGACCGGGATCCGGTCGTCGGCGAGCATCGGCTGGGCGACGGCTTCGGTCGTCGGATTCGACTTCGACCTGCTCGTCGCCACGGCGGAGCAGGCGGCCAGCCGAGCGCGGGCCGCGGGAGGCGACCAGTGGAAGCGGGCGGACGCCGCGGATCTGGCGCGGGTCGTGACCCCCGTCGACTAGGAGTCTCGGGACTCCCGGCCCCGGGCGAGGGCAGCGGCGATCGCGCCCTCCGCATCGGCGCCGGTCTCGGCCGCGGCCGACACGTTCTCGGCGACGACCGCCTCGATGATCTCGGTGCGCTGGATGCGGGTCTCGCGCGGGGCCTTCACGCCGATGCGCACGCTGTCGCCCTTGATCTCGAGCAGCGTGATCTCGATGTCGCCGTCGATGCGCACGCTCTCACCGATCCGCCTCGTCAAAACCAGCATTCGTTCAGCCTACTGCCGCCGAGACGGCTCCGACCGCGGGCGAGGGCGCGGGGGCATCTCGGACGACGCCGACGGTCTCGATCGTGAGCGCGGCGGAGGTCGCCTCGGTGTACGAGAGCACCGGCAGCCCGTCGGTCTGTGCGGACACGAGCCGACGCACCGCCGGACGCAGCGACGGGGCACACACCAGGACCGGTTCGCCCCCCTCGCGCACCGAGGTGACCGCCTGCTTCACCGACTCCACGACGGCCTCCATCCGCTGCGGGTCGAACACGATCTGAGTGCCCTCGTCGCTCGTACGCAGGCTCTCGAGCATCGCCTGCTCGAGAAGCGGATTGATCATCACCACCCGTAGGACGCCGCCATCCGCGAACCGCGCCGCGATCGCCGGGCCGAGAGCAGCCCGTGCGGCTTCGATCAGGCCCTCCGGATCGGTGGCGACCCTCGCCCGCAGCGCGAGTGCTTCGTAGATGCGGCTGAGGTCGTTGATCGGGACCCGCTCGGCGAGGAGTCCCTGGAGCACGCGCTGCACCTCGGCGAGCGACAGCAATGCCGGGGTGAGCTCCTCGACCGCGGCGGGGGAGGCCTGTTTGAGCGCGTCCGTGAGCTGGCGCACGTCTTCCCGGCTGAGCAGCCGCGCGGCGTGGGCGTGGATCACGCTGGAGAGGTGCGTGATGATCACGCTCGCCCTGTCGACCACGGTCGCTCCGGAGAACTCGGCGCTGTGGCGCATCTCGAGGGGGATCCACTTGCCCTCGAGCCCGAACACCGGGTCGAGCGTCGCGGCGCCGGGGAGGGACTCCAGGCCCTGCCCGAGCGCGAGGACGGAGCCGGCCGGAGCGGTGCCCCTCCCGGTCTCGACCCCGGCGATGCGGATGACATAGGTGGACTGGGGCAGCTCGATGCTGTCCCGGGTGCGCACCGGCGGCGCGATGAGTCCCAGATCGAGGGCGATCCGCCGTCGCAGTGCCTTCACGCGCGCGAGGAGGTCATCGGGTCCTCCGGTGACCAGATCGACGATGTCGGGGGAGAGCAGGATCTCGAGCGGGTGCACGCGCATCTTCTCGATCAGCTCCTCCGGCTGATCCGCGGGGGCCGGCGTCGTCGTCTGCGCGGCGATGGCTTCGTCACGCTTCTGCGTCGCCTTGATGCGCTGCGCGATCAGCAGCAGAAGAGCGCCGATCGCCACGAACGGCAGCATCGGCATGTGCGGGATGAGCGACATGATGATCGCGGCGCAACCGGCGATGATGAGCGCATTGCGGGACTGACCGAGCTGTGCGGACGCGGCGCTGCCCATCTCGGCTTCCGCCGTCGAACGGGTCACGATCATGCCGGTGGACACCGCCATCAGCAGCGCCGGGATCTGCGTGACGAGTCCGTCGCCGATGGTGAGGAGGCTGTACGTGCTCACGGCCCCGTCGATCGTCATGCCGTGCTGGACGATCCCGATCGCGATGCCGCCGACCACGTTGATGATGATGATGACGAGTCCGGCGATCGCGTCGCCCTTGACGAACTTGGAGGCACCGTCCATGGCGCCGTAGAAGTCGGCCTCGGCGGCGACCTCGGCGCGACGCTCCCGGGCTTCCGCGTCGGTGATGAGTCCCGCATTGAGGTCGGCGTCGATCGCCATCTGCTTGCCGGGCATGGCGTCGAGGGTGAACCTCGCCCCGACCTCCGCGACGCGCTCCGCGCCCTTGGTCACCACCACGAACTGGATGACGACGAGGATCAGGAAGACGACGGCGCCGATGATGAGCGAGCCGCCGACGGCGATCGCACCGAACGCCTCGATGACCTGTCCGGCGTAGGCCTCCCCGAGCACCAGACGCGTGGAGGCGACGTTGAGACCCAGCCGGAACAGCGTCGCCACGAGCAGCAGCGAGGGGAACACCGAGAAGTCGAGGGGCTTCTTCACGAACATCGACGTGAGCAGGATCACGAGCGCGAACATGATGTTCAGGATGATCAGGATGTCGAGCAGGAACGGTGGCACCGGGACGACGAGCAGCATGATGATGCCGACGACGCCGACGGGCACCATGAGCTTGAGGAAGAGCTGTCTCATACGGTCCTCCGATAGGGAAGGGAATGGATGCCGCGCGCGGCCCCGCGCCGCCGCAGGGCGTCGACGAACACGAGTACGCGGGCGACGGCGTTGTACAGGTCCTCGGGGATCTCCTGGCCCAGTTCGCATGCGGCGTGCAGGGCACGAGCGAGCGAGACCTCACGTACCATCGGGACACCGGTCCGTGTCGCTTCCTCGCGAATGCGCTCCGCGACGACGCCGCTGCCCTTCGCGACGACCTTGGGTGCGGCGCGTCCGACCTCGTATCGGAGCGCGACGGCGATGTGCGTGGGATTGACGAGGACCACGTCGGATCCCGC
The DNA here is from genome assembly GCF_023101205.1 of Microbacterium aurugineum. NCBI lineage: Bacteria > Bacillati > Actinomycetota > Actinomycetes > Micrococcales > Microbacteriaceae > Microbacterium > Microbacterium aurugineum. The sequence goes on along the minus strand of NZ_CP078078.1, from coordinate 2,641,084 downwards.
GACCGCGGAGATCATGCGGTTGCGGCTGATGGCCAGCTGTCGGGAACGCCGCTGCTGACGGATCAGGGGGTCGCCCTCGGAGTTCTTGTTCTCGTCGCGCACCTCACGCTTGGTCATGCGGGTGTGCTTGCGGTTGCGTCGCATCACGACGAACATGTCGATCGCGGCCAGTACCAGTCCGACGGCGATGGCGGTCTGCAGGAGGGCGGCCGTCCCCTCGCTCGCGGTGCCGAGCAGCCGCGAGATCGAGTGTGCGCCGCTGGCGGTCAGCACGGGCATCAGGCTCGCGATCACGAACCACAGCGCGATGCCGATGGCCGCGGTCTTCAGGAGCGCCTTGGCGCCCTCCCAGAGGGCCTGCATGCCGAAGACGCGGCGGATCCCGGTGACGACGTTGAACTGCTCGAAGCGTCCGGTCAGCGGCTTCAGGTGCACCCCGCCCTGGATCACCGCACCGATCAGCGTGACGATCGCGACCGCGGCCAGCATCACGGCGAGCGTGGGCAGCACGGAGGCGAGGCCGCGACCGAGGGCGGTGAGTGCCGCTTCCGGCGTCGGAGCGTCGACCAGCGAGGTCAGCGTGAGCAGCTGCTCGGTGCCGGCCGATGCCCCGAGGGCGATGGCAGCGGGCATGGTGACGGCCGCGGCGCCGATGCCCAGCCACGCGGTGAGATCCTGGCTACGCGACAGCCGCCCCTTCTTGCGGGCTTCGCGCAGGTGCTTGTCGGTCGCCTTCTCACTGCGCTCGCCGCTGTCTGTGCCGCTCATTCCTGCACCCCCTGCATCATCTTGAGGGCCTGCACGGCGAGGGCGTCCACAATGCCGGGGAGGACCGCGTAGACCGCTCCGGCCAGCAGGAGGGTCAGCAGGATCTTCACCGGGAAGCCCATCGCGAAGGCGTTGAGGGCCGGGGCCACACGCGTGATGAGGCCGAGCCCGACGTCGGCCAGGAAGAGCACGAGGACGAGCGGCCCGGCGATCTGCACGGCGGCCAGCACCATCTGCGAGACGCCGTCGACCAGCAGCTCCGCGGGACCGGACACCTCGAACACGCCGTCGAGCGGAACGGCGTCGAAACTGCGCGCGAGTCCCGCGAGGATCAACTGATAGCCCCCCGATGCGAACAGCAGCGTGAGCGCGGTCAGGTGGAAGAGGCGCGTGAACTGCGCGCCGTTCACGAGGGAGTGCGGGTCGAACGCCTGAGCGAGCTGGAACCCGCCGAACACGTCGATCAGGCTGCCGGCGGCCTGGAGTGCCGAGAAGCACAGCAGCACCAGGAAGCCCAGAAGCGCACCGGTGACCAGCTGCAGCACCAGGGCGCCCAGGAAGGGTCCGGTGTCGAGGTTCTCGTATCCGGGGGAGACGGCCGTGCCGACGGCGAGCGAGAGACCGATCGCGAGCATCGCCTTCACCCGCACCGGGATCGCGCCGTACGAGAAGGGCGGGGCGATCATGATGAACGCGGTGATGCGGACTGCGGCGAGCATCGTCGCCTCCAGCCACGCGAAGTCGATGGGGATGAACACCGCGTCATCCGCTCAGGAGCGAGGGGATGCGGGCGAACATCTCGGTGGTGAACGCGATCATCTCCGCGATCATCCAGTTCCCGGCGATCAGCAGGGCGATCCCGACCGCCACGATCTTCGGCACGAACGACAGCGTCACCTCCTGCACCTGGGTGATGGACTGCAGCAGCGAGATCGCGAAACCCACCACGAGGGCGGTGACCAGGACCGGAGCGGCGAGCTTCGCGGCGATGATCAGCCCCTGGGTGCCGATGTCGATCACGGCTTCGGGACTCATCCGACACCTCCATAGCTCTCCAGGAGGGCACGGATGATGAGCCCCCATCCGTCGACCAGGATGAACAGCAGGATCTTGAACGGCAGCGAGATCATGACGGGCGGCAGCATCATCATGCCCATCGACATGAGAGCCGCGGCGACCACGAGGTCGATCACCAGGAACGGCACGAAGATGACGAAGCCGATGATGAACGCGGCGCGCAGTTCGGAGATCATGAACGCCGGGATGAGCGTGTACATCGGCACGCTCGTCGGGTCCTCCGGGTTGGGCTGACCCGCCATCCGCGTCATGAGCGCGAGGTCCTCCTCGCGCGTGAACCGCAGCATCCACTCCTGCAGCGGCAGTTGGCCGACGTCGATGGCCTGGGCGAACGTGTACGTGCCGTCGATGTACGGCTGCACCGCGACGGTGTTGATCTCGGTCAGCACCGGCCACATGATGAACAGCGACAGGAACAGCGACAGTCCTGCCAGCACCTGGTTCGGGGGGATCGTGGGCAGGGACAGGGCGTTGCGTGTCATCGCGAGCACGACGAAGATCTTCGTGAACGACGACATCATCAACAGCAGCGCGGGCGCCACCGAGAGCAGGGTGATGCCGAGCAGCGTCAGGATCGAGCCCGAGGGGGAGCCGTCGACACCGTTGATGTCGATCGTGACGCCGTCGCCGGGATCGTCGGGGGTCACGGCCGCGTGTGCCGGGCTGCCGGTGGCCAGTGTCAGCACGAGCACCAGAGCGAAGGCGACGGCGAGGAGCAGCGCGACCCGTCGCAGCGCGCGGCCGTCGGCGGCCCCACCGGGCATGCTCATCGCGTGCGCCGGATGGCCTCGGCGGTCTGCCGCCAGGTTTCGGGGGAGAGGATGGAACCGCGCAGCGGATCGTTCCGGTGGCGCACGCGTCGCTGCGGCACCTGCGCCGCGACGGCGGAGGTCGTGTCCTCGGTGCGCGCGGTCGCGGCGAGGATGCGGTCGAACTCGGCCGCGTCGGAGGCCGCTTCGGACGTCGCGGCCGACCACACCGGTGTCGCCGGATCGTCGGGCAGGGCCGCGGGCTTGACGGGCAGACGGTCCACCACGTTGACGCCGTGTTCGGTGACGCCCAGCACGTAGCGGGCGTCTTCGGTCTGGACCACGACGATCTGCGCCTTCGGGCCCACTCCCTGGCGGCCCAGCACCGTGATGACCTCACCGTCGCGTCGCCGCGCGGCGGTGCGCGAGACCCGGCGCTGCAGGAACCAGAGCAGCCCGAGCACCGCTGCGAGGGAGAGCGCGACCCGCAGCGCGAGCAGGAGGTCGTCCAGGGTCAGGCCTCGACGTTCTCGAGGATGCGGGTGATCCGCACCGCATAGTCCTGGTCGACGACGACGACCTCACCGTGCGCGATGACCCGGCCGTTGAGCTTGACGTCGGCGGGTGCACCGGCGGAGCGGTCGAGTTCGACGATGCGTCCCGGCTCGAGGCCGAGCACGTCGCGCACGGCCATCCTGGTGCGGCCGATCTCGACCGTCAGCTCCATCTCGACGCCGGCGATGCGGTGCAACCGGCGGGAAGAGCTCGCGGTGCCGGCCGGCGCGCGCGTGACGATCACGGCGAGGCGTCCGATCGTCCGGTCGGTGTCGTCCTGCAGGTCGAAGAGCTGTGCGGCGGGGTCGGCGAACAGAGCGGAGGCGTCGCCGATCGTGGCGTCACCGAGGGCGCCGGCCCCCAGCGCGCTCGCTGCGGCTTCGAGGGCATCGCGCAGCCGATCGCTCAGAGGCGCACCGCCGAGGCCGTCGACCAGGGCATCGGGGTCGAACACCTGCACCGCCAGCTGCGCGCTGGCCTCGCCCACGAACGGGACGATCACGGCGTCGCCGGTGTCTCCCGACACCTGGGAGGCACGCGCGGAGGTCGCCGCGGCGGTCGGCAGCTTCGCCGCGAAAGCGGCGGCGACGGCGGACTCATAGGTGGTGGTGCTGGTCACGCGGGCTCCTCGGCGATGGCGGGATCGGGGATGGTGGTGGCGACGACGCAGGCCAGACGCGCCCCGGCGCTGCCCACGGCCGCGGTGGCGACGGTCTGATCGCCCACCGCGAGGATCATCGGTCGATCGGCGGAGTGCGGGAAGGAGACGATGTCTCCGACGGCGAGATCGAGCACCTCGCGGGGCAGCACGGCACGCGGGGCGAGCCGGAGCGCCACCTCGACGGGGGAAACCTCGACCTGACGGCGGACCAGGTCCGGCGCAGCCGAGCGATCCGCGTCCGAGGTGCGCACCGTGAAACCGGCGAGGACCGAGGCGGGCAGCATGACGCTCGCCGGGACCGCCCGACCGGCCAGTCGCATCGAGAACCGCGCGACGATCACCGGTTCCCCCGAGGCCGCGACCTGCGCGAACTGGGAGCTGTACTGGATGCCGCTCACCGTGATCCCGGCGGGCAGCAACCCGTCCAGGGCACCGGTGAGGTGATCGAGGGCATCGACGATCAGGGAGCGGATCAACGCCTGCTCGATCGGGGTGAAGGTGCGGTCTTCCGAGGCGCTGGACGAGCGTCCGCCGACCATCTGCACGATCCAGGTCGTGGCGGCGGAGGTCGGCAGCTGCACGATGAGGCGTTCGTCCGAGTCGGGCAGCGCGCACACGATCATGGTGGTCGTGGTCGGGAGCGACTGCGCGTACTCGCCGTACGTCAGCATGCCGACATGCTCGACGGCGATGGTGGCGCGGACGTGGATCTTCGCCGAGAGCTGGGTCGACCACTGCCGGGAGAACGTCTCGAAGGCCAGTTCCAGGGTGCGGGTGTGCTCGCGCGAAAGGGTCGCCGAACGGCCGAAGTCGTACACCTCGACTTCGGCGGTCTTCGTCGCCGTCGCTGCGCGCGCTTCGGAGCGCACGCTGTCCTGGATCACCACGAACCCGACTATCGGGCGGTGACCTGCGTGCGTTAGGAGAGGAGGGGGTCAGGAGGACGGCTGCGCCGCCTGCGCTTCGGGAAGGAGCGCACGCACCTCCTCGTTCGCATCGGACAGGACGACGATGTCGACCCGTCGGTTCTGGGCCAGAGCCTCGCTGCTGTTGCCGGCGGCGATCGGCCGCGTATCACCGAACCCGACCGACTTCAGGTGGCTCGGCGGCAGCCCCGACGACTCGACCAGGTGCCGCAGCACCTGGGTGGATCGTCCGGCCGACAGCTCCCAGTTGGTGGGGTAGGGAGCGACGGAACCACGCACGTCGGCATGACCCTCGACGGAGATCTCGTTCGGTGCGGTGACCAGCACCGAGCCGAGCGCGTCGAGGACCAGCACGGCGGTGGGGCTGAGTGCGGTGCTGTTCGTGGTGAAGAAGGTCTCCGCACTGACGAGACCGATCGTGAGCCCGCGCTCGTCGATCGTGAAGGTGACGTCGGCCTCGAGACCGTTGTCCGCGAGCACCCGCCGCAGCTTCTCCCGGAGAGCGGAGAGTTCGCTGAACTCGGTCTGTGCGGCGGCCAGGTCGAGATCGGCGAAGTCGTCGCCGTCTTCGTCGACCAGTTCCGGAGGGACCACGACACCCGTGACCGCATCCACGTCGTCCGATGGTTCCTGACCGAAGCCGGTCGCGAGGGAAGCGCTGAGGGCCTCGAACTTCTCCTGGTCGACGGTCGACATCGCGAACAGCACGATGAACATGCACATGAGCACGGTGACCATGTCGAGGTACGAGGCCATCCAGCGCTCGTCCGGTCCGCTGTGCTCCTCCTGCGGCACCCGACGGCGGGCGCGCACGCTCATGGGGCGGGCTCCGTCTCCTCCGCGGCGCGAGTGCGGGTGCGCGACCGGGCGGATCGCGCCGAGGGGCGTTCGGCGACGAGTGCACGCAGGCGTTCTCCGACGAACTGCGGCGGGGCGCCGGCCTGGATCGCGAGCATCCCCTCCATGAGCACGGTCATGCGTTCCAGCTCGAGTTCGCCGAGGCGCTGGAGCCGTCCGCCGATGGGGAGCCAGATGAAGTTCGCGGACAGCAGCCCCCACAGTGTCGCGACGAACGCGGCGGCGATCATCGGGCCGAGCGTGTCCGGCTTGTCGAGCTTCTCGAGCACGTGGGTCAGCGAGACGACGGTGCCGATGATGCCGACGGTCGGCGCGAAGCCACCGAGGGTCATGTAGAAGCGCGAGGCGGTGCGGTTGCGGGCGGCGGTCGAGGTGAGTTCGTCTTCCAGCAGGGTCCGCAGGTCTTCGGCATCCGTGCCGTCGGCGATGCTCTGCAGCGCCTGGCGGAGGAACGGGTCCTTCTCCTCGTCCAGACCCTGCTCGAGGGCGAGCAGACCTTCCGCGCGCGCCTTCTCGGCGTATCCGACGACCGTGTCGATCGTGCTCGCGGCGGTGCGGCGTTCCCCGCGGAACGCCCGGGGGAGGGACTTGAGTGCGTGCAAGGCGTCGCGCAGGGTGCCGCTCGCGAGGCCGACCGCGATGGTCGCGCCGAACACCAGCACCATCGGGGCCGGCAGCAGCAGGGAGCCGACGGTCGCGCCTTCGATGTTGATCATGGCGACCAGTGCGCCGAAGGCGAGGACCAGGCCGAGGATGAGGGACGGATCCATCAGAGGCCCGCCTCGGTGTCGGCGGCGATCGCGGGATTCTTCTCCTCCGCGGCGATCAGGGTGGCGGCGGTCGCGAGCACTCCGGCGCGGAACCGGGTGATCTGAGCGATCACGTCGTCCATCGTCTCGGTGACGACGAAGGTCGCGCCGTCGACCATGATGAGCGTCGTGTCCGGCGTGGCCTGGACACGTTCGATCAGGTCGGGATTCACCGCGAACCGCGAACGGTTCAGGCGCGTGAGGACGATCATGGGCTCCATCCTGGAAAGATCCGTCCGCGTTCCGGGGAACACGGACCCGACGGCCCGTCCTGGGCTGTCGGGGGTGACTGTCGGACGGAGGGAGCCGGTCGTTAGCCGCGAGGATCCGTGGCGTCTGCCGGTGTGCGCGCTCAGACGGCGCGAAGGGCGTCGGCCGCGGCCGCCATCACGTTCGTGTCGAGCGCGAAGTACGCCCACTTCCCCCGCTGTTCACGAGTGACCAGGCCGGCCTCCGTCAGGAGTTTCATGTGATGGGAGACCGTTCCCTGGGAGAGGCCCACGGGTTCGGTGAGGTCGCAGATGCAGGCTTCGCCGTCGGGTCCGGCGGCGATGAGGGACAGCAGTCGGACCCGCGTGGGATCGCCCAGTGCCTTGAAGACCCGCGCGATGCGCTCCGCGTCCTCGACGCTCACCGAAGGAGTGAGCGGAGGGACGCAGCACGAGGGCGCTTCGATCGTCGTCGGCAGGGTCACGAATCCATTGTGCCACGTATTGACAATCTTCGATAGATACGCGACAGTCGCCATATTGAAGATTTTCGATTTGAGGAGAGTGTGATGTCCGAGCTTCCCGTCGTCGTCATCGGAGCGGGCCCGCAGGGGCTCGCCGCCGCGGCGCATCTCGTCGAACGCGAGCAGGACGTGATCGTGGTCGAGCGCGGGCGCGGTCCTGCCGCCGCCGTCTCCGAATGGCGACACGTCCGCCTGTTCTCGGCGTGGCCGGAGCTCACGGATGCCGCCGCCCGTCGGCTGCTCGAGCCGACCGGGTGGACCGCGCCCGTCGCGGGATATCCCACCGGCGCGGAGTGGGTCAGCGCCTACCTCGCGCCTCTCGCAGAGGTCCTCGATGAGTGGATCCGCTACGAGACGACCGTCACCGGAGTCGCTCGGCAGGGCCGCGACAAGGTCGTGGACGGAGGGCGGCGGAGTCAGCCGTTCGTGGTGCACACCGTCGACGCCGACGGCCGGGAATCCCGCCTTCTTGCTCGTGCCGTCATCGACGCGAGCGGCACCTGGGCGCTTCCCAATCCGGCAGGCGCCGACGGCTTCCCCGCGATCGGGGAGTCCGCGTCGAGCCGACTGATCTCGTATCGCATCCCGGCGGAAGTCTCGGAGCTCGCGGGCGCGCATGTGGTCGTGGTGGGATCAGGGCACTCCGCCACGCACACCGTCCTCCGGTTGAGTGAGATGGCGCGACGGAACCCGGGCACGCGGGTGACGTGGGCGCTGCGCCGGGGGAGCACCGCGAACATCTTCGGAGGGGGCGCCGGAGACGATCTGCCGGAGCGGGCCGTGCTGGGCTCTCGTGCGCGCACGGTGATCGATGACGGGGCCGTGGATCTCGTCACCGGATTCCGTGTCGCCGAGTTCCGCCAGGAGGGGTCCGATCTGACGATCCTCGCCGAGGACGGGCGTGAGATCAGCGGGGTCGGACGCGTGTTCGCGCTCACCGGGTTCCGGCCCGATACGGAGATCCTCCGAGAAGTGCGGGTCGATCTCGATCCGGCGCTCGAGGCCGTCGCCGGCATCGCATCCGAGATCGACCCGAACATCCACTCCTGCGGGTCCGTGGGGGCGACCGGTGCGAGAGAGCTCACGCACCCGGAACCCGGGCTCTTCATCGTCGGGGCGAAGTCCTACGGCCGGGCGCCGACCTTCCTCGCGATGACCGGATACGAGCAGGTGCGCAGCGTCGTCGCCCATCTCGCGGGCGATCAGGAGGCGGCGGCTCGCAACGAACTGGTCCTCCCGGCCACCGGAGTGTGCGGGGGATCCGGTGATTTCGATGCTGCTGCGGGTGGGTGCTGTGCCGCTCCCTCCGTGCTGCAGATCGGCGCGTCACCACTCAGCCGATCACGTCACGTCGCTGCAGCGCCCAGGCGCTCCCCGCGATGAACGCGAGGCTCAGCGCCCACAGGGCGATCGCCCCGCTCGGGCTGAGCCCCTCGGCGAGCGGAGGCTGGTGGAAGGCCCAGGAGTAGGGCGAGATCGTGCGCAGCCATTCGACCGCCTCGACCTGGTTGGCGATGGCGTTGAAGGCGTATCCGGCGAGCGCGATGCCCGCACCCGCTGCCACCGCCCAGGAGCGGCGACCGACCAGCGCGCCGACGAACAGCGCGGTGCTCCCCGCCAGCGCGGTGAGCCCGACGAAGACGACCGTGGCATCGATGATGTGGATCGGCGTGATGTCGAGTGCGGCGGAGTCGTTGAGCAGCGCGACGACCGCCCCGGCGAAGACGCCCAACCAGGCGAGCCTGACCAGGATCGCGGCGGCGGACTCCAGTGCATACCGCACACGCCCGACCCCGTGGGCGAGATCGAGTTCGAGTCGGCCGGACTCCTCCGCGCCGGCGATGGCGCCCGCGCCCCAGGATGTGGCGGCGATGGTCAACAGCAGGAAGCCGATGAGCCCGTAGAACGTGCCCTGCGCGTATCCCGCACCGGTGCCGATCTGGTCGTAGCCGAGTGCTCCGACCAGCTCGGGCGGGAGGCTGTCGATGATCTGCTGCATCTGGCCGTTGCCGCCGATGCTGGGGAAGAGTGGCAGGTACATGAACAGCACGGCGGCGACGCCGATGGTCCAGCCCAGGGTCCCGCGCCAGTCCTCGCGGAGGGAGCGCCGGAAGACGGGGAGTGCATCACGCATCGCGACCACCTTCCTCCGACTGCGAGGGTTCGCCGTAGAGCCTCAGCACGGACTCCTCCAGGTCTGGTTCCTCGATCGCCAGGTCGATGACGCGGTGATGGGCGAGCACCTTCACCAATGGATCGATGTCGCCTTCGACGGTGGCGCTCACCCGCACGGTCTCGGCCGCGCCGCGCACCTCGAGATCCGTGACCTGCGGCAGCGCGCCGAGCTGTTCGCGGATCGTCGATTCGTCCGTCGCGAGGAGGCCGGCCCGCACTCGACGGACGGCCCCCAGCCGCAACGACGCCACGTCGCCTTCCGCGACGACCTTCCCCTGGCTGAGGACGGCGACGACATCGGCCGTCTGTTGGATCTCGCTGAGGACGTGTGAGCTCAGCAGCACGGTCTGGCCCCGATCCCTCGCGTCGGTGATGAGGTGGAGGAACTCGCGCTGCACGAGGGGATCGAGTCCGCTGGTCGGCTCGTCCAGCACCAGCAGCGGCGGCTCATGCATGAAGGCCTGGACGACACCGAGCTTCTGCTTGTTCCCCTTCGAGAGTGCGTGCACCGGGCGGCTCAGATCGAGGTCGAGTCGGTCCGCGAGCTCGCCGATCATGCCGGGCCTCACGGGTCCGGACACCTCGGCGTAGAAGTCCAGCATGCGCCGTCCGGTCGCTCGGCCGTCGAGTCGAAGTTCACCCGGGATGAACCCGATGCGCCGTCGAAGGGCAGGGCCTCCCCGGCGCGGGTCTTCTCCCAGGACCCGGATGGTCCCCTCGGTGGGGCGGATGATGTCGAGGATCATGCGCAGCGTCGTGGTCTTGCCTGCGCCGTTGGGGCCGATCAGGCCGAACACGGTGCCGGTCTCGATGCTCAGATCCAGGGAGTCGACGGCCGTGTGCCGGCCGTATCGCTTGCGGAGGCGGGTCAGTTCGATGGCAGGGGTCATTTCCCTGCTCCTTTCGGATGGGTGGAGAGGAATCGGGTTCGGGCTTCGCGTCAGCGCGGCGGATCCGGATCCTGATTCGGGTCGTTCTCTCCTTTGTCGGACCGAGGGCCGCTGCGTCTGGACAGTGCTTCCTTGGCGGCGACGAGCAGCCGGTCGTCGGCGTAGAGGCCGTGCGTGTACAGCTCCAGGACGGGGATCGTCGAGCGTTCCAGCAGGGAGGTCGTCAGCGTGGTCTCGCCGAAGGCGCGGGCGAGTTGGCGTCGCAGGATGACGGGGCCGAGGCCGTAGAGGGTCATGTACACGGCGGTCGCTTCGAGGTCGGATTGTGGGCGCATCGTCCCCTCGGCGATCTGCTCGCGCAGCATCTCCCTGGTGCGGGAGAGGAACGTATCGAAGAGCCGATCGGACGCGCCGGAGTCGTCGACGAGCATCCGAGCGAGGTAGTCCAGACCGGCGTTGCGCTCCTCCAGCGAGTCCAGGGCCCGGCGCATCAGCCGGGAGGCGTCGGCGCCGGTCATGCCGTCGCGCTCGGCGACGAACTCGTTCACGACGTGGGCGTCGCACACTTCCCTCAGCCCCTCCTTGCTGCCGAAGTGGTGGAGGATGAGCGCCGGGCTCACGCCGGCATCCTGCGCGATCTGTCGCACGCTCGTGCTCGCGAAACCCTGCTGGCCGAACCGCGATATCGCGGCGTCGCGAATGCGGGCGCGTGTCGTGAGATCCTCGGCTGCTGAACGCATAGTCAGGATGCTAAACGGTTGTTCAGTCACGCGCAAGAGGTGGTTGCATGCCAGTGGTGTTAGTGACTAACATCACTGGCATGGCCCGCACCCCCGCCACCGCCGAACGCCTGCGGGCGTCCGCCCTGCGATTGTTCTCCGCGCACGGTTTCGACGACGTCACGGTCGAGCAGATCGCTCGCGATGTCGGAGTGTCGCACATGACCTTCTTCCGGCACTTCCCGACGAAGGAGGACGCAATCCTCGACGATCCCTATGACCCGTTCATCGCGGAGGCGGTGGCGGCACAACCCGCCGAACTGCCCTCCGTGGAGCGGGTGCGAAGAGGCCTGTTGCGCGCGTGGGATTCCGTGCCGGCGGCGACCCCGGAGGAGACGCGCACCCGAGTGACGATCATCGCGGGTCACCCGCGGCTGCGTGCCAGGGCCTGGCAGAACACGCAGCAGACGGAATCCCTCATCGTCGAAGCCCTGACCGCTCGGGGGACGCCGAGACGCGAAGCGGTCGTCGCCGCGGGCGCCTGTCTGGGGGCGGTGATGGCGGCGCTTCTGGAGTGGGGGTCGGAAGCGTCCGATGCACCCCTCGGCCCGACGATCGTCGATGCGCTCGGCCTGCTCGCCACCGGGGCGAAGCCGTGACCGGGACGAGAGCGCTGCCGGTGATGATCGCCGCCCGGCAGGTGCACAAGCGGTACGGAGACGAGGTCGCGCTGCGCGGGGTGAGCCTCGACGTGCACGGCGGCAGCATCCACGCGCTCGTCGGCTTGAACGGGGCGGGAAAGACCACGCTCATGCGCTCGATGCTGGACATGATCCGCCTCGATGCCGGACGGGTGAGTATCCGGTGCGAGGACGACCTGGTCCCGGTGGAGAGGCTGCTGCGACCGGAATGGCGTCACGTCGGTCACATGATCGAGACGCCCTTCACCTACGCCGAACTCACGGTCACGGAGACGATCGTCGCTGCGGCCCGACTGCACGGGGTGTCGCGTGCGGATGCTCCGACGGCCGCGCAGGCCATGATCGATCAACTCGAACTCGGACATTGGGCGCATCGGAGAACGCACTCCCTGTCGCTGGGGAACAGGCAGCGCCTGGGGCTGGCCGGAGCGCTGGCACATCGACCCCGGCTGCTGATCCTCGATGAACCGGCCAACGGTCTCGACCCCGCAGGGGTGCACGTCGTCCGCAGGATGCTGCAGCAGGCCGCGGCGAGCGGTGCCGCGATCCTGATCTCGAGCCATCACCTCGACGAGATGGCCCGCATCGCCGACATCATCAGCGTGATGCACCGCGGGTCGCTCATCGGAACCCTCCCGCCACAGGGAATCGACATCGAACGGCAGTTCTTCGACATGGTCTCCGTCCATGACGGCGTCGACGGGGGAGGAGCAGGATGAGGGCTGCGCTCGCCGTGGAATGGATCAAGTTCCGCAGGGCGACGACGGTACGGGTCGCGACCGTCCTCATCACGCTCCTCGTTCCCGCGATGAGTGCGGGTTTCCTCGTCGTGGTGCGTTCCGACTCGGACGGCGCGCTCGCGATCAAGGCTGCGGCACTCCTCACCGATGTGGGGTGGACGGGCATCACCGGTTTCTCGGCGCAGATCATGTCGGTGGGCGCCCTGCTCGCGGTCGGCGTCGTCGTCGCCTGGGTGTTCGGACGGGAGTTCACCGATCGCACGTTCGGGGCGCTCTTCGCCGCTCCGACATCTCTCGGCGCCCTCGCTTCCGCCAAGATGCTCGTCACGATGGTGTGGGGCGTCCTCGTATCCTGTGTCGCCGCGACGCTCACCCTCGTGGCCGGCGCGCTGATCGGACTCGGTGTCCCCGACGCGGACGCCGCGGCCGGGGCGGGGCGGATCGCCGTCGTCGGAGCGCTCACCGTCGTGCTCACGCTGCCGCTGGCACTGGTCGCCAGCGCCGCCCGGGGCTATCTCCCCGCGATCTCCGCGCTGCTCGCCGTGGTCGTGATCACGCAGGTCGTTGTTGCTCTGGGCGCCGGGGCGTGGTTCCCGTATGCCGCTCCCGGCATGTGGTCCGGGTTGGGCGGCGCGAGTCTCGCCGAAGCGGTCACACCGCTCCAATTGCTCCTCGCGCTGCCGATCGGAGCAGCCTCGGCCGCCGCGACCTGGTGGTGGTGGCAGACGGCCGAGGCGCGGTGACGCCACGGGCTTCCGACGGTCAGGACTCAGCGTCCGCAGCGTCGAGTCGGCGGTAACGGCGGTTGCGGATGCCGAGCAGCACCGAGGCGGCGAGGGCCGCGACGACGGACGCCGTGAGGATGGCGACCTTGGCGTGGTCATGGTGCTCGCTGCCGGCGGCGAAGCTCAGCTCCGCGACCAGGAGGGAGACCGTGAACCCGATCCCGGCGAGAAGGCCGACACCGACGATGTCCATCCACCGCAAGGAGGGGTCGAGGTTGATGCGCCGGATCCTGGTGATGATCCAGGTCGCCGCCGTGATGCCGAGGGGCTTTCCGACCACGAGGGCCACGACGATCCCGACGACGACGGGGTCCGTGAAGGCCGAGACGAAACCTTCGCCTCCACCGATCGCGACGCCGGCGGAGAAGAACGCGAACACCGGTACCGCGAACCCTGCGGACAACGGACGGAAGCGGTGCTCGAACACCTCGGCGAGACCAGGACCCGAGTCGGGCCCTCGGTCGGCCTTCTTGTGGAGTACCGGGATGGTGAAGCCGAGCAGCACGCCCGCGATCGTCGCGTGGACGCCGGACGCGTGGACCAGTGCCCAGGCGACCAGGCCGATCGGCAGGAGGATGAGCCAGGCCGCAGTGGGGCGCAGGTGGAAGAAGTCGCGATACCGCTGGGCGATCACGCCGTAGACCGCGATCACGACCAGGGCGAGCACGAGGGGGAGGACCTCGATCGTCTCGGTGTAGAACAGCGCGATGATGCCGATCGCGATCAGGTCGTCGACCACCGCGAGGGTGAGCAGGAAGATCCGCAGCGCGCTCGGCAGGTGGGATCCGATGATGGCGAGCACGGCGACGGCGAACGCGATGTCGGTCGCCGTCGGGATCGCCCACCCGTGTGCGGCTTCCGGCGAGCCTGCCACCACGGCGAGGTAGATCACCGCGGGCACGATCACGCCGCCCACTGCAGCGACGATCGGAACCACAGCGGTGCTGAACCTGCGCAGATCGCCGGCCACGAACTCCCGCTTGAGCTCGAGACCGACGAGGAAGAAGAAGATCGCGAGCAGGCCGTCCGCGGCCCAGGCGCCGAGACTCAGACGCAGATGCCAGGGCTCGTATCCGATCTCGAAGTCGCGCAGGGCGAAGTACGACTCCGCCCAGGGCGAGTTCGCCCAGAGCAGCGCGATCGCGGCGAGCGACACGAGGAGGATGCCGCCGACGGTCTCCTTGCGCAGGATCTCGCCGATGCGGCGGGACTCGTCGCGGGAGGAGGAGGGGAAGACGGCGCGGACTTTGGCGAGTCGCGGGGAGGGCTTGACCATGCGGGAGCTTTCGGGTCGATGAGCGTGTGTTCGTCGACCAGGCTTCCCGACACTCCGCCTCCCAGCTTACCCGAACGGTGGAAGCCGGCGTGCGCACCCAGGAGCCTTCCCGGAGCGCGCAGCCCCGTGTCGCCACCCGTTTCCGCGTCCGACCGCTGCTGTACTGTGAATGGTCGGTGCGCCGGGAGTCGGCTCGGCGACCCGACAAGGAGCCCGTGGTGACCACCAGTCAGCCGAACGTCCGGACCGCGCGATTGTGGGCGCCGATCCGCTGGATCGCCGACTTCCCCCGTCGTTCGCCGGCTCGTGCGTCGATCGCGGTGTTCGTGCTCGCGGCGGTGCTCTTCACCGCGCTGTTGCGCCTGCCGTTCGCCGCGGCGGACGGTGTCGCCGCGCCGTGGGAGGATGCGACGTTCACCGCGTCGTCCGCCGTGACCGTGACGGGGCTGACCTCCGTCGACACCGGGACGTCCTGGTCGCTGTTCGGGCACATCGTGATCCTGCTCGCCATCCAGACCGGCGGGCTCGGCATCGTGACCGTCGCGCTGCTGCTCACCCAGGCCGTCACGCGCAGGCTGGGGCTGGGCGGACGCGTCTTCGCCCAGCAGGTGATGGGGGCGACGCCCCTGGGCGACGTCAAGCGGCTCCTCAAGATCGTCGTGCTGACCACGTTCATCATCGAGGGTGCGCTCTGCGCGCTGTTGCTGCCGGCGTTCATCGTCGAGGACGGCTGGGTGCGAGGCCCGTGGCACGCCCTGTTCTACAGCATCTCGGCCTTCAACAACGCCGGGTTCGTCCTCGATCCGGGCGGTCTCGCGGTCTACAGCCACAACGTCTGGATCATGGGGGTGCTCATGGTCGGCGTGATCGCGGGCAGCCTGGGATTCCCGGTGTACCTCGCCGTCATCGCTCATCTGTGGGGGCGCGGACGGTGGTCGCTGCACACCAAGCTGACCGTCACGACGACCCTCGTGCTCTTCCTGGTCGGCGCGGTCAGCTGGGGGGCGAGCGAGTGGAACAACGCCGCGACCATCGGCACCCTGAATCCGCTCGATCGGATCCTCCATGCGCTGTTCGCGTCGACGATGATGCGCTCCGGGGGGTTCGCGATCGTCGATACGGAGCAGTCCACCTCGACGACCCTCCTTCTCACGGACGCGCTCATGTTCGTCGGCGGCGGTTCGATCTCGACCGCCGGGGGTATCAAGGTCACCACGCTCGCCGTGCTGTTCCTCGCCATCGTCGCCGAGGCCCGAGGCACCAGGGACATCGCGATCTTCGAACGACGACTCCCCGAGAGCGTTCTCCGTGTCGCGATCTCCGTCACCTTCCTCGGGGCGTCCCTCGTCCTCGCGGGGACGGTGCTCCTCACCCTCACGAACAAGGCGCCGCTCGACCACATCCTGTTCGAGGTCATCTCCGCGTTCGCGACCTGTGGGCTCTCGGTCGGACTGTCCGCCGACCTCGACCCCTTCGGCAAGTTCGTCCTGTCCGCACTCATGCTCGCGGGACGAGTGGGCCCCATCGGTCTCGCCGCCGCCCTCGCCGTGCGACAGCGCACCGAGCACTTCACCTATCCCACCGACCGTCCGATCCTCGGGTAGTCGCCGACACGCCTGAGCGCGATGAGGCGTCCGATGCATCCGGCCTAGACTTCCGTGCAAGCCCGCAGGTCGGGCCGGAGAGCCGGGAAGCCTGGTCGGCACCACTCTTCGACGACCGGAAGACCTGATGCACACCACGATCGCGTACAGGGGCGACATCGCCGACGCCCATCCCTCGCCGTCCGCCGCGCCCGAGGTGACCGACGCGCGCTGTCTCGTGTGGTCGATCGACCTGACCGGCGTCGAACGCCGTCGCGAGGCGGGACGCCTGCTGCGTGCGGGGGCGGCCGAGGCGCTCGCGGCCAGCGGCGCGTACGGAGACCTGAGGCACCTCGTCCTCACCTATCGCGGCCCCGACGCGAGGCGCCGATCACTGCGCTTCACCGCTCGGGGTATCGCGCGGCGGCTGCACAGCGAGCTCGAACGAACGCGGGGGCGCTACGTCGACGTCGTCGTCATCGACCTGTCAGGGATCGATCGTCGCGGGCTGCTCGCGCAGCGCGTCGACGAGCTCGCGAGCACCGGCCGGGGGATCGTCGGGTACGCCGCCATCCCCTGGGAGGACCTGCGCGGCGAGAGCATCCGCGACACCTGCACGCGCGACGTCATCTAGCGGGGCGCGGCGGGCTCTCGGCCGCCGAGAACTGCGCGAGCTGGGCGAGGAATTCGTCCGCCATCCCCACCTGGCTCGCGAGGCGTTCGCGGCGGGCTGTCGCTTCCTGGCGAAGCGCGCTGAGCCGTTCCTGGAGATCTTCGCTGTCCGGCTCGTCGGCGAGGGCGTCGACCACGTCCAGGACCGCCCGCATCTCATCCAGCGTGTAGCCGAGCGGCTTCATCCGGCGGACGATCATGAGGCGGCCGACGTCTTTCGGGGTGTAGAGCCGGAAGCCGCCGTCCGTGCGGCCGGTCGGGGTCACCAGCCCGACATCCTCGTAGTGACGGAGGGTGCGGAAGGACAACGACGTCTGGTCGGCGACCTCGCCGATGCGCATCGTCTCTTCGTGCTCCACAGATCGGCGTCCTTTCCCTGACTCGACAGCAAACCTCACGTTACGTTAGAGTCTGCGTGCGCGCATTTCTGCGCATCCCCCATTCTTCCGTGCCGAGCTCCGTGGCGCATGCGCACGGTCCGTGCGCGCCCTCCGCTCCTTCGCAAGCCCTTCCAGGAGAGCACATGACTGCTGTCGTCCCCGCCCCGGAACGCCCGTCTCGCTACCGCATCGAACCCACCGTCATGCAGGCGCTGCGGAACCCGCGTCTGCTCACCCGTGAGGTCCTCGCCGGGCTCGTCGTGGCCCTCGCGCTGATCCCCGAGGCGATCGCCTTCTCGATCATCGCCGGGGTCGACCCCCGGGTCGGCCTCTTCTCCTCGTTCGTGATGGCCGTCGCGATCTCGTTCCTCGGCGGACGCCCCGCGATGATCACGGCGGCCACGGGGGCCGTCGCCCTGGTGATCGCGCCGGTCGCACGTGAGTACGGGATGGACTACTTCATCGCCACCGTGCTCCTCGGCGGAGTCATCCAGATCGGCCTCGCCCTGCTCGGCGTCGCCAAGCTCATGCGATTCATCCCCCGCTCCGTGATGGTGGGCTTCGTGAACGCGCTGGCGATCCTGATCTTCACCGCGCAGCTGCCCCAGCTCTGGGACGTGCCGTGGCTGGTGTATCCCCTCGTCGCCGTGGGCCTCGCCATCCTGTTCCTCATGCCGCGCATCACCAAGGTCGTGCCGGCCCCGCTGGTCACGATCGTGCTGCTCACGGGCGCCGTCGTCGTGTTCGGGTGGACCGTGCCGAACGTGGGGGATCAGGGCGAGCTTCCCCAGAGCCTGCCCGAGCTGTTCATCCCGAACGTCCCCTTCACCCTCGAAACGCTCGGGATCATCGGCCCGTTCGCTCTCGCCATGGCGGCGGTCGGCCTGCTCGAGACGCTCATGACCGCCAAGCTGGTCGACGACATCACGGACACCCACTCGCGCAAGACCCGTGAAGCCTGGGGCCTGGGCGTCGCGAACGTGCTCTCCGGAGCCTTCGGCGGGATGGGCGGATGCGCCATGATCGGCCAGACCATGATCAATGTGAAGGCGTCCGGTGCGCGCACGCGCATCTCGACGTTCCTCGCCGGTGTCTTCCTGCTCATCCTCGTGCTCGCACTCGGCGACGTGGTGGCGGTGATCCCGATGGCGGCCCTCGTCGCTGTGATGATCCTCGTCTCGATCTCGACCTTCGACTGGCACAGCATCCGCCCGTCGACGCTGCGCCGCATGCCGAAGAGCGAGACCGCGGTCATGGTGATCACCGTCGCCGCGACCGTCTGGACCCACAACCTCGCGATCGGTGTCGTCCTCGGAGTGCTCACGGCGATGATCATGTTCGCCCGGCGGGTTGCGCACTTCGTCACGGTCACCCGTACCGTCGCCCCGTCGGAGTCGGGAGACATCGCGCACTACGAGGTCGTCGGGGAGCTGTTCTTCGCCTCGAGCAACGACCTCACGACTCAGTTCGAGTATGCGGACGACCCCGAGCACGTGGTCATCGACATGACGCGCTCACACATCTGGGACGCTTCGACGGTGGCTGCGCTCGACGCGGTGGCCACGAAGTACGAGCGTCTCGGGAAGACGGCCAGCATCCAGGGTCTCAACGACACCGCAGCAGCGTTCCGTCGCCGTCTGAGCGGGAACCTCGGCGCCGGGCACTGAGCAGGGGCGCCCCCTATCCGGCCGGGGGACCCTCAGCGCCGACGAGCCCGGGGCAGGTCGATCGGACCCGTCACCGACAGCTCGTTCTCCCAGACCTCGATCCCGCGCACCCCGGGCAGTCGCGCCTGGGTGAAGACGGGATCCAGTCCCTCTCGTCGTTGCTGCGTGTAGTCCTTCAGGAGCTTGAAGGCGACGCCGGAGAGCAGAGCGATCGCGACGAGGTTCACGATCGCCATGAAGCCCATCGCGCCGTCGGCGAAGTTCCAGACGACGTCGGCCGAGACCAGCGCACCGGCGAACACGGCGGCGATCGCGAAGAGACGGTAGCCGAGCAGCACACCGGGGTTCGAGGTGATGAACTCGATGTTGGTCTGTCCGTAGTAGTAGTTGCCGAGGATCGAACTGAACGCCAGCAGGAAGATGATCACGATCAGCAGGATGTTCGACCAGCTCCCGAGGGCGCCGACGATCGCCCCCTGCGTCAAGTCGATGCCGCGCTCCGCGTTCGCGAGGTCGGGGACCGAGACGAGGATGATGAACGCGGTGATCGAGCACACGAGGAAGGTGTCGAAGTAGACGCCCAGCGTCTGCACGAGGCCCTGCTTAACGGGGTGCGTCACGGCGGCACTCGCGCCGGCGTTCGGCGCCGAGCCGAGGCCGGCCTCGTTGGAGAACATCCCGCGCTTGACGCCGGTCAGGATGATGTAGCCCAGGGCGGCTCCGACGATCTCGTTCGGCCCGAAGGCCTGGGTGAAGATCAGGGAGAAGACCTCGGGGAGCCGCTCGATGTGCATCGCCACGATCACCAGTCCGAGCAGCAGGTACAGCAGCGCCATGACCGGCACGAGCGTCTGGGTGACCGACGCGATCCGGCGCACACCACCGAAGATGACCAGACCCATGAGCAGCGCGAGTGCCGCGCCGATGACGACGGGCAGCCAGGCGGCGGATTCGTCGCCGAAGCTCCCCGAGATGGTCGCCTTGATGGTGTTCGCCTGCAAGGAGCTGAAGGCGATGGGGAAGCAGATGATGAGGATGACGGCGAACAGCACGCCCATCCATCGGGCACCGAGTCCGCGCTGCATGTAGTACGCGGGTCCGCCCAGGAATCCGTCCTTGTCGCGCGTCTTGTACAGCTGCGCCAGGGACGACTCGATGAATGCGGATGCGCCACCGATGAAGGCCATCAGCCACATCCAGAAGATCGCCCCGGGACCACCGATCGCGATCGCGGTTCCCACTCCGGCGATGTTGCCCACTCCCACTCGGGAAGCCGCGGAGATGGTGAAGGCCTGGAACGCGGAGACCGATTGCGGTTCGCCGGTGTCGGTGCGTGGCGTCCGATCCCTCAGGGTGCGGAACATCTCCGGGATCAACCGGAACTGCACGACGCCGGAGCGCACCGTGAAGTACAGGCCGAGGAGGACCACGATCGGCAGGACGAGCCACGTCCACAGGTTGTCGCCCCAGGTCAGCAGCCACTCATTCACAGCATCCATCCGCACAGTATGGCAGGGCGGCGACCCGCGATGTCACGGGCCGCTGCGGTTGCCCGCCGCTCAGCGCTTGAGGTTGGTGAGCTCCTGCAGCACCTCATCGCTGGTGGTGATGATGCGGGCGTTCGCCTGGAAACCGCGCTGCGCGACGATCAGGTTGGTGAATTCCTGCGACAGGTCGACGTTCGACATCTCGAGTGCACCGCTGATGATGCCGCCCAGGCCCTCGGTTCCGGCCTCTCCCAGCGTCGGCTCCCCGGAGTTGCCACTGGGGCGGAACTGCGAGGATCCGGCCTTCTCGAGTCCGCCCGGGTTGACGAAGCCGGCCAGCGCGACACGAGCGAGCACCTCGGTGTCTCCGTTGCTGAAGGTACCGACGAGGCTGCCGTCGTTCAGGAGCGCGTACGAGCTCAGCGTGCCGGCCGGCTTGCCGTTCTGCTCCTTGATCGCGACATCGCTGACGTCCGCGAAGCCGGTGACCGCCGAGAGGTCGACCGTGACGCCGCCGGAGACGATGGAGGACGCGGCCGTCTGCGCGCCGTCGGTGAATGCGAGGGCGGTGGTCGCACCGCCGGGCTCGGTGACGTCCCAGCCCGTGGCGGTGCGGGTGAAGGTGAGACGCAGCGACGTGGCTGCGCCCTCGGCGTCGTAGGTCTTGATGTCGCGCACCAGCTGCTCGCCGACGGCCGCACCGGAGGGCAGGTTGCCGGTGACGCGGGCGGTGGTGGTGGCGGTGGCGGGGCTCAGGGCTCCGACGGGGAGCCGGATGTCGCCGATGCCCTGGCCGGGGACGATCGCGCCGTTCTGAGCCGTCCATCCCTGCACGAGCGCGCCGTCGGCAGAGACCAGCTTGCCGCTCGCGTCGAACGAGAACCCGCCGTTGCGGGTGTACAGGGTCTCGCCCCCGGAGCGCACGACGAAGAAGCCATCGCCCGCGATCATGAGGTTGGTCGGCACTCCGGTGGGCTGTGGGGCGCCGGAGGCGAAGTTCGTGCTGATTCCCGCGACCTGCACGCCGAGGCCGACCTGCGCGGGGTTCTGACCGCCGGAGGCCTGCTGCGGCATCATCGAGTTGCGGACGAGCTGCGAGAGCGAATCCTGGAACTGCACGGCCGAGGCCTTGAACCCGGTCGTGTTGACGTTGGCGATGTTGTTGCCCGTGACGTCGAGCATGGTCTGGTGCGAGCGCAGACCCGAGATTCCGGCGAAGAGGGAGCGGAGCATGATGATGCCTTTCTGGGATGTGCGGGGCTGGTCAGGACTGGGGGCGGGGGACGAGGGAGACGCCGGAGACGGCATCGAGTGGGATGGACGCTTCGCCGATGGTCACGAGCGGGACCGGGCCGGCGTACGACACCGACGTGACGATGCCCTTCTGCGTGACACCCTCCTCGTCGACGTACTGCGCCTCGTGGCCGATCAGCGCGGCGGCCGTCTGGCGCATGCTGAGCGCGAAGTTCTCGGTCGACGTCGCGGAGAGTGCGGTGAGCTGCTCCATCGAGGCCAGCTGGGTGGTCTGCGAGATCATCTCGTTGGTGTTCATGGGGGAACTCGGGTCCTGGTTGGTGAGCTGCGTCACCAGCAGCTTCAGGAAGACCTCGGAGTCGAGCGTCTTCTTGCGCTCCGCCGGGGGCGTGGTGCTCCCGGTGTGCACCCCGGAAGCGGGGAGGGTGCCGGAAATCGGGTCGGTCATGGGATTCCTCTCGGATCAGGCGAAGACGTCGATGCCGCCGTGCGGCGAGCGGAGGGGGAGGGGGCCGGGTCGGTCGGCCAGGGAGGTGGGCGGCTCCGGAGTCGCGCGAGCCTCGGCGGCTTCCCGATCGGCGGGGGCATCGCCACGGGAGTGACCGCCGCCCGCGCTCGCCGCGTTGCCGTTCGAGGTGCCCCCGTTCAGAGCGCCTCCGTTCGGTGCGCTCTGCGGGTGCAGGGGGCCGGGTCCGTCGTCCGCGGTCGAGAGCATGAGTGTCGCGTGGGGGGCGGCAGCGGCCAGGTCCCGGCGGAGGTCGGCAAGGATCACGCGCAGAGCCTCGCGCCCGAGATCGTTCGGCGCATGCAGCTCGATGTGGATGGCACCTCCGGAGACGTGCGCCCGCACGGTCACGGGACCGAGGTTCTCCGGGGACACCGTGAGGGTGAGGCTGTGATCGCCGTCTGCGGCTTGCGCGAGCGAGACCACCGGTGCGGCGAGCTGGGGGAGCAGGACGGGTCGGGCGATCGCTGCAGCCGCCGCCGGGGTCGTGGGGGTGAGCGGGGGCGGGATCGACGGGGATCCCGTGAGTGCCGGCACGACCGCTTCACCGGCCGAGGGCGTGGAGGCGGGCGCTGGGGTGGTCGATACCGGAGGTGCGGGTGAGGGTGACACGCGCGGGGCATCCGGCATCGGCTCCTCCGCAGCAGAGAGAGAGGAAGCCGCCTTCGCGTCTGCGCCCGACACGAGCTCCGTAGCGGGCGGGGAAGCCGGCACCGGGGGCATCGCCACGGACGCAGACGCGCCTCCCTCGACCCCCGTGCGCGGGGAAGCGGCAGCCGAGACGCCCGCGGTGGCGTCTGCGTCTCCTGAGGAATCGACGACGGCTGGAGCCGGTACGCCGAGGGGGACGGCCGCCGCCGAGATCCGCGACGACGATGCGACGGCCGGGGCGGTCGATTCGCGCACGGCCTCGACGACCTGCGCCGCGACGAGCGTTCCCGCGGCGGCGGGCTCCTGGCTGCTCTGACCGAGCGGAACGGACGTGCTCGCGATCGTAGACGTCTCGGTGGCCGCCGCCAGGGTGCCGTCGGCCGATGCCGCCTCCGGTCCGTCGGCGGGGGTGGGCGGAGCGGACGGGACGAGCCCGACCGTCTCGGGAACGATGAGAGCGCCGTGGAGCGGTGCGGTCGGTGGAGGATCGGAGAGCGTGTTCTCCGGAGAGGCTTCGTGCTCCGGGGCGCCCTCCGCTGCGGCGTCCACCGGCAGATCCTGCGCGCGCTCTGCGCGTGAGGCATCGTGGATCACATCGGCGAACGCGGCGGCGCCTGCCGTCGCGGTGCGGGCGGGCGCCGTGCCGCCGCTGGGCCGCGCGGCACGCGGATCGAGGACGTCGATGATGCCGAGAGCTGTCATGACTGCCCCTCCGTCGTGGTCCGTACGCCGATCTCGTCCAGCTCGGCCTGCTCGGCGTGCAGCTCGGCGGTCCGCGTCTTCTCGGCATGCGCTTCGGCGAGGCGATCGAGTCCGCGCATCGCTCTCCGTGCCTCGGCATGCTCCGCGCGGGCCTGTGACACCGTCTGCTCTTGCAGCTCCGAGAGCGTCGTCAGATCGGCGAGCAGCGTCCGGCCTGCCACACGCGCCGCAGCGAGGGCCGCGAGGGAGCGGACGTCGACGGCCTCGTTCCCGCTCCCCGCCAGGTGCGCACGCAGCGACCGGTCGCGGGCTTCGGTGTGCTGTGCGTCGATCACCGCCCGGGAGAGCCGCTGCGCAGCCGCTCTCTCCTGGATCTCGCGCACGCGCAGCAGACCCGCCAAGGAGAAGGACCGGCTCATGCGACAGCTCCGAAGGTCGAGACGAGCTCCTCGAGTCGACGCCAGGACTCGTCGATCCCGCTCGTCTCATCGAGGGACTGGGTGAGGAAGGCGGAGATCGCCCGCTCATGGGTGATCGCGGCGTCGATGCGCGCGTCCGCTCCCGCCTGGTAGGCGCCGATGTCGATCAGGTCGTTCGCCCGTCGACGCGCGGCGAGCACGGCACGCAGGGTCGCCGCATCCGACCGTTGTCCGGCGGCGGTGATCTTGCCCGCCACGCGGGAGACCGAGCCGAGCACGTCGATCGCCGGATGATGTCCGGACAACGCGAGCGCCCGATCCAGCACGACGTGACCGTCGAGGATCGATCGCACGGTGTCCGCGATCGGTTCGTTGTGGTCGTCGCCGTCCACGAGCACGGTGTAGATGCCGGTGATCGAACCACCGCGATCGGTGCCCGCTCGTTCGAGGAGGCCGGCGAGGAGCGAGAAGGTCGATGGTGGATACCCGCGGGTGGCGGGGGGCTCGCCCGCGGAGAGACCGATCTCGCGTTGCGCCATCGCGACGCGGGTGAGGGAGTCCATCATGAGGATCGCGTGCGCGCCGTCGTCGCGGAAGGCTTCGGCGATCCTCGTCGCCGTGTAGGCGGCACGGATGCGCGCCATGGCCGGTTGGTCGGAGGTGGAGACGACGACCACCGAGCGGGCGAGGCCTTCGGGACCCAGATCGTCCTCGATGAACTCGCGCACCTCGCGACCGCGCTCACCGACCAGGGCGATCACCGTCACCTCGGCGTCGGTGCCGCGCGCGATCATCGACAGCAGCGAGGACTTGCCCACACCGGAGCCCGCGAAGAGCCCGACGCGCTGCCCTCGGCCGACGCTGACGAGGGTGTCGAGCGCCCGCACCCCGAGCGGAAGCGGGGAGTCGATCCGATCGCGGCCCATGATCGACGGCGGAGCATGATCCAGGCTCACCTCGGTGGCGCCGTGCAGCGGCCCCTTCCCGTCGATGGGACGGCCGAGCCCGTCCAGGACACGTCCGAGCAGGGGCGTTCCGGTCGGCACGCGCAGGGGTCCGCCGCGACCGCGCACCGGTGCCCCCACCGTGAGCCCGCTGACGGCGCCCAACGGCATGCACCGCAACCCTCCCTCGCCGACCGCGACCACCTCGGCGTCCATCCCGTCGAGGGTCACCACGTCGCCGACCGCGCCGTCGAGGCCGCGCACCTGCACGCTCAGTCCGCGCACCTGCGAGACGACCCCGACGCGTTCGGGCCGCACGGCCTCGCGCACCGCACCCCAGGCCGTCATGATCCGGCCTCGGCGAGTGCGCGACGAGCACGTTCGAGCGCGCTCCCGACCCGGGCATCGATGCGGCCGTGGTCCAGGATCGCGACGGCGTCTCCGCAGTCGAGCGTGTCATCGGCGATCAGCAGGAGACCGGCGATCGTACCTTCCGTGCCTTCCAGCGTGCGGAGGTCGTCGGGGTGCAGGCGCACTTCGCGGATCTCGTCGGGCTCGCCGACCTCGAGGGCACGACGTGCCGCAGCGGCGGCGGAGGCACCGGCATCCGAGAGTTCGCCGAGCAGGATGAGCTCCGCGAGCTCGATCGCGCAGCGCAGCACGTGGTCCTGTGCGGCGGAGGTCAGCTCCCGCTCCCGCTCGCCGAAGGAGCGCGCCGCTGCGTGGAGTGCGGAGACGGCGTCCTCGACGCGGCGGGCGGATTCCTGCTCGCGGGCGGCGCGTTCCGCATCTGCGACGCGCTGGGCGGATGCGGCCTCCGCGAGCCCGGCGCGATATCCCTCCGCGTGACCGTCGGCGTAGCCGCGCAGCCGCGCCCGGGCATGCTCCGAGCCGTCCTCGCGTCGGTCGAGACGCGGGAAGAGCACGGGAGAGAAGGCGTCAGTAGACATATTCGTCCTCGTCGGTGCGCTGCACCGTGATGTCGCCGGCGGCTTCGAGCGCGCGGATGGTGCGCACGATCTCGGCCCGGGCCTCCTCGACCTGCGACATCCGCACGGGGCCGAGTGTCCGCGCCTCCTCGTCGAGGTTCTCGCGGTTGCGCTCGGAGACGTTGCGACGGATGAGGTCCGCGATCCCTTGATTGGCACCCTTCAGAGCGAGTGCGAGGGAGCGGATGTCCATGCCGCGCAGCACGCGCTGCGTGTCTCGATCGTCGAGCTTGACGATGTCGGCGAAGGTGAACATGCGTGAACGGATGTCCTCCGCGAGCGCGCTGTCCCGATCTTCGATGCTCGCCAGCAGAGCCTTCTCGACGGTCGCTCCGGAGCGGGCGATGATCTCGACCAACGGCTCGACGCCGCCGAGGGTCTCGGGCGCATCGCGGCTCGCGAAGGTCCCGGTGCGGGTCTTCAGCGCATCGGCCACGATCGCGATCGCCTCCTGGGACGCGGTCCCCATGGTGGCGATGGCGTGTGCGACGTCGGTGCGGGTCGGGTCGGGGAGAGCAGCCAGTACGGCGGCGGCGCGTTCGGTGGGCAGGTGCGCGAGCACGAGAGCCACGGTCTGCGGGAGCTCTCCGTCGAGCAGCGTCGCCAGCTGGGCGGGGTCGGCGGAGCCCAGGAAGTCGAACGACGAGTTCATCGCCGTCGAACCGACCCTGCCGAGGACGGCGGCCGCGCGTTCTGCGCCGAACGAGGCCTCGAGAAGTCCGGCGGCGATGTCCCGACCTCCGCGCGCGGGAGGGAGGTGCCCGCTCGCGATGCGGTGGAACTGGCCCAGCGCCTGCGCGGTGGTGGCGGCATCCAGGTCCTGGAGGCCGATGATCTCGGCGGCGACGGCCTCCGCCTCCGACTCCGAGAGGTGCTTCATGACCTCGATCGCCTGTGCACGATCGAGGTTCATCAGGACGACGGCCGCGGTCTGCCGATCGGTCAGCCCGCTCATACGTGCTGCCTGTCGTCGATGAGGGTGCGCAGCAGCTCGGCCGTGCGCTTCGGGTCCTGCCGGGTGAGGGAGTCGATCTCGGCGCGACGACGCTCGAGGCTGACCTGCGCGGGTTCCGGATCAGGCTCGGGCTCGGGGTCGGGGGTGGTCTCGAGGAAGGCGAGCGGGGTCGTGGCCGTCTGGTCTATCGCTGCCGTCGTGGCGCCGGCGCCGATGGCCGACAGCGGCGCCGGGCGATCGCCGAAGAGCTGGTCGAATTCGGTCGCCGAGTTCGCGCGGCGGCGCATGCGCACCAGAGCGGCGATGACGGCGAGCAGCAGCGGCAGGGCGATCGCGGCGGCGATGATCAGCGTGTTCAGTCGGACCGCCTGGCGCTCGGCGGCCTCCGTCTCCTTGGCGGCCTGCAGCGCGGCCTGCGCTGCTTCGGAACTGGTCTGGTTGAACGAGACGAGTTCGACCGCGATCGAGTCGCCGCGCTCGGTGTCGATCCCGGCGGCGGTCTCGACGAGGTCGCTCAGTTGTGCGGTGCTCAGGTCACCGCCTGCTCCCGCATCGACCGCGACGGAGACCGACTGGCGAAGCAGCGAGCCGGCGGGCGTGGAGGTGCTCTGCGTGCTCTTGTTGACCGCGTTGGTCTTCGAGGTCTCCGTGGACTCGGAGGTGCCGTCGCCGTCCGTGGACGGCACGGCGATGTTGTCGGGGCCGAGCACTCCCGCGTTCGAGCTCGATCCGTCCTGCCTGTCGGTCCTGGTCTGCTCGGTGAGCGGCGGAGCGCCCTCGGCCGGGGTGTAGGTCTCTTCGACGCGCTCGTTGACGGAGTGATCGATCTCGGCGACCACGGTGACCTTGGCGTTGCCGGGCCCGACCACGGTGTCGAGCATCTGCTGGACGTTCGCCGTGACCCGAGCCTCGTAGTCGCTGGCCTGCTGGTCCACGCCGCCGGTGGTCCCGACTCCCGCGGCCGAGAGCGTCTGTCCGCTCTGGTCCACCACGGCGACGTTCTCGGGCTTCATCCCGCTGACAGCCGCGGAGGTGAGATGCACGATGGCCTCGACCTGCTTCGGGGTCAGCGTCGCGTTGCCGGATGTCTCCACGAACACCGAGGCCGTGGCGTCGACGGTCTCCGAGACGAAGACGCTCTCCTCCGGGATGGCCAGCTGCACCGAGGCCGCCGTGACTCCCTCGATCGACGAGATCGTGGCCGCGAGCTCGCCCTCGATCGCACGCTTGTAGGTCACGGACTGCTGGAACTCGGAGGTCGTCACCCCCATGTCGTCGAGCAGCGAGTAGCCGCCCGAGCTCGCGCCGGGAAGGCCGGCGGACGCCGCGGCGAGCCGCTGGTCGTAGACGTCCTTCTCGGGGACGAGCACGGTCGCGCCGCCGTCCGCCAGCTCGTAGGGCACCGACGACGACCGCAGCTGCTCGACCACGGCGTTCGCGTCGGAGGCGCTCATGCCGGAGAAGAGCGGGGTGTACGTGGGGCGGGTGAGCCAGCTGGAGAGCGCGACGATACCGAGGGCGAGCACGGCGACGCCGATGATCGCGATCGTGCGCTGCGCGAGCGAGAAGCCCGCGATCACGCGTCCGATCCGCTGGAACACGGTGGTGACGGCCTGGGGCATCAGGCTTGCATCCGCATGATCTCGTTGAACGCGTCGACGCCCTTGTTGCGCACGGCGGCGACCAGCTCGAGCGTCACCGAGGCGCGGGAGGAGGCGATCATCGCGGCGTGGATGTCGTCGAGGTCACCGGTGACCGCGGCGACCTTGAGGGCATCGGACTCCGACTGCAGCGATCGCAGCTCGTCGATCGCCCCGGTGACGCTGTTCGCGAAGGCGGTGTCGTCGGTGCCCTTCGTGGGGGCGACGGGTGGCGTGAGCGTGAAACCCGAGGAGATGCCCTCGATGCCGGCGAGCGGGTCCATCAGTTGCGTCCGATCTGGAGGGCTGCTTCGTAGGCGTTGCGCGCACGATCGACGATGCCGGCGCTGGCCTGGTAGCCGCGCTGGGCGAGGATGAGCTGGCTCATCTGATCACCCAGGTCGATGTCCGGGTAGCGGACGTAGCCGTCCGCGTCGGCGAGCGGGTGGTCGGGCTGATGGACGACCCGTCCCACGGCGCTGCCCTGCACGGTGCCCGCAACGTACACACCGGGCGACTGATCGCTCGGCTGGGCGAGGATGTACCGTGCCCGGAAGGCTGCACCGTCGGTCGAGGTGGCCGTGTTGATGTTCGCGATGTTGTCGCTGATGGCGTCGAGCCACTTGCGGTGCACGGTCAGTCCGGTGCTCGCGATCCCGATCGCATCGAAGGTCATGAGGTCCTCATCGCCGTGCGCATCGAAGAGAACGAGCCGTTCACGGCCTGCGTCGCGAACTGGTAGCGCAGCATCGTGTCGACGCTGGAGAGGGTCTCGGTGTCGAGGTTGACGTTGTTGCCGTTCAGCCGGGTCGGTTCGAGCGAGGTGCCGACCGTCGCGCCGACCCGACCGTCGCCGGCATCGACCGAGCGGGCGAGGGCCTCTTCGAACTGCACGCGCTTGGCGTGATAGTTCGGGGTGTTGATGTTGGCGATGTTGTCCGCGATGGCCCGCTGACGCAGCGCGAGGCCGTCGAGCGCACTCGTCAGTGCGGTGATGGTCACAGAATCGAACACGAACCGGCTCCCCGTGTGTGGCTGGTGTGGCCGATCCCTGGCCGAGTCATGCGAGCCATCCGTGCTCTCCCTGCTCTATCGGCAGGTTCGTGCGCGGCGTTAGGGAGCGGTTTCAGCCGTCCACATCGAGGTAGGCGGGCTCCTCGGGGCGTCGGGTGCCCGGGATGCGGCTCACGGCGCCGAGGTGCTGCCGGAGGCCGTCGAGGTCGGTGCGGGTTCGTTCCATCGCCGTGCGCTGCAGCTCGACGACCTGTCTGGCGCGATCCGCGAGCGCGGGGGGAAGCGGAGCGGCGGGCGGTGTCCAGGGGGCCAGGTCTGCCGCATCCGCGGTGCCGGGGGCAGCGGCGAGGATCCGTTCGGCGTCGTGCTCGAGCCGATCGAGCAGCGCGGTCCACTCGTCCATGCTCACGCCCGGCTCTCCGCCACGGTGCGGGCGGCCTCGTGCCAGGCATCGCGCAGTGGGGCGACGATGCCGTGGCAGGCGCGGGTGCGCTCGGGATCGCGGCCGATGTTGGCCCCGATGAGTGTCTGCGAGAGGAAGAGGTAGACCGAACGCAGTCCGGCACTGCCGTTCCAGTCGTCGGTCAGTGAGGACGAGAGCTCCGAGACGATCGCCTGTGCGTGCTGCAGCTGCGCGTTCGCCTCGGCCCAGTCCTCGGCACGCTGAGCGGTCTCGCCACGCTCGATGTCCAGCAGCAGCCGGTCGTAGAGCATGGTCACCAGGCGCTCCGGGGGTGCCGACAGCACGGCATCCTCGCGGTAGCGCTGCTGTGCGCGCAGGGCGGCGTTCATGCTCACTTCCCCCCGTTCGAACTCGAGCCCGGGAGGGCGGCGATCTGCGACGAGAGGTACGTCGACTGCGACTGGAGCTGTGACAGCATGACTTCGAGTCGTGCGTACGTGCGCTCGAGGGAGGCCTTGCGCTGCGCGAGCCGCACGTCCCAGCGTTCCATCTGCTCGCCGAGGCCCTTGACCTCGCTCTCCTGACCCGTGATGCGGGAGGTGAGGAGCCCGTCGTACTTGTCCGAGTAGATCTTCGCGGTGTCCTGCACGCGCGCGGCGACATCGGAGAAGAGGCCGGCCACGGCATCCGGATCCTTCGCGAGTGCCTCGGCGAACTTCTCCTCGTCGAAGCTCAGGACGCCGTACATGTCGGTCGAGATGCCGATGGATGAGGGGGAGACCCCGTCGACGGGGTGCTGCACGGCATCGGCGAGCGCATTGCGCAACCCGCGCACGGTGCTGTCGCCCGTGAAGACGCCGAGGGTGGTCTTGTCTCCCGGCTTCGCGGCGACGGTCGTCTTCGAGCCGTTGTCGATGCGGGTCAGGATGTCCTTGACGGCGGCGATGAAGTCCGCCGACGCCTTCGTCCGTGCTTCGGTGTCGACGGCGACGCCGATCGTGACGGGATCGGCGGAACGTGCGGTGACCGTCACGTCCACACCGTCGAACAGATCGGTGAACGTGTTGCTTGACGAGGTCAGCACCTGCTCTGCGCTCGTTCCCGCCCAGAGCCGCAGACGGGCGTCGGCGCCGGTGGCGATGACGGCGGCTCCCGCTTCGGTCGAGAGGTCGGATGCCGTGCCGCTCTCGACGGCGGCGATGTCACCGCGATAGGCGCGGAACTGTCCGGCCTCTCCCGAGTCCGCGGCGCGCAGCTGCAGGCGGTGCATCACGTTCCCGTCGGCGTCACGCCCGGCGGGAACGGCGGCGGCGACGATGCCCGCGCCCGCTTCGTTGATCGCCTGGGCGACGTCCTGCATCGACGCGGAGTCGGCCGTGACCTGGACGCGCTCGCCCGTGGCGTTCTCGAGCGTGATCACGGGGGGATCGACCGGCCAGCCCTGTGTGGCGGCGGAGACGATCGTGTGGTTCGTGGCGACCTGGTCGACGACGATGTCGGCGGAGAGCGGAGCAGCGCCGGCGCGCGTGGCGACGGTGACCGAGGGCGACGAGGAGGTGGTGGTGAAGCGGGCGAGTCCATCGGGGACCGCGGCTTTCTCCGCTGCGGTCGCGAGGTTCTGGATCGCGGTGTTCAGGGTCTGCAGCTGGGAGACGATGCCGTTCTTGTCGTCCATCTTCGCCTTGAGCAGCGAGCGCGGGATGGCGTGCACGTCCATCAGCGCCTTGATGACCTCCGTGGTCTTCAGGCCGGAGACGAGACCGTCGAGCGAGAGGGACATGATCGCCTTTGCGGATCGGGAGCGGACGGTGTCCGGGCGACGGGCGGAACCGCCGCCCGGACACTACGGCGTGGGTCAGCGCAGGAGCTGGAGAACGCCCTGGTTGGACTGGTTCGCCTGGGCCAGCATGGCCGTGCCCGCCTGCGACAGGATGTTCGCCGACGTGAACTTGACCATCTCGGACGCCATGTCGGTGTCGCGGATCCGGCTCTCGGCGGCGGCGAGGTTCTCCGCCGACACGTTGAGGCTGTTGATGGTCGACTCGAAGCGGTTCTGCAGCGCACCGTAGCCGGCACGTGCGGTCGAGACCGCCTGGATCTCGGTGTCGATGTCGGCCAGCGCGGCACCGTAGGTGGCAGCGTCCGTCATCGTGGCCGCGTATCCCTTGATGTCGGCGCCGAGGCTGGCGAAGTCGGTCAGCGCGACCGAGATCTGGTCCTCGGCGGCGACCGCGCCCGCACCGACCTGGAACGTCAGCGTCGTGCCGCCCGAGAGCAGCTTGATGCCGTTGAAGTTGGTGCTCTCGGCGATCCGGGTGAGCTCGTCGCCCAGGGCGCCGATCTCGGTCTGGATCGCTTCGCGCGACTTCGCGTTGTTCGAGTCGTTCGCACCCTGAGCGGTCAGGTCGCGAACGCGCTGAAGGATCGAGTGGACTTCGGTCAGGGCGCCTTCTGCGGTCTGGATGACCGAGATGCCGTCCTGGGCGTTGCGTGCCGCGACGTTCAGGCCGTTGACCTGCGAACGCAGACCCTCGGAGATCGCCAGGCCCGCCGCGTCATCCGCCGCGCGGTTGATCCGCAGGCCGCTCGACAGCTTCTCGAGCGACTTCGACAGGTCGTTCTGCGTGTTGGACAGGTTGCGGTAGGCGTTGAGCGCCGACACGTTGGTGTTGATCTGCATACCCATAAGGGTTCTCCTCCGTGAATGGTGTTGTGCGGGTGACCATCCGTGGTCTCCCGCCCACACCTATCGGCGGAGGTGGCGTGCCCGTTAGCCGGGCGATGAGAAGCGCGGGTCAGGCGGGGGCGGCTTCGCGGAAGATGTCCGCGATCCGCGGGCTGCTCGCATCGGCGATCCGCGAGAAGTAGGCGTCGCGGGCTCCGGCGGACACGCGCGTGGTCGTCGTCGGCGCCGCGCCCTCGGCGAAGTACCGATCCAGAGCGTCGCGGAGGAGCCGGATGGCTTCCGAGCGCTGCTGCGACACCGCCGAGTGGGTCACCCCCAGTTCCTCGGCGATCTCCTTCACGGGCCGCTCGTCGAAGTACACGGCCTGCACGATCCGGCGCATACGTTCGGGGAGCGCCGCGACGGCCTGCTCGAGGATGTCGCGGCGTTCGCCGACGAGGGCGGATTCTTCGGGCAGGGGGATCTCGGTGGCGACGTCACGGGCCGCGGGATCGTCCAGGGTGGTCACGGTCCGCGCGGCATCGCCGAGTGCTTCGACGACGACGTCCTTCGTGACGCCCATCGCTGTGGCGACCTCGGTCGGGGTCGCGGTCCGGCCGAGACCGGCGGTGAGCGTCTCGCGGACGGCGACCGTCTCTTTGATGCGCTTGCGGATGCCGCGCGACGCCCAGTCCATGGAGCGCATCTCGTCGGCGAAGGCACCGAGGATGCGCCGGCGCGCGTAGGCGCCGAAGGGGACGCCCAGGGCAGGATCGAATGCATCGGCCGCGGTCACGAGCGCGAGCGCGCCGACGGCCGCCAGCTCGTCACGGGGGATGTGGGTGGCGCGGGAATGGGTTTCGGCGGCGAGGTATCCGACCAGGGGGAGGTTGCTCTCGATGAGGAGATTGCGCTCAGCGCGCGAAGGCATGGGGGATGATCCACCTCTCTGGATGCACTCCGGAAGATCCGAGGAGATGAGCAGATGTATATATCACAAGGAGCGAGATATGTACATGGGGAGAACTGCCCATCGCCGTTCCACATAGTAACCTTAGGGGCGCGGCAGCCGATAGTGACCTTTGGCCGCGTTATGAGGCGTGGCGATCACTGGGGAAAAGGGGATCATGGGAGCCAACGAACTATCGATACAGCTGTGGCGAGAGCGTGAACTGCTCGAGATGCTGCTCTTCAAGCTCGACGAGCAGCAGTTGCTGCTCGCCGCCGGGCGATCCCAATGGATACAGTTTGCCGCGCGTGAGATCGATCAGGTACTCGACAGGCTTCGTGGCGCGGGACTCGCACGCGCCGTCGAGGTCGCGACCGTCGCCGAGGAGTGGGGGGCTCCCGAGGGCGCGACGATTCGCGAACTGATCGCACACGCGCCGGAAGGTGCGTGGCAGGAGGTCTTCGCGGACCACATGCGGGCGCTGACCAAGCTCGCCGCCGAGGTGGAGCAGATGCGCGACGCCAACGCGGAACAGCTCAGCGGAGTGCTCCGCGCGACCCAGGAGACGATCGCCGCATTGGGGCACGACACCGGGGAGTACACGACGACGGGTGATCGCGCTCGCGACGACGCTGCGCGCATCATCGACACCGAGATGTGACCGGAAGGGGATCATGTCGACCTTCAGTGGATTGAACACCGCGGCCAGCGGCCTCGCGGCGGCCCGACGGGGCATGGACGTGGTGGGACAGAACATCGCGAACCAGAAGACCGAGGGGTACACGCGTCAGCGTGTCCAGACCTCGGCCATCGCCGCCATCGCTCAGACCGGCCGCTTCAGCGTCGGCGCACAGCCGGGGCACGGTGTGTCGATCGACGGCGTGGCCCGTCTCGGCGATGCCCTGCTCGATGCCCGCGTCCGCGATTCCCTCGCCGCGTCCGGCTTCTGGTCCACCCGTGCCGTCGCCGCCACCACGATCGAGGCCTCTCTCGCCGAACCGACCGAGAACGGGCTCGCGGCCCGACTGTCGAAGTTCTGGTCGGGATGGCAGGACCTCGCGAACACCCCCGACTCGGGGGCCGCGGCGTCCAGCATCCTGGAATCCGCGAAGGAACTCGCCTCGCAGATCGCGGGTGGGTACCGGACGGTGGCCGGACAGTGGAACGATGCCCGCGCCGCGGCCGACCGGACGATCACCCAGGTGAACGCGGCGGCGGACCAGATCGCCGTGCTCAACGGCGAGATCCGTGACGCCCTGGCCTCGGGGCGCTCGGCGAACGAGCTCATGGACCAGCGCAGCGTGCTCGCGCAGAACGTCGCCCGCATGTCGGGTGCCGCCGCCACCCTCGAGACCGACGGCACGATGACCGTGCGCATCGGCGGCAACGCCCTCGTCGCAGGCTCCGATGCGCGCCATCTCGTCCTGGACGGACCGGCCACCATCGACGCCGGCCAGCGCTTCACGGTCTCCTGGGCGTCCGCTCCCGGTCTGCCGGCATCGATCGACGGCGGAGAGCTCGGCGGTTCGCTCGCCGTCCTCGCCCCGGCCGCGGATGGAGGGATGCTCGCGCAGCTCGCTTCCACCTACGACGCGGTGGCGACGCGGCTGGCAGAAGCGCTGAACACCCAGCATCGCGCGGGGGTCACATCGTCGGGACAGCCCGGCGGCGACTTCTTCACGATCCCCCCGACCGGTTCCGCCGCACTCGGGCTGAGCGTCGCCATCACAGCACCGTCGGACCTGGCGCTCGCCGCCCCGGGCGCCGGTGCCTGGGACGCGAGCAACGCCGACCTGATCTCCCAGATCGGGCGGAGCGCGACCTCGCCCGACGCGCTCTGGTCCGACCATGTCACTCGGTTCGGTGTGGCGACGGCGGCCGACGTGCAGCGCGCGAAGGTGTCCGACGCGGCCGCGGTCGCGGCGGTCGGCGCGCAGCAGTCCGTCGCCGCCGTCGACGGCGACGAGGAGACCATCAGTCTGCTCACCTACCAGACCGCCTATCAAGCCGCGGCCCGGGTGATGACCGCGGTGGACGAAGCGCTCGACGTGCTCATCAACCGCACGGGTCTCGTCGGACGCTGATCGAAGGAGCATCATGATCTCTCGAGTCACCTCCTCGGCCATGACGCAGACGGCCATGCGGCAGCTGCAGTCCAACCTCTCCGAGCTCGCGCGTCTGCAGGAGCAGGCCACCTCGCAGCGTGCCTTCGCCGCGCCGTCCGACGATCCGGCCGCCGCGGCAGCCGCGCTCGCGCTTCACGCCGAGCAGCGACGCAACGACCAGTACGCGCGCAACATCGACGACGGACTCGCCTGGGTCACGGCGGCCGACGGGGCGATCACCGCGAGCACCTCACTGCTCGGGCGGGTCCGCGACCTCACCGCGCAGGGTGCGAACGACGGCGCGCTCGACGCCGTGGCCAAGGAAGCACTGGCCGTGGAACTCGAAGGCCTCCGCGAGGAGCTCTTCGCCCAGGCGAACACCCGGCTGCTCGGACGCTCCGTGTTCGCCGGAACGTCGGACACGGCAGCCTTCGCCGCCGACTACAGCCACAGTGGCGTACCGGGCGCGGAGGTGACCCGACGGGTCTCCGACGGTGCCTCCGTGCGCGTCGACACCGATGGCGCCGCCGTCTTCGGAACCGGGGACGACTCGGTGTTCGCGTTGGTGGACCGGATCGTCGCCGATCTCCGTTCCGGTACCAACGTCGGACCGCGACTCGCGGAGATCGACGCGCGTCGCACGGCCATGCTCGGGGTCCAGGGGTCGGTGGGCACCCGTCAATCTCAGATCGAACGCGCCAAGGAGGCGGCAGTGCAGAATTCCGTGTCCCTCGAGTCTCGCCGCACGGCGGTCGAGGACGTCGATTCGATCGAAGTGCTCGTGCGCCTCCAGGCGCAGGAACTCGTGTATCGCTCCGCGCTCGCGGTGAACGCGCGGGTGCTCCAGCCGTCGCTGATGGACTTCCTCCGATGACCGCGGCGCTGACTTTCCTCGCCCCGCCTCCCGGACTCGCGCCGCATGTCGACTTCGCCCTGGCCCCGGTCGACGGCGCCGACGGACTGTTCGCGATGCGGGCCGTGCAGGACGCGGAGCTGCGGCTCTACCTCGTCGATCCGCGGACGGTGCTGAGCGAGTACGCGCCGATCCTCACCGACGAGCAGGCCGACGCACTCGCTCTCCGCGACGCCGAAGACGCACTGATCCTCGTGGTCGCCCACCCGTCGGCGGAGGGCGTGAGCGTGAACCTGCTCGCGCCGGTGATCGTGAACCGCACGACGGGGGCCGCGTCGCAGGTGATCCTCGAGGACCAGGACTACCCGTTGCGCGCACCCTTGGGCTGAGCCGTCGTTCTCGGCCGGTCCAGGCCGTTCTCCCAGCGGAACCACGGCTAATCTGGAAGGGTGATCCTCGCCGTCGACACCTCCCTGGGTACCGCTGTGGCCCTCATCGATGCCGACGGGGACCTCCGCGCCGAGGCGAGTGCAGCCGACCCGCTCGGCCATGCCGAGATCATCGGCGACCTGCTGGTCGAGGTGCTCGCACAGGCCGGAGCTGGAGCGGTGACCCACGTCGTCGCCGGCATGGGACCCGGACCGTTCACCGGACTGCGGATCGGCATCGCCGCAGCACGAGCCTTCGCGCTCGGACGCGACATCCCCGTGATCGCGGTGCCCAGCCATTTCGCGGCCGCGCTCACCGCGACCGAGACCGAGACCGGGCCGTTCGCCGTCGTCACCGACGCGCGCCGACGCGAGGTCGCGATCACGGTCTTCGACGGGATCGACGCCGACGGGATTCCGCACGTCGTCGCCGAGACGGTCCTGGTGCGCGCGGCGGACGCCGACGCACACCTCGACGGCATCCGACGCATCGACGTCGCGACGCTCTCCGCGCGGGACCTCGCCCGGATCGGCGCGCGCGCCCTCGCCGCCGGTCGTGTGTTGACGGACGATGAGCCCCTCTATCTGCGGAACCCGGATGTGACGCTGCCCGGTGCCCCGAAGAAGGTGGGGACGTGACCCTCCGCGACGCCGTGCCCGACGACCTCGAAGCGATCATGATGATCGAGAACCGCTCCTTCCCGACCGATGCCTGGAGCCGGGAGACCATGGCGTCCGAGCTCGCCAGCCTGCACGGCCGGTACCTGGTCGATGAGCACGAGGGGAGTGTGATCGGCTACGGCGGGGTGCGGGCCCTGCGCGGGAGCGCCGACGCCGATATCCAGACCATCGCGCTGCTCAGCGGATACCGCGGCCAGGGCCGTGGCCGGGCGCTCCTGCGCGCGCTGCTCGCCGCCGCGGCGGAGCGCGGTGCCGGCGAGGTGTTCCTCGAGGTCAGGGCCGACAACCCCGCGGCCGAGGGCCTCTACCTCGCCGAAGGCTTCACCGAGATCGGCCGTCGTCCCCGCTACTATCAGCCGGATGATGTGGACGCGATCGTGATGCGCCTGGACCTGCGCCGCCACCCGGTCGCGCGAGACCAGTCCGAGGAGGCGACGGCATGAACGAGCCTCTGGTCCTCGGCATCGAGACGAGCTGCGACGAGACCGGCATCGGAATCGTCCGCGGGCGCACCCTGCTGTCGAACACGATCGCGTCGAGCATGGACGAGCACGCCCGCTACGGCGGCGTCGTGCCCGAGGTCGCGGCCAGGGCGCATCTCGAGGCGCTCCAACCCGCCATCGATGCGGCGCTCGCCGAAGCGGGTGTGGGCCTCGACGAGCTCGATGCGGTGGCCGTCACGAGCGGTCCTGGTCTCGCGGGCGCGCTGATGGTGGGCGTGGGTGCGGCGAAGGGCCTCGCTGTCTCGATCGACAAACCGCTCTATGCCGTCAATCACCTCGTCGGCCACATCGCCGCCGACATCCTGACCGGCGGCTCCGCACCGCTCGAGTATCCGACGATCGCCCTGCTGGTATCCGGTGGGCACACCTCGCTGCTGCACGTCCGCGATCTCACGACCGACGTCGAACTGCTCGGCGAGACCATGGACGACGCCGCAGGCGAAGCCTTCGACAAGGTCGCCCGGCTCCTCTCGCTGCCCTACCCGGGTGGTCCCGAGATCGACCGCGCGGCGGCCGACGGCGATCCGGAGGCGATCCGCTTCCCCCGTGGCCTCTCCCGGGCCTCCGATCTGGCGAAGCATCGCTATGACTTCTCGTTCTCCGGACTGAAGACGGCCGTGGCCCGCTGGGTCGAGCGTTGCGAAGCGGAGGGGGTCGAGGTCCCGGTGGCAGACGTCGCCGCGAGCTTCCGTGAGGCCGTCGTCGATGTGCTCGTGACCAAGGCGCTCGCCGCCTGCGCGGATCTCGGCGTGCCGAGACTGCTCCTCGGCGGCGGGGTGATCGCGAACCGGCGCCTGCGCGAGGTCGCCCTCCGACGTGCCGCCGAGGCCGGCGTCACCGTCCGCATTCCCCCTCTCTCGCTGTGCACCGACAACGGCGCCATGATCGCGGCCCTGGCGTCGGAGCTGATCTCCTCGGGGCGTCCGCCGTCGCGATTGACGTTCGGCGCGGACTCGACCCTTCCGGTGACCGAGATCCAGATCGCGGAGGGGGCGCCCGCATGAGCGACACCTCGGGTGCGGCCGAGGCGAAGGCCTCACCCACCCCGCCGACGCGCATCGAGAGCCCGAGCGAGCAGGTCGAGCAGCATCCGGCTGCGGCCGCGCGGCTTCCCGGAGCCCGCCGGGAGGGGTATGCCAAGTTCCCCACCGGCCCTGTCGGCATCGAACCCGTGGTCGCGAGCGGTCCCGACATCGACGCGCGAGACGACGTGGAGTGGGAGCCGTCGACCGATGCCTCGCCCATCGACGACACTCGACTCGCGCCGTGGGCGCTGCTGGCGGCGATCGTCGCGCTCGGAGCCTCGTTCTTCGTCGGCTGGGGGATCCCCGTCGCGATCGTCGCGGTCATCGCCGCGGCCATGTCGTTGCGTCGCCCGGTCGAGAGTCGGGCGATCGCGCGGTGGGCGCTCGTGCTGGGTCTCTGCGCGACCGTCTACAGTCTGGGGTGGCTGGTCTGGGCGGGCATGCAGTTCGAGAAGCTCGGGTGACCGGATGCTCGACGCCGAGGAATCGGAGGAGCTGCGCTCCCTGCACGCACGGGCCTATGGCCGCGACTCCGCACTGACGGCCGCTGAGGCGGTGCGGCTCCGCGAACTCGAGGACCGCCGGCGGACCACGGCCGCTGCGCCGAAGAGCGAGGAGCCGACGCAGGTCGAGGAGCCGACGCAGCTCCCACACGCGGCGCACGTCGATGGGACGGACTCCGTCGGGCCGTCGCCGGGTGAGCGCCGCGATGAGCCTTCGCCGGCGGATCGGTCGGGAGGCGAGATGTCCGAGCCGATCGCGGAGGCACACGCCTCACCGGGATCGTCCCTACGGTCGTTGCTCGTCGTGACGCGATCGCACTGGCGACCGGTCGCCTTCGCCACCGTGGCCGTACTCCTGGTCGGGTTGGGTGTGGGGTGGCTCGCCTTCGGTCGGTCCCACGACGCACCCGTCGCGCTGTCCCCTGAGCAGCAGCAGTGGGAGGACGACCTCGTCGCGGGTGGGGACTACGATCCCGGCTCGGTCCGTGCGCTCGGAGTGGAGGAGGGAGCGGTCATCTGGACCGCGACGAAGGACGGTCGCGAGCGCACGTGTCTGATCCTGAGCACGGGCGATGTGACCCTGCCCAACTGCGACGAGACGGAGTCCGTGTCCGCGCAGGGCATCTACGGTTCGATCACGGTGCGCTCCGAAGAAGACCTGCAGCGGCAGATCAGCGCGCAGATGCTCTTCACCGCGTCGGGTGAGCCTGCCGTCGCGGTGAACTCGTACGACTACGATCCGACGCAGACGGGGATCACGTATGCGAACGAGGAGGAGTCGCAGACCGCGGCGCGACTGACGCGCGAGGGCTTCGACGCCGGTTCCCTCTGGGTGGTCGGCTACGACGGCGACGTCCCGCTCTGGACCGCCGTGGAGCGTGACTCGCAGAACTCCTGTCTGATCTACGACGGATCCACCGACGATTCCCCGCAGACGTGCCTCGATCCCGAGACGATGCAGGAGCAGGGGGCGAGTCTGGTCCTCAACGTCGTCGACGCCGATTCCGGTGCCGTCACGCACTTCGAACTGGCCTCGAGCACGGGCGCCGGCTACCTCGTCATCACCCACGAAGCGGACGCCGCCGGTGCAGCCGAGGACTGACGCCGAGGAGCTTCGGGCGCTGCAGCAGCGGGCCTACGGCCGCGGGACACGGCTGACGGAGGGGGAGGCCGAGCGCCTGCGCGAGCTGGAGGAGCAACGCCGCTCTCCGATCGAGTCCCCGCCGTCGGCAGTCGACGAAGCCGGTGCAGATCCCTCGGCGGACGACGAGGATCCCGCTGCGGAAGAAGCGCCTGCGGACGCGTCGGTCGAACCTTCCGTGCCGGTCGCGCCTGCCGTCAGCGACGAACCCGTGCCTCGCCGGGGCGCGCTGCGGCAGCACGTCGTGGCTGCGATCGCGGGGGTCGCCGTCGTGCTCGCGGTCGGCATCGGAGCCGGCTGGGCACTGTTCTCGCCGCGGGTCGCGAGTATTCCCCTGACCGGAGAGCAGCAGCAGCGACGCGCCGAACTCTCGGCCTCGACGTTCGATCCCGGCTCCGTCCGTGCGATCGCCGAGTCGGACGACGCCCTGGTCTGGTACGCGACCAGGGAGGACGGCGCCCTGAGCTGCATGGTCCTCGATGTGAGCGGTCGGGAGCAGACGGACTGCCTCCCCGTCGACGAGGTCGACAACGGGTTGACCGCGGTTCTCCCCGTGGAAGCGGACGGGACGATCGGTGAGGAGTCTTCCGGCGACGGGGCCTTCGGCGTGGAGACGGTCATCGCCACGTTGCGCCTGTCGGTCGACGGTGAGCCGATGGTGGGGATCCAGCGCTGGGGCGGACCGTCGTCGCTGGCGGCGGAGTTCCCGGAAGAGGTGCGCGATCGCGCCGAGGAGCTGGCAGCGGACGGCTTCGGCTTCGGGCTCTCATTGATCACCATGTTCCGGGGGGAGCCGGTCTGGCTCGCCGACCGCCTCTCGGCGCAGGGCACGACGGACAGGTGCCTGATCGTCGACGCGGGCGGACCCATGGCGTGCGTACCGTTCGAGACGGCGGTGGAAGGAGGGCTCGCCACGCAGGTCGTCGACGACGACACGCGCGACGGCAGGGCGACGATCACGGCGCTCGAGCTGAGGTTCACGGGGCAGCAGAACGCGTATCTGGTGGTCGCCGAGGGCGTGCCCGTCGCCACCGTCCCGCCGGGCGAGTCGTTCTTCGTCGAGGCGCCACCCGGAGACCCGATCGAGATCGCACCGCCGGGGGCGGGAACCGGCGGCTGAAAACGGATCAGCTCGCGGCGGAGACCCGGTCGGCGAGGATCGCCACGCGTCGATCGCCGATGCGGGCGAGGATCAGCGTCGCCTCCTGGTCTCCCCGCAGCGTGAGCTTCTTGCGGAAGGCCGCCGGGTCGACGTCGACCCCACGCTTCTTGATCTCGAGTCGGCCGATGCCGTGCGCCTTCAGCGCTGTGCTGATCGCCTTGGGGTTCGCCGGCATCGTCTCGCGCACGCGGAAGGACTGTACGAAGGGGCTCGTCAGCGCCGAATCGGAGGTCAGGTAGGCGATGTGCTCGTCGAGCATCCCGGCGTCGAGGCTCCTGGCCACATCGCCGATCAGACGCGCACGGATGACGGCACCGTCGGGTTCGTGCAGGAAGGCGCCGAGCTCACGCACCGGCTCATCGACGGCATCTGCGGGTGCGGTGAGCTCGTGAGACCGGTCGTCGCGGATCACCAGGGCCGCGCGGCGAACCCCCTCACGGGCGAGGGCGCCGCTCCACACCACGAGCTCGACGACACTGCCGTCGGCACTCACCCACTGCGACTCCGCGTCGGCGGGCAGCGCATCCCGGTCGTGCGCGGGGCCGAGCTTGATGCCCGTGGACACGCGGCGGGCGACGTCGAACGCCCAGTCGAGGGAGGGGGAGTAGTCGTCGGCCGACACGCGCCGCGTCTCCCCGTGACCGGAGGTGCGTCGGGCGGGATCCATCCAGATCGCCCGGTCGTCCGCAGCGGGCATCGTCTCGAAGGCGTCTTCGGCGGTGTCATGGCGCACCACTGCGCCGTCACCGAACGGCGCGAGGTTGTAGGCGGCGATCGCGGCGGTGACCTCATCGGCGTCGACCGCCAGCACGTCGAGTCCGGCGCCGGTGAAAGCCAGCGCGTCGCCGCCGATCCCGCAGCCGAGGTCGGCGACAGCGGTGAATCCCGCGCTGCGGATCCGCTGCGCGTGGCGAGCGGCGACTCCGAGCCTGGTGGCCTGCTCCAGGCCCGCCCGGGTGAACAGCATGCGTCCGGCGAACGGTCCGAACTTGGCGGAAGCCTTGGAGCGCAGGTGAGCCTGCCCGACGACCGCGGAGACCAGGTCGGGGGAGTGGCCGGCGGCGCGCAGCCTCGAGACCGCGCGAGCGACGTCGGCACTCGATCCGACCGTCCCGACCGCGTCGAGGAGTTCGAGACCGGCGGGGGTCAGCAGGGCGCGCAGCTCGGACATCTCCACGCCCTCAGCCTAATTCCCCGCCACGCGCGGAGCCGTGTCGAGCGGGTGTGCTGGCACTCGCATTGCGTGAGTGCCAGCACACCGCCTACACTGGCATTAGCACTCTCGGGTTGAGAGTGCGAACAAGTCTTTCGTGTCAGCGTCAAGAAAGAAGAGGTAGACCGTGTCGGTTTCCATCAAGCCGCTCGAGGACCGGATCGTCATCAAGCAGGTCGAGGCCGAGCAGACCACCGCGAGTGGCCTGGTCATCCC
Organism: Microbacterium aurugineum; assembly: GCF_023101205.1. NCBI lineage: Bacteria > Bacillati > Actinomycetota > Actinomycetes > Micrococcales > Microbacteriaceae > Microbacterium > Microbacterium aurugineum. Next base: position 2,597,953 of record NZ_CP078078.1, on the reverse strand, counting down.
CGACACCGCCAAGGAGAAGCCCCAGGAGGGCGAGGTCGTGGCGGTCGGCCCCGGCCGTATCGATGACAACGGCAACCGTGTTCCGATCGACGTCGCCGTCGGCGACCGCGTGCTCTACAGCAAGTACGGCGGCACCGAGGTGAAGTTCGGTGCAGACGAGTTCCTCGTCCTGTCCGCTCGCGACGTCCTGGCGGTCGTCGTCCGCTGATCTGCGGAACCTGATCCGGCCCCTCCGAGGGGCAGGGTCGAGGTCCTCGAAGGGGCCCGGATGCTTCGGCATCCGGGCCCCTTCTGCATTCCCGGCGCTAGTGTTGTGCGGTGACCCCTGAGACGACCCGCGCCACCCGGACCGCGGGGGTCGCGTACGCCGGAGCCGCCTACCTGCTTTGGGGCGTGCTTCCGCTCTACTTCCTCCTGCTCGCACCGACCGGGCCGTGGGAGGTCGTCGCCTGGCGGGTGCTGCTGTCGTTCGTGTTCTGCCTCCTGCTGCTCACCGTCACCCGCGGGTGGGCCGCGTTCCGAGCGATCCTCCGGCAGCCCCGCCTGCTCGGCTGGACGGCGCTCGCCGGGCTCCTGATCTACGTCAACTGGCAGGTGTTCCTGATCGGAACCCTCAGCGACAACGTGATCGAGACGAGCCTTGGCTACTTCATCAATCCGATCACCACGGTGCTGCTCGGGGTCTTCGTCTTGAAGGAACGCATCCGCCGGCTGCAGTGGGCCGCGATCGCCATCGCCGCGATCGCCGTCGTCGTGATCATCGTGGCCTACCGTGCCTTCCCGTGGATCGCGCTCTCGCTGACCGCATCCTTCGGTATCTACGGACTCATCAAGAAGAAGATCGGTCCGGCGGTCGATGCCGTCAGCGGGCTCACCCTCGAGTCGTTCTGGCTGATCCCGATCGCCGTCGCGCAGCTGATCGTGGTGTCGATGACGCCGGCGGGCATCACGATGGGCGCGAACGGAGGGGTGCACGCTCTGCTGCTGGCGTTCGCGGGAGTCGCGACGGCGGTACCGCTGCTGTTGTTCGCCGCGGGAACCCGGCGGATCAACCTCACGGTGATCGGCATGATCCAGTTCATCACCCCGGTGATGCAGTTCCTCATCGGCGCCGTCGTCCTGAAAGAGCCGATGCCGCCGGAGCGCTGGGCGGGATTCATCCTCGTCTGGATCGCCATCGCCGTGTTCCTCGTCGATCTGCTGCTCGCCGGGCGCCGCGGCCGTCGGATCGCTGCGACCGAACTCGTCTGAACCCGGGTCTCTTCTCCGCCCGAACCCGGTCTCGGATCGTTAACGCACCGAGATACTTGCGATCCCTGCACGCGGGTATCACGGCCTAGTGTTAGAGCACCCGCCTGTGGTCACAATCCACGTTCAGTTACGCAAGGGAGCATCATGAACGCACTGAAGGGCTCGCGCACCGCGAAGGTCTTCGCCGGGATCGCTTTGATCAGCGCATCCGCCATCGTCGTCGCCGGCTGCAGCAGCACGCCGAACGCCGAGCCGAGCGAGGGTGGTGAGAAGCCGGCCGTCGATCTGACGCTCAAGCTCGGCTCGCTCCTGCCCGCGACCGGTTCGCTCGCGTTCCTCGGCGCTCCGATGGAGGCCGGTGTCCAGCTGGCCGTCAACCAGATCAACGAGGCTGACGCCGGCGTGACCATCGACCTCACCACCGCCGACGAGGGCGACCTCGACAACAAGGCGTATGAGACCTCGATCACCAACCTGCAGAACGCCGGCATCACGGCCATGGTCGGTGCCGCATCGTCGAGCGTCACCAAGCTCATCCTCGACGGCAACGCCGGTGCGGGCATCCTCACCGTCTCGCCGTCGAACACGTCCCCGGACTTCACGGGCATCAACCCGCTGTACTTCCGCACGGCACCGAGCGACAACCTCCAGGGCGAGGTCCTCGGCAACGAGATCGCCGAGGACGGTCACAAGACGCTCGGCATCATCTACCAGAACGACCCGTACGGCACCGGTCTCTTCGAAGCCATCAAGGCGACGTTCGAGAGCACCGGCGGCGAGGTCGTCGCGGATGCGTCCTACAACCAGGGTGACGGCCAGTTCAACGCGCAGGTCTCGGAGATCGCTGCGGCGAACCCCGACGCCGTGGCCGTCGTGTCGTACGACCAGTTCGCGACCATCGCGCCGCTCCTCGGCAACGCCGGGGTCGACACCGGGTCGCTGTACCTCGTCGACGGCAACCTCAAGGACTGGGGCACCGACATCCCCGTCAGCCTCGAGGGCTCGAAGGGCACCCGCGCCGGCGCCGAGCTGCCGCAGGATTTCCTCGACCAGCTGAACGAGGTCTGGACGGCTGACGGCAACGACCCGATCGACGCCGTGACGTACTCCGCCGAGGCGTACGACGCCGTGGTCCTGATGGCGCTGTCGGCTCTGGCCGCCGGCTCGGTCGAGGGTGCGGACATGGCGGAGCAGATGCGCACCGTCTCCGGTGGCGACGGCGATGGCGAGAAGTGCTCCACGTTCGCGGAGTGCGCCGACATCATCAACGGCGGCGGCACCGCGGACTACGACGGCCTCTCCGGCGACATCACGTTCGACGAGAACAACGACCCGAAGGGCGCCGCGATCGGCGTCTACGAGTTCGACGCCGACAACGTCACCTCGCGCATCAAGTAATCGCGCACAGGAAGGCCCCGGATGCACGCCATCCGGGGCCTTCTTCTGTGCGGTCACCCTGCTCCGGTCGCAAAAAGGCTCGGTATCCGCGCGGATACCGAGCCTTTTCGCGACCGGAACGTCAGGCGGCGTCGGTCCCGAGCGTCCCCAGGTAGAGGCCGATGACCTTCGGATCGTTCAACAGCTCGCGACCGGAACCCTCGTAGGCATCCTTGCCCTGATCGAGCACGTAACCGCGGTCGCAGATCTGCAGGCAGCGCCGGGCGTTCTGCTCCACCATGATCGTCGTCACGCCGGCCTTGTTGATGTCGGAGACCCGGATGAAGGCATCGTCCTGCCGCACGGGGGAGAGGCCGGCCGACGGCTCGTCGAGCAGCAGCACGGAGGGGTCCATCATGAGCGCTCGGGACATCGCGACCATCTGCCGCTCACCGCCCGAGAGCGATCCGGCGCGCTGCTTGAGGCGCTTGCCGAGCTCGGCGAAGATGCTGCTCACGAACTCGAGGCGCTCGGCGAAGATCTTCGGATTCTGGTAGAGCCCCATCTCCAGGTTCTCCTGGATCGTGAGCGAGGGGAACACGTTGTTCGTCTGCGGCACGAAGGCCACACCGCGGCGGACGAGCTTGTCGGCCTTGAGGCCCACGATGCTCTCGCCCTTCACCGTGACGTCGCCCGAGCGGATCTCGACCATGCCGAAGATCGCCTTGAGCAGGGTCGACTTGCCGGCGCCGTTCGGTCCGATGATGCCGATCAACTCGCCCTTGTGGGCCACGAGGTTGGCTCCGTTGAGGATGTTCACTCCCGGCAGGTAGCCGGCGTGCACATCGGTCAGCTCGACGATGACGTCGTCGTTCTTGATCTCGTTGCGTTCGACGGGGGCGTCGGTCATGACTTCTTCTCCTCGATGTCCTCGGCCTCTTCTTCGGCCTCGACCTCGGTCTCGATCTTCTCCCGGATGCGGATCGCGTCCTCCTCCGAGATCACGGGGAGGCGACCGGTGACGGCACCGAGATCGAGATCCTGGTGCGCCCCGAGGTAGGCGTCCACGACGGCGGGGTCCTCCATGACCTGGTCGGGCGGCCCCTCGGCCACGACCCGCCCCTCGGCCATCACGACCACCCAGTCGGCGATGTGCCGGACCATGTGCATGTCGTGCTCGACGAACAGCACGGTCATCCCCTGCTCCTTGAGGTCGAGGATGTGCTCGAGCAAGGACTGCGTGAGGGCGGGATTGACGCCGGCCATCGGCTCATCGAGCATGACCAGGGTCGGATCGCTCATGAGGGCGCGGGCCATCTCGAGGAGCTTGCGCTGACCGCCCGAGAGTGATGCCGCGAAGTCCTGCTCCTTGGCGTCGAGCTTGAAGCGGGTGAGGAGTTCGTGCGCGCGCGCCTCGATCTCCTGGTCCTGCGTGCGCCAGAGGAAGGGGAACAAGCCCGCCCAGAACCCTTCGCCGCGCTGGTCCTTCGCGCCGAGTTTCATGTTCTCGAGCACGGTGAGCAGCGACAGCGACTTGGTCAGCTGGAACGTGCGCACCTGTCCCATCCTCGCCACCTTGAAGGAGGGGATGCCCGAGAGGTTCTTGCCGTCGAACGACCAGGTGCCGGCGTTCGGTTTGTCGAAGCCGCACAGCAGGTTGAACAGGGTCGTCTTCCCGGCACCGTTCGGACCGATCAGGGCGGTGATCGCCCCGCGAGGGATCTCCAGGTGATCGACGTCGACCGCGGTGAGGCCGCCGAAGCGGCGCTCCACGGCATCGGCGATGAGGATCGGGTCGACCTTCTTGACCCCGGGGGCTGCGGGACCGGCGGCGAGACCGCCGGTCTTGGCGCGGGGTGTGGTCTTCGCGGGCGTGACCGCCGCGTCGTCGTTACTTGACAAAGGTCATCTCCCTCTTGTTTCCGAGGATGCCCTGGGGGCGGAAAATGACGATCAGCATCAGCACGACACCGATCACGATGTACCGCACGACGTCGGCTTGCGCGCTGGACATCGGGAGGTAGCCGGCGTTCGCCATCGCGGGGAGGAGCGCGCCGAGGAAGGCGAACACCACCCAGAACAGCACGGCGCCGAGTGTGGGTCCGAGCACGGTCGCCGCACCTCCGAGGAGGAGGATCGTCCACAGGAAGAACGTCAGCGACGTGGAGTAGCTGCCGGGGATCACCGCGGACGGCAGGATGAACACGACGCCGCCGAGGGCACCGATCACGCCACCCACCACGAGGGCCTGCATCTTGTAGGCGAAGACGTTCTTGCCGAGCGAGCGCACCGCGTCCTCATCCTCGCGGATGCCCTTGAGCACACGACCCCACGGGCTGCGCATGAGCGCCCACACCACGAGCACCGCGACCGCGAGGCTGATCAGACCGACGACTCGGACCCAGAGGTCCGTCGCGTTGTAGGTCCACGGTCCGAAGCCGTAGGTGCCGGGAGGGAACGGGTTCGCATCGCGGAAGCTCTGGTGATAGCCCGAGAGTCCGCCCGCCGAGTTCGTCCAGTCCTTGAACAGCTCGGTCACGAACAACAGGCGCACCACCTCGGCGGTCGCGATGGTCGCGATGGCCAGATAGTCGGCGCGCAGACGGAGGGTGGGGATACCGAGCACGAGAGCGAACACCGCCCCGCCGAGCAGGCCGACCAGAAGCGCCGCCCACCAGGGGAAGCCGAACGTCAGGATCGAGATCGCATAGCCGTAGGCGCCGATGGCCATGAAGGCCGCCATGCCGAAGTTGAGCAGTCCGGTGTATCCGAAGTGCACGGCGAGGCCCGTTGCCGCGAGCGCGTAGGCGATCGTCGTCGGGCTGAAGAGATAGGAGGCGGTGTTGCCGAAAATACTGCCGAAGTCCATGCGTCAGCCCAACCTTTCCTTGCGCCCGAGGATGCCCTGCGGTCGCACCAGCAGGATCACGATCAGTGCGACCAGTGCTGTCGCGTACTTGAGGTCTGTCGGTACGCCGAACAAGGTCGACACCTCGACCGCGAGGCCGACGATGATCGAGCCGATCAGGGCGCCGATCGCGGAGCCGAGACCGCCGAGCGTGATCGCACAGAACATCAGCAGCAGCATCTGCATACCCATGTCCCACTTGACCCCGGGGCGGAAGTACGCCCACAGGATGCCGGAGATCGCCGCGAGCGTGCCGGCCAGGATCCACACCGTGCGGATCACCTTGTCGACGTCGATGCCCGATGCGGCGGCCAGCTGCGGGTTGTCCGAGATCGCTCGGGTCGCCTTTCCGGTGCGGGTCCTGGTGAGGAAGAAGGCCACGCCGAGGATCACGATGATGCTCGTCGCCATCGCGATCATGTCGATGTAGGAGAGCGAGATGGGCCCGAGCTTGATCGGCTCGGGACTCGCGCCCGGCAGCTGGTAGGTGCTCCCGCCGATCATGTACTGCATGCCGTAGCGCAGGGCGAGGGAGAGGCCGATGCTCACGATCATCAGTTGGACGACACCCAGGCCTCGGCGGCGCAGAGGCTTCCAGATCCCCGCATCCAGGGCCCAGCCGAGTGCCGCACCGCCCACGACCGCGGCGAGGATGCCGAGCCAGGGCGGAAGGTTCCAGAACGTGGTGAAGAGCAGCATGACCACCGCGCCCCACGTGACCATCTCACCGTGGGCGAAGTTCGACAGGCGGGTGGTCCCGTAGATCAGCGCGGCGCCCATCGAGGCGAGGCCGAGCAGGAGACCGAAGTTCAGTCCGCCCACCATGCGCGAGAGGAGCTGATCGAGGAAGGAGACCGTCACCCGTTCGCCGGCACCGAGGAAGAAGTTGACGATCTTGGTCCCGGTGAGGCCGAATTCGAGCTCGAACGAGGCCGTCGTCCCCGACACGGGCTGGATGCCTTCGGGGAGCTGGGTCGCGTCGACGATCACTCCGTCCGGAAGCGTGGATTCGTCGACCGTGAGGGTGTACGTCTCCTTCTCGGGCACGTACAGGCGCCACTTGCCCTCGGCGTCGGTCTCGGTCTCGGCCTCGAAGCCGTTGCCCTCGATGGACATGACGACGCCTTCGACGGGCTCGTCCGCGTTGGTGACGACACCGGCGAAGTAGAAGTCGGTGATCTCCTGTCCGTCGTCCGTCGTCTCGGCTGAGGCCGATGAAGGGGGCAGGAGCAAGACGGCGCTGAGCGCCATGAGGATACCGAGGAAGGCGACCAGCCAGGGGCGCTTTCGATGCACGGCGATTGTTGTGGGTCCCACGCAACCTCCACTTTGAGTGCTGTGTCTCCGCGGTGTCGGGTTCGACCGCGGGGATGGACGACGCACTTGAGCGTAATGCGCGATCGGCGAATCACCTACCGTCGGGGCCAACGGTCCGGTAACGACGGGGATCTGGGAATGTTCTCGGGCGTGTCTCGCTTAGAATCTTCATACGGGCCGCTGCCCCGCGAACGGCCGACGTCGACCACCCCCTCGCACTCGGACATGCGCGACACGCGCAGAAGGAGAATCCATGGAACAGCACGATCCCTTCGGCTTCGTCGGACTGACGTACGATGACGTGCTGCTCCTGCCCGGGCACACCGACGTGATCCCCAGCGAGGCGGACACCTCGTCGAGGATCACGCGGCGCATCTCGGTCGCCACCCCGCTGCTGTCGAGCGCGATGGACACCGTGACGGAGTCGCGCATGGCGATCGCGATGGCGCGTGAGGGCGGCATCGGCATCCTCCACCGCAACCTCTCCATCGCGGATCAGGCCGCGCACGTCGACCGCGTCAAGCGCAGCGAGTCGGGCATGATCACCGACCCCATCACGACCACGCAGGACGCCACGGTCGAAGAGGTCGACAACCTGTGCGCGAAGTACCGCATCTCGGGTCTCCCCGTCGTGGACGACGAGGGCAAGCTCGTCGGCATCATCACCAACCGCGACATGCGCTTCGTCTCCGGCTTCGAGCGTCAGAGCACGTTCGTCAAAGACGTCATGACGCGGGAGAACCTCGTGACCGCTCCGGTCGGCGTCGCCGCCGGCGAGGTCATCGCCCTGTTCGCCAAGCACCGTGTCGAGAAGCTGCCGCTGATCGACGGCGACGGCAAGCTCGCAGGACTGATCACCATCAAGGACTTCGACAAGAGCGAGAAGTACCCGCTCGCGACCAAGGACGACCAGGGGCGACTCCGCGTCGGTGCGGCCATCGGCTTCTTCGGAGACGCGTGGGAGCGCGCGGAGGCGCTGCGTGACGCGGGGGTCGACGTGCTGGTCGTCGATACCGCCAACGGGCAGTCCCAGGGCGTGATCGATCTCGTCCGCCGCCTGAAGGCCGACGCATCGTTCGAGCACATCGACGTCATCGGCGGGAACGTGGCGACCCGGGAGGGCGCGCAGGCTCTGGTCGACGCCGGCGTCGACGCGGTGAAGGTCGGCGTCGGACCCGGATCCATCTGCACCACGCGCGTCGTCGCGGGCGTGGGCGTGCCCCAGGTCACGGCCGTCTACGAGGCGTCGCTCGCCGCTCGTCCCGCCGGTGTCCCGGTGATCGCCGATGGTGGTCTGCAGTACTCGGGCGACATCGCGAAGGCCCTCGTCGCCGGCGCCGATGCGGTGATGCTCGGTTCGCTCCTGGCCGGCACCGACGAGTCGCCCGGCGAGATCGTCTTCCAATCGGGCAAGCAGTTCAAGCAGTATCGCGGCATGGGCTCGCTGGGTGCGATGCAGACGCGCGGCAAGCAGACCTCGTACTCCAAGGACCGCTACTTCCAGGCCGACGTCCCGAGCGACGACAAGCTGATCCCGGAGGGCATCGAAGGGCAGGTCCCGTATCGCGGGCCGCTCGCCGCCGTGGCCTATCAGCTGGTCGGAGGTCTCCGGCAGTCGATGTTCTACGTCGGCGCGCGCACCATCGAAGAGCTCAAGACGCGGGGCAAGTTCGTCCGCATCACCTCGGCGGGGCTCAAGGAGTCGCACCCGCACGACGTGCAGATCGTGGTCGAGGCACCGAACTACAAGAAGTAACCCCGGCAGACGAGGAGGGACCGGATACCGCGGTATCCGGTCCCTCCTCGTCGTGGTGTCCCCGCCGTCGACGCCCGCACCATCCCCTCCGGACGCGGCACGGTCGCACGGACTCTTCCGCCGACGCGGCCCCAGGCGTAGCGTGCGGGTATGTGCCGAAACATCGTCCCGCTCAACAACCTCGAGCCTGCCGCGACCGACGACGAGTGCCACGACGCAGCCCTGCAGTTCGTGCGCAAGATCGCCGGGACGACGGCACCGTCCCGTGCCAATCGAGCCGTGTTCGATCGCGCTGTCACCGAGATCGCTCAGGCGACCCGGGTGCTCCTGGACGAGCTCGTCACGACGGCGCCCCCGAAGAACCGCGACGAGGAGGCGGCCAAGCGTCGGGCTCGGTCCGCAGAGCGCTACGAGGCGATCCGGGTGTATCAGCAGGAGAAGCGCGCGGCACGTGCGACCTCGTGAGAACGAAGTCGCGGGGAAGACGGCCGTGTATGCCAGAATCGACATACCCCGCTCGACTTTCCCGGCGGTTCCGGTGATGAAGGCACCGAGATCGCAGGCCGATCCCCATCGGTCAGGGAACCTCCCCAAGGAGAGCTGTATCCATGCCTGAGGATTCTCCTCGCGTTCTCGTCGTCGATGACGATCCGGACGTCGCCCTGCTCGTCAAGACCGTGCTCGAGCGGCGGGCGGGCTGCATCGTCGATGTCGCGGAAGACGGTCAGGTCGCCGTCGAGCGTGTCGGCGCTCAGCGCCCCGACGTCGTCGTGACCGACATCGAGATGCCGGGGCTGAGCGGCCTGGAGTTGCTGGCCGAGCTGCGTCGAACGGTTCCGACCGTGCCCGTGCTGGTGATGACGGCCCACGTCTCCGTCGAGTACGCGGTCTCCGCGCTGCGTGCGCAGGCGGACGAGTTCCTCACGAAACCGCTCGACAACGCCAAACTCGTCGAGTCCGTCACCCGGCTGATCGAGGAGGGGCGTCGGCGCCGGGAGGGGGCCCGCCAACCGGAACGGGTGCTCGCGATCGGCGCGCACCCCGATGACGTGGAGATCGGCGTCGGCGGACTTCTCGCGGCCCACGCCAGGGCGGGCGACGAGATCACGATCCTCACCCTCTCCCGCGGTGCCAGAGGCGGTGACGCCGACAGCCGACAGGACGAGTCGCTGGCCGCGGCCGAGTTGCTCGGCGCCCGGCTCTTCCTCAAGGACCTCGTCGACACCGAGATCCCCGGCGGCGGATCGACCGTGCGCCTCATCGAAGAGGTGGTGCAGGAGATCCGCCCCACCATCGTCTACACGCATTCGGGTCACGACAGACACCAGGATCACCGGGCCGTGAGTGAGGCCACGATCGTGGCCACTCGGCGTGTCGGCACGGTCGCCTGCTACCAGAGCCCCTCGTCGACGATCGACTTCCGCCCCACGCGGTTCGTGCGGATCGACCAGTACCTGGACGAGAAGCTCCGGCTCCTGGAGAGCTTCCACTCGCAGACCGCGAGCCGGGAGTACCTCGCACCCGAGTTCGTCACGGCGACCGCACGATACTGGTCGCGGTTCGGGGGTGGGACAGCCGTCGAACCCCTCGAGGTCGTGCGTGAGACGGCGGAGTTCATCGGTGCCCACGAACTCAGCCGACGGGAGAGCTGATGACGACGCGCGTACTGGTGACCGGCGCGGGAGGTCCGGCAGGTGTGGCCGTGATCCGCTCCCTCCTCCGCCGAGCCGATCTGACCGTGTTCGCCGCCGACATGGACGGATGGGCGAGCGGCATCTATCTGGTGCCCCCGGCGCAGCGTCGTCTGGTGCCACCGGGGCGGGACGTGGACTTCGTGCCGGCCATCGCGCGGATGGTCGAAGCCGACGCCCTCGACCTCGTGATCTCCACGGTGGATGTCGAGCTCATCGCCCTCGCCGGACGACGGGACGAGCTGGCCCCCGCGGTCCTGGCCGCCCCCTCGGCGGACACGTTGAACACCGCGCTCGACAAGCTCGCCCTCGCCGAGCGATGCGCCCCGACCGGTCGCACGCCCCGCACAGTCCTCGCCGGCCCCGAGGCGGAGGCCGTCGACTGGGAGTTCCCGGTCTTCGCCAAGCCTCGCCAGGGTGCGGGAAGCCGTGGCGTCCGACTCGTGCCGGATCGTGCCGCTCTCGAGGCGCTGCCCACGGACGAAGGCCTGATCGTGCAGGACTTCCTTCCAGGGGAGGAGTACTCGGTCGACGTCATCGCCGATGCTGCGGGTGCTGTGGTCGCCGCCGTGCCGCGCACCCGTGCCAGGGTCGACTCGGGGGTCGCGATCGCCGGACGCACCGTGCGTGACCCCGAGCTCGAGGAGACCGCCGCATCGATCGCGCGGGCCATCGGACTCGTGGGCGTCGCGAACGTGCAGCTGCGTCGTGACCGCACCGGTCGTGCCGTGCTGCTCGAGGTCAACCCGCGCTTCCCGGGGGCGCTGCCGCTCACGATCGCGGCCGGGGTCGACATTCCATCGCTCGTCGCGGATCTGTTCCTGGGGCGTGAGCTGCCGGTGAACATCCCGTTCCGTGAGGTCGCCTCGGTGCGCTTCCTGGAAGACGTGATCGTCGAGGTCGAGGACGTGCTGGTCTCCGACCACGCGGGGCACCAGGAGGAGCTGTGAGCCACCCCCTGCTTCGCGGCGATCACCACGTCCATTCGACCTTCTCCGACGACGCCGTCTCGACGCTCTCCGAGAATGTCGAGGCCGCGGCAGCGTCGGGCCTGAGCACGGTGCGGTTGGTCGACCATGTGCGTGAAAGCACCACCTGGGTGCCCGAGTACCTCTCCGCCGTGCGCGCTCTCCGGGTGCCGGACGGGCTCGTGGTGCTCACCGGTGTGGAAGCGAAGATCCTCGACAGCTCCGGATCCCTCGACATCCCGGCTCTGCCGGACGGCATCGACCGGATCCTGATCGCCGACCATCAGTACCCGGGTGTCGACGGTCCGCTCGGCCCGTCCGTCGTGCGCGAGCGGATCGCCGCAGGGTGGGCGGTGGACGATGTGCTCGACCAGCTCGTGAACGCCCTGATCGCCGCGATGCGCCGGTACCCGGGGAACCAGCTCGCGCACTGCTTCTCCCTCCTGCCCAAGATCGGGCTGTCCGAGCAGGATCTCGGGGCAGAGCGGACGCAGGCCTGGGCGCGTGCCGCCGTCGAGACCGGGACACGGGTGGAGGTCAACGAGAAATGGGCGTGCCCCGGGCCTGAAGTGCTGTCGGCCCTGCGACGGGCGGGTGGAGAGCTCGTCGCCTCCACGGACAGTCATGAAGCGGCGGATGTCGGCCGATACTCCCGTGTGATCCCACTGCTCGACGCGATCGAGGCCTCCTCATGACGGATCTGACCTGGCTCCAGACGGTGCTCGTCGTCGTCCTCCTGCTCTGTGTGCTGGTCGGCACGCTGCCCGTCGTCAACACGGGATTGCAGTTCCTCGTGCTGCCACTGCACGCGTTCCGCAACCACTACGGCAAAGCGGCCCCGTATCACCCGAACGTCGCGGTCATCATCCCGGCATGGAACGAGGGGCTCGTCATCGGCCCCGCCATCGAACGGCTGCTCCAGCTGGAGTACCCCGGCGAGCGACTGAGGATCTTCGTCGTCGACGATGCGTCCACGGACGACACGCCCACCATCGTCGCCGCGAAGGCGGCAGCACATCCTGGACGCGTCGTGCACCTGCGGCGCGAGAAGGGCGGCGAAGGCAAGGCCCACACGCTCAACCACGGACTCGAGGTCGCGCTCGCGGACGAGTGGACCGAAGCCGTGCTCATCATGGATGCGGACGTCATCTTCGCACGCGACTCCCTCCGCAAGCTCAGCCGGCATCTCGCCGACGACGACGTCGGTGCCGCGACCGCATACATCGCCGAGGGCAGTCGCGACCGCAACTACCTCACGCGCTTCATCGCGATCGAGTACGTGATCGGGCAGCTCTCCGCGCGCCGGGTGCAGAACGTCGGCGGCGCGATCGCGTGCCTGGCCGGCGGGGCGCAGCTGCATTCCCGCGCGAACCTCGAGGCGATCGGCGGACGCATCCCGACGGGGACCCTCGCAGAAGACACCATGACCACGTTCGAAGGTCAGCTCAAGGGGCGGCGCATGGTCTTCGAGCCGCACGCCGTCGTGCTGGCCGAAGAGCCGCGGACGATCGACAGCCTGTGGAAGCAGCGCCTGCGCTGGGCGCGGGGCAACGTGCAGCTGACATCGATCTACCGGAAGCTGTGGTTCCGTCCGAGCCCCACCCATCGCCTGGGGAGCTTCTCATTCGGTCTGGCCTGGTTCACGATCCTGCTGCTGCCGGCGTTCATGCTCCTCGCCGCGGCGGGAATGCTCGCGCTGCTGGTGCTGCACAGCGACATCGCCGAGTTCGTGTTCCGCTTCATGTGGATCTCGGCGGCCTGCATCTATCTCTTCTCGATACTCTTCTCCGTGCAGCTCGACCCGCGAACGGGGAGGCATTCCTGGCGTGAGGCGATCATGTTCCCCGGGCTCGGGGCGCTCCTCCTCATGGCCATCGCCCTCTTCCCGTGGCTGTTCCAGGCGCTTCTGCAGGCGCTCGGCCAGCGCGCCACCGAGCAGACGTTGTTCACCTGGGCGGTGATCTTCTATCTGTGGGGTCCGATCTCGATGCTGGGGATCTGGCTCGCCCGCGCGGTGGAACCGCTCCCTGCCGGACGCTTCTTCGCCGGCCTGCTCCTCTACATCTGCGGCTACGGATCCCTGCTCTGCGCCATCACCGTGGATTCGTACATCAAAGAATGGCGTCGCGCCGACGCCTCCTGGATCAAGACCGAGAAGATCGGACGTGTGGACTCATGACCGCAGCACCGTCACACGACACCGAAGCGGAGGAGATCGCCGAGGATGCGCGCCGCGAGCGGCGACTGATCCCGCAGGCGATCATCGCTCTCGTCGTCGTCGTCGCCGTCGTCATCGTGCGAGAGCTGTTCCTTCGATGACCGGGAGGCCGTTGGCCCTGGTCGTGGAAGACGCCCCCGATCAGGCGGCGCTGCTGCGCCGCTATCTCGATCGCGAGGGCTTCGACGTGTTCATCGCCCGCGACGCCGAGTCGGCGATCGCCGCATTCGAAGAGATCGATCCGGTCCTGGCGGTGCTCGACCTGCTCCTGCCCGGGATCTCGGGGCAGGAATGCGCGCGTCTGGTACAGGACCGGTTCCCTCGCTGCTTCCTCGTGATCAGCTCGGTGCTCGACGCGGCCGACTACCCGCCGGCGGATGCGGCTCTGCCGAAGCCCATCACCGGGGCCGACCTGCACGCCATCGTGGAGCGGGTGGAGCGATGAGGGCCACGCCGCTCGACCGGGCCGAGAACCGGTGGTATCGGATCTTCGACGACCCGAGCCCGCTGCTCAAACAGGCGCCGACGGTCATCGCGGCCGTCCTCGCGGGGCTGCTCACCTGGTGGGTGCCGGACCTGCCGGTCACCCACGCCGCGTCGGCGATCGGTGGCATCGCTCTGGTCCTCGGGGCCACCGTCCTCGCCGCGGTGCTCACCGCGCGGCGGATCCACGACGGATGGGCGGTCCTGCTCATCCCGATCGTCGACATCATCGGCCTCGGCCTCTTCCGCACCGGTACCGGTGGCCCCGGCTCCCTCTTCTCCGCTCTCGTTCTCCTCCCCGTGGTGTGGCTGGCGGCGGCACCCGGCATCCGCTGGGTCTTCGTGGTCGCGGGCCTGACGTCTGTCGCGCTGCTCATGCCGTATCTCACCGATCCGCCCCACACCTCGACCGAGTGGCTCCGCGGCGTGGTGGCTCCCCTGGTGTTCGCCGCGGTGGCCGCGGTCATCAACCAGCTCGCCCGACAGCAGCGCCTCCGTGTCCAGCAGGCCGAGGAGCTGGTGGCCGAGCGCACCAAGGCGCTGTCGGAGAACGTCGCGATGATCGTGCAGCTGCGCGACAAGGAGCGCCAGTACCGCGAGCTCCTGGATTCGTTCGAGAGCCTGTGGTCATCGATCACCGCCCAGGCCGTGATCGCGACGACGCGCGACGGTGTCGTCACGGCCTGGAACCCCGGGGCCGAGCGCCTGCTGGGGCTCTCGGCCGGTGAGGCGCTGAAAGATGTGCGCGTCGATCGCTTCTTCTCCACCGCCGTCCTGTCGATGCTGGCGGCGGAGCACGCCGACCGCCTGCCGCCGTCCGATGACCGCCGCTCGGGGGAGAACGAGCTCTCGCCGGGGATCCAGGCCTTGTTCGCGCAGGCCGATGCAGGACTCACGGTCGACGGTGACATCGAGGTGACGACCGAGGGCGGCACGACCGTTCCCGCCCGCGTGACCGTGAGCCCCCACAAGGACGGCGCCGGTGCGCAGCAGGGCTACCTGTTCGTGCTCACCGACGAGACCAGGGCGGTCGAGGTCGCCCGGATGAAGGACGAGTTCGTCGGGATGATCTCGCACGAGCTGCGCACCCCGCTCAGCGCGATCATCGGATTCCTCGATCTGCTCCAGAACGATCCCGGTCAGCCGCTCACCGGCGACCAGCAGGAGTTCGTGTCCATCATCGAGCGCAATGCGCAGCGCCTGCTCAACCTCGTCGGCGACCTCCTCTTCACCGCACAGGTGGAATCCGGGCGGTTCCCGCTCGATCGCGAGGAGGCCGATGTCGCCGAGCTCGTCCGTTCGGCGGTGGTGTCGGCGGGCCCGCACGCGCAACGAGAGGGTATCGAGATCGACGCCGAGGTCGGCCCTGACCCGGTCCGCCTCGTGGTCGACTCCGGAAGGATCGGCCAGGCGCTCGACAACCTCCTCTCCAACGCTATCAAGTTCACGCCGAGCGGTGGTCGGGTCACGGCGCGGGTGCGCCTGGTGGACGAGGGAGTGGAGCTCTCGGTCAGGGACACCGGGGTCGGGATCCCCGAGAACGAGCAGGGAATGCTGTTCACGCGCTTCTTCCGCGCGTCGACCGCGACACGTAACGCCGTACCGGGGGTGGGGCTCGGACTCACGATCACGCGAGCGATCGTCCTGGCGCACGGCGGCACCATGGACGTCACGAGTCAGGAGGGCGTCGGCACCGAGTTCCGGTTCGTCCTCCCGGTCGCCCCTCGCACCGAAGCGCTCACGAGCCTGGGTCACGTCGACTGACGCGGCCGGCCGCGGTTCGTGCCCGGCCGCTCGCGCTGATAGCCTGGTCGGCTCGGCACATGCGGGGCGGAAGGACGGCCACGCACCGTGGGCTACATCGATGTCTCCAGCGTCTCACTGACGCTCCCCGACGGCAGACCGCTTCTCGACGAGGTGTCGTTCCGTGTCGGTTCCGGGTCGACGAGTGCGCTCATCGGCCCCAACGGCGCGGGCAAGACGACGTTGCTGCGCATCATCCGCGGCGATCAGCCCGCCGACGACGGGGTCGTGACGATCGAGGGCGGCCTGGGCGTCATGGACCAGTTCGTCGGTCACGGCGAGGCCGGGGAGACGGTCCACCACCTGCTCGTGCGCGTCGCGCCCGCGCGCATCCGTACCGCGGCCGAGACGCTCGAAGCTGCGGAGAACGCGTTGATCGAGCGCGACGAGCACGACACGCAGATGGCGTATGCGTCGGCGATCGCCGAATACGCCGACGCCGGTGGATACGAGCACGAGACCGTCTGGGATCAGTGCACGGTCGCGGCGCTCGGGGTGCCGTTCGAGCGGGCGCGGTTCCGCGAGCTCACCACGCTGTCCGGGGGCGAGCAGAAGCGGCTCGCACTCGAAGCGCTGCTGCGCGGACCCGACGAGGTGCTGCTGCTCGATGAGCCGGACAACTACCTCGACGTCCCGACGAAGCGCTGGCTCGAGGAGCAGCTGCGGGCGACGCCGAAGACCGTGCTGCTCGTGTCGCACGACCGGGAACTCCTGGCACGTGCCATCGATCGGCTGATCACGCTCGAGCCCGGTGGCGCGGGTGCCACGGCCTGGGTCCACGGCGGTGGATTCGGTACCTATCCGCAGGCGCGGGCGGACCGGATGGAGCGGCTCGACGAACTGCGTCGTCGCTGGGATGAGCAGCACGAGAAGCTGCGCACCCTCGTCGCGAACCTCAAGGTGAAGGCGTCGGCGAACGACGGCTTCGCGTCTCGGTACCAGGCGGCGCAGACGCGGTTGCGGAAGTTCGAAGAGGCGGGTCCGCCCGAGGAGCGTCCGCCCGCGCAGGATTTCGACATGCGCCTGCGGGGAGCGCGCACGGGCAAGCGCGCCGTGGTCGTGCAGCGCCTGGAGCTGACCGGGCTGATGCGGCCGTTCGACACGGAGATCTGGTACGGCGATCGCGTCGCCGTGCTCGGCTCGAACGGGTCGGGCAAGTCCCACTTCCTGCGCTTGCTCGCGCGTGGTGGCAGCGACCCCGACACCACGCTCGGTCACGTCACCTCGTCGGGGGAGCAGCTGAGCGTGGTCGAGCACACCGGCGCAGCGACGCTCGGAGCGCGGGTCGTGCCCGGTCTGTTCGCGCAGACGCACGCGCATCCGGAGTTCGTCGGACGCACGCTCCTCGACATCCTGCACCGGGGTGACGATCGGCGCACCGGGATGCCACGCGATGCCGCGAGCTCAGCGCTCGACCGCTATGGGCTCGTGCGTCAGGCCCTGCAGACCTTCGACTCGCTGTCCGGTGGACAGCAGGCACGTTTCCAAGTCTTGTTGCTCGAGCTCTCCGGGGCGACGCTGCTGCTCCTGGACGAGCCGACCGACAACCTCGACCTGGAATCGGCCGAGGCACTGGAACAGGCACTCGCGCGATTCGAGGGCACGGTGCTGGCCGTGACACACGATCGATGGTTCGCCCGATCGTTCGACCGGTTCCTGGTGTTCGGCTCGGGCGGGGACGTGTACGAGTCCGACGAACCGGTCTGGGATGAGCGCCGCGTGGCCCGCGCCCGCTGACGATACGGAGGCAGTGCGACTTCCTCATCGTCGGCTTCCAGATGGATCCGACCTTGGGTCGTCCGGAGAGGAACGCGCCGACGCAGACGGTGGTCGAGCGCTACATCCAGTTGCGTGGCTGCCAGTACGTCGACGAGATCGTGCCGACCCTGTCGTCTCGGTCGTGGTCGACCATCAGGAGCCGGGCCGCGTGCGTCCGCCCGAGCCGACCCCCGCTCCCGGGTAGGCTGGACGGGTGACCATGGAGATCGAGCTCGGCCGAGGAAAGCGCGCACGTCGCGCGTACACGTTCGACGACATCGCGGTGGTGCCATCGCGGCGCACGCGCAACCCGGAGGACGTGTCGACCGCATGGACGATCGACGCCTTCGGCTTCGACATCCCGGTGCTGGGAGCGCCGATGGACTCGGTCGTGAGCCCGCAGACGGCGATCATGCTCGGACAGCTCGGCGGGCTCGGCGTCCTCGACCTCGAGGGTCTGTGGACGCGTTATGAAGACCCGGAGCCGCTGCTGGCGGAGATCGCCGGACTCGACGAGGGCGAGGCCACCGTCCGGATGCAGCAGCTGTACTCGGAGCCGATCAAGCCCGAGCTCATCACCCGCCGACTCGCCGAGATCCGCGAGTCCGGCGTCACGGTCGCCGGTTCGCTGACGCCGCAGCGCACCCAGGAGTACTACGACACGGTCGCCGCAGCGGGCGTCGACCTGTTCGTGATCCGCGGCACCACCGTGTCTGCCGAGCACGTCTCGAGCGTCGCGGAGCCCCTCAACCTCAAGAAGTTCATCTACGACCTCGACGTCCCCGTCATCGTCGGTGGCGCGGCGACCTACACCGCGGCCCTCCACCTCATGCGCACGGGCGCAGCAGGTGTGCTCGTCGGTTTCGGCGGCGGGGCGGCATCCACGACGCGTGCCACTCTCGGCATCCACGCGCCGATGGCGACCGCGGTCTCCGACGTCGCCGCGGCTCGCCGCGACTACCTCGACGAGTCCGGGGGCCGCTACGTCCACGTGATCGCCGATGGGGGCGTCGGCACCTCCGGCGACATCGTCAAGGCGCTCGCCATGGGGGCGGACGCCGTCATGCTCGGTGTCGCGCTCGCTCGGGCCACCGATGCGCCCGGCCGCGGCTTCCACTGGGGTCCCGAAGCCCACCACTCGAAGCTGCCGCGAGGCCGTCGTGTCGAGGTCGGGGGAATCGGCACGCTCGAGGAGATCCTCTACGGCCCGGCCCCGGTCGCCGACGGCACCGCGAACCTCATCGGCGCGCTGCGCAAGTCGATGGCGACCACCGGATACTCCGACCTCAAGGAGTTCCAGCGGGTCGAGGTCGTGCTCGCGCCGTACGAGGCCTGAGGCACAGCGCTCGACCGTGACGACTCCTGCTCTGTTCCCCCCGACCCTCCGCGAGGTCATGCTCCGGGGGCGCTGGATCGGGGTGCTGCTGCTGTGCCTCCTCGTCGCCGGGGTGTTCGCCTGGCTCGGCCAGTGGCAGTTGGAACGCGCGATCGACACCGATCCGCCTCCCGCCGGCCAGACCGAGCAGGTGCAGCAGCTCACCGATGTCGTCGAGCCGGGTGAATACCTCCCCGAGCCGCTCGTGGGCCAGCGCGTCGAGACCTCGGGGCGCTGGATCCCCGAGGACTTCATCGTCGTGTCGAGCCGTTTCAACGACGATGTCCCGGGGTACTGGGTGACCGGACAGCTGCGGGTCGCAGAGCGCACGTCGATCGCCGTCGCGATCGGGTGGACCCCCGATCGGGAGACCGCGGATGCGGCCGTGCGAGAGCTCGAAGCCGACGCGGACGGGTCAGAGGTCGAGGTGACCGGTCGGGTGATCTCGGACGAAGGGCCCCGTGTCCCCCCGCACTCCGCTCCCGAGCAGTTGGACCGGATGTCGCCCGCCGCCCTGCTCAGCCGATGGCACGACATCGAGCAGCTTCACGTGTACCGCCCCTACCTCGCCTCGACCACGGCGTCCGCGGGGCTGGTCGACATCTCGTCGCCCGCACCCGAGGAGATGTCGCCGGTCAACTGGCTGAACGTCTTCTACGCGGTCGAGTGGGCCATCTTCGCGGGCTTCGCCTTCTACCTCTGGTACCGCCTGGCGAAAGATGCCTGGGAGCGCGAGGTCGAGGAGTTCGAAGACGCTCTCGGTCGGGAAACCACCTGATCATCGCGCGCATCCGCGCGCTCGACGGTGCGCAATTGTGTGCTCCCGTGCGGCGATAGCGACCTTCGTCAGGGGTCCCTCGGGCCATCCGGTGAGCGCTCGGTGACGAATCGGGAAACTCCGTTGAGGATGTCCTGACCGCTCCGTATGCTCGCACCATGTGAGCGCGCTGGGAGTTTCCCCTGTGTGCCGTGACAGTCCTGAGTAGTGTCGAACCCGACCGAGGAGACAGCACCGATGATGTCCGCCCCAGACGAGAGGAACCGCATGGTTCCGGTCTCGCACCGTAGAAGTCGGGGGCGCATCGGCGCTCTCGCCGTGACCTGCGTCGCCGCGCTGAGCTTCGGCTCGCTGGCCGCCGTTCCCGCCGCAGCCGACACCACGGGCACGGGGGTGGTGATCAACGAGGCGTATCTCTCCGGCGGCAGCGCGGGGGCGGCCTTCAAGAACAAGTTCGTCGAGCTCTACAACCCGACGTCCGCCGCGATCACCCTCGATGGCATGTCGCTGCAGTACCGGTCCGCCAGCGGCACAGGCGCCTTCAACGGTGTGGCCGCGCTCACCGGGGAGATCCCCGCCGGCGGCTACTACCTGGTGCAGGGCAACAGCAACGGCGCGAACGGTGCCGAGCTCCCCACGCCGGATGCCGTCACCACCCTCACTCCGAGCGGCACCAACGGCACACTCGCCCTCGTCGAGGGCACCGCCGCCGTCACTCTCACGCCGGGTTCGACGGTGGGTGTGGACGGTGTGGTCGACCTGCTCGGCTACGGCTCGTCGAACACCTTCGAGACGAAGGCGGCCACGGCGCCGTCGGGGAACACCGACGTCAAGTCGTTGAACCGCACGGACGCTGTCGACACCGACGACAACAGCGCGGACTTCACGCTCTCTGCGACGATCACCCCGCAGGGCTCCGGCGGCACCGACCCCGGAACGGACCCGGGTGAGGATCCGATCGCGGCGACGATCGCCGAGGTCCAGGGCACGACCGATGTCTCCCCGCTGAACGGCCAGACGGTCGAGGTCGAGGGCGTCGTCACGGCGGACTACCGCACGGGCGGCTACAAGGGCATCGTCATCCAGACCCAGGGCTCCGGCGGGGCGACGGATGCCACGCCGGGCGCCTCGGACGGGGTGTTCGTCTTCCTGAACGCGCTGTCCCCGACACTCGAGATCGGCGACCTCGTCTCGGTGACCGGTGCGGTGAGCGAGTACTTCGGGCAGACCCAGATCACCCCGGCCGCGGCCGGTGACGTCGCGGTGCTGACCGCGGGAGTCGGCGTCCCCGCCGTCACACCGCTGCCGGACTCGGTGCGCGGTGCCGATCGGGAGCAGTACGAGAACATGTACGTGGCACCGGAGGGAAGCTACCGCCTGGCCTCCAGCCACCAGCTGTACAACTACGGAACGCTCTGGCTGAACGCCGGTGAAGACCTCGCGGTGAAGAGCACGGAGACCACGCGCCCCGGCGACGAGGCCACCGCGATCGCCGCGGCCAACCGCGCTAACCGCATCCTCCTGGATGACGGCTGGTCGATCCAGGTCACGAACAGCGGCCACCCCGGCGAGCAGCCGTACTTCACGAAGGACACCGTCGTCCGCAACGGCGACGTCGTGGACTTCAGCGACAACGGCTACGTGCTGCAGTGGGGGTTCGACGACTGGCGTCTGCAGCCGGTCGTGCCGATCGACGATTCCTCGTCGGCCGACCTCAAGGTCGGATTCGAGGCGACGAACCCGCGGACCGCGTCGGCTCCGGAGGTCGGCGGTGACGTCCAGGTGGCCTCGTTCAACGTCTACAACTACTTCACGACGCTGAAGAGCGAGAACTCGAACGCCCGGGGTGCGGCGAACGCCGCGCAGTTCGCGATCCAGAAGTCGAAGATCGTCGCGGCGATCAACGGCCTGGACGCCGAGATCGTCTCCCTCATGGAGATCGAGAACTCCGTGAAGCTGGGCAAGCCGATCGACTCGGCGCTCAAGGATCTGGTCGCCGGCCTCAACGACGACGCGGGCGCCGAGGTATGGGACTACGTGCCCACGCCCGACGCGCTGAACGACGCGGCCACCACCGACTACATCACGAACGCCATCATCTACAAGAAGGATGCCGTCACGACGGTGGGCGACAGTGCCACCGTCACGGATGAGAGCGTGTGGGGCAACGCCCGCGAGCCCATCGCCCAGGCGTTCGACATCGACGGCCGTGTGGTCACGGTCGTGGCCAACCACCTGAAGTCGAAGTCGCCGCCCCAGGGCGCGGGCGCCGAGCCGGCCGACGGGCAGGGCTTCTTCAACGCCGACCGCGTCGCGCAGGCGAACGCGATCCTCGCCTTCACGGAAGACCTGGAGGAGACGACGGGCAGCGGCGACATGCTGCTGATCGGCGACTTCAACGCCTACAGCGAGGAGGACCCGATCGACGTGTTCACCTCGAAGGGGTGGAGCGACCTGGTCGCCGACACGGCATCGGGACAGTACACCTACACGTTCGACGGTGAGCTCGGTTCCCTCGACCACGTGATCGCGTCGCCGTCGCTGGCCTCGTCGATCACGGGAGCCGGAGTCTGGGGCATCAACTCTCCGGAGTGGAGCGACCGCGGCTACGCGTTCGGCGCCACCGAGGAGGGCACCCCGTACCGCTCCAGCGACCACGACCCCATCATCGTCGGCGTCTCCGCGGAGATCCCGCCGGTGAGCATCGACGTCGTCACGGTCAACGACTTCCACGGAAGGATCGAAGCCGACGGCGCCGCCGCGGGAGCCGCGGTGCTGGCAGGGGCTGTGAAGCAGTTCC
This sequence comes from Microbacterium aurugineum, assembly GCF_023101205.1. Lineage (NCBI taxonomy): Bacteria > Bacillati > Actinomycetota > Actinomycetes > Micrococcales > Microbacteriaceae > Microbacterium > Microbacterium aurugineum. The sequence continues at coordinate 2,575,470 of NZ_CP078078.1, read as the reverse complement.
GTGAGGCGAACCCGAACACGATCTTCGCCGGCGCCGGCGACCTGATCGGCGCCTCGACGTTCACCTCGTTCATCAACGACGACAACCCGACGATCGACGCCCTCAACGCGGCCGGTCTCGACGTCAGCGCAGCGGGCAACCACGAGTTCGACCAGGGCTGGGAGGACCTGCGCGATCGGGTGCAGGACCGCGCCGACTGGGAGTACATCGCCTCGAACGTGTTCGTCACCGAGACCGGTGAGCCGGCGCTCGCCCCCGCCTGGGTCAAGGAGCTCGACGGTGTGAAGGTCGGCTTCATCGGAGCCGTCACCGAGGACCTCGACTCGCTCGTCTCGCCGGAGGGCATCGCGGACCTCGAAGTCCGGAGCATCGCCGATTCCGTGAACGCGGTGGCCGACGACCTGCGCGACGGCGACGAGTCCAACGGTGAGGCGGATGTCATCATCCTGCTCGTGCATGAGGGCGCTTCCAGCGTCGAGCTGTCGAGTATCACCCCGGATTCGCCGCTCGGCGAGATCGTGTACGGGGTCGATGAAGACGTCGACGCCATCGTGTCGGCCCACACCCACCTCGCCTACAACCACGTGATCGACGGCCGCCCGGTCGTCTCCGCGGGGCAGTACGGCGAGAACCTGGGTCTGATGAACATCCAGGTCGACGCCACCACGAAGGACCTGATCTCGATCACCAACGAGATCAAGCCCCTCACCGAGGCCGGCAAGCCGCTCTATCCGGCAGTGCCGGAGGTGCAGACGATCGTCGACAAGGCGAAGGCCGAGGCCGATGTCCTCGGAGCGATCAAGGTCGGCGACATCACGGCGGACTTCAACCGCGCGCGTCAGACCAACGGCTCGGAGAACCGCGGTGGAGAGTCCACCATCGGCAACTTCGTCGCCGACGTGCAGCAGTCGTCCACCGGCGCCGACCTGGCTCTCATGAACCCGGGCGGCATCCGCGCGAACCTCATGTACGCGTCCTCCGGAGCATCCGATCCCGACGGCAACGTCACCTACCGAGAAGCGGCGACGGTCCAGCCGTTCGCCAACACGCTCGTGACGCTCACGCTCACGGGTGCGCAGCTGAAGAGCGTGCTCGAGGAGCAGTGGCAGCCGGCGGGTTCGGCACGTCCGTTCCTGAAGCTCGGGGTCTCGAAGGGGCTGGTCTACACGTACGACCCCGCAGCGGCACAGGGTTCGCGGATCACCTCGATGACGCTCGACGGCACGCCGGTGGATCCTGCGGCGGACTACACGGTCGCGGCCAACTCGTTCCTCGCTGCGGGAGGAGACAACTTCTCCACCTTCAAGGAGGGCACGGGCAAGCGCGACACCGGCAAGATCGACCTGCAGTCGATGGTCGACTGGTTCGACGCGAACAAGACCGCCAGCCCCGATTACGCCCAGCGCGCGGTCGGTGTGTCGGTCAGCCCGGCGGACGCCGACGGGTACAGCGCCGGTGACCAGGTCACGGTGTCGCTCTCGTCGCTGGCGTTCAGCGCGGGCGAGCCGGCTCCGGGAGAGGTGTCGCTCTCGCTGGGAGACACCGTCCTGGCGACGGGTGCGGTGGATCCGACGATCGTCGACACCACGGATGAGGGCGGTCGTGCCGCTCTGACCTTCACGGTTCCGTCGGGTGTCTTCGGCGAACAGGTCCTCTCCGTCGCGGTCGCCGGGACGGGGACCACCGTGCAGGTGCCGTTCACGATCGCCGGCGAGGAGGAGTTCGCGGGCACGATCGCCCTGGGCTCGTCCAAGGTGTCGGCGGGCAAGAACCTCAAGGTCACCGGCCAGGGGTACGAGCCCGGTGAGACGGTGACGATCGAGCTGCGCCCGAAGAAGGGCAAGCCGGTCGAGGTCGGCACGGTCCAGGTGTCCGCGGACGGCACCTTCAGCACGCAGGTGACGGTGCCGAAGAGCGCTCCCTCGGGCAAGTACACCGTCGCGGCGGCACAGGCCGATGGCGACGAGGCGACCGCCACCGTCAAGGTCAACCGCGCCGGCGGCATCATCGGCGCGATCCTCGACTGGCTCTGGGAACTCCTCACCAGGTGGTTCTGATCCGTTAGTCGGATGACACGCACGAAGGCCGTCGGGAGTGCTCCCGGCGGCCTTCGTCGCGTCGTCGGAACTCAGGCGGTCACCGTGACCGGAGCCCACACGAACCCGTCGGGGTCGACGGCCGTGCCCAGCGTGCCGTGGACCGTGAGCCGATGCGAGCCTGACCCGGCCGCCGGAACACCCGCATCCTTGGCGAGCGAGGCATACCGGTACAGGCCGAGACCGATCGGGCTCGCGCCCGTGTCGAACTGCACGTAGCTGCGTCCGAAGCTCTTCGCGACCGCGACGCCGCGATCCGCATAGAAGCTCTTCGACGCGACCACATCCTTCGCGCCGAGCAGGAGGATCATCTCGTCGATCGTGCGGCTCGGGGGCGCAGTGTCCTTCTTCGCCGATGTCGCGACCTTCCAGATCGCGCCGTCCGGTGCCTGGATCGTGCCTCCGACACCCCAGAGGGACTTCGAGACGGGGCTGATCACGCGGGCGCCGGCGGTGACGGCCGCGTCCACGAGGGCGTGGACGTTCGCCGGCTGCGAGACGACGAGTGACAGCGTGTACCCGCGGAAGCCGGAGGTCTCGGCATCCGCGGTGCGGAAGCGCAGGCGGTCGCCGAGGTCGAAGGCCTGCGTGTAGAACGAGCGGGCGGCGTCCACGTCCGGGACGTCGAGGGTGAGGGAATCGATCGTGGTGTTCATGCAGGAGACGCTACGGAGGCTCCGCAGGGGCCCGCTTCTCGATTCCTGATCGATGTGCGGAGGCCGATGTCAGGGGGTCAGGACCTGCACGTCCGCCTGCGCGAGCGCAGTGGCGATGCGCGGGGGCGGGGGAGCGTCCGTGATCAGGTAGTCCGCGCGCTCGAGCAGGGCGATCTGGGCGAAGAACCGGCGTCCGAGCTTGGTGGAGTCCGCGAGGATCGCGGTGCGCTCGGCACGCTGGATCATCTCCGACATCATCGCGGCATCCCCGAGGTTCGAGGTCGAGTACCCCGCCTCGTCGACGGCACCGACCGCGATGAGAGCGAGATCGCAGCGGATGTCGACCTCGGGACCGCCCGGTGTCATCGTGAAGGTCACCGGTCCGGTCGTGGCCTGGGTGATCGAGCGCACAGCTCCGCCGAAGACGTAGAGATCGCGGAACGCCGAGGGGGAGAGCTCGCCGGGGATGCGCAGATTGTTCGTCGCGATCGTCAGGTCGTGGTGGTTGCGCAGGGCTCGTGCCACGGCGAGCGTCGTGGTGCCCGCATTCAGCATCACGACAGAGCCGTCCTCGACGAGGCCCGCGGCGACCCGGGCGATGCGCTCCTTCTCCTCGGTCTGCATGCGCAGTCGCACATCCAGGGCCCGATCCTTGAGCTGCCCGTTCGCTGCGCTGACCGCCCCGCCGTGGGTGCGGATCAGTACGCCTTCACGATCCAGTTGATCGAGGTCACGGCGGATCGTGTCGATCGAGACCGCGAAGTGCTCGGCCAGATCGCTCACCGTCACCTGGCCGGTCTGCTCGACGTACGTCGCGAGATCCGCCTTCCGTCCGGCGGGCAGTCGGCGTCGCTGTCCGGTTGCTGATGCGTCCATGCAGACATATTTAGCACAGGAACCCGAAGAACGCGGCATACTCATGCACAAAACTGCACATCGACTTCCTGCGAGATATCGGCATCGACTCAACGATTCGCGCGATATTCGTCGTGATCGCGGGAAATCTGACGCTTGACGTTTCGGCAGATCACGGCATAACATGGCTCAAAACCGCATGAACAAGCATTGAAGCGCGTGATGCGGCACGATCTCAACGAGGAGAAGCGATGAGCACAGTGGGACGCGGGCAGCGACGAACCCGAAAGATCGTCGGCGCCGGAACTGCGGCGGTTGCCCTTCTGGCCCTGGCGGGTTGCGCGCCCGGCACGGACGGCGACAGCGGTGGCGAGGGCGGAGACGTCACGATCGAATTCGCGCAGTGGTGGGAGCCGGAGCTGCCCGACGGCGAGTTCCGGGCACTCATCGACCAGTTCGAAGAGGAGAACCCCGGTATCACTGTCGAGCTGGTCAGCGGTCCGTATGCATCGACCAAGGAACAGCTCTTCGCCGGCGCGGCCTCGGGCACGATGCCCGACGTCGTCGGCCTCGACGGTGCGTGGGTGAACGACTTCGCCTCCCAGGGCGTCATCGCCGACCTGAGCGCACTCATGGACGAGTACGACTACGACGACAGCGAACTGGCGAGCCAGATCCAGGTCGACGGCAGCACCTACATGATCCCGGTCGTGAACTTCGTCTACCCGATGTTCACGAACGACGATCTGCTCGCTCAGGCGGGTGTGACGGCTCCACCGTCCACGCGCAGCGAGTTCGCGGACGCGGCGTCGAAGGTCGCTGCGCTCGGCGGCGACGTGTCTGGCTGGGTGCTGCCGCTATCGCTGGAATCGCCGAACGGCGTGCAGAACGACGTCATGTCGTGGGTGTGGGCCTCGGGCGGTTCGATGCTGAAGGACGGGCAGCCCGACCTCACGAATGACGACGTCACCTCCGCCGTCGAGTACATCGGCGGGCTGTGGGACGACGGTGTCATCGCCTCGGGTTCCTTCACGATGAAGGAGCAGGACAAGGTGGAGGAGTTCACCAACGGTCGTGCGGGCATGATGATCGACTCGCTCGCGCACATCAACCTGATCCGTGAGACGAACCCCGACCTGAAGTTCTCGATCTCGGCGATTCCGGCCGAGGACGGCTATGACGGCGAACGCGGCATTCCCTACGCTTCGTGGGGCATCGGCGTGGCCGAGAACTCCGAGCACAAGGAAGCGGCCTTCAAGCTGGTGTCGTTCCTGATGAGCGAGCAGACCAACTCCGAGCTCTCCACGATGGCCAAGGCCTTCCCCGGGAACTCGACCTCGGTCCCGGACTTCGTCAACGACGATGAGCTCTTCAAGACGGCGTTCGACATCTACCAGGCGGGATACCCGGCGAACGAGTTCACGGGACTCCCGGTCGCGGAAGACCTGATGCGTCAGTTCGGCGAGCAGCTCCAGGCGGCGCTCGACGGGCAGCAGTCGATCCCCGACGCGCTCAAGAAGGCGCAGGCCTCCTGGGAAGCGGAGTTCTGAGCACCCGCCTCCCCGCCTGAACGGGGTGCCGCATCGCGGTCGCGATGCGGCACCCGACCAACCAAGGAGCTCGCGTTTCCATGAGTCTGAGAACGTCCGACGACACCGAGGTGATCGTCACCGGAGTCGCCCTCTCGCGGCGGCGACGGCAACTGCGCAAGACCACAGAGTCCTACGCCTTCCTCTCGCCGACGGTCATCCTGCTGTTCGTGCTGATGATCGTGCCGATCGTGATGGTGATCGGCTACTCGTTCCAGGACAACGTGATCCTGAACAAGTCGCCCGAGTTCGTCGGCGTCGCGAACTACGTCGAGATCCTCTCCGACCCGCGCTTCTGGAAGGCGACGGGCAACACCATCCTCTTCACGGTCACGAGCGTCGCCGCCCATCTCGTACTCGGGCTCGCCTTCGCGATGATGCTCAACAGTCCGCTGCTCGGTCGGGTCTCGCGGTCGCTCTTCCGGGCTCTGTACGTTCTCCCGTGGCTGTTCACCGTCGCCGTCATCGCCGTCCTCTGGCGCATGCTCCTCGCCCCCAACGGCGTGGTCAACTTCCTGCTCAACACCGACATCGAGTGGCTGGCCTCGCCGCAGCTCGCGCTGGGCACGATCATCTTCATCAACATCTGGGCCGGCTACCCGTTCTTCATGGTCAGTCTCCTGGCCGGGCTGCAGGGGGTTCCCGCCGATCTGCACGAAGCGGCACGCGTCGACGGCGCGAGCGCGGCGCAGCGCTTCTGGAACGTCACGATCCCGCAGCTGCGGCCCATCATCGTCAGTCTGGTGCTGCTCGACCTGATCTGGACCTCGCAGCAGTTCGCCCTCATCTGGATGACCACGGGCGGTGGCCCGATCGACGTCACCGAGGTGCTCAGCACCTTCACCTACAAGCTGGCGTTCGCCAAATACGACTTCTCGCTCGCGTCGACCTCGGCCGTGCTGGTCCTGCTCATGTCGATGGTGCTCGCCGTGTTCTACGTCCGTCACCAGAAAGCGAGGGACTGACCATGGCTCTCACTGCGCGCACCCAGCGTCGGGTCGGCAAGACCGGCCTCATGATCGGCCTCCTCATCGGTGCGGTCTTCGCCGCAGGGCCGGTGCTGTGGATGCTGTCCAGCTCGTTCAAGTCGAACACGCAGATCTTCGAGTTGCCGCCGCGTCTGGTCACCGACACGTTCTCCTTCGACGCCTACATCGCGATCTTCACGAACCCCGAGACGATGCGGTTCTTCCTGAACAGCTACATCGTCGCGGGCTCGGTCACCATCCTCACGCTGATCGTCGCGATCCAGGCCGCCTACGCGTTCAGCCGCTTCGAGTTCCGGGGCAAGCGCATCCTGAACGTGGTGATCGTGAGCGTGCAGGCCGTGCCGCCCATCACCCTGCTGATCCCGTACTTCGGGCTCATGGTCGCGCTGGGTCTCTACAACTCCTACGCCGGTCTGATCCTCACCTACATGGTCTTCACGCTGCCCTACGCGATCATCATGATGACGGGCTACTTCAACACGCTGCCGAAGGAGCTCGACGAAGCCGTGCGCGTGGACGGTGCCGGATCCATGACGGCACTCTGGCGCATCCTCGTGCCGATCTCGGTTCCAGGAATCGTCTCCGTCGGCATCTACACGTTCATGATCGCCTGGAACGAGTACCTGTTCGCGCTGACGCTCACGCGCACCATCGACATGCGCACGGTGCCCATCGGTATCCAGCTCCTCATGGGACAGCACTCCTACGAGTGGAACCAGATCATGGCCATGAGCGTGCTCGGCTCGATCCCCGTGCTCATCCTCTTCCTCTTCTTCCAGCGGTACTTCATCAGCGGCCTCACGGCCGGCTCCGTGAAGAGCTGACACTCGTCCCGTCCCGGGGCTCCGACCACCACGAAAACAGGAGAATCACGTGCTCTACACCGGCAAATCCATCCTCGATGTCGCGAACGCGAACAACTTCGCCATCCCCGCGTTCAACATCAGCGACTGGGCGATGTTCAACGGCGTCATGGACATCAGCGAGGAGAAGGCCGCTCCGGTCATCATCGCCATCCACCCCGACGAGGTCGCGCACATCACGACCGACCTGATCGCCGCGATGCACTCCCGCGCGCATCGATCGAGCGTGCCGGTCGCGATCCACTGGGACCACGGAGGCAGCTACGAGCAGATGATCACCGCCATCAAGGCCGGCTTCACCTCGGTCATGATCGACGCGTCGCTGCTGCCCTTCGAGGAGAACGTCGCCCTGACCCGCAAGGTCGTCGAAGCCGCACACGCCGTCGGCATCCAGGTCGAGGGCGAACTGGGCACGATCGGCGCGAACGACAGCTACGGCGAGTCCGGCGCTGCCGAGATCATCTACACCAACCCCGCCGATGCCGTGCGCTTCGTCGAGGAGACCGGCGTCGACAGCCTCGCCATCGCGATCGGCACCTCGCACGGTCTGTACCCGGCGGAGAAGAACCCCGAGCTCCGTCACGACCTCCTGCAGGAGATCAAGGCCGCGGTCGGGATCCCGCTGGTGCTGCACGGCGGCTCGGCCAACCCCGACGCCGAACTGCGTCGCGCGGTCGAGCTGGGCATCAACAAGATCAACATCTCCAGCGACATCAAGGTCTCGTACCACAACCGCATGCGGGAGATCCTCGGCACCGACGAGCGTCTGCGCGAGCCCAACGCGATCCAGCCGGAGCCGATCGCCGCGCTCAAGGCCACGGCGGCTGAGAAGATCGAGCTGTTCGGGGCGGACGGCAAGGCCGACCTGTACTGACCGGACGACGGACCTCGAAGGGGCGGGCGATCGACGGATGATCGATGCGAGATGGCGGCAGCTCGTCCTGGGGCTCGGCGGCACGGTCGACTACGAGCTGCGGTGGGACGCGGCCGTGTTCGACCGGCTCGTCGCCGAGCACGGGGTGCGGCGCGCGGAACTGACCGAGAACGCCCCCATCCTCGATGAACGGTCGCTGCTGATCGCGGTACTCGCCTTCGTGGCGACCGGGGCGGGAGCGGAGCGCTTCGTCGCGTCGTCCGCGGTCGTCGAGGCCTTCGCCGCGCACTTCCCCCACGAGGTGACCCTCGGGGGCACCGGAGTGCGGGCCGGCCTCGTCCTCGACGGCTTGGGCATCCCCAGCCTGCAGCACCTCGTCAGCATCGACGACACCGTGCGGCGCCTGCTGCCACCGGGGGTGTCCTTCGTGTGCTCCGCCACGCGGGACACGCTCGATCCGCACCTGATCGTGCAGTATCCCGCGGGTGCCCGTATCCGTCTTCCGGACGGCGACATCGTGGCCCCGAGCGCCAACCGGTTGATCTTCGCCAATGACCCTCCGAACCGGGACATGCGCCTGGCGGCGGAACTGGGCGACGAGCTGGCGTCGGCGTCGGCGTTCCTCATCTCCGGCTTCAACACGATGCAGGACGAGGACCTGCTCCGGCACCGGCTGGACACCCTGCAGCAGGCGATGCGCAGCCTCCCCTCCGACGCCCTGGTGTTCTACGAGGATGCCGGCTTCTATACGCGGGCGTTCGCCGAGACCGTGCGCGAGCGGTTGCTGTCGCGCATCGACGTGTACAGCCTGAATGAGGATGAACTGCAGGAGTATCTGCGGCGCCGCGTGGATCTGCTCGATCCGGACGACGTGATCCTGGCGCTGGAGGAGATCCGCGCGCTCATCCCTGCGCCTGCCCTGGTGGTGCACACGCGGTACTGGGCACTCGCGGTCGGTGCTGAGGCAGCCCGGCACCGTGCGGCGCTGGAGAGTGCCGTTCGCGTGGCCGCGACGCGATTCCGGCTCGGCGACGGCTTCACCGCGGTGCACGCCGCCGAGACCGAGGGAATGCCTCGACACGGTGCCGGCGCCGACCTCGTCCGCACGGTGGAGGCAGCGGTGCGCGATGCCGTGGGTGTCGCGGCTTTCGCGCTCGACATCGCGAACCCGACCACGATCGGACTCGGTGACACCTTCGTCGGGGGATTCCTCGCCGTCCACGCCCCGCAGGAAGAGCACCCGTGAAACCGATCCGACTCGCATCGAACCGCCCCGCGGAACGCTTCTACCGCGGGGGCGCACGCATCGCCGCCTTCCGCGGCGAGCCGGGGACCGCGCCGCGGGAACCCGAGGACTGGGTCGGATCGACCACGACGATCCGGGGCGAGAGCACCCTCGGACTGACGACCCTCCCGGACGGGCGTCTCCTGCGCGAGGCGATCGCGGATGACCCCGTGTCCTGGCTGGGTCGATCCCATGTCGAGCGCTGGGGGGATGACGCGCGTCTGCTCGTCAAGCTGCTCGACGCCGGGCAACGGCTGCCCGTGCACGCGCATCCGCATGATGGGTTCGCCGCTTCCCACCTCGGTCGCCCGCACGGCAAGGCGGAGGCCTGGTACATCCTCGAGGGCGGCACCGTGCACATCGGACTGCGCGAGGAGGCGTCGACGGAGGAACTCGGTGAACTCGTCGCCCGGCAGGATGTGGTCGCCCTCCTCGGTCTGCTGCACGAGGTCGAGGTCGCGCCCGGTGATGTGGTGTGGGTGCCGCCGGGCGAGCTCCACGCGATCGGGGCCGGAGTGCTCCTGCTCGAACTGCAGCAACCCGAGGACCTGTCGATCCTCCTCGAATGGGAGGGTTTCGCGATCGACGGTGCTGTCGAAGGCCACCTCGGGCTGGGGTTCGACCTCGCCCTGAGCGCGGTGACGACGAAAGCGAGGAGCACTGCCGAGATCGAGGCGCTCGTGCACCCGGCGCCGCCGTCCGGCTCCGTGTTCCCCCGTGCCGCCGACGAGTACTTCCGCCTCGAACGGCTGCCGGTGCGCGGAGCCGCGGTGCTCGACCCCGGTTTCTCGATCGTGGTCGTCATCGACGGCGCCGTCGACCTCGCGGGACTGCCGCTGTCGGCAGGAGCGACGGTCCTGGTCCCCGCGGCAGCCGGACGACTCGAGGTGAGCGGTGCCGGAGAGCTCCTGATCGCGCGCCCGCCCGCGGCGTGAAGGGTGATCCGGCGACGGCTCAGGCCCCCATCGACGCCGACTAGACTGGACGCATGCCCGAACCGAAAGTCGCCAGCTTTCCGGCGATCCGCGGTGCCCTGAAGTTCTACCAGATCGCGTCGATCATCACCGGAGTCATGCTGCTCCTGCTGCTGACCGAGATGGTGCTGAAGTACACGCCGATCCACCTCGAGCTCTTCCTGGGCGGCTCCGGAGGACCGCTCTGGTTCGCCGGCGTGCTCGCCGGGCCCGACTGCCAGTGGTGGTCGCTCTTCGCCCCGATGACCAACTCCTGCGAGATGACCTCGTTGGGTGACGGGTTCAACCTGTCCCTGTTCATCCTCGTGGCGCACGGCTGGTTCTACGTCGTCTACCTGTTCGCGTGCTTCCGCATGTGGAGCCTGATGCGCTGGCGCTTCCCGCGCTTCATCATGCTCGCGCTCGGCGGTGTCGTGCCGCTGCTGTCGTTCTTCATGGAGGCGGTCGTCGCCCGTGAGGTCAAGACCTATCTCGCCACCCGAGAGGCCGCCGAGGCCTCCACCCCCGCCCCGGAAGGTGTCCGTTGACCGAACAGTCCGAGACCCAGCAGCGTCCTGCGCTCGTCGTCGACTTCGGCGCGCAGTACGCGCAGCTGATCGCCCGCCGCGTCCGTGAGGCGGGCGTCTACAGCGAGATCGTGCCGCACACCGCCACGGCTGCCGAGATCGCCGCCAAGAACCCGGTCGCGATCATCCTCTCCGGCGGACCCTCGTCCGTGTACGAGGAGGGGGCGCCGCGCCTCGACCCCGCGGTCTTCGAGCTCGGTGTCCCGACTCTCGGCATCTGCTACGGCTTCCAGTACATGGCCCAGACCCTGGGCGGCGAGGTCGCCCACACCGGCCTGCGTGAATACGGCGCCACCGATGCCGTCATCACCGGCGACGGCGGAACCCTGCTGGGCGGCCAGCCCGCGGAGCAGAACGTCTGGATGAGTCACGGCGACCAGGTCGCCAAGGCCCCCGACGGCTTCGACGTGCTCGCCACGACCGAGGCCACCAAGGTCGCCGCGTTCGCACACGAGGAGCGCGGCTTCTACGGCGTGCAGTGGCACCCCGAGGTCAAGCACTCCGACCACGGCCAGCGCGTGCTCGAGAACTTCCTCCACAAGGGGGCGGGTCTGGCCTCCGACTGGAACAGCGGCAATGTGATCGCCGAGCAGATCGAGCGCATCCGTGAGCAGGTCGGCGATGCCCGCGTGATCTCCGCGCTCTCCGGTGGCGTCGACTCCGCGGTCTCCACCGCCCTCGTGCACAAGGCGATCGGCGACCAGCTGACCGCGGTCTTCGTCGACCACGGCCTCCTCCGCAAGGGCGAGCGCGAACAGGTCGAGAAGGACTACGTCGAATCGACGGGTGTGCGGCTGATCACGGTCGACGCGGCCGACACGTTCCTCGGCCACCTGAAGGGTGTGACCGACCCCGAGGAGAAGCGCAAGATCATCGGACGCGAGTTCATCCGCGCGTTCGAGAAGGTGCAGCTCGACCTCGTCGCCGAGGCCAAGGCATCGGGCGGCGCTCCGGTGAAGTTCCTCGTGCAGGGCACTCTCTACCCCGACGTCGTCGAGTCCGGCGGCGGAGCGGGGACCGCGAACATCAAGTCGCACCACAACGTGGGCGGCCTCCCCGACGACCTCGACTTCGAACTGATCGAGCCGTTGCGCGGGCTGTTCAAGGACGAGGTCCGGGCGATCGGCCGCGAACTCGGCATTCCCGAGGCCATCGTGGGGCGTCAGCCGTTTCCGGGGCCCGGTCTCGGTATCCGGATCATCGGTGAGGTCACCGCTGACCGTCTCGAGATTCTGCGTGAGGCCGACGCCATCGCCCGCGAAGAGCTGACGAAGGCCGGCCTCGACCAGGAGATCTGGCAGTGCCCGGTCGTGCTTCTCGCCGACGTGCGCTCGGTGGGTGTGCAGGGCGACGGTCGCACCTATGGCCACCCGATCGTGCTGCGTCCGGTGTCGAGCGAAGACGCCATGACCGCCGACTGGACGCGCCTGCCCTACGACGTGCTGTCGAAGATCTCGAACCGCATCACGAACGGCGTCCGTGACGTCAACCGCGTCGTGCTCGACGTCACGTCGAAGCCGCCGGGGACGATCGAGTGGGAGTAGGGGGCTCGGTGCTCCCCGATGCGGCGGCGGCTCTGCCCGACGCCGAGTACCTGGTGCTGTCGAGCCGGTTGATCCCGGGACTCGACGGCGGGTACACGATCGCCACGCTCGCGCGCGCCCGGCAGCTCGCCGGGGCGGGAGTCGCCGACGGGGCGGGACCACAGCTCCTCACGTTCGACCCCGGGACCGCTGCGGACCACGCCGCGCATCGGCGCACGTTCGTCGAGCACGGGGCGCTCGGGGACTCGTCGCGCCTGCGAAATCTGTTCGACGAGGCGGTGGAGCCCCGCGGCGGCGCGGCGGAATGGCTGAGGGTGGCCGCCGACTCCGCGGTGGCCGCTGACCCCGGAGTCGAGTACCGGGTCCTCCGGGACACCGAAGACCGTCCTTTCGTGGCGCTCCCGGTGATTCCCGGCAACCCGGACTGGCACCTGACCGACGAGCCGGTGCTGGTGTTCGACGCCGACGGTGAGGCTGTCGGAGCTCTGCACGGGTTCCGCGGTCTGTACCGGGCCTGGCTCGACCGCGTCACCGCTGCCTTCGGTGATCGCCCCATCGTCGTGATCTGCGAGTCTCGCCAGCTCGGTGAGCTCATCGCGGACTGGTCCGACCCGCGGGTGCGCATCGTGCACACGATCCACACCATGCACGTCGAAGCGCCGTACACCCCGGACTCGACCATGAACACTCTCTGGACGCGCTGGTTCCGGCTCGCCGACCGGTTCGATGCCGTGATCTGGCCGACCGCGACCCAGCGCGACGACGTGGTCGCGCGGTTCGGGGACACGGCTTTCCACGCCGTCGTTCCAAATCCGATCGCCCCCGTCGCTCCGCGCCCGGATCTGCGGGAGGACGGGCTCGTCGTCGTGCTCGGGCGCCTCGCTCCCGGAAAGCGCGTCGACCACGCGATCCGCGCCTTCCTCGCTGCCGATGTGCCGGGTGCGCGGATGGAGATCTGGGGCGGCGGGCCGGAGCAGGAGCGTCTGCAGGCGCTGATCGATGAGCTCGGCGCGGGGGATCGCATCGTGCTCGCCGGGTACTCGGACGCCCCGGGGACGGTGCTCGACCGCGCGTCCGTCCTGGTCACGTCCACGGCTTTCGAAGGCCAGCCGCTCGGCGTGGTCGAGGCGCTGCTGCACGCGACTCCCGTCATCTCGTACGACGTGCGCTACGGCATCCGCGATGTGTTGCAGCGCGGTGGCGGGATGCTGGTGCCGAGCGGCGACATCGATGCGCTCGGCCGAGCGATCCGCACGCTCCTGACCGACCCCGAGCGTCTCGCGGCGTTGAGCGCGGAGGCGCCGTCGGTCGCCGCGGCCTGGAGTCCCGAATCCTCGCTCGAGGCCCTCACCGCCGCGATCGCCGCCGCAGTCGCCGCTCCGCCCCGTCGCGCCTGACCCCGCCGCGTCGCGCCTGAGCCCGCCGCGTCGCGCCTGAGCCTCCGCCTCCGCCCCGCCCGACCCGCACACCCGTCTCCCGTCGCGATATGACAACCAAAACGGCTCATTCGGGTGTCATATCGCGACGGGAGCACGGGAGCGTGCGACCGGAGCAGAAGAAAGTGGCGGCGGATGTCGATCTGAGGCATTCTCGTTCGACGCCAGAGGTGAGAGGGTCGAGAGACGGCCCCGCGAACAAGGAGAACATCATGAAGTTCATGCTCATCATGCGTGCGAACGACGACGCCGTCGAGGCATACAAGGACATGCCGTTCGAGCAGGTCATCGAGGCCATGGGCAAGTACAACGAGTCGATGATGAAGGCCGGTGTGCTCGTCGCGGGGGAGGGCTTGACCGACGCCGCCGAGGGCTTCGTGGTCGACTTCAGCGCAGAGAAGCCCCTGATCACCGACGGCCCGTACGGCGAGACGAAGGAGCTCTTCAACGGCTTCTGGATCATCGAGGTGTCATCCCGCGAAGAAGCCGCCGAATGGGCGAGCCGTGCACCCCTGGGCGCGGGTTCGTTCCTCGAGGTGCGTCGGGTCACGGGCGTCGAGGACTTCCCCGCCGACAACGAGTGGATCGCGAAGGAAGCCGGCTGGCGCGAAGAGCAGGCGCAACGCGCGCAGCAGTGACGACGACACACGGTGATGGACGCATCCGAACACGGTGAGACGACGCCTTCCGCCCCCGAAGACGGGTCGGCGGAACGCGCCGTCGCCGCGGTCTGGCGCATCGAGTCCGCGCGCATCGTCGGTACCCTCACCCGGACGGTTGGCGACTTCAGCCTGGCGGAGGACCTCGCCCAGGAGGCATTGGTCGACGCGCTGAGACAGTGGCCGGAGGAGGGGGTTCCCCGCAACCCCGGGGCATGGCTCACGGCGGTCGCGAAGCGCAAGGCCATCGACGGGTGGCGCCGCGCGGAGCGTCTGGATGCCAGGGTCGCGGCGCTCGCCCACGACCTGGAGCAGGAGCAGGCCGCCGCGCCGGAGCTGCTGTGGGACCCGGACGCCCTCGACGACGATGTCCTGCGGCTGATCTTCATCGCGTGCCACCCCGTTCTCTCGAAGGAGGCGCAGGTCGCCCTCACACTGCGGGTCGTGGGTGGCCTGTCGAGCGAGGAGATCGCGCGGGCCTTCCTCGTGCCGACGGCGACCGTGCAGCAGCGCATCGTGCGGGCGAAGAAGACGCTGAGCGCCGCCAACGCTCCCTTCGAGATCCCGCCGCGCGAAGAGCGGGCGGAGCGGATCGGGGCAGTCCTCGGTGTGCTGTATCTGATCTTCAACGAGGCGCACGCCGCGAGCAGTGGTCCGGACTGGATGCGACCGGAACTGAGCGATGAGGCGATCCGGCTGAGCAGGGTGCTCGCGGCACTGATGCCGCGTGAGCCCGAGGTGCACGGTCTGCTCGCACTGATGGAGCTCACCGCCGCCCGGTTCGGAGCGCGTGTGGACCGGAACGGCGATCCGGTGCTGTTGGCTGACCAGGACCGGGGCCGGTGGGATCGCGGACGCATCAGCCGCGGTCGTGCCTCGCTCGCGACGGCTGATGGCCTCGGGCGCGGACGCGGCGCGTACTGCCTCCAGGCGGCGATCGCGGAGTGCCATGCGGTGGCTTCGAGCGTCGATGACACGGACTGGGACAGGATCGTGCTGCTCTACGAGGCACTCGGCCGGATCGCCCCATCTCCGGTCGTCGAGCTCAACCGAGCGGCGGCGGTCGCGATGGCCACGGGCCCGGCGTCCGCATTGCGGATCATCGATCAGCTCTCGGCGTCGGGAGTGCTGCGCGGCTATCACCTCCTTCCGGCCACCCGGGGGGAGCTGCTGCGACGGCTCGGACGCGAGGAGGAAGCGCGGAGCGAGTTCGCGGTGGCGGCAAGCCTCGCCGGCAATGATCGTGAGAGGTCACTGCTGGAGCGGAAGGCGAGCGGAGCCGCGAGCTAGAGTCCCGTCGAAACGCGAAGTGGCCCGCCTCCCTGGGGAGACGGGCCACTTCGATGAACGGCGGTCAGTTGTTGCCGCGGACGATCGCGATGATGCGCAGGATCTCGACGTAGAGCCAGACCACGGTGACCATGATGCCGAAGGCTCCGAGCCAGCCGTACTTGCGCGGTGCGCCGTTGCGGACGCCCTGCTGGATCTGGTCGAAGTCGAGCACGAGCGAGTACGCCGCCATGATCACGACGAGGACACCGATGATGAGGCCGAGCGGGATGCCCATGATGCTGGCGCTCAGCATGCCGAACGCCTGGTCCTGCGGCAGCACGCCGGTCCACATCAGGACGACGTTCAGCAGCGAGAAGACCAGGTAGCCGATCATGGCGATCATGAAGATCTTGGTCGCCTTCTTCGACGCGCGGATCTTGCCGCTCGCGAAGAGAGCCAGGGTCACGCCGACGACCGAGACGGTCGCGAGCGTCGCCTGGAAGACGATGCCGGGGTAGATGACCTCGAAGAACGCCGAGATGCCACCGATGAAGAGGCCCTCGAACGCCGCGTACGCGAAGATCAGCGCGGGGCGCACCTTCTTGCGCGAGGTGAAGGTGATGACCATGGCGAGCACGAAGCCGCCGAGCGCACCGACGATCCACGGCAGCATGTTCGGCTGGAAGGTGCTCTCGCGGCTGAACGCGGGAACGTCGACACCGCCGAGCGTCATGACCCAGCCGATGGCCGCGGTGACGAGCAGGATGCCGAACAGGCCGGCCGTCTTCCAGACCGTGTCCTCGACCGACATGCGATCGGTCTCGATGGCACCGGCCGGCGGGGCGGCGTACATGCCCTCGAGCTGTGCGTTGGCCGCCGCGTCCATCGCCCCGTGCTGGAGCGAGGCGCTCTGCGCGCCCTGAGCAGCCTGAGGTCCGCCCGGGTAGGTCGCGACGTTGCGCGGGTCCTGCTGCTGGAAAGCAGGGTTGTTGAAAGCGAAGTTGCTCATTGGTGGGCCTCACTCCAAAGGGGGGTAGTAGGTCTCTTGCCTCTACGATACTCGGGAGGTACCCCTCCTGGGGTGTTCTACGCTGAGAGCGTGCCCAGGAAATCGCCCCTCGTCATCGGGCATCGCGGTGCGCCCGGCTACCGTCCGGAGCACAGCCGCTCCTCCTACGAACTCGCGCTCGCGATGGGGGTGGATGCCGTCGAACCCGATGTCGTCGCCACGAAGGACGGCGTGCTGGTCGTGCGACACGAGAACGAGATCTCCGGGACGACCGACGTCAGCGCGCGTCCGGAGTTCGCCGACCGCAAGACGACCAAGCGCGTCGACGGGCAGGCACTGACCGGGTGGTTCACCGAGGACTTCACCTGGGCCGAGCTGTCGACGCTGCGTGGCCGTGAGCGGCTGCCCGAGGTGCGGGCGTCGAGCGCGAGCTTCGACGGCACCCAGTCCATCCTCCGTCTCCGCGACGTGCTCGACCTCGTGCGGGACGGCTCTGCCGAGCACGGCCGCGAGATCGGCGTCGTGCTCGAGGTCAAGCACGCCACCTACTTCGCGAGCATCGGCCTCGCGCTCGCGCCCCTCATCGAGCAGGAGCTGCGTGCAGCGGGATGGGCCGACGGCGAGCTGCCTCTCGTGATCGAGTCCTTCGAGTCGACGGTGCTCGGGGAGCTTCGGGAGCGGGGCATCGCCGCGACCTCCATCTACCTGATCGAGGCGACGGGCCGGCCGTACGACCGCAAGGCAGTCGAGGGCGCGCAGGCGATGACCTACAAGGCGACCGTCACCCCTCGCGGGCTCGATGGCCTCGTCGGCCTCGTCGACGGCATCAGCGTGAACAAGAAGATGCTCCTCGATCACGGGAACACCATCGTCGCGGACGCCCATGCACGCGGCCTTCTCGTGTACACGTGGACCTGCCGTCCCGAGAACGCCTTCCTGGCCGCCGAGTTCCGCGGTGCGGGCGGCCGGGGCGCGTACGGCGACTACGAGTCGGAGTGGGGTGTCCTCGCGCAGCAGGGCATCGATGGGGTGTTCGTCGACCACCCCGACCTCGGCGTCGCCTTCTTCCGCGGCTGAGCCGGCGCCGATCGCCGGTCGACGGCTCAGAGCGTGCGATCGAAGGAGCCGCGACGCGTGGAGACGATCTCCTTGCCGAGCGGCATGAGCGAGATCGGGACCATCTTGAAGTCCGCGATGCCCATCGGGATGCCGATGATCGTGACGCACAGCAGGATGCCGGAGACGATGTGGCCGATGGCGAGCCACCAGCCGGCCAGGATGACCCAGAGGACGTTGCCGAGGAACGACCCGACCCCCGCGGTCGGCTTGCTCACGACCTCGCGTCCGAACGGCCAGATCGCGTAGGCGGCGATGCGGAACGAGGCGATCGCCCACGGGATCGTGATGATCGGGATGCACAGCAGGATGCCGGCCAGGACGTACCCGAGGAACAGTGCCCAGCCGGCCAGGATGACCCAGATGATGTTGAGGATCGTGCGCATGAGCTGATTGTGTCACCCGCGCGACGCGATGTCTGAGCATCCGCCCCGAGGTCCCGAGGGCCCCGTGTTCCGGATGCCAGACTGACCGCATGACCGGAATCGTGGTGCAAGACGTCAGCAGAGCGTTCGGGACGGTGCAGGCGGTGCGAGCGGCCTCGCTCCGCGCGGACCCCGGCAGAGTGACCGGACTCGTGGGGCCGAACGGGGCGGGGAAGACGACGCTGCTGCTGATGCTCGCCTCGCTCCTCGCCCCCGACACCGGGACGATCAGCATCGGGGGCGTCGATCCCGCGGTCGATCCTCTCGCTGCGCGACGCATGCTCGGCTGGATGCCCGATGCACTGGGAGCCTGGCCGTCGCTCACCGCCCGCGAAACCCTCGTCACCACCGCTCGTCTCTACGGCATCGAGAAGGCGGACGCTCAGGGCCGTGCCGAGCAACTGCTCACGCTCGTCGGGCTCGCGCCGCTCGCGGACTCGCCCGCCAAGGTGCTCTCGCGCGGGCAGAAGCAGAAGCTGGGTCTCGCGCGCGCTCTCGTGCATGACCCGCAGGTGCTGCTCCTCGACGAGCCGGCGTCGGGCCTCGACCCGGAAGCGCGCGTGCAGCTGCGCGGTCTGCTGCGTCGTTTCGCTGCGGAGGGGCGCACCGTGCTGATCTCGAGCCACATCCTCTCGGAGCTGGAGGAGGTCGTCGACGATGCGGTGTTCCTCGTCGCCGGCTCCGTGGTGGATGCGGCTCCCGCCCAGAGCACGGTGCGACCGTGGCGGGTCCGTCTCGCCGGCGCGACGCCCGAGCGGATGAACGCCGACACCTGGCAGGTGGCCTCGAACCTCGGGCTCGCTCCGGAGTCGCTCGCCAACGACCGCGGCGCGGTGCTGGTCGGGTTCGCGGGGGAGGACGCAGCGGCCCAGTCGCTGCGCCGCCTCGTCGACGCGGGCCTTCCGGTCTCGGAGTTCGCTCCTGCGCAGAGCGACCTGGAGCACACGTTCCTGAACCTGCCGCAGGCGCCGACGCCACAAGCCGCACCTCGGCCCCCTGCACCCCCTGCGCCCCCGGCGCCGACCGGAACGGAGGCGGGAGCATGAGCCTCGCCAACATCGGGATCATCGCCCGACTCGAACTGACCCAGCGCCTGCGGAGTGTCGGGTGGTACGTCCTGCTGGGCGTGTTCGCGCTCATCCTGCTCGGAGTCACCGGGCTCGCATTCGCCGTGTACTCCTGGGGCGACTTCATCGGGGCCGGCGTCTATTCGATCGTCGTCAACATCGTCCTTCTGCTCGTGGTGCTGGTGTCGCCGACGCTCAGCGGCAACGCGATCAACGGCGACCGCGATGCCGCCACCCTCGGCGCGATCCAGGTGACCGCGGCTTCGACCGGCGACATCATGCTCGGCAAGCTCCTCGCCGCTGTCGCGACCGGCGGGGCGTTCCTCCTCGTCGCCGTTCCCTTCCTCGCCCTGTCTCTGCTCGGCGGGGGAGCGAACCCCCTCGTGCTGCTCGTCTCGCTGCTCGTGCTCGCGGCGGAGATCATCGTGGTCGCCGCGATCGGCGTCGGATTGAGCGGACTCATCGCGCGCCCGCTGTTCTCGGTTGCAGCCACGTACCTCGTGGTCGCCGCGTTCGTGTTCGGCACGCTCATCGCGTTCGGGCTGGGCGGGATGGCGGTACGCAGCGAGGGGACCAGCTACTCGCGACCGTACGACGCGAACGGCAACGTCGACTGCGATGAGTGGCAGGTCAGCACGATGTACGAGGTGCCCCGGTTCGACCTGGTGTGGTGGGCGCTCGCGGCCAATCCCTTCGTGGTGCTCGCGGATGCGACGCCGACCGAGTTCACGCCCGACGGCTACCCGGTCGACCTGTTCGGCCAGATCAAGACGGGCGTGCGCGGGGCGCAGCAGTCGCCGCTCGAGCAGCGCTGGGACGACTGCGACCGGGACGGCAGCGGCTATCCCACGCCGCAGGAGGTGATCGAATCGTCGGTGCCCAGCTGGTCCGTGGGCCTCGGTGTGCAGGTCGTGATCGCGGGGTCGCTGTTCGCCGGGGCCTGGGTGCGCACGCGGACGCCTGCCCGGCGCCTCCCGCCGGGCACTCGTATCGCCTGACACTGGCACCGGGTGACGCGGGGGTGGCGGTCGCGGCAGATCGCCATCCCCCGTTCACCTCCCGTGCACCCGGGGGATTCTCCGCGGCCACGCGGTATCGGTGGTCTGGTCGGGTACCCGACTGAGACCCCAGGAGTTTCCATGCCCCGCCTGCACCGCGCAGCGGCGGTCACGACGGTGTGCGCCGTGAGCGCCGCCGCCCTGCTCGCCACCCCCATCGCCGCGATCGGTTCGACCGCTCCGAGTCTCGTCCTGAACGAGATCGTCTATGACGACGCCGCGACCGGCCTCGCCGACCAGGTCGAGATCTACAACGCCGGAACCGAGACCGTCGACCTCGCGGGGTGGACCATCGCGGATGAGAAGCGCGACAGCTTCGGAGCTGCGCCGGAAGGCACCTCGCTCGCACCGGGCGAGTTCCTGGTGCTGGAGAAGGACGTCGACTTCGACTTCGGGCTCGGCAAGGGGGACGAGGTCGTGCTCTTCGACCCGAGCAGCACCGAGGTCGACGCGTACGCGTATGAGAACACCGCGCCGCTGTCGGTGTGGGCGCGCTGTCCTGACGGCACGGGGGCATGGGCACCGGCGACGACGGTGACTCCCGGCGCTCCCAATGACTGCGCCGTCGCTCCCGTCGCGGGCACCATCCTCATCAACGAGGTCGATTCGCAACCCGCCGACTGGGTGGAGTTCCACAACCCCGGCACCGAGGCGCTCGACATCTCGGGCTACGAGGTCCGCGACAACTCCGACGATCACCGCTGGCAGTTCCCGCCGGGCACGCAGATCGCGGCGGGGCAGTTCCTCGTCGTCGAAGAGGGCACGATCGGACTCTCCGGAGGCGTCGAGGCCGCATTCCGCGAGCCGATCGGTATCGGCAGCGCCGACCGCATCCGTCTCTACGACGCCTCGGGGGCGATGACCGACGACACGCTCCCGTGGCAGGGGCACGCGGCGATCGATGGCGACTTCGCTGCGGCCACCCTGGCACGCTGCCCCGACGGCGTCGGTTCCTTCGTGCTCGCGCATCCGACCCCCGGTGCCGCGAACTCGTGCGTCCTGCCCGACGTCGTGATCAACGAGATCGAGTCGAACGGTGACAGCACCGACTGGGTCGAGGTCGTGAACACGGGCACGACTGCGGTGGACCTCTCGGGCTGGACCGTCATGGACAACGATCCGACCGGTCACGCGGACGACACCACACCGCTCCCCGCCGGTACGATGCTGCCGCCCGGGGGCTACTTCGTCTTCGACCAGCCGGCGAACTTCGTGTTCGGACTCGGCAACGGCGACACCGTGACCATCCGTGATGCGAACGGCAACACGGTCGACGAGCACGTCTACACCGCGCATGCCGCCGGCGTCCTCGCGCGCTGTGCCGACGGTACCGGCGACTTCGTCGACATCGCGGTCTCGACCAAGGGTCTCCGCAACGCCTGCGGCAACCCGGTGCGCATCAACGAGGTCGAATCCGACGGTGGCTCGCCGGACGACTGGGTGGAGCTCGTGAACCCGACGAGCACCGAGCTCGACGTGTCGGGCGTCGTGGTGAAGGACGACGACGACACCCATGCGTACGCGATCCCAGCCGGAACCCGCCTCGGTGCGGGGGAGTACCTCGTGATCGAGCGGGCACAGCTCGGGTTCGGTCTCGGTTCCGGCGACGCGGTGCGCGTGTTCGACGGCGACCTGCTCATCGACGAGACCACCTGGGGGTCCGGCCACGCCGCCACCACCTGGGGCCGTTGCCCCGACACGAGCGGCGCGTTCGCCGTGACTGCGGAGTCCACGAAGGGCGCCACGAACGTGTGTATCGGCGAGGTCGCCGTGTCGCCGTGGCCCGGTTCCGCCGAGGTGCGCGTGGTCGACAGCATCCCGACGTTCCTCGAGGACAGTTCCGGACTCGACGTGCAGGAGACCGCTGACGGTGCGTTCCTGTGGGCGGTCGACAACGGCGAGGGTCGCATCTGGAAGCTCGAGGCGCGCGCCGACGGCTCGGTCGAGAAGGCCGACGGCTGGGATGCGGGCAAGCGCGTGCGCTTCCAGAAGGACGCCGCCGATCCGGGGGCTGCGGGCCCCGACACCGAGGGCATCACGGTCGACGGAGACGGCTTCGTGTACGTGGCCTCCGAGCGGGACAACAGTGCCAAGGGCGTCAACCAGAACGTGGTCCTCAAGGTCGATCCCGAGGCGTCGAGCGGTGACCTCATCGCTCAGCAGGAGTGGGATCTGACCGCCCTGCTCCCTGCCGTGGGGGCGAACCTCGGCATCGAGGCCGTGCAGTGGGTGCCCGATGCCGCGCTCGCCGGGAAGCTCTTCGACGACACGTCGGGCGCGGTGTATGACCCGAAGGATCATGCAGGTCACGGCGACGGGCTGTTCTTCGTCGCGGTCGAGGACAACGGCCACGTCTACGCGTTCGCGCTCGGATCCGACGGGGCGGCGACGCTGGTGTCGGAGATCGCTCCCGGCCTCCCCGGAGTGATGGCGCTCGACTACGACACCGTGCGCGACACCCTGTGGGCGGTGTGCGACGACGGCTGCCAGGGGCGCTCGGCGGAGATCACGCTGAACGGCACCGCACAGCCCGACATCGCGCACTACGCCCGTGCCGCCGGCCTGCCCGACATCAACAACGAGGGTTTCGCGACCGCGCCGGCCTCGCTGTCGGTCGACGGGCAGCGCCCGGTGTGGTGGTTCGCCGACGGCTTCGCCTCCGAGTCGCTGCGCACCGGGACGCTGCCGGGAACAGGCGGCGGTACTCCCGGCGGCGAGACCCCGCCCCTCCCCGGCACAGGGCTCGTGGACGACAACCGCAACGGGCTGACGGTGAACCCGTCGGTCGCGGCCCGGGGGCAGGAGGTCACGATCACGGTCGGTTCCGCAGGCGCAGGCACGGACGTGTCGGTGTGGATGTACTCCGAGCCGATGCGGATCGCGTCGGGGACGCTCACGACCGCGGGGACCATCACGGCGACCATACCGGCCGATGCGCCTCTCGGCGCCCACCGGATCGCCGTGTTCGATGCGAGCGGCGGGCTCCTCGGCTGGGCGGACCTCCGTATCGCGGGAGCGGCAGGATCGGGATCTGAGACGGGTGCGGGTGCGCTGGCGACGACCGGCTCCGAGCTCCCGGTCGCCGCCGTCGCGCTGGCGCTGCTGCTCCTCACCGCCGGCGCGGCAGCAGTCCGCCGTCGCAGGCGCGACGCCTGAGCGCGCAGGGGTGCACAGGTCGACCGTGCACCCCTGCGTCGCCGCCGATGCCCCCGCATCCCGTGCCGCGGTGTCTGTGCCGACGCCTAGACTCATAGGGCCATGACCGAAGCTCCTCTCATCGTCCCCGGATCCGCCGGCCCCCGCACCTCCGGGGCGGAGGGACAGGACGAACTCCTCGCCGGACTGAACCCGCAACAGCTCGAGGCCGTCACCTATCGCGGCCCCGCTCTGCTCATCGTCGCGGGCGCGGGGTCGGGCAAGACCAGCGTGCTCACGCGACGCATCGCCTCGCTGCTGCGCTCACGCGAGGCCTGGCCGAGTCAGATCCTCGCGATCACCTTCACCAACAAAGCCGCCGGCGAGATGCGCGAGCGCGTCGAAGGACTGATCGGGGACGCCGCCCGGGGCATGTGGATCTCGACGTTCCACTCGGCCTGCGTCCGCATTCTCCGCCGCGAGGCTCAGCAGTTCGGGTACACGAAGTCCTTCACGATCTACGACTCCGGCGACTCGCGCGCTCTGCTCAAGCGGCTGGTCAAGGAGCACGAGGCGGATGCGTACGGACTGACCCCGGCCTCGGTGCAGTCGCGCATCTCGAAGCTCAAGAACGAGCTCTCCGACGCCGAGTCCTACGCGCGTCAGGCCAACATGAGCGATCCCGCCGAGCGCGTGTTCGTCGAGGTGTTCGCCGACTACCAGCGTCAGCTGCAGAAGGCCAACGCGTTCGATTTCGACGACCTCATCGGTCAGACGGTGTACCTGTTCCGCGCTTTCCCGCAGGTCGCCGACACCTACCGTCGTCGCTTCCGGCACATCCTGGTCGACGAGTATCAGGACACCAACCACGCGCAGTACGCGCTGATCCATGAACTGACGCGACCCGTGTCGGGCGCCGGAGCAGCTCCCGACCCGTATGCCTCGAACGGCATGATGATCTTCGAGCCCGATCCCGCCCCCGCTGCCGATGCCGGCGAGCCCGGTGCCTCGCTCACGGTGGTCGGCGACTCCGACCAGTCGATCTACGCCTTCCGCGGCGCCGACATCCGCAACATCAGCGAGTTCGAACGTGACTTCCCCGGCGCCCGCGTGGTGCTGCTCGAACAGAACTACCGTTCGACGCAGAACATCCTCTCCGCCGCGAACGCCGTGATCGGCAACAACTTCGACCGCAAAGACAAGAAGCTGTGGAGTGACAAGGGCGACGGCGACCCGATCATCGGCTTCACCGGCTACTCGCAGCACGACGAGGCCCAGTTCGTCGCCGACGAGGTCGAGGCACTGCACCGTGCCGGCATGCCGTACTCCGAGATGGCGGTGTTCTATCGCACCAACTCGCAGTCCCGTGCGCTGGAGGAGATCTTCATCCGCTCGGCGGTGCCCTACAAGATCATGGGCGGCACGAAGTTCTACGACCGCGCCGAGATCAAGGATGCGCTCGCCTATCTCGTCGCGGTGGCGAATCCGGCCGACGAGATGTCGGTGCGCCGCATCCTGAACAAGCCACGCCGTGGCATCGGCGACGTGACGGAGACGGCCATCGCGCGTTTCGCCGAGGAACACGGCATCAGCTTCCGTGACGCGCTGTCGATGCCGGCCCAGCTCGGCGTCGGCCCGAAGATCCAGGCGGCGATCGGTCAGCTCGACGCCGTGCTGACCGAAGCCACCGCGATCCTGATCCCGGCCAGCGGCGAGCTTCCGCCCTCCACGGCGGTGGCCGACGGGCTCAGTCTGCTGCTCGGCAAGAGCGGCTACCTCGACGCCCTGCGTGCGAGTCGTGATCCGCAGGACGAGGCGCGCGTCGAGAACCTCGACGAGTTCGTGGCCGTGGCCCGCGACTTCGCGCGCAACAACCCCGAAGGCACGATCGTCGACTTCTTGACCGAAGTCGCCCTGGTCTCGGACGCCGACGACCTCGACGACGAGTCCGGCTCGGTCTCACTCATGACGATGCACACGGCGAAGGGACTCGAGTACGACGCCGTGTTCGTCACGGGCGTTGAAGAAGACCTGATCCCGCACCGGATCTCGGCCGGAGAGCCTGGAGGGCCGCAGGAGGAGCGCCGGCTCTTCTACGTCGGCATCACGCGGGCGCGCAAGCGGCTGCACCTGTCCCTCGCGATGACCAGAGCCCAGTTCGGCGAAGTGACCGTGGCGATGCCCAGCCGTTTCCTGCAAGAGATCCCGTCGGGACTCATCGACTGGCGTCAGTCGCCGGGCGACGTGAACTCGCGCGGCGGGATGCAGTCTCGCGCCCTCAATGCGCGGCGCCAGGGCGGTTTCGGCGGCTCGAGCTCCGGATCGGGCGATCGCTTCGCGGTCAAGGCGCTTCCCGGTCGCGATTCCCTCAAGCCCTTGTCGACGGCGATGGACAAGTTCCCCAACCGCGTCACGGCCAAGATGCGCGACAACGGCGATCTCGAGCTCGCCGCGGGCGACCGCATTCGCCACGTCGACTTCGGCGAAGGGCGGGTCGATGCCGTGACCGGCGAGGGAGCCAAACGCATCGCCCACGTGCGCTTCGACTCGGCAGGGCAGAAGAAGCTCCTCATCAAGGTCGCGCCGATCGAGAAGATCTGACGTCACCGCGGGTGTTCACGCTTCGGCGGATCACGGGCCGGAATGGCGGTTAGGCTGGCTCATATGGCCCTCTTCTCCCGCCGCAAGAAGTCCGGTGACGATGCCGTCGCCCCCACCACCGACGTCGTAGAGACGGACGCGGGGGCGCCCGGATCCGACTCCGTCGCCGCCGACGACGCCTCAGACGCCGGCAGCGTCGACGCTCCCTCGATCGGCATCTCCGTGCAGGCCTTCCGGGGCGTCGGCGCCGAGGCCGGTCCGGAGGTGGCGCTGCCCAGCGCTGAGACAGCGCCCGCGGCGGCGGCCCCTGCCGCCCCTCGCGCCCCACAGGCACCGACGGCGCAGGAGGAAGAGCCCCCGCAGCGGCGTCTGCCTCTCGCCTCGCCGCTGCCGCCCGAGCAGACCGAGACCGTCGCCGGGATGAAGGACAACGTCCTGCTCCGTGAGGCGCTCACCGAGATCGAAGCGGGGGCGACCAACGACCAGCTGCTGGGCGTGATGCGTCAGGCGCTTCAAGGGCACCTCTATATCCGCGTCAACGGAGACGCCCGCGCGCAGATCAGCGAGGGCAAGCCGCTCTCCGTGGCGGTCGTCCGCGACAACGACGACCGCCAGTTCATGCTCGCTTTCAGCTCGGCGGCCGCCGTGCGTGATTCCGTGCAGCTCGAGCCGGATCCCGCGGCCACCTCCGCCGTCGCGCAGCCCGTGACGTCGGTGCTGCAGCAGGTCGTGGCAGGAGACTTCGCGGGGCTCATCGTCGACAACGCGTCTGCACCCCACCGCGTGGTCTTCCCGACCGAGCTGTTGCAGAAGACGCTCGACCAGGCCGACGTCGACATGACCGTGAAGTCGATCCTGGCCGCTCCCCGTGCGCAGGATTCGGCTGTCAAGGTCGGAGAGGCCCTGGCGACCACGCGCATGTGGGTGGCGGTCAACGACGGCTCCGGCAGCGGTCAGGTCGGCATCGCCGAGGCCCAGACCCCCGACGGGCGACGGTTTCTGCAGCTCTTCTCGCACCCGCTCGAGGTCATCGCGCTCGGCCGGGGTGATCGTCCGCTCCCGTTCGAGCCGATGCAGCTCGCCAAGGTCCTCACGAGCCACTCCGAGATGGGCGGAGTGATCGTCGATCCCGCCGGCCCGTCGATCATCGTCGAGCGGGACGCCCTCACGCCGGTCCTGGTGCTCGCGGTCGATCTCGGCGACTGACCGGGCTCCGTCGCTCCTGCCGGCGGGCGCGGGGTTCCGTCCGTCCGAGCATCGCTCTAGGGTCGGAGCATGGCCTCAGAACGTGTGACCCTGACCGTGGTCGACTCGGACGGAGAGCGTGAGGTCGCGCTCTCCAGCCCCAACAGGGTCGTGTGGCCGGACCTCGGCATCACGAAGGCCGAGCTCGCGGAGTACGTGCAGCGCGTCTCGGTGCCCTTCCTCGCGGCGAACGGCAATCGGCCGGTCTCGCTGGAGCGCTTCCGCGACGGCATCGGCCCCTCGGGCGGGCCGAAGGCGGAAGGGTTCTTCTCGAAGAACCCGCCCAAGGGCACCCCCGACTTCGTCGATGCGGTGACGGTGACGTACAACAGCGGACGCCGGCATCCGCAGATCGTGCTGAACCGCTCGAGCGCGATCGTCTGGGCGGTGCAGATGAACACGATCGTGTTCCACCCCTGGGCATCGCTCGCGACCGACGCCGACGACCCGGTCGAACTGCGCATCGATCTGGACCCGCAGCCGGGGACGGATTTCGCGGATGCGGTGACGGCCGCGCACACGCTGCGCGAGGTGTTGCGTGAGGCGGGCCTGGAGGCGTTCGCCAAGACCAGCGGCAACCGCGGGCTGCATGTGTTCGCGCCGATCGAGCCGACCCACGAGTTCCTCGATGTGCGCCATGCCGTCATCGCAGCGGGGCGGGAGCTGGAGCGTCGGATGCCGGATCAGGTCACGACGAACTGGTGGAAGGAGGAGCGCGGGGAGCGGATCTTCGTCGACTTCAACCAGGCGAACCGAGACCGCACGATGGCCGGTGCCTACAGTCCTCGCGCGCTGCCGGGAGCGACGGTGTCGACACCGGTGGCCTGGGACGAGCTCGACGGGCTGGATCCGCGGACTTTCACCGTGCGCACGATCCCGAAGCGCCTGGATGAGATCGGCGACCCGTGGGCGACCATGCAGGAGGCCCCGGGCCGGATCGACACCCTGCTGGCCTGGTGGGAGCGCGACAAGGAGAACGGGCTGGGGGAGCTGCCGTTTCCTCCGGAGTTCCCGAAGATGCCAGGCGAGCCGCCCCGCGTGCAGCCCAGCAAGAAGGTCGCGGCCAACTGGGACGACGACGGCACTCCCGTCGAGAAGGACTGACCGCCTTCAGCGGAGGACGTCGGCGAGGTCGTAGCCGGCGACGCTGTCGAGCTGTTCGTACGTGCACGAGCGGGCGTCGCGGTCCGGTCGCCAGCGCTCGAACTGCACGGTATGGCGGAACCGAGCGCCCTCGAGCTGGTCGTAGCGCACCTCGAGCACCCGCTCCGGGCGCAGCCGGACGAACGAGACGTCCTTGCCGCCGCTGAATCGCGAACGCTCGCCTGCCGCGGTCACCGCTTCCCCGGAGTCGTCCCTCTCCACCCAGGGGGCGAGTTCCTCGACGAGCTCTTGCCGACGGACATCGCTCCACGCCGCGACGCCGCCGACCTGGCGGAGCACGCCGTCGGCTCCGTACAGTCCCACCAGCAGCGAGCCGACGCCCGAACCCGACTTGTGGACCCGGTAGCCGAGTGCGACCACATCGGCCGTGCGCGCGTGCTTGATCTTGAACAGCGTGCGCTTGCCCGGCGCGTAGGGCTGAGTGAGCGGCTTGGCGATCACGCCGTCGAGCCCGGCGCCCTCGAACTCGGCGAGCCAACGGACGGCCGCGTCGTGATCCCTCGTCGTCCGGGTGATGTGCAGCGGATGCTCCACGGAAGCTAGGAGTGCCTCCAGGCGCGTTCGCCGGGACTCGAACGGCGCGGCGAGGAGGTCGTCGTCGCCGACGGCGAGCAGATCGAAGGCGATGAACATCGCCGGGGTCGAGGCGGCGAGCGTGGCGACGCGGGAAGCGGCGGGGTGGATGCGCTGACTCAGTGCCTCCCAGTCCAGGCGCTGGGACCCCTGCGGGCCGGTGGCGACGACGATCTCGCCGTCGAGCAGGCACGGACCGGGGAGCAGCTCGGGAATCGCCTCGACCAGCTCCGGGAAGTAGCGCGTGAGAGGTTTCGCTCCGCGGGAGCCGATCTCGACGGTCTCCCCGTCCCAAGCGATCAGTCCGCGGAAGCCGTCCCACTTCGGCTCGTACAGGAGCCCGCCGGGAACCTTCTCTGCAGGAGGAACCGCGGGGACGGCTTTGGCGAGCATCGGCGCGGGGATCTCGTAGCGCATGCTCCCATCCTGGTCCTCGGCCGTGTGGGGCGGAAGAGCGGGCCGGTGTTCACAACTCCGCAGAAACGGGCGGCGGGTGCGGCGGTCCTCCCGTGATTCGCAGGGCTACGGGGGCAGCGCGTCCCGTCCTTGAGGAGTAGTGAGCGCGCTCAGTCGAACAGGTCGGACAGCGTCGCGGGCGAACCGGCGTCCTGCAGTGCCGTGCGGGCGGCATGCCACCCCGCCATGCCGTTGACGGAGGGGCCGGGAGGGGTCGAGGCGGAAGCCAGGTAGACGCCCGGCATCGGCGTGCGCCACGGCGTCGGCGAGAGGATCGGTCGGCGGAGGGCCTGACGCATGTCGAACACCCCGCCGGAGATGTCGCCGCCGATCTCCGCGGGATTGATCGCCTCGCGCGACGATGCCGGCACCGCGTGGTGGGCGAGGATGAGGTCGCGGAACCCCGGGGCGAACCTTTCGACCTGCGCGGTGATGAGCTCCGTGGGGTCGAGGTCGGAGCCCGGCGGCACGTGGATGTACGCCCAGAACACGGCCTTGCCCGCGGGAGCACGGGAGTCGTCGAGCACGGACGGTTGCACGGTGAGGACGTAGGGGCGCTCGCTCATTCGTCCGGCGGCGACGGCGTTCTCGCTGGCCCACACCTCGGCTCTGGTCCCGCCGAGGTGCACGGTCGCCGCCTGCCCGACCTCGGGGTGCGTCCAGGGGACGGGGCCGTCGAGGGCGAAGTCGACCTTCGCCGCACCGGGCCCGTAGCGGTAGGCGCCGATGGCCCGGGCGTAGCGGGGCGGGACGTCGCGGTGCGTGAGGGCGAGCCGGGGAGACGTGTTCAGGATCAGCAGGTCTCCGCGGCGCGGGTCGCCCCAGTCCAGCGTCTCGAGGTCGGTGACCCGCACGCCGGTCTCGACGGACCCACCGTGCGCCGTGATGTCGGCGACCAGGGCATCGGCGATCCCTTGCGCACCGCCGCGTGGATACGGCCAGCCTCCGGCGTGTCCCAGGGCGGCCAGCAACAGGCCCGCAGCGGCCCCCGCGAGGGAGGGGAGAGGCGCGTTGCCGTGAGCGACGGCTCCCGCCAGGAGCGCGGCCGCCTCCTCGGTGCGGAAAGCCGAGGCGGCCAGAGGAGTGCCCTGCTCCAGCATCCTGATCGCATAGCGCAGGGCGGTCAACGGATCCCGGGGGACTCGGAGCAGTTGATTGCCCGTGAAGTCCACCACACCGTCGATGTGCGCGGTCAACGGCCGGATGCGGGTGCGCCAGGCGTCACCGTCTGCCCCGAGCGCGGTCGCCGTGCGGTCGAGGTCGCGCCAGGCGATGGCGGCCCTTCCGCCATCGAGCGGGTGTGCGTAGGAGGCTTCGGGGCGGATCCAGTCCAGCCTCCGTTCGAGGCCGAAAGCATGGAAGAAGGGTGAGGCCAGGGCGGTCGGATGCACGGTGGAGCAGACGTCGTGCCGGAAACCCGGAAGCGTCGACTCGGCCGTGCGGAGACCGCCACCGACCGTGTCGGCCGCCTCGAGCACCCGCACGGCATAGCCGGCGCGCGCGAGCGTCACCCCGGCGGCGAGCCCGTTGGGGCCGGAACCGATGATCGTCGCCCGCGCCATTCCGTCAGTCTGGCATGCCGCCACCGGCGAAACGGTCGAGAGGGGCCCTCCGGGCGTGCGATCCTGGAAAGGATGAAAGAAGTTCAGGGGCCGACCCCCGCAGGCACCTCCCGTCCATACCGCTCCCTCGCCGAGGCGCTGCGCGCGCACCGGATCGATCCGTCGAACCATCCGTTCATCACGGCCATCGTCGAGGCGATCGGAATCAGCTCGTTCATCGACCGTGGGCGCTACATCGAGGCGATCCGTCGAGGCGAGGGCGCGTCCCTGCACATCGGGCGCACCTACACGAACGGCTTCACCGAAGACGAGCGGATCGTGGTGGGCGCAGCACCCCTGCGCCTGCAGCCGAGCGAGGGGCGCGCACCGTACTTCTACGTGAGCCACCCGAGCGAGTTCATCCCGCTCGCACCGACCCGCGCCGCCAAGCGCACGACGACTCCACGCGTCGCCGCGCCCCGCGCCGAGAAGGCACCGAAGCCCGTCGAGGAACGCGACTACGGCGTGTGCGACGAGTGCTTCATGGTGAAGACCCCGTCCGGCGGCTGCGGCTGCGGCTGACGTGAGCATCGACGCGCACGAGGCGGGTGATCGTCCGCTGATTCGGGCGGCGGATCTCTCCGGCTCCGACGCGGACGAGGTCGGCGCCGCTGTCCGCGCCTACCTCCAGCAGACCGAGCGCGAGAAGCTCCAGCAGGGCGGCGTCCTCGCCCCGGATGTTCCGATGTTGCCGGAGCACTACCTCCGCGAAGTCGAAGACCCGGCCGCTGCCTACACCGGCCATCTGGTCCTGGTGGCGGAGCTCGCGGATCGCATCGTCGGCGTGGTCGTGCTCGCGGGGAACGGCGGGTTCGCCGAGGTCAAGCGCCTGTGGGCCGTCCCCGAGGTCCGCGGTCGCGGCGTGGGGTCGGCGTTGCTCGATGCCGCCGTGCGAGCCGCGACGACTCTTCGGGCGGCCGAGGTCCGCCTGTCGGTGTGGGAGTGGCGGGAACGCGCCATGCGCCTCTATGAATCCCGCGGGTTCGTGCGCGTGCCGAGCTGGGACGCGCGCGAGCGACTCGTGTGCCTGTCCCGCCCGATCACCGGGCGCGTCTGATGCGGCCGCGACCTCCGCGCCTCAGGCGAACGCGCTCATCCCGGTGATGTCGCGGCCGAGCAGCAGGGCCTGCACGCTCTCGGTGCCCTCGTAGGTGTGGATGGCCTCGATGTCGGCCATGTGTTGCATGACGCCGTTCTCGAGCAGGATGCCGTTGCCGCCGAGCAGGTCGCGGGCGGTCGCGGCGATGCGGCGTGCGGCACGCGTGTTGTGGAACTTCGCGAGCGAGGCCTGGGTCGGGCGCAGTTCGCCTGAGGTCTCGAGGTCGGCCATCCGTCGGCAGTACAGCTGCATGGCCGTGAGGTCTTCGAGCATGTGGGTGAGGCGCTCCTGGACCATCTGGAACTTCGCGAGCGGCTTTCCGAACTGCACCCGCTGCATCGCGTAGGCCAGTGCTGCCTCGTAGCAGGCCGTCGCGTGTCCGAGCGCCGACCACGCGACGCCCGAGCGGGTCGCGTACAGCACGGTCGAGGCGTCCTTGAAGCTCATGGTGCCGGGCAGGACGGCGTCCAGCGGCACCCGCACGTCGTCGAGGACGATGTGCGCCTGATGGATCGCGCGCAGTGAGGCCTTGCCCCGAATCACACTGCCGGTGTATCCGGGCGTGTCCTGCTCGACGAGGAAACAGCGCACAGCGCCGTGCGCGGCCGTGTCCGCGTCGTCGACGCGCGCCCACACGAAGGTGATCCCGCCGGATGCGCCGTTGCCGATCCACTTCTTCGTGCCTCGGATGACCCAGGCGTCCCCGTCGCGGCGGGCCACCGTCTCGAGCGAGACCGAGTCGGAGCCGTGGTCGGGTTCGGTCAGCGCGAACGAGCCGAGAACCGAGCCGTCGGCGAGTGCCGTGAGCCATCGGTCCTGCTGGGCGGGGGAGCCGAACAGGGCGAGGGTGCGCAGCGCGAGGCCGCCCTGCACCGCGAGGATGGTGCCCAGCGACCCGTCACCGCGCGAGATCTCCATGTTCACCAGGCCCGCGGCCAGCGGCGACAGGTGCGTGAGGGCGGGATGCTGGATGCCGTCGACGACGAGGTCCATCTCGCCCATCCGACGGGCGGCGTCGAGCGGGTACTCCGCGCGGTCCCAGGCGTCCGCCATCTGCGGCGCGACCTCGTCGGTGTAGGACTTCGCCCGATCCCAGGCCGCGCGGTCGGCGGCGGGGATGTCGGCGAAGACGGCGTAGTAGTCGCTGTCCCGGCGCCCGGTGACGTCGTACGACGAGACGCGCTCGCCGGGGAAGGGGGAGGCTGCAGTGCTCATGATGCTCCTTCGTGGCACCAAGTATCGTACTCCTCGATACTCGGTTTCACGACCCTCGAGCGATCAGTCGAGCTCCGACTGCAGTCTGCGGGTCACCTCGGCGATCGGCATGGACCGCGGGAACACCGCGACGACCATGTCGTCCGGCGCATCGGGGGCCGCGTCTCCCGCGACGCCGTAGCGGCGGCGGGCGTCGGCCAGCGCCGTCTGCAGCGTCGCGAGCGGCACCTTCTTGCGGCCGCGGAGCAACTGCCGCAGCACGTGATTGTGGACGGCCGTCACGAGGGCGGCGAAGCCGACGGCGTCGAGCGGGTCGACGCCGGGGAGGGCTCCGCGCAGGTACTCGTCGAACAGCCGCTCGTATCGGAAGACCGTGATGATCTCGCGCTCACGCAGCACCGGCACCTGGCGCACGATCTGGTAGCGGCGGCGTGCGAGCTCCGGGTCGTGCGCGAAATGCACGAAGACCGATTCGGAGGCCGCGCACACCGCAGCCCAGGGGTCGTCGTGCCCTTCGTCGAGGAACTCCCTGAGCTGTTCGAGCAGCACCTCGTGATCCGCGAAGACGACGTCCTCCTTGCCGCCGAACTGGCGGAAGAACGTCGATCTCGAGACACCCGCGGCCTTGGCGATCTGTTCCACCGACGTCTGATCGAACCCCTGGGCGCTGAAGAGTTCGAGCGCCGCGGCGACGACGCCCGTGCGCAGTTCTGCGGATTCGTGCATGGCGAAAGCCTAGACCTCGGCGGCCATCGGTGTCGGTGGCCGGGCGTCATAATGAGGGCGTGAGCGAACGCGGGAGAGCGGCCGGATGGTTCGAGACGCGGCGGCGCGGCACCCGTCGCTGGTGGGACGGCACGCGCTGGACCGAGCACCTCTCGGTGCGGGGGAGGGAGACGACCCTGGCGGAGGACCGCAGGGCTGTGCGCCGACAGCTGATCCTGACCGAGTTCGTGCTCGGGACCCTCCTCGTCGGGTCGATCCTCATCGCGCTGTGGAGCGCGCTCCCGGTGGTCGTGGTGCGGCCGATGATCGTCGCCACCGGCACCGCGCTGCTGCTCGTTCCGCTCATGATCTCGCGGCAGCTCCGCCTGGTCGCGCTGCCGGCGCGGCGTCCGGGCGTGCCGACGCTCCGATGATCGACCGAGAGTCCGGGGCCGCGGGCGCGCCCAGGTCGAGGTAGTAGGCTGGGGGACTGGTCGATGTCTCGACATCGAGAGAATTACCAGACAGCAGCCCAGTGAAGGAACCACAGTGGATCTGTACGAGTACCAGGCACGAGACGTTTTCGAGAAGTACGGAGTGCCGGTCCTCGCCGGCATCGTCGCGGACACCCCGGAAGAGGTGAGGGCGGCGGCCGAGAAGATCGGTGGCGTCGTCGTCGTCAAGGCCCAGGTGAAGACCGGCGGCCGTGGCAAGGCGGGCGGCGTCAAGGTCGCCAAGACGCCCGACGAGGCGTACGAGGCAGCGAAGGCCATTCTCGGCCTCGACATCAAGGGCCACGTCGTCAAGCGCGTCATGGTCGCGCAGGGTGCGCGCATCGCCGAGGAGTACTACTTCTCCGTGCTGCTCGATCGTGCCAACCGCTCGTACCTGAGCCTCTGCTCGGTCGAGGGCGGCATGGAGATCGAAGAGCTCGCCGTCGAGCGTCCCGAGGCGCTCGCACGCGTCGAGGTCAACCCGCTCACGGGCATCGACAAGACGAAGGCCGTGGAGATCGCCCGCGCCGCGAACTTCCCGGAAGACCTGATCGAGAAGGTCTCCGACGTGTTCGTGAAGCTCTACGACGTGTACAAGGGTGAGGACGCGACCCTGGTCGAGGTCAACCCGCTGGTCCGCACCGAAGAGGGCGACATCATCGCGCTCGACGGCAAGGTCACGCTCGACGACAACGCCTCCGAGATCCGTCACCCCGAGCACGAGGCGCTCGAGGACAAGGACGCCGCTGACCCGCTCGAGGCCAAGGCCAAGCAGTCGGGCCTCAACTACGTGAAGCTCGACGGAGAGGTCGGCATCATCGGAAACGGCGCCGGACTCGTCATGTCGACCCTCGACGTGGTCGCCTACGCCGGGGAGAACCACAACGGCGTCAAGCCGGCCAACTTCCTCGACATCGGCGGCGGCGCATCGGCTGAGGTCATGGCTGCCGGCCTCGACGTCATCCTCGGCGACCCGCAGGTCAAGAGCGTGTTCGTCAACGTCTTCGGCGGCATCACGGCCTGCGACGCCGTCGCCA
The DNA here is from genome assembly GCF_023101205.1 of Microbacterium aurugineum. Lineage (NCBI taxonomy): Bacteria > Bacillati > Actinomycetota > Actinomycetes > Micrococcales > Microbacteriaceae > Microbacterium > Microbacterium aurugineum. Next base: position 2,539,812 of record NZ_CP078078.1, on the reverse strand, counting down.
ACGGCATCAAGGGCGCGCTCGAGACACTGGGCGCCACGGCCTCCAAGCCGCTCGTCGTGCGCCTGGACGGCAACCGCGTCGACGAGGGTCGTGCGATCCTCGCCGACTACGCGCACCCGCTTGTGACCCTGGCCGCCACCATGGACGAGGGCGCCGACAAGGCCGCCGAGCTCGCCAACGCCTGAGACTGAAGGACGAGAAGAATGTCGATCTACCTCAACAAGGACTCCAAGGTCATCGTCCAGGGCATCACCGGCGGTGAGGGCACCAAGCACACCGCGCTGATGCTCAAGGCCGGCACCCAGGTCGTCGGTGGCGTCAACGCCCGCAAGGCCGGCACCACGGTCTCGCACACCGACAAGGACGGCAACGCCGTCGAGCTCCCCGTCTTCGCCTCGGTCGCCGAGGCCATGAAGGAGACCGGCGCCGACGTGTCGATCGCCTTCGTCCCCGGCGCCTTCACGAAGGACGCGATGATCGAGGCCATCGACGCCGAGATCCCGCTGCTCGTGGTCATCACCGAGGGCGTCCCCGTCGGCGACTCCGCCGAGGCCTGGGCATACGCGCAGAGCAAGGGCAACAAGACCCGCATCATCGGGCCGAACTGCCCCGGCATCATCACCCCGGGCGAGGCGCTCGTGGGCATCACGCCGGCGAACATCACGGGCAAGGGACCGATCGGCCTCGTGTCGAAGTCGGGCACCCTGACCTACCAGATGATGTTCGAGCTGCGCGACCTGGGCTTCTCGACCGCCATCGGCATCGGCGGCGACCCGGTCGTCGGCACCACGCACATCGACGCGCTCGCCGCGTTCGAGGCCGACCCCGAGACCAAGGCCATCGTCATGATCGGTGAGATCGGTGGCGACGCCGAGGAGCGCGCGGCCGACTTCATCAAGGCGAACGTCACGAAGCCGGTCGTCGGCTACGTGGCGGGCTTCACGGCTCCCGAGGGCAAGACCATGGGTCACGCCGGTGCGATCGTCTCCGGCTCGGCCGGTACCGCGCAGGCGAAGAAGGAGGCCCTCGAGGCCGCCGGTGTCAAGGTCGGCAAGACGCCGTCCGAGACCGCTGACCTGATGCGCGCGATCATCGAGTCGCTCTGATCTGAGCTACGCTTGAGCTGAAGGCCCCGGACTCCACTCCGGGGCCTTCTTTCGTGCCCGGGACCAGAAGTCCGCCGCCACGGACCGCCGCCGGTCAGGTCTGGGGAGCGACGGAGTCCAGCAGGGTGTCGAGCGCGCGGTGGGCCTGAGGGCGCGCGGCGCCGTCGGGATGGGCGGCCAGCCAGAGGGCGAGCTCGTTCATCGCTCCGGAGAGCACCGCCGCAAGCGGGTCCAGGAGGGCCGGAGAGACACCGGCCTCGCGCAGTCCGGCACGCAGCTCCTGCTCGGGGCCCTCGGCATCGAGTCGGCGCCACTGCTCCCACCCGAGCACCGCGGGGCCGTCGATGAGCAGGACGCGCGAGGCGGCGCCCCGGGTGATGGCGTCGAGGAAGGCGTGGCTGCCGTCGCGGAGAGCGGCGTCGGGCGCGCTGCCCGCCGTGGCTTCGACGATCGCGTCGGCGACGATCTGCTGCTGCGCGGAGGCGACGGCGGCGAACAGCAGCGGCTTCGAGGTGTAGTGGTGGTAGACGGCGCCACGGGTCACGCTCGCGGCCCGGGCGAGTTCGTCGACCGACACGGCCGCATAGCCGTGCTCGGCGAAATGTGCGGTGGCGACATCGAGGATCCGCCGTGCGGTCTCGGCGGCGTCGGCTGCGGATGCTCGGGGCATGGGTTCCTTTACGTGCGGTGTGTATGTATTCTAGCCCCACCGATACAAACACACTGCATGTAAAAGAGGTCAGGATGGACATCACGAGTTTCTACCCGGTGCTGATGGTGGACGACGTCTCCGCCGCCGCACGGTTCTATCGAGAAGAGCTCGGCTTCGAGGTGACGTTCGAGGCCGACTGGTACGTCAGTCTGCGCTTCGACGGCGGCGAGCTCGCGATCCTCGACCGCGCGCACGAGACCATTCCGGAAGGGTTCCGAGAGCCCGTGCGGGGACTCCTGCTCAACGTGGAGGTGCCGGATGCGACCGCCGAGCACGCGCGGCTGGTGGGGGAGCGGAGGTTTCCCGAGCGCCTGACGCTGCGCGACGAGGCCTTCGGGCAGCGGCACTTCATCGTCGAGGCACCCGGCGGTGTGCTGATCGACGTGATCGAGCCGATCGAGCCCGCGCCGGAGTTCGCGGCGGCCTACGCCTGACGTCCTTCCGCCTGCATGACCGGATGACACACGCATGGCCCGCGTTCCCCGCGGGGTCATGCATCCGTGCGATCCTCATGCATCCGCGGGCTGCGGGAGACCCCGGTGCGCGAAAAGCACGTGAAAAGAGGGGCGGATGCCGCAGCATCCGCCCCTCTTGTGATCTCTGCCCCGTCGTCAGATCCCGACGCCGAAGAGGGCCTCGATCGGACCGCGGGCGAAGAAGATCAGGAAGCCCGCTCCGACGACCCACAGCAGCGGGCTGATCGTCTTGGCCTTGCCGGAGAACGCGTGGATGAGCACCCAGCTCACGAAGCCCGCACCGATGCCGTTGGCGATCGAGTAGGTCAGCGGCATGACGGACACGGTGAGGAACACCGGCAGCAGCACGCGGAAGTCGGAGAAGTCGATGTACCGGATCTGCGCCATCATCATGGCACCGACGATGATCAGCGCGGCTGCGGCGATCTCGGTCGGGACGATCGACGTCAACGGGGTGAGGAACATCGCGACCAGGAACACGAAGCCGGTGACGACGTTCGCGAGGCCCGTGCGTGCACCTTCGCCGATGCCGGCACCCGACTCGATGAAGACCGTGCTCGACGACGAGGAGGTCGCGCCACCTGCGATCGCGCCGACGCCCTCGACCACCAGCGCCGACTTGATGCGCGGGAAGTCACCGTTGTCGTCGGCGAGGTTCGCCTCCTTCGCGAGGCCCGTCATGGTGCCCATCGCGTCGAAGAAGTTCGTGAAGAGCAGTGTGAAGACGATCATCACGATCGCCACGAGGCTCACCTTGCTGAGGTCGAAGCTGAAGTCCACCGCACCGATCAGGCTCAGGTCGGGGACACCGACCGGCGAACCGTCGAGCGCGGGCACGGTGAGGCCCCAGCCGCCCGGGTTGACCACGTTGCCCTCATCGTCGAAACCGCGCGGCCCGATGTGCCAGATCGCCTCGACGATCACGGCCAGCACGGTGCCGCCGATGAGGCCGATCAGCATGCCGCCCTTGATCTTGAGGGCGACGAGGATGCCGGTGAGCAGGAGCGTGATCACGAAGAGCAGGCTCGGCACGGTCGCGACCGAGCCGTTGACGCCGAGTCCGACCGGCGGCGACGATGCACCGGTGGCCGTCACGAAACCGGAGTTCACGAAGCCGATGAACGCGATGAACAGGCCGATGCCGACGGTGATCGCGATCTTCAGCTGGAAGGGCACGGCGTCGAAGATCGCCTTGCGCAGACCGGTCGCGGCCAGCAGCACGATCACGACACCGTTGATCATCACGAGCGCCATGGCTTCCGGCCAGGTCACCTGACCCACGACCGAGAACGCCACGAAAGCGTTGATGCCCAGTCCTGCGGCGAAGCCGAACGGCAGTCGTGTGACCAGCCCGAACAGGATCGTCATCACCCCGGCGGTCAGCGCGGTCGCTGCCCCCACGGCGTTGAACTCGAGCATGTCGCCGGCGACATCCGGCTTGCCGGACAGGATGATCGGGTTCAGGATCACGATGTAGGCCATCGTGACGAAGGTCACCAAGCCCCCTCGGATCTCGGTGCCGATCGTGGATCCGCGCTTGCTGATCTCGAAGTAGCGGTCCACGGCGTTCTTGGGCTCGGTGGATGCCGGGGCGGGCGGGGCAGTTGTCATCGGGAAACCTCCGGAGAAACGCTATCGTGTCGCCGACCTCACGCGCGCCCCAGGGGCTTCGTCGGGAACTCGTCGTAGTCTCGAATCGCTATGCAACGCCTCCTCGTCGCGCTCCTCGCCGCCTTCGATGCCGCCATCACCGCGGCGGTCGGTCTCGTCGTGCTGCTCGCGCCGTTGACGCTGCTGTGGACGCTCGCCTTCGGTGTCACCGCGGACTGGGGTGCGCTCTGGCCGCTCACCGGAACGCTCTGGCAGTTCGGCCACGGGGTGCCGCTCGAGGTCACGATCCCGGATGCGCTCCTGGTGGCTCTCGCCATCCCCGCGGAGGCCGCGAGCTTCGCGGTGTCGATCACTCCGCTGGCGTTCCTGTTCTTCACGCTGCTCTTCGCGGCGCGTTCGGGAGACAGGGCGGCGAAGGCGGGCGCATGGCTGCTGGGGCCCCTGACCGGCACCGTGGTGTTCGCCGTCATCTCGGCCGGCGTCGCACTGACGACCCGCTTGGAAGCCGCCGCGACCTCGTTGCCCCTCGCCATCATCCTTCCCACCGCGGTCTACCTCGTGGGCGCGCTCTGCGGAGCCGTGCGCATCGCGTGGGAGGACGGGGACGGCGGCATGCTCGACCGTCTGCACGATCGGATCGACGCCCGCGAGGACTGGGCGCCGGTCCCGGTCGCGATCGTGCGCGGCGCGGCCTTCGCGCTCGTCGCCGTGGTCGGCGCCTCCGCGTTGGCTCTCGCCGTCACGACCCTGTTCCGCGGGGGCGAGGTGGTGGCGCTGTTCCAGGCGGCCCGCGTCGACGCGCTCGGGGCGACCGTGCTGACGCTCGCCCAACTCGCCTACCTGCCGACCCTGATCGTCTGGGCGGCGTCCTGGCTCGCCGGTCCCGGCTTCGCGGTCGGGTTCGGGACGGCCGTGTCGCCCGCCGGCACCCAGCTCGGTGTGGTGCCCGGCATCCCGGTGTTCGGTCTGCTGCCCGAGAACAGTTCGATCTGGATGCTGATCGTCGTGCTCCTCCCCGTCGCCGCCGGAGCCTTCGCCGGATGGGCGGTGCGCTCTCGCCTCGTGTGGGAGGGCACTCCGCTGCGGATGCCGCAGCGTGCGGTGATCGCACTCGGCATCGCCGGTGTCACCGCGGGGATCGCCGGGCTCGCCGCTGCCCTGGCGAACGGGTCGATGGGTCCGGGCCGGATGGCGGTGGTCGGACCGGCCGTGGTCCCGTTCGTCCTCGCCCTCGGCGCGGAGGTCCTCGTCGGCGCCGCGATCCTGCTGCTCTCGCCGCGGCACCGCGATGAGCTCGCGGAAGAGCGGACCGACCGGTGGATCGCCGAGATGACGGCGTACGATCCGGGGTACGCGCCCGCCGGTGCGGAGGCAGGAGTCCCCGTGGCCGGAATGTCGGTCGACGCACCCGAGCCCGACGACACGGCACCGCTCGACGATCTCCGACGGTTCGAACGGCCGAAGGACGAACCGGCCGATTCGCGCGACTGACCGCTTTCGCGTGGCCGGGGAGGCCGGAAGAGAGCCGGTCGCGCACCCCGGTAGACTGGGCGCGTGCTCACGGTCGCCGTTCTCATCTCGGGCACCGGCTCGAACCTTCGCGCCCTCCTCGAGGCCGCTCGTCATCCCGATTTTCCCGCCAGGATCATCGTCGTGGGTGCCGACCGCGAAGCAGACGGGCTGGCCCACGCCGAGGAGTTCGGCATCCCCAGCTTCACGGTGCCCTGGCACGAGCACGAGAGTCGTGAGGCCTGGGGTGAGGAACTCGCCCGGCAGCTGGACGTCTGGAAGCCGGACCTCATCGTGCTCAGCGGACTCATGCGCCTCCTGCCGCCGACGCTCGTCGCCCGGTACTCGCCGCGCCTCATCAACACCCACCCCGCGTACCTGCCGGAGTTCCCCGGTGCACACGGTGTGCGGGACGCGCTCGCCGCAGGGGTCTCCGAGACCGGTGCCAGTGTGATCGTCGTCGACGACGGGGTCGACACGGGGCCGATCCTGGCCCAGGAGCGCGTGCCGGTTCTCGCCGACGACACCGAGCACAGCCTGCACGAGCGCATCAAACCCGTCGAACGTCGACTGCTCATCGACGTCGTCCGCGGGATCGCCACCGGTGATCTCGCCCTGACGCCTTCTTCCTGACCTCCACCCGACGCCCCCGCACGAAGGAGCCCATCATGGCCGGCCCCCGCCACGACCCCACGCTCTACCGCGACCGCGACACCGTGCCGATCCGGCGCGCGCTCGTCTCGGTGAGCGACAAGACCGACCTGCTCGTCCTCGCCGAGGCGCTCGCCGGAGCGGGGATCGAGATCGTGTCGACCGGATCGACCGCCGCGACGATCCGTGACGCGGGTTTCACCGTCACCGACGTGGCCGCCGTCACCGGCGTCGCCGAGATGCTCGACGGCCGCGTGAAGACGCTGCACCCGAAGGTCCATGGCGGCCTGCTCGCGGACCTCCGTCTCGAGGAGCACGAGCGTCAGCTCGAGGAGCTCGACATCGCGCCGTTCGAGCTCGTCGTGGTGAACCTGTATCCGTTCGTCGAGACCGTGGCCTCGGGCGCGATCGGCGATGACGTCGTCGAGCAGATCGACATCGGTGGACCCGCCATGGTGCGCGCCGCGGCGAAGAACCACGCCAACGTCGCGATCGTCGTCTCGCCGCAGTCCTATCCCGCCATCATCTCCGCGATCGAGGCCGGCGGGACGTCCGTGGGGCAGCGCCGGGAGCTCGCGGCCCGCGCGTTCGCTCACACCGCGGCGTACGACACGGCCGTCGCCCAGTGGTTCGCCGAGGGGACGCTCACCGAGCCGGGCGACCTCCCCGCGCACCTCACCATCCAGGCCGAGCGCCTCGCGACCCTCCGCTACGGCGAGAACTCCCATCAGCGCGGCGCGATCTACACCCGCGCCGGTGGCCACGGCATCGCGCAGGCCACACAGTTGCAGGGCAAGGAGATGTCGTACAACAACTACGTCGACGCGGATGCCGCACTGCGCGCCGCCTACGACATGATCAAGCCCGCCGTCGCGATCATCAAGCACGCCAACCCGTGCGGCATCGCGACCACCGCTCCCAACGCCCTCGACCCGATCGCCAGCGCCCACCTGCGGGCCCACGAGTGCGACCCGGTCTCGGCGTACGGCGGGGTGATCGCCGCGAACGGCACCGTGACCCTCAAGATGGCCGAGAACCTCAAGGACATCTTCACCGAGGTCATCGTCGCACCGGCGTTCGAGCCGGCCGCGCTCGAGGTGTTCAAGGCGAAGAAGAACCTGCGCCTGCTGCAGCTTCCGCAGGACTGGCGGCAGGAGCGGATGGACGTGCGTCTGGTCTCGGGCGGGCTCCTCCTCCAGGACGCCGACCGCTTCCCGGACGACATCGGTTCGGTCGCGAAGAATTGGGAGCTCGTGTCGGGTGAGCGCCCGAGCGAGGCGGAGATGGAGAACCTGATCTTCGCGTGGAAGGCCTGCCGCGCGGTGAAGTCGAACGCGATCGTGCTCGCGAAGGACAACGCCACGGTCGGTGTCGGCATGGGCCAGGTCAACCGTGTCGACTCGTGCCGCCTCGCGGTCGAGCGTGCGGGGGATCGGGCGGCCGGTTCTGTCGCCTCCTCCGACGCGTTCTTCCCGTTCGCGGATGGCGCTCAGGTGCTGATCGACGCCGGTGTCACGGCCATCGTGCAGCCGGGCGGATCGGTGCGCGACGAGGAGGTCGTGGATGCCGCGCGCAAGGCCGGCGTCACGATGTTCTTCACCGGGGAGCGTCACTTCTTCCACTGAGCGACTGTCTCCCGCCGAGACCCCCGTTCCTTGCCGAGACCCCCGCCTGCCGACGTGTGCAGGCGGGGGTCTCGGCGTTGCGCGGGGGTCTCGGCAGCACTGGAGGAGGGGGACCGGGACGGGGGACGGGGGACGGGGGACGGGGAGGGTCAGGTCGCGACGATCGCGCACATCGCGACGGTCGACACCGCCATGGTCGCGTGGTGGAGCCGATGCGGCCAGGCGCGCTCGGTCCGCAGCGCGACCACCGCGAGGATCACCGTCCCCAGCGCCAGCCCGGCACTCACCAGCAGGGGCATCGTGTCGACGGCTCCGTGCACGTGCGACGTGATGATCGGAGACGCCGCGGGCGACGGGATCCCGGGCATCAGGAGGACGAGCACCGCGGTCGTGATGACGCCGAGAGCCAGATGCGTCGACACCATCGCCTCCGGACGAGCGGTGGGGACCGGCGCCGCCCGGCGCACGGCGGCGAGCACGATCCCGACGATGACGAGCACCGCGAACCACAGCACCGGCGGGAGCAGCGACACCGTCATCACATCGGCCATGCCGGCGAGCATCAGGGCGGCGACGAGGATCTCCGGGCGTCCCGCATCCCGCCGCATGCCGACGAGCGCGCCCACCCCGACCGCGGCGGGGAGGAGTGCGACGACATGGAGGACCGCGTGCACGTCAGCGGGGCACGCGCTCGTCGAGCACACCGACGCGCCGCCACGGGGCCGTGGCGACCTCGGACGGCGGTGCTGCGGCGAATGCGATCGCTCCGTGCGCGACATCGAGCGCCACGGTGAGCTTCGTCTCCCAGCGCAGGTGCTCCGGCTCCTCCGGCCGTGCGCGGACCGAGATCGGGGCGTCCGGGATCGCACCGAAGGCGACCGCCCGCTCACGGTCGTCGACGATGCGGGCGAGGTCGGCCGCGTCGGTCAGACAGCGGTACCGGGGCACGCTCGTCGTCTCGTAGGGGGAGTACTCGCCTGCGGCGAGCGTCTCGTCGAGGAAGTGGTTCGTGTGTGCCAGGGCCTTTCCGCGCGGGGCGGGGAGCACGGCGACTCCCGCGGGTGAGACCTCGACGGCGGCGGCCTCGGGGGTCACGCCATCGAACGAGACCACCGTCAGGACGCTGGACGCGGCGAGGGGCACGGACTCGGCGATCGCGACCGCGCCGGCCACGTCGTGCGCCCCGTCGAGCATCATCCGTGCCAGCACGTGCACCGGCACACCCGCCTGCGACCCGTCGCTGCGATGGTGGAGGATGTTGAAGTGCACGCCGAGACCGCGGTTGTTGACACCGATCTTGGCCGGCTGTCCGAACTCGGAGAACGTCACGACGTGGGCTCCGGATGCCGCGCGCAGCCGCCGGACGACCGTCTCGTTCGAGAGCGTCTCATGCCAGTCCCACGTCTGCAGTGTGCGTGGAGGATTCGCGTCGTCGGGCACGTAGACGATCGTGGAGCATTCCATCGACGGCGTCATCCGGGCAAGGATCTCGGTGCGGGCGGTGAGCAGATGCACGTCGGTGAGCGCCAGCCCACTGCCTTCCGCGACACCACGGAACTCGTCCGCGACCTCGGGCGCGAAGGACTCGACCATGCCCCGGCACTCGTCGGCGATGCTCCTGGCCTGCTCCGCGGAGACCCCGGACTGCTGGAACAGCCGGAGGTACGAGTCGCGCGCCGCGCGCAGCTGCGGTGCCCAGTGCTGGCCGAAGCGGTGGCCCTCTTCGCGCTGGTCGGCGGTTTCGGATGTCCACTCGTGGATGATCATGCTTCTCCTCCGATGCGCTCGACGAGTTCGGCGACGTCTCCGTAGGGGCAGCCTCGGGCGCGTGAGGCGGCGGCCACACGTCGTCTGACCTCGAGCGGCTTGTCCTGGCTGACCTTGAACACCGCGCGCTGCTCGATGATCTCGAAGCGGAACGAGACGATGCCGCCGACGATGCGCTGGAACGTGGGGAGCGAGCTCGTCATGTCCCAGCGCGTGGGCTCCAGACCTTCCAGCTCCTCGACGGTCCGCGTGACGACGTGCATGCCGTCTGCGGAGTCCTCCAGCACGGTCACCCGTGCCGTCAGGTGCACCGCCGCATAGTCCCAGGTCGGGACGTTCGGGTCATCCGCGTACGTCGTGGGCGAGACGTAGTCGTGCGGGCCGGAGAACACCAGGAGCACGGCGTCGCCATCGGAGATGTGCTGCCACTGCGGGTTCTTGCGGGCGACGTGTCCGAGGAGCTCGCCTCCGACGAAGCCTCCGTCATCGGCCAGGCGCTCGATGATGACCGGCGTGTGGGTGACGGTCGGAGCACCGGACTCGCCGCCGCCGTTGGACACGATGAGCGCGAACGGATGTCGCCGGACGAGCTCGTTCACCTCGTGCTGCGACGGGGCGAGGTACTTCTCGAACTCGTACACGGTCAGCCCGCCGCGCAGAGGATCGCGTCCCACGCGGTCTCGCCGGCGAGGGTCGCGACCGCGGTCGAGTTCAGCGAGAGCCGCCCGCGGGAGGACCCGGGGTCGTCGGGCAGCGCGACCTCGTCGGTGGTGAGGGCGAACAGCGTGTCGCCGTCGAGCGGGGTGTGGAACGGCTGGATGCCGCGGTGCATCGAGCTGTGCACCTGGAGTCCGAACTGCTTCAGCTCGACGTCGGACAGCTGCACGTTGGTGACCACGGCCGTGATCGTGGTGTTGCCGGCCATGGAATCCAGAAGCCGTGATTCGCCGATGGCCTCTTCGTAGTCGCGTGCGGGGTGGCGACGTTCTCCGGTCGCGTCGTCGTAGTTGCCGCGGATGATGCGCCCCTCCCGGTCGAGGATCACACCGTAGGGGTTGAGCACCGTCACGACGAGGACCTTCACATCGCCGACCTGGCGGAAGGCGACGCCCTGTCCGGTGAACTCGACACGCGCGGGGTCGACCTTGCCGGACGACGCCGACGCCCCGCCACCGACGCGTCCGACCTCCACGACGCCTTCACGCGCGGCCCGCAGCGCGGCCTTGCCGAGCGCGGCGTCGGGGAACACCGAGTTGTCGCGGACCGAGTAGTCGTAGATGATCGCCCCCGACACCAGCTGGAGCTGGTCGAAGCCGGACCGGTGGTCCACACGCGCGAACAGCTCCTCGGAGACTCCCGCGACGGCGGAGAGCCCGTACACGGACCCGCCGGCGAGGCAGATCGCATGGTTGTAGCCGTAGAGACCGCTCGCACCGACGGCGCCTCCGCGTCGGTCGGTGAAGGTGCGAGCGCCCGCCGGGATCGAGACGACCGTCGCGCCGGTCGGTCCCTCCGCGTACTCGGCGGTCCCGAGGAGGACCCCGGGGAAGTCGTACTCGACCAGACCGCGGTCGGTGCTGTGGACGGGGGAGAGGGCGAAATCGTCGTTGGAGAGGCGCGGCCCGGCGGAAAGGACGGGGGCGAGGCGGTGGGTGTCGGTCACGATGAGAGCTCCTGGAAAAGTTGACGCGAATAGGGATGGCTGGGCAGGTCGTAGAACACGTCGGTCGGCGCGTGCTCGACGATCTCGCCGGCGCGCATCACCGCCACGTGGTGGGAGATGTAGCGGACGGCGGCGAGGTCGTGAGAGATGAACAGGGCGGCGAAGCCGTGCTCGGCCTGCAGATCCTGGATGAGGTTCAGGATCTGCGCCTGCACGGAGACGTCGAGCGCGCTGACCGCTTCGTCGAAGACGATGAACGCCGGACGGGTGACGAGGGCACGGGCCACGCTCACACGCTGCAGCTGACCACCGGAGAGCTGATGCGGTCGGCGGGCGGCGAAGGAGGCGGGGAGCCCGACCTGTTCGAGCATCGCGATGGCACGGTGCTCGACCGCGGGGGTGCGCCGCTCGTGCACGAGGAGCGGTTCGAGGACCGAGGACAGGACGGTGGAACGTGGATCGAGCGCCCAGCGAGGGTGCTGGAGGACCGCTTGCATGCGACCGGCGCGGGAGCGCAGACTGCGGGCGAGCGGCGCGCCTTGGAACCGCACGGTGCCGGTGTCGGGGCGCTGCAGGCCCAGGACCACCGAGCCCGTCGTCGTCTTGCCCGAACCGGATTCGCCGACGAGGCCGAGTGTCTCTCCGGGGGCGACCGAGAACGACACGTGTGCCATCGCCGTGACCGTGCGCCGACTCGCACCGATACCGGAGGAGAAGGCGAGGCTGACGTCGTCGAGCTCGATCGCGGGTGCGGTCGCGCCGCTCATACGATCACCCCTTCGTCCGGCACCAGGCCGGCTCGGCGGTCCGCTTCACCGAGTTCGGCGGCGCGGATGCACAGGCTGTGCCGTGGGGGCACGGGATCGGGGCGGACCACCTCGCACGCGTCGATCCGGTGAGCGCAGCGCGCGGCGAAGGCACATCCCTCGGCCTCGCCATGCAGGACCGGCGGGGAGCCCGGGATGCTGGACAGGCGCTCGCCGCGTCGTGCCCGGGAGGGATCGGTGGCGGCGAGAGCGCGGGCGTAGGGGTGGACGGGACGCCCGAGCACGGCGGCGGCGGGACCGCGCTCCACGACGCGTCCGGCGTACATCACGGCCACCTCGTCGCACCAGCGCGCGACGGCGGGCAGATCGTGGCTGAGCCAGAGGATCGTCGTCTTCTGCTCCCGTGCCTGGGTGAACAGCAGCCGGATGACCTCTTCGCGGACCTGGCTGTCGAGCGCCGCGGTCGGCTCGTCGGCGATGAGCAGTTTCGGCCGGCGACACATCGCCATCGCGATCGCCACGCGCTGCGCCATGCCACCGGAGATCTGGTGCGGGAACAGTCTCACCACCCGCGCGGGGTCGCTGATCCTCATCGACTCCAGCAGCGCGAGCTGCCGGGGCAGGCCGTCGTCGTCGCCGATGGCCCGCAGCACGAGCCTCAGCTGCGCACCGATCCGCATCGTCGGGTCGAGGGACCCGATCGGATCCTGGGCGATGTAGGCGAGCGTGTCGCGGCGGTAGGCGCGCAGCGCATCGTGGTCGAGGCTCCGCACGTCGATGCCGTCGACCTCGAGCTCTCCGCGCACGATCTGTGCGGACTTCGGCTGGAGCCGTCCGATCACGGCGGCGAGGGTGGACTTGCCCGACCCGGACTCGCCGACGATCGCCATCGAACTCCCGGCGGCGACGTCGAGGTCGACGCCGTCCAGCGCGCGGACGGTGGTGGTCCCGGTGAAGTCCAGGGCCAGGTCGCTGATGCGTACGGCGGTCATCGGAGGGACCTCGTCTCTCGCGGTTCGAATCGGTCCCGGAGTCCGTCGCCGATGATGTTGATGCACAGGATCGAGATCACCAGCACGATGCCGGGGATGATGAGGAGTTGCGGCGCCTGTGTCATGTAGAGCATCCCCTGCTGGATGAGCAGTCCGAGAGAAGCCTCCGGTACCTGCACGCCGAAGCCGAGGAAACTCAGCCCGCCCTCGACGAGGATCGCGACGGACAGGGCATAGCTCGCCTGCACGGCGATGGTGCCCGCGATGTTCGGCAGCAGCCGCCGGGCGAAGATCACGGGGGTCCTCACGCCGCTGATGCGCGCCGACACGATGAAGTCGCGGTCGGCGACTCCTCTCGTCGCGATGCGGACGACGCGGGTCATGAGAGGGATCGTGATCACGACGATGCTGATGATCGCGGCGGGCCGACCGGGGCCGATGAGCGCGGACACGAGGATCGCGAGCACGAGCGCGGGGAAGGCGTACAGGACGTCCGCGACGCGCATGACCGCTTCGTTGACGGCGCCTCCGTAATATCCTGCGAGCATTCCGAGGATCGTGCTCACCACCGCGGAGCAGAGGACCGCGATGAGGGAGACCACGAGTGTCGTCGCGGTTCCCTGGAAGAGCCGAGGCAACAGCGAGCGGCCAAGGTTGTCGGTGCCGAGCGGAGCGATCGCGGAGGGGCCCTCGAGGCGCCCGGCGACCGTCGCATCGGTGGAACCGGTCAGGCCGGAGAGAACCGCGATCACGGTGGCGACGACGATCACCCCCAGCACGATCACGGCCGTGCGCAGGACGGCATCGCTGCGTCGCCACGCGCCTCGGGATGACTGTCCGGCCGCGCGGATGCGATGGGCGGCTGTGGGTGCGATGGTCATCGGCGGCTCCCTCCGGTCAGGCGCAGGCGCGGATCCAGCGCGTTGGCGATCAAGTCGACGATGAGGCTCGCGGCGATGAAGACGACCGCGGCGAGGAGCACGGCGCTCTGCACGATCGCGTAGTCGCGTCGACCGAGGGCAGTCTGCAGATACGAGCCCATGCCGGGGATGTCGAAGACGAACTCGACGATCACCGTGCCTCCGAGCAGGACGGCGACCAGTGCCCCCACGATCGTGAGGATGGGAGCCGCCGCGTTGCGCAGCACGTGGTGCCGCACGATGAATCCGGGTGTCTCCCCGCGTGCGACGGCTGCCTGCACGTGCGGCTCGACGAGGACGTTCATGACGGCATCCCTCGTGTTCCGGGCGACCACGGCCACGCAGCCGACGGACAGAACCGTGACCGGGAGCACCAGCGATCCGAAGAAGCGTGCCGGATCGACGGCGAAGGGGGCGAAGCGTCCGAGCGACACCCCGAGACCCAGGGTCGACACGGCGAAGACCACGAGTCCCGCGAGGAGGAACTCGGGGATGCTGATGCCGAGCGCGCTGACGATACGACCCGCCGCGCCGGCCGAACCCTCCGAGCGGAGCGCGGCGATGAACCCGAGCGGGATGCCGACCAGGAGGGTCACGATGATCGTCAGCAACGCGATCGTCGCCGTGACCGGGAGTCTCGCACCGAACTCCTCCGACACCGAGACGTTGGACACGAAGGAATACCCCAGGTCGCCGGTGAAGACGCCGAAGAGCCAGTGGAAGTACTGGGCGACGACCGGATCGTCGAGCCCGGATGCGGCCACCGCCTGGGCCCGCTGCGCCTCGGTGGCGAGCGGACCCAGGACGAGGTCGATGTAGTCGCCGGGCATGAGGCGCACGGAGGCGAAGATCAGCACCGAGACGACGAGCAGCGTCAGCAGCGCGGCGCCGATGCGCCGGAGCGACCACAGAGCGACGGCCATGTCAGTTGGCGCGGAACTCGGTGAGGTAGCGCAGGAAGTTGCCGTAGCCCTCGTCGCTGCTGAGCGTCGGGGACAACGACGCCGTGTTCCAGCCGATGGTGGAGGGGCGCAGCACCAGGGGCACCATCTCGCTCTGCTCGTCGGCGAGTGTGCAGAGGTCCTGGAAGACCGCGGCCCGCTCCTCACCCGGCGCGGTGGTGTACCCGTCCTCGATGAGGGCGTCGAGCTCGTCGCTCCCCTTCATGAAGACCGCGGAGAATCCGGCGACCTCGGGGTTCCACCACGTCGTGACCATGGCGGGATCGGCGTACCCGGCGAACCAGCTCAGCGCGAGGTCGAAGTCCGCGGGGCTGCCGTAGACCTTGGCGGAGTACGTGGCGAAGTCGACCTGCTGGATCTCGACCTTGACGCCGATCTCCGCCAGATTCTGCTGCATCACCTGAGCGATCTGTGCGAGCACCGGCTCGTCGGTGTAGACGAAGAGGTCGAGCTCGAGTCCGCCGACCTCGTCGATCACGGACTTGGCCGCGGCGACGTCCCGGGCCGCGGAAGGCAGATCCTCCGCGCGGCAGGCATCGGGCAGGACGGCGGGGGTGATGCCGGTGGAGGCGGTCGACCCCCCGAACGCGAGCTCGTTGATCGCGTCACGGTCGATGGCGGAGTTGATCGCGAAGCGCACGTCCTCATCCTGCAGCGCCTCGTCGCCGGTGAGGGAGTTGATCATCAGGTAGTGGAAGTCGGTGTTCCGCTGTCCCACCACGGTCACGTCCGCCGCGTTGGCGAGGAGTTCCGCGGAGTCGATCGAGTTCAGCACCGCGAAGTCGGCGGATCCGTCGCGCAGCGCCGCTGCCCGCGTCGCCTCGTCGCCGACGATGTCGACCGTGAGGGTGGAGAAGCCGAGGGCATCGGCATCCGGGTGGTGGACGTTCGGCTCGAACGTCCACTCCTCGTCCTGACGGTGAGCGGTCGCGACGAGCGGGCCCGTGCCGAGCATCTCCGTGGTGATGTCGACCTCGCCGGACTCGATCTCCGCCATCGGCAGGATCGCGGCGGGGGTGTTCGCGAGAGCCGCGAGGAAGGGCGCATAGGGGCTGGACAGCGTGACCGTGACCTCGAGGTCTCCGGTCTCCTCGATCGAGGCAACCGGGCCGAGCTGTCCGGTCCAGGTGGTGGGGATGTCGATCAGCCGCTGGAGGCTGCCGACGACATCGGCGGCGGTCATCGGGCGTCCGTTCGAGAACACGGCGTCATCGGCGAGGGTGAAGACGTACTCGGTGTCGCTCGGAGTCTCCCAGGATGTGGCGAGCTTCGGCGCCACGTCGAGGTTCTCATCGATCGTCGTGAGCGTCTCGTAGGAGAGCCCTTCGAGCATCCAGGAGCGGGCGGTGGCGGCCCCCTGCGGGTCGAGGCCGCTCGCCTCCGCGGTGTCGTAGTCGACCTGGACGACGAGGTCGCCGCCCCCGTCGAACGCCTCATCGGCGACGGCGAGGAAGCCGGGTGCGGCTTCGTCCTGAGTGGGTTCGGTTTCGGGTGAGGCGCCGGCGGCGCACCCGGTGAGGGCGAGGAGGGCGACGGTGGCGACGGCCACCCCCGCACGAGCTGCTTTGTGCATGTCGGTGTTTCCCTTCGGGATGTCGGGCGACGGCCGGTCAGGCGTCGGACGACGACGGGCGGACAGAGAGGTGATGCAGGTGGTGCTCGGTTCGGGCTGCGCCGGCGTCCTCGTGAGCGCAGGCGCAGGCGGTGGGGGAGGCCGGAACGTCGAGGGTCGGGTTCCGGTCGAAGAAGTCGTGGGGTTTCAGCGTGAAGCCGCAGCTGTCGACCGGCATGATGGGCCAGTCCTCCGTGCGCGGGAAGTGCGTGAGGCCGAACGTGTGCCACAGCACCAGGTCTGCGCCGTCCAGCGAGGCGTCCTCGGCGACGAAGGCCGGCAGCCCCTGCTCCGGTGCGCTCTGGTTGACCACGTCACCGGCGGGATAGCGCTCCTCGGGGTCGTACGCGGTGACCCACAGATCGGCGGTCGCGAAGCGGGCGCGCGAGGCGATCACGGATTCGGGGCGTGCGAGGAGGACGGGCTTCCCCTCCGGTGTCAGGACGTAGGAGGTGGGACGACCGAGCCGGTTCGTGGCCGTCGCGCTGCTCACCCGCCATGTGCGGTCGACCGACGCGTCGGCTCGGCGCCGCCCCTCGAGCTCGCTGCGAAGCCGGGTCCGGGTGAAGCCGATCGCGCTGCCGTGCAGATTGTCGTCGGAGATCGGGAGTGACCGCACGTCGACTTCGTCGATGACGGCAGGCCCGTCGTCGACCGCCATGTCCAGCCGCGCGCAGAACAGATGCTGGTGGTACGGCGCCGCGAGCCCCGGGGCCAGCTCGCTCGCAAAGCGGCCGGTGCGCTCGTCATAGGCGGCGGTGAACACGAGTCCGGTGGCCTTGGCCTCGAACTCGATCTTGCCGTCCAGGTAGAGGTACCAGTAGAAGCCGTAGTCGTAGTTGCCCACCGTGACGAAGAACGAGATCACGAGTCGGCGCTGGCGGCGGACGTCGCTCGATCCCGTGAACTGCTCGGTGTGCTTCCACAGCACCCCGGCGTCCTCCTCGTGGACGCAGATCACGTTCGGGAGCACCTTCACGTTGCCGCGGGCGTCGGCGATCGGGACGTCGAGGTAGGTGATGTCGCCGACGCAGTCGCAGCCGAGTTCCAGCGAGTTCGCGAGTCTGCCGAGGAGATACTCACCGGTGTCGAAGTAGTTCTGCCAGAAGCGCACGGGCCCCGGGTCGCCGTAGGGCACCAGCATCTCGGCGATCGAGGCGCGGTGCACGATGGGGCGGACCCGGCCCTCGTCCTCGAACCCGATGCCGTGCAGGATGAGTCCTTCGCGCATGTCGTAGCCGATGCGCAACGACCACTTCTCCCAGGTGATCACGTCTCCCTCGAAGGCGAAGCTCGGTCCTTCGGGCTGGGTGATGACGATGGGCTTCTGCGTGGTCCGCTCCGGGCCGAAGGTGCCGGGCACGTGATAGTCCGCGGTCTCTTGCGGAATCGGCATCGCGCCCACGTCGATGACATCGACCACGGTGCGCGCGGCGACGTCGACGTATGCCACCAGTCCGTCGATCGGATGTGCCCAGGGCATGGTCTGCGGAGTGGGCTGATGGTGTCCGAGCACCCGTGCGAGTCGGCGCCCGCTCTCGCCCTCGATCGGGAAGCGCCCGGCTGACAGCCCGGCCAGAGCGACCGTGCTCGGGTCGTCGATGCCCCGGGCGGCGAGTGCTTCGGCCCAGCGCTCGTCGGCGCCGATCAACTCGCGGATGATCGCGTGCTCCTCCTGGAGCAGGGGGACCTGGCCGTCCTGCTCCGGGTCGATGTCGACGTCCGCGACGATCTCGCCGGTGCCGATGTCGACCGAGAGGGCACGAGCGCGTCCGGTGTCGGTCTCGAGCAGCTGGACACGGGCGCGGCGGGGGACGGGGCGCCCGGCGGCGACCTCGGTGCGGTCCGGCTCATCGAGTCCGACGTAGGCGATCCGCTGCGCCTCACCCAGTGCGCCGTGGGCACGCAGCGTCTCGGAGACCCGCTGCAGCTCGTCCGCGGAGAGTGTCGCGTACGGCGCGCCGGATTCGTCTCCGAGCGGGCGCGAACGCTGGACGTGGTCGGACGGGGAACAGCTGCAGTTCATGGAGTCTCCATCGGATGTGAGTTCGGGAACGTCTGCGTGCCGGAACGTTCCGGCAAAAGTATGCGATGAATGTGTTTCAGCGCAAGACCTGATGTGTTTCGAGTGGATTACGACGTGCTCCGTGTGGTTAGACTCGGCCGCATGCAAGAGCCACGACGGGTCAGATTGATCGACGTCGCACGGCGCGCGGGGGTCGGGAAGACCACGGCGTCCGATGCGCTGAGCGGCGTCGGGCGCGTCTCGCAGCCCACCAGGGAGGCCGTCCTGGCCGCGGCGGCGGAGCTCGGCTACTCGGTGAACACCGCGGCCCGGCATCTGCGCGGCGGCAGCATCGGCACGATCGGCATCGTGCTTCCTGAGGTCGTGTCGCGGTCGGCGTACTACATGGCTTTCACGTTCGGTATCGTCACCAGCGCGGCCGCGCACGACATCGACGTGACGATCGTGAGCCCGTCGGTCTCGTCGGGCCGCTCACGTCCGATCCGCGCCGACGGACTCATCATCGGCGACCCGCTCTCCGGTGACCCCGGGCTGCCGGCGCTGATGGCGTCGGGGATCCCCGTCGTCACCCAGGAGCACCTTCCGGACGACGTCGACGGCGCGCCGGCGGGTGTCGTGTGGTCCTCGCATGAGGCGGGCATGCTCCGGCTCCTCGACGAGATCGATGTCACCGGCGCCCGGCACCCCGTGCTGCTGGTCGCGCCCGACGCCACCGACTGGTCGCGCCAGCTGGTCTCCGGCTATCGGAAGGGGTGTGCGACACGCGGATTCGATCCGGTCATCGCCCCCGTCTCCTTCGAAGCATCGTGGCCCGACGTCAGGGTGGCGACGGAGCGGGTCCTCCAGGCGCATCCGGACACGGACGTGATCATCTGCGGTCCGGACTCCAGTGCGATCGAGGTCGCCGCCGTTCTCGGGCGACAGGGGCGGACGGTCGGTCAGGACATCACGGTGGTCTCGTGCGTGGACCATCCCTCGCTGCCCTTCCTGACCCCTTCGATCACGTCGATCGATCTGCGGCCTCGAGACTCCGGGGTCGCCTGCGCCGAGCTGCTCATCGACCTGATCGAGGGGCGTGCCGCGCCGGGCACGGACGTCGAGTTCCCGATCTCCGTCGTCGCGCGGGACTCCACCGCCCACCCGCTGCGGGTGCACGCATGACCGCACCGCTCGACGGCATCGTGGTCGCCGATTTCTCCCGTGTGCTCGCCGGGCCCCTGGCGACGATGACGTTGGCCGACCTCGGGGCGCGCGTGGTCAAGATCGAGCGCCCGGGCACGGGAGACGACACCCGGGCATGGGGGCCGCCGTACGCGGAGTCCGGCATGACGACGTACTTCGAGTCCGCCAACCGGGGCAAGGAGTCGGTCACGCTCGACCTCACCGACGCCGGAGATCGCGACAGAGCGCTCGAACTCATCGCCCGCAGCGACATCGTGATCGAGAACTTCCGGCCGGGACTGTTCGCCGCACTGGGATTCGATGAGGAGAAGCTCGCGGCGGCCCATCCGCGTCTCATCTCGGTGTCGGTCAGCGGCTTTGGTCTCGGCGCAGGGGCATCGCTTCCCGGCTACGACTTCGTCGCGCAGGCGGTGGGCGGTCTCATGCACATCACGGGTGAGACCGACGGCGAGGCCATGAAGGCGGGGGTCGCGCTCGTCGACGTGCTCACCGGCAAGGACGCGGTGATCGGCATCCTCGCCGCGCTGCGTCGACGCGAACTGACCGGGCACGGATCGAGGATCGAGGTGAACCTGCTCTCGAGTCTCCAGGCGGCCCTGGTGAACCAGATGTCCGCGCACCTCGGAGCGGGCGCGGAGCCGGGGCGGCTCGGAAACCGACATCCGTCGATCGCCCCCTACGAGTCGCTGCGTTGCGCCGATGCGCCGATCGCGGTCGCCTGCGGCAACGATGCCCAGTTCGCGAAGATGGTCACCGCGCTCGGTCGGCCGGAGCTCATCGACGACGAGCGCTTCCGTCGCAACCCGGACCGTGTCGCGAACCGCGAGGATCTCGTCGTGGAGTTGGAGGGCGCGCTGGTCACGGATACGGCTGCGGCCTGGGCGGAGCGGCTGAACGAGATCGGCGTCGCCGCGGGGGTCGTGAACTCCGTGGGCGAGGGCGTCGAACTCGCCACGCGTCTGGGCCTCGACCCGGTCCGGGAGCTGATCGGGGAGGACGGCCGGCGTTCGCGCCAGATCCGGTCACCGCTCACCTGGAAGCCGGAGATCCCCGTGTCGGTGGCGCCTCCGCCCCGGCTGGGCGAACACGACGCCCGCGTGCGGGCCTGGCTCGACGGCCGCGACTAGACGGATCGATCCCGGATCGCCAACCACAGTTCGGCGGCGACGTCGGGATCGTCCAGCGTGACGCCGAGCAGGCTCTCTGCGGCGGCGATGCGGGGGCGGACGGTGTTGCGATGCACCCCGAGCTCCCGGGCGGTGCGCTCCGCCTGGTGGCGATGCCGGAGATACGACGTCACGGTGCGCAACAGCATCGGGTCCGTCGCCACGAGCAGGTCCGCCCACCCTGCGGCGCGCGACTCCGGTTCGATCACGAGAGCGGTGTCCGGCGCGCGACGGTGCAGGGCCAGCGCGCGAGCGGCCGCGGCGGGGACGTCGTCGAGGGTGACCGGAGCGCTGAGCACTCCGGACCCGGCGGAGGGGTGCTCATCGGGGTCGAGGAGTGCGACGACCACGCCGTCCGACTCGGCCGAGAAGATGCTCGGATCCGGGGCCCCCACGAGGACGCGGAACTCCAACGGCAGGTCGAGGTCGGCGACGGCCGCCAGAGCGCGCGCCGCGGCTGTGTCTCCCCGCAGCGCCAGGGCGGTGAACCACCCTTCGGCTCGTCGGGTGCCGGCCGTCGGCGAGGTGACCAGTCGCAGGAGCGCGCTCGCGGTGAGGGCGAGCTGACGGTCCGCCCGCGCGAGGGGGCGGCCGGCTCCGATGGCGAGGGCCCCGCGCGTGTGCTCGCCGTCCGTGACCGCGTGAGCCACGACCGCGGACCCCTGGGACACGAAGGAGGCGGCCTCGACTCCGGATCGGAGGAGCGATCGCTCGACATCGACCCGCACCGCGGGCAGGAGGCCTTCGAGGGAGGGCGGATGCAGTGTTCCGAGCGACGCCCCCGGTCCGAAGGGGAGCCAGGCCACCCATCCGCCGATCGCCTGCGACATCTGGCGCAGGATCGAGGCGACGGGATCGCGGCCGGCCGCGGCTTGGACCAGTCGCGTGTGCGTGTGGGCGGTGCGCAGCGCCTCATCCTGTCCGCCCCGTCCGGTGATCGACCAGAACGCCCGCGAGACATCGAGGAAGGGCGCGCCGTCCGGGACGGCGAACACCGGGATGCCGAGCGTCCGACATCGGTCGACGAGCGCGGCCGGAGGATCGTCCCAGCCCTCGCCGAGGCCGATCCCGATCGCACCGACGTCCTGCGCATCGAGTCGATCCACATAGGCGTCCATCGGTCGGCTGCGCAGCGGGATGCCCGTGGTGAGCAGCAGCTCTCCGCCGTCCAGGTAGCGGCCGGGATCGTCGAGCTCCGACACGTGCACGCCCGTGATCGTCCGCGCGGCGTCGAACGGCGCGAGCGGGCGCAGCGCGGTGCCCGCCGTGCTGACCAGTTCGCCGAGGGAGACCATGCATCCAGTGTGCGGGATGCACAGTGAGTCTGCCAAGACTGGGCGAAGTGTTCGTCCGCTCGGGCGTCTGAGCTTCTAGCGTCGAGCCCATGACGACTGTTCCTCACCTGCGCACCGAGATCCCCGGACCCCGGTCACGCGAGCTCCATGCCCAGCGCGAAGCCGCCGTCGCCTCCGGCTTCGGCATCACCCTCCCGGTCTTCATCGAGCGAGCCGGCACCTCGACGCTCGAGGACGTCGACGGGAACACCCTCATCGACCTCGCATCCGGCATCGCGGTGACCAGTGTGGGGGCGGCGAACCCGGTCGTGCGCGCCGAGGTCGCCGCGCAACTCGACCGGTTCACGCACACGTGCTTCATGGTGACCGAGTACGAGGGCTTCGTCCGCGTCGCGGAGTGGCTGAACGAGCACACCCCCGGTGACTTCGACAAGCGCACCGCGCTGTTCAGCACCGGCGCCGAAGCCGTGGAGAACGCCGTCAAGATCGCGCGGGCCCACACCGGTCGTCCCGCCGTGCTCGTGATCGATGAGGCGTACCACGGTCGATCGCTCCTGACGATGGCGATGACCGCGAAGGAACACCCGTACAAGACGGGCTTCGGGCCCTTCCCCGAGGCTGTGGTCCGCGCCCCCAACGCGAATCCGCTGCGCGGGCAGGGGGCGGATGCGGCCCTCGCCGAGATCGAGCGGCTCATCGCGGAGCACGGCCCGGAGCACTTCGCCGCCCTGGTCGTCGAACCGATCCAGGGCGAGGGCGGCTTCGTCGTTCCGGCTCCCGGGTTCCTCCCCGGCCTCCGCCGGATCACCGACGCCTACGGGATAGTCCTCGTCGTCGACGAGATCCAGTCCGGACTCGGCCGCACCGGGATGCTGTTCGCGAGCGCGCACGAGGGCGTCGCCGGTGACATCACCCTCACTGCGAAGGCGCTCGGAGGTGGCCTGCCGTTGAGCGCCGTGACGGGGCGTGCGGACATCATGGACGCCGCCCATCCCGGCGGGCTCGGCGGCACCTACGCGGGTAATCCGCTGGCGTGCGCGGCTGCGCTCGCCGTGTTCGAGGTGCTCGACGATCCGGGGCTCCTGCCGGGGGTGACCGGTATCGAGCGCTCGATCCGTCGGCATCTCGAGCCCCTGGTCGACGAACTCGCCGTGGTCGCCGAGGTCCGCGGGCGCGGTGCGATGATGGCCGTCGAGTTCGCGGATCCGGGAACGCTCGCCCCTCGCAGCGACCTCGCCCAGCGGGTCGCTGCGGCATGCCATGCGGCGGGCGTGATCGCCCTCACCTGCGGCACGCACGGCAACGTCATCCGGTTGCTCCCGCCCCTGGTGATCGAAGAGGCTGTCCTGGAGGCCGGCCTGGACATCCTGACCGCATCCATCCGCACGGTCGTCGCCGAGGAGGCCGCCGCATGACCGTTCCCGACCTGCTCGACTTCGACGAGCTCCTCACCGAGGACGAACGGGCCACGCGCGACCGCGTGCGCGCTTTCGTCGACACGCGCATCCGCCCCCACATCGCGGACTGGTACGACCGCGCCGTCTTCCCGACCGAGCTCGTCCCGGAGCTCGCCGAGCTGGGCGTGCTGGGCATGCACCTCGACGGATACGGATGCGGCGGCCGCAGCGCCGTCGAGTACGGGATCGCAGCGATGGAGCTCGAGGCGGGCGACTCCGGTCTGCGCACCTTCGTCTCCGTGCAGGGCTCGCTCGCGATGAGCGCGATCCACAAGCACGGCAGCGAAGAGCAGAAGCAGGAGTGGCTCCCGCGGATGGCGCGGGGAGAGGTCATCGGCTGCTTCGGCCTCACCGAGCCCAACTCCGGATCCGACCCCTCCAGCATGACCACCTTCGCCCGTCGCGACGGAGACGGCTGGGTGCTCAACGGCGCGAAGCGCTGGATCGGGCTCGCCTCCATCGCCCAGGTCGCGATCATCTGGGCGCAGACGGACGAGGGGGTGCGCGGCTTCCTCGTCCCGACGGACACGGCGGGCTTCGTGGCGACGCCCATCGCCCCGAAGCTGTCGATGAGGGCCTCGATCCAGTGCGACATCACGATGACGGATGTGAGGCTGCCCGCCGATGCCCGGTTGCCGGGGGCGCGGGGGCTGCGTGCGCCGTTCTCGTGCCTGAACGAGGCGCGGTACGGCATCGGCTGGGGGGTGATCGGTGCCGCGCGCGACAGCTACGACGCGGCGCTGACATACGCCCGGTCGCGCATCCAGTTCAACCAGCCCATCGCCGCGTTCCAGCTCACCCAGCAGAAGCTGGTCGACATGGCGGTCGAGATCGAGAAGGCGCAGTTGGTCGCCCTGCGACTCGGACGGCTGAAGGACGCCGGGCGACTGGAGCCGCATCAGATCTCGGTCGCGAAGCTCAGCAACACCCGAGCGGCCATCGCGATCGCGCGTGAGGCGAGGACGATCCTCGGCGGCAACGGCATCTCCGGCGACCACTCGCCGCTGCGTCACGCCGCGAACCTCGAGTCCGTCCGTACCTACGAGGGCACCGACGAGGTGCACACGCTCGTGCTCGGGGCGCACATCACCGGATTCTCCGCGTTCCGCAGCACCGACTCCGAAGGAGCATGATGGCCACCACGTACGATCTCCGACACTTCATCGACGGGACCTGGGTCACCGGCGAGGGACCGCTCCTGGTCGATGTCAACCCGAGCCGACCCGGCGACATCGTCGGGCGGGGCCCCGGCGCGTCCGCGGCCGACGTCGACCGTGCCTTCGCCGGTGCACGAGCCGCACTCGACGGATGGCGCCGGACTCCCGCCAGGGCGCGGGCCGCGGTCCTGCTGCGAGCGGCCGACATCATCCACGCGAATCGCGAGGAGTGGGGGCGCGAGCTCGCGCGGGAGGAAGGGAAGACGCTCGTCGAGGCGATCGGCGAGACCGGGCATGCCGCGAACATCCTCCGCTTCCACGCGCAGGAGGTCGAGCGTCAGAGCGGCGGCCTGTTCGAGTCGCCGAGTCCCGGAGAGCGCATCCTCGTCATCCGTCGTCCGGTCGGGGTGATCGGGGCCATCACCCCGTTCAACTTCCCGATCTCGATCCCGGCCTGGAAGCTGGCCCCCGCCCTGGTCTGGGGGAACACGGTGGTCTGGAAGCCGGCGACCTTCGTCCCCCTGCTCGCGATGCGGTTCGCTCAGGCGCTCGAGCAGGCCGGGCTTCCGCAGGGCGTCCTGAACCTCGTGAACGGTGACGCCGGCGTGGGGGAGGCCATCGTGTCGCATCCCGACGTGGATGCCGTCACGTTCACCGGTTCCACGAAGGTCGGCAGGATCATCGCCGCGCAGCTCGCCGCCCGCGGCATCCCGTTCCAGGGGGAGCTCGGTGGGAAGAACGCGGCTCTCGTCCTCGCCGACGCCGACCTCGACGTCGCGGTGGAGCAGGTGGCGGTCGGAGCCTTCCGCGCGGCCGGACAGAAGTGCACCGCGACCTCCCGGGTGATCGTGCACGAGGCTGTGGCGGACGAGTTCCTGCGACGACTCGCGATCCGCACCGAGCGGATGGTCGTGGGCGACGCGCAGGACGAGGGTGTCGAGGTGGGCCCCGTGGTCGATGCCCGAGCGCGCGATCGCGTGGCCGCCGCTCTGGTGCGCGCCCGGACCACGGCGAGAGCGGTCGTCGACGCCGGGCCGTACTCCTCCGGTGAGCTCGCCGAGGGGTACTTCATCCCCCCGTCGATCTTCGAGCTGAACGAGGCGGATCCGGGCGAGCTGTGGACCGAGGAACTCTTCGGCCCGGTCATCGGGGTCCGCCGCGTCTCATCCACCGCGGAAGGCATCGCGCTCGTGAACGACAGCGAGTACGGACTCTCGACCGCCGTGTTCACGACCGGACTGGCCGAAGCGCTCAGCGCGATCGAGGACATCCGCGTCGGGGTGGTGCACGTCAACTCGGCTTCGGCCGGCGCCGACCTGCACGTGCCGTTCGGGGGGAGCGGTGCCAGTGCCCTCGGCCCGAAGGAGCAGGGCGGCGCGGCCCGGGAGTTCTACACCGAGACCGCGACGGTGTACCTGCGCGGCTGACCCCGCCCGCCCGCCTGCCCGCCCCTTTGCCGAGACCCCCGCTGCCCGCCGAGACCCCCGCCTGTCGACGTGTGCAGGCGGGGGTCCCGGCGGTGCGCGGGGGTCTCGGCGCAAGAGCGTTCCACAGCCATGTCCGATTTCCGCCAGTCGAGGTCGGTGGGTCGTGACAGGGTGGAGGCATGAGCTTCCCCGTGACCGACTTCGACGAGCGCTATCGTGCGATCAGCGCCCGAGACACCCGCTTCGACGGGCAGTTCGTCACGGCCGTGCGCTCGACCGGGATCTACTGTCGTCCGAGCTGCCCCGCACGCACGCCCCGACCGCAGAACGTGACGTTCTATCCGACCAGTGCAGCTGCACACGAAGCGGGCTATCGCGCGTGCAAGAGGTGCCTGCCCGAAGCTGCTCCCGGATCACCGGACTGGAACCTGCGCGGCGACACCGCGGCACGGGCGATGCGGCTGATCTCCGACGGTGTCGTGGAACGGGAGGGCGTCCCCGGTTTGGCCGCGCGTCTCGGATACTCGAGCAGGCACCTCACCCGTCTGCTCAGCGCCGAACTGGGGGCCGGGCCTCTGGCCCTCGCGAGGGCGCATCGCGCGCACACGGCGCGGATGCTGCTGGTCGGCACCGACATGCCGATCTCCGATGTGGCCTTCTCGGCAGGCTTCGCCAGCATCCGGCAGTGCAACGAGACGATCCGTGAGGTGTTCGACCTCACCCCCGGCGAGCTCCGCGCACGACGCCGGACGCCGGCCACGTCGACCCCGGGGGCGATCGACCTCGTGCTGCCGTACCGTGGTCCGCTCGACGCGAGCGGCATCTTCGCGTGGATGGCGGCGCGCGCGGTGCCCGGCGTCGAAGCGGTCTCCGAGGCGTCGTTCTCCCGGCACCTGCGCTTGGCCGGAGGTGCGGCCTGGTTCGAGGTGCGGCAGGATCAGCGATCGGGCGTGCATCTGCGTGCTCGGGTGGCCCGGCTTGGGGACCTGGCACCGCTGGTCTCGACCGTACGTCGCCTCTTCGACCTCGACGCCGATCCGCTGGCGATCGATCAGGCGCTGTCCGCACATCCCGAGCTCGCCCCGCTCGTGGCCCGCACACCGGGCATCCGGGTGCCTGGATCGGCCGACCCCCATGAGATGCTCATCCGCGCCATGATCGGGCAGCAGATCACCGTGGTCGCCGCCCGCACGGCGCTGACGGCGCTGACCGAGGCCCTGGGGGAGCGGACCGACGACGGGCTGCTGTTCCCGACCATGGCGGCCATCGCGGAGCACGGCGCCGAGGTGCTCCGTGGCCCGGCCGCGCGCATCCGGGCGATCACGGGTGCTGCCGCCGCCCTCGCCGACGGCTCGCTCACCCTCACGGTCGGTGACGACGGTCCGATGCAGCGGGAGCGGCTCCTGGCGCTGCCCGGCATCGGACCCTGGACGGCCGACTACGTGCGCATGCGGGTTCTCGGTGACCCCGACATCCTTCTTCCCGGCGATGTCGCGTTGCGGGCGGGCGCGGCGGCCTCCGGCATCCCCGGAGAGGCGCGGGCGCTCACCGCCTGGGCGGAGCGCGCCGCTCCCTGGCGCAGCTACCTCAGCGCACACCTCTGGCGCGCCGCGCCGGTGCGCCCGGCGAGGACCCGGCGTGCGGCACCCCCGACGCGTCCCCCTCGCACCGATCACACGACCTCGAAGGAGACCTCATGACCGCTCTCATCCAGACCATCGACACCCCGGACGGGGCCTTCACGATCCTCACCGACGACCGGCAGCGCGTGCTCGCCTCCGGGTGGACCTCCGATGTCGAGGCGATCCTCGGGCGGCTCTCGGCGGCGAACCGTCCCGTGCACGTGCGCGAGGGCGAGACCGATGCGGCAGCCGCGGCGCGGGCCTACTACGGCGGCGATCTGTCGGCGATCGACACGGTCGCGGTCGCGCAGACCGGCACCGCGCTCCAACTCGCGGGATGGTCGGCTCTGCGTGCGATCGAACCCGGCGCTCCGCTCACCTACACCGGCTTCGCTGCGCGGCTCGGCAATCCGAACGCCGTCCGGGCGGCGGCGTCGATCTGCGCACGCAACGCCCCGGCGCTCTTCGTGCCGTGCCACCGGGTGCTGCGGACGGACGGCAGTCTCGGCGGATTCGCCTGGGGACTGAGCGTGAAGGAGAGCCTGCTGGCGCGGGAGTCGATCGGCGGGTGAGTCGACCGCGGTCCCGGGATCGTCCCGATTCGTCGAACCTCCCTCGACGAATCGGGAATGACTCTTGCTTTCAGCTGGTTCACAGCAATAGGCTGGTGGGCTGTCGCGCCGACCGGACGACACCGCCGAGCCCTGAGGAGGACACCATGACATCGATCGCCACCGCGCGGATCGCAGCTCTCGGCTCGAACCCGGCACGGCCGCTCCTCTAGCGCCGCCCCGCTCCCTTTCTTCCGCACCGGATGCCGGACTCCAGGAGTCCGCTCTCGCATCCGACCCCATTCGCACTCGCTTTCCATACGAAACTCATCTGAGAGACATGTCCTCCTCGCCTTCCGCGCAGAACTCCTCGCCTTCCTCCACTCTTTCCACCCCGGCTGCACTGTGGCGCCTGAAGCCCTTCGTGAAGCCCGTCATCTGGCGGCTCGCCGGCGGTGCCGCCAGTGCGCTCATCGCCGCGCTCATCGCCCTGATGATCCCGATCGTCCTCGAACAGATCATCTCCGGCCCGGTCCGGTCGGGAGAGATCAGCGCGATCGTCTGGGGCGCCGCGGCCGTCTTCGCGCTCGCCCTCGGCGAAGCGCTGATGGTCTGGCTGCGTCGTCAGTTCGTGCTCAATCCCTCGACCGAGGTCGAGTACAAGATGCGCACCGAGCTCTACTCGCGCCTGCAGACCCTTCCGGTGTCGTTCCACGACCGCTGGGGCTCCGGCCAGCTGCTCAGCCGCATGATGCAGGACATCGGTCTCATCCGCCGTTGGCTCGCCTTCGGGCTGGTCCTGCTCGTCGTCAACGTGCTCACGATCATCATCGGTTCGATCCTGCTGTTCCGGTGGCACTGGCTGCTCGGTGCGATCTTCCTGGTGACCGCGATCCCGCTGTGGATCCGCGGCTACCTGTTCGAGAAGCGCTACGGCGCCCTGACCCGTCGCAGCCAGGATCAGGCCGGCGATCTCGCGACCAGCGTCGAGGAGAGCGTGCACGGCATCCGTGTGCTGAAGGCGTTCGGGCGCGGAAAGCATGCGCTCAGCCGTTTCAGCCGCCAGGCCGAGACGCTCCGCGAGACCGAGATGAGCAAGGCCGGCGCGATCGCGTCGATCTGGTTCTGGCTCGACCTCATGCCGCAGATCGCGTTCGGTCTCAGCCTGATGTCCGGGATCTGGCTGATCTCGCAGGGGCAGATCGATGAGGCTCAGCTGTTCGCCTTCTTCGCGATGGCCGTCGTGCTGCGCTGGCCCATCGAGTCGATCGGCTTCCTGTTCTCGTTCATGCTCGACGCCCGCACGGCCACCGATCGCGTGTTCGACATCTTCTCCGAGACCAACACCATCACCGACCCGGAGAACCCGGTGCACATCGCGCATCCGCGCGGAGAGCTCGCGTTCGAGAACGCGCACTTCCGCTACCAGGACGCCGGTTCGCACGAGCGGGATCTGCTCGACGGTATCGACCTGGTCCTGCGTCCCGGGGAGACCATGGCGCTGGTCGGGCTCACCGGCAGCGGGAAGACCACGCTCACCACGCTCCCGACGCGTCTGTACGACGTGACCGGGGGAAGGGTCACGCTCGACGGCGTCGATGTGCGAGACCTCCCGCTCGCCGAGCTCCGCCAGCACATCGCCATGGCGTTCGAGGACGCGACGCTGTTCTCGGCGACCGTCCGCGAGAACGTGCTGCTCGGCCGCGCCGAACTCGACGTGCACAGCGAAGAGGGGGAGCGGGTGCTCCGCGAAGCCCTCGAGGTCGCTCAAGCGTCGTTCGTCGATGCGCTCCCCGAGGGCGTCGAGACCGTGATCGGTGAGGAGGGGCTCAGCCTCTCCGGTGGTCAGCGTCAGCGGCTGGCCCTCGCCCGCGCGGTGGCGGCGAAGCCGAAGGTGCTGGTGCTGGACGACCCGCTGTCGGCGCTCGACGTCGACACCGAGGCGCTCGTGGAGGAGGCGCTCCGGCACGTCCTCGCCGACACCACGGCCCTGATCGTCGCGCACCGCCCGTCGACGGTGGCACTCGCGGACCGGGTCGCCCTGCTCGAGGGTGGGCGCGTGACCGCGGTCGGCACCCACTCCGAGCTTCTGAAGACGAGCCGGCACTATCGGCATGTCATCTCCAGCCTGGAAGCGGAGGAGGCGGCGCGGACCGGAGCGATCCCGATCATCCGTGACGAGCAGCTCGCGGTCGCCGAAGAGGTCCGTGAGGGACTCGCGAAGCAGGCCGCGGACGAAGACCCGATCATCGAGAAGGAGGTGCAGCGATGAGCTCCGCCATCACCGGAACCCAGAACGAGGACCGTTCCGAGTACACCCGCGAGGAGAGCAAGGAGATCCGTCGTCGGTCCCTCCGACTGCTCGGTTCCCTGGTCCGCCCGCTGAAGCTGCAGATCGTGCTGGCCGCTGCGGTGCTGATCGTCTCGACCGCGCTGCAGGTCGCCGGACCGATCCTGATCAGCATCGGGCTCGACCGTGCGCTGCCGGCCGCGGTGAAGCAGGCCGACTGGATGCCGACCTTCATGATCGGCGGCATCTACCTGCTCGCCGGAGCGCTGGCCGCGGTGCTGATCGCCTGGTACGTGATCATCGCCGCCAAGCTCACCCAGGCGGTGCTGCTCGATCTGCGCAAGCGCATCTTCCTGCACACTCAGCGCCTGAGCCTGGAGTTCCACGAGTCCTACACGTCCGGCCGCATCATCTCGCGCCAGACCAGTGACCTGGACTCGATCAAGGAACTCCTCGACGGTGGACTGAACGAGCTCGTCTCGGGCGTGCTGTTCGGTGTGTTCACGTTCATCGCCCTCTGCATCTGGGACTGGCAGTCGGGATTGATCCTCGCGATCGGCGGCGTGCCGCTGTTCTACCTGATGCGCTGGTTCTACTCGCGCTCGCAGCTCGCCTACCGCGAGTCGCGCGTGATCAGCGCGAAGGTCATCGTGCAGTTCGTCGAGACCATGACCGGTATCCGGGCCGTGAAGGCCTTCCGCAAGGAGCCGCGCAACGACAAAGCGTTCCAGGAGATCGCGGGCGACTACCGCGATGTGAACCGTCGATCGATGCTGCTGTTCGGGACGTTCGAGCCCGGGCTGATGGGCGTCGCCGCGCTGGTCCTCGGCATCGTGGTGCTCTGGGGTGGGATCCGTGTCTCCGAAGGCGCACTCACGGTGGGCGTGCTGCTGTCGGCGGTGCTCTACGTGCGCAACTTCTTCGCGCCGATGCAGGAGATCGCGATGTTCCTGAACTCCTACCAGTCGGCGACGGCTGCGCTGGAGAAGGTGTCGGGTGTGCTCGAAGAGGTGCCGACGGTGCCGGACCCCGAGAAGCCGGTCGACCTCTGGGAGTCCCGCGGCCACATCCGGTTCGACGAGGTGACCTTCGGCTACAACGGCGAGAAGACGATCCTCCCGAACTTCTCGCTCGACATCCCCGCCGGCGAGACGATCGCTCTGGTGGGCACGACGGGCGCGGGCAAGTCGACGCTCGCGAAACTGATCTCGCGGTTCTACGACCCCTCGGAAGGACGCGTCACACTCGACGGAGTGGACCTGCGCTCGCTGCACCCGAAGGACCTCCGCCGCGCGATCGTGATGGTCACGCAGGAGGCCTACCTGTTCAGCGGCACGGTCGCCGACAACATCGCCCTCGGCAAGCCGGATGCCTCGCTCGAGGAGATCCGTGCGGCGGCGAAGGCCGTCGGGGCGGACGAGTTCATCTCGTCGCTTCCAGACGGGTACGGCACCGATGTGAACAAGCGCGGTGGACGGGTCTCTGCGGGACAGCGACAGCTCATCTCGTTCGCGAGGGCGTTCCTGGCCGACCCGGCGGTGCTGATCCTCGATGAGGCGACGGCATCGCTGGACATCCCGTCGGAGCGTCTCATCCAGGACGCGCTGCAGACGCTGCTCAAGGACCGCACGGCGATCATCATCGCGCACCGACTCTCGACCGTCGCGATCGCCGATCGGGTGCTGGTGATGGAGCACGGGAAGATCATCGAGGACGACAGTCCCGAGGCGCTGATCGGAGGCACGGGCAAGTTCGCCCAGCTGCATGCAGCGTGGCAGGGCACACTGGTCTGATGATGTCGTCGCTTCCTCCGCTGCGGACCCGGGCACGCCCCGGGCCCGCAGCGGAGGAGGTCCGTCTCGGAGCCTCCGCGCAAGGGGTTCGGCGGACGCGCAGGCTCGGTAGCATCGAATCATGGACCCGTTGCTGCTCGCCGCCGAGTGGTGGTGGCTCGCGCCGACCGCGGCCGCGGCAGGAACGGTCGGCTGGATCGGCCTGCGCAGGCGGAGCACCATGAGCGGGCGGCGCCTCGAGGTCGATGCGGCGCGGCACGACCTCCGGATGGCCCAGGCTGCACTCGTCGAGAGGCGCGCGGCGCTCAAGGTCGCCCGCGCCGATCATGCCAGGGTCGTGGCGGAGCGCGCGGCGCGGCGGGCGTCCCCCGATCAGGTCGCTAGTTCCCGACGCATGCTGCGTGACGTCGAGCGCGACACCAAAGCGTGTGCGGCCGACGTCAAGGCCAAGCAGGCGAGGCTCCACGCCGCAAGAGCCGCTGTTCCCGCGGCTTCCGCTCCCCGTCCCCTCGACCGGTTGCGCTCCACGCATGATGCGGTGGTCGCCCGGTGGATGGTCTATGAGACCGACCCCGCGCGCCAGATCGCCTATCCCGAGATGACCGACGTCAAGCAGCCGGCGACGGTCGCGTATCTGCGTGCGTCGGAGCGGGCGAGCGAGCTCCGACGCGGGCTCGGGGATCGGCCGACACCCGCCGAGTACGCCGCGTACCGGGATGCGGTGGCGGCGCTCGCGAGTGCCTTCGAGGTCGCCGAGCACGCGGCCCGGGTCAAGGCGGGAGAGGTGCCGGCGGCGCCCGCGTGGCAGGACGCGGCTCAGGATGCCATCGCTCGTTCGACCGAGGCGATCGAACGAGCGGCGGCCTCTGCGGCTTCGGCGCTGACCAACTGGGCCTCGCGAGGGCGCCGAGGAGACCCGCCCCGCAGCGATCGCTGACCACGCGAGGCGCACGCGGCCCCGAAGGTGCGTGGGAGCGGTCCCGCAGCCGAGGGCGACGAGGTCTCGATGGGGGAGGGGATTCGAGACCCCGCCGCCGGTCTAGGGTGTGACTCGGATCTCGGCGATGACCTCGCCGTAGGCGGTCTCGCCGACGGGCGTGAACCCGACGCGGTGGAAGAACGTCTCCGGACCGCCCTCTCCGGCCTCGTAGATCACGTTGACGTGGTCGACACCACGTGCGCGGGCTTCGTCGATGAGGGACTCGACCGCATACCGGCCGACGCCGCGTCCCTGATCGTCGGCGTCCACGTTGATGCGCCACAGCACGGAGCGGAAGTGCTCCTCCGGCGCTTCGTCGTCGAAGTTCGCGCTGACGAAGCCGACGACCTCGTTGCGGTCGAGGATCACCCGCTGCCAGGACGTCTTCGGATTGATGACCGTGGCCGCGATCCCGTACGAGACGGGAGCGAGGAACTGCTCCTGTCCGGGCTTGAGCGACAGGTTGTTCACGGCGACGATCGTCGCAGCGGAGAGTTCGACCATGCGCAGTTCGGACATGCACCCAGGCTAACCCCTCCGGCGCGGAGGCACACGTCCCCGCGGAACATTTCACTTCGGCGTGCTCGCGCGTCGTGCCCAGGGAGGCGTCGCCGGGACCGGTCCGGCCACGCGGTCAGAGCCACTCAGGTATCTTGGTGTCGAGACAAATTGACTATCAGAGCGGAGAACCACCTGGTGACCGACGACGCCATCATCTACACGCACACGGACGAAGCGCCGGCGCTCGCCACCGCCTCGTTCCTGCCGATCATCCAGGCCTACACCGGCCAGGCAGGCATCGAGGTCGAGACTCGCGACATCTCGCTGGCAGGACGCATCCTCGCTGCCTTCCCCCAGAAGCTCTCGCCGGAGCAGCAGGTCGGCGATGCGCTCGCGGAACTGGGCGGACTCGCCACGCTCCCCGAGGCGAACATCATCAAGCTGCCGAACATCTCGGCGTCCATTCCCCAGCTCAAGGGCGCGATCGCCGAGCTGCAGGCGCAGGGCTACGACATCCCGGACTTCCCGGACGAGCCGTCGTCGCTCGAGGAGAAGGACGTCCGGGCCCGCTACGACCGCATCAAGGGCTCCGCCGTGAACCCGGTGCTGCGTGAGGGCAACAGTGACCGCCGCGCTCCTCTCGCGGTGAAGAACTACGCGAAGAAGCACCCGCACCGCAACAAGCCGTTCGCTGCGGGATCGAAGACCCGTGTCGCGACCCTCGGCCACGACGACTTCAAGCACAACGAGCGTTCCTGGGTCGCGGCCCACGACGACGTGCTCAGCTTCCGTCACACCGCGGAGGACGGCACGGTCACGGTGCTCAAGGAAGGACTCAAGGTCCTGCCGCGCGAGATCATCGACGCGACTTTCCTCTCAGCCACGGAGCTCGACGCGTTCCTCGCCGACACTCTGGCGGCCGCGAAGGCCGACGACGTGCTCTACTCGGTGCACCTCAAGGCCACCATGATGAAGGTCAGCGACCCGATCATCTTCGGTCACGTGGTGCGGGCCTTCTTCGCCGACGTGTTTGCGCAGTACGGCGATCAGCTCGCCGCTGCCGGGCTCAGCGCGAACGACGGCCTCGGATCGATCCTCAGCGGACTCGCGAACGTCGCGGGGGGCGAAGAGATCGCCGCGGCCTTCGACAAGGCCATCGCCGAGGGGCCCCGCCTCTCGTACGTGAACTCCGACAAGGGCATCACGAACCTGCACGTGCCGAGCGATGTGATCGTCGACGCGTCGATGCCCGCGCTCGTCCGCAACGGCGGCAAGCTCTGGGGCAAGGACGGGGAAGAGGCGGACACTCTCGCCGTCATCCCCGACTCCTCCTACGCGAGCGTCTACCAGGCCGTGATCGACGACGTGATCGCCAACGGTCCGCTCGACCCCGCCACGATCGGCACCGTTCCCAACGTGGGGCTGATGGCGCAGGCGGCCGAGGAGTACGGCAGCCACGACAAGACCTTCGAGATCGCGGCGGACGGTATCGTCCAGGTGCTCGACAGTGAGGGCACCGTCGTCATCGAGCACACGGTCGGCAAGGGCGACATCTGGCGCGCGACGCAGACCAAGCACATCCCGGTGATGGACTGGGTCCGACTCGCGGTCTCGCGTGCCCGTGCCACCGGCGACCCCGCGGTGTTCTGGCTCGACGCCAACCGCTCGCACGACGCGCAGATCATCGCCAAGGTGCACCAGGGGCTCGCGACGCTCGACACCAAGGGGCTGACGATCACGATCCTCGCGCCCGAGGAAGCCACGCGCTACACGCTCGCGCGCATGCGCCACGGCCTGGACACCATCTCGGTGACGGGCAACGTGCTGCGCGACTACCTGACCGACCTGTTCCCGATCCTCGAGGTCGGCACGAGCGCCAAGATGCTCTCGATCGTGCCGCTCCTCGCCGGCGGTGGACTGTTCGAGACGGGGGCGGGAGGCTCCGCACCCAAGCACGTGCAGCAGCTGGTGGAGGAGAACTACCTGCGCTGGGACTCGCTGGGCGAGTTCTTCGCGTTGGCCGCCTCGCTCGAGCACTTCGCTGACCGTACGGGCAACGAGAAGGCGCGGGTGCTGGCCGAGACCCTCGACGCCGCGACCGGAACCTTCCTCGAAGAGGACCGTTCGCCGGGACGCGCGCTCGGAACGATCGACAATCGCGGGAGCCACTTCTACCTGGGCCTGTACTGGGCGCAGGAGCTCGCGAAGCAGACGAAGGACCCCGAACTCGCTGCGGCCTTCGCCCCGATCGCCGCGACGCTCACCGAGAACGAGGAGAAGATCGTCTCCGAGCTCAACGCGGTGCAGGGCGCGCGGGTGGAGATCGGCGGCTACTACCGTCCGGATGACGCCCTCGTGTCCGCTGTCATGCGCCCGTCCGTGACGCTGAACGGCATCGTCGACGCCCTGCGTTGATCCACGGGAAAGGGGGCGGATGCGTCGGCATCCGCCCCCTTTCCCGTCCCAGCTCCCTTCCGGATGCATGATCCCCGACCACACGCATGACCCGGTCCGGGGGCGGGGTCATGCAGGTGTGGTTCGGCCATGCATCTGCGCGGCCGGCGCGCACAAGGCTGGCGGGGGCTGAGGAGGCACAGGCGTACCGTGCGGATCAGCGGTGCGTGCGGATCAGGGGTGCGTGCGGATCAGTAGTAGACGGAGATCTCGAGGCCCTCGGGGGACCAGTCGTAGACGTACTTGGCCAGATCGATCGGCAGGTTGACGCAGCCGTGGCTCATCCGCTGACCGAAGTTGTTGTGCCAGTAGGTGCCGTGGAAGCCGATGTTCG
Organism: Microbacterium aurugineum; assembly: GCF_023101205.1. NCBI lineage: Bacteria > Bacillati > Actinomycetota > Actinomycetes > Micrococcales > Microbacteriaceae > Microbacterium > Microbacterium aurugineum. The sequence goes on along the minus strand of NZ_CP078078.1, from coordinate 2,503,205 downwards.
GGGCGAACCAGGTGATCCACGGCACGTCTTCCGTGCAGTAGGGTGCGCCCTCGAAGCAACCCATGTCCTGCATCGCCGTGTGCGCGAACACCCGGAAGTTGCCCGCCGGGGTCAGGGTGCCCGGAAGACCGGTGGAGACGGCCCAGGACTTGACGACCTCGTCGTTCTCGAAGAGGTACGTGCGCTGCTGGCTCAGGTTGATCTCGATACGACGGAAGAGGTTGACCGTCTCGAATGCGGTCTCGGTGACCGTGAGCTTGTAGACGCCGTCGCCCGCGGCGAGCTGCTGAGCGAACTCCGCCGCGACGTCTGAGGTGTCACCGAGCGCGCGGCCTGCGACGCCCTCCCGCTCGGCGCGGAGCACGGTGCCGCCGGAGTCGACGATGTTCGTGGCGTTGACCGGAGCGCGGTCGACGAGTCCGGGAAGCGTGTCGACGGTCGCCTGGATGGTCGCGGGGTCGGCCTCGATGCGCAGCTGGCCGTCTTCATCGATCACGGTGAGCCAGCTGGCGGCGACTGCCGGCGCGACGGGGACGGTGCGTTCGTCGCCCACGTAGAAGCCGACGGTCGAGAGCATGGTGTTGAGGGAGGCGGCCGTGGCCGTGGCGTCGTCGTCGGAGACGGCGGGCAGGGCTTCAGCAGGACCACCCGGGTAGTCGAACGTCGTGCTCCCGCCGGCGACCGCGTCGGCGAAGGCGGCATTGAGATCGTCGACATCGATTCCGGTGCCGGCCTCGGACGGGGTGATGACGTAGGTGCCGGCGGCCGCGTCGAACACGACACCGGCGTCCACCGGGTCGTCGAAGCTCGTCGGGACGGCGCTGCGCAGCGCCGCGGACGCGGTGTCGGCATCGAGGGTGATCTCGCCCGGGACGGGATCGCCCATCCACATGCCGAGATTCCAGAGCGGACGCTCTGCGAAAGCGGTATCGGCGAGCGCGGTGGCGTCGACCGTGGCGCCGAGGTCTGCGCCGGTGAGCACGGTGTCTTCTCCCGCACCCGTCAGGGTGACCTCGGTCTGAGCGATCTGCGTGCTGACGGCCTCGGCGGCAGCGCCCGGCGTCATCCAGCCGACCGGCACTCCGGCGACGGTGGTGCCCGGTGCGATGAGGACCAGGGATGCGGCGCCTGCGCCCAGAGCGACGGCGCCGAGACCGATCCCGATCCAGAGGCCGAGGTGCCGCTTCTTGGGGGCCGGTTCGATCGGAGCCCAGGCCAGCGGCTGCTCGCCGGTGGTGGGCGGCACCGTGTCGGTCGGCGCGTCTGCCGGCGTGAGCACGGCCGTCGAGGCGGAGTGGTCGCCGTGCGCCTCGGCTGCGCCCGGCGCAGAAATCAGATCGGTCACGAACTTCACCCCCCGGTTCTCAAACGTGTCCTGGGGATCAATGGTACGGGATGGGAGGTAACGGGGAGGCAACGGTCCGTGGTATCGTCACCCCCCGCGCTCCGGGTGTCAGTCGATGATGGCGATGCCGTCGATCTCGACGAGCATCTCCTCCCGCGGCAGGCCGGTGAACACGGTGGTGCGCGAGGGGAGCACGCCGCTCGTGGTGTGTGCCGTGACGAACGCACCGTAGGCGTCGTTCATGATCGGGAAGTCCTCGCGCTTGGTGAGGTAGACGCGCAGCATCACGACGTCATCGAAGGTCGCGCCCGATGCCTCCACGATCGCCTTGACGTTCTCGAGGGTGCGAGTGGTCTGCGCGGCGACGTCCCCCGGGTGGAGGTATTCGTTCGTCTGCGGGTCGACGGGGCCCTGCCCGGAGACCTGCACGAACGGACCCTTGCGGATCCCCTGGGAGAAGGTGTGAGCGGGGGCGGGGGCGGCGTCGGTGGAAACTCGGATCTTCGCGGTCATGCCGCCAGCCTAGTAGCCTTGTTAGATGCCTCTACAAATTCCGGATCCCGTTCTCGGCGCCTGGACGAAGGGCTTCCCGGCGCGCGCCGCGGGACTCCGTCTCTCGGAGGTGCCCGATGCCGGACTGCGCCTCTCCGATCTGGTCACCCCGGTGCTCACGGTGCACGAGGAGGCGCTGGGGCACAACGAGGAGACCGTGTTCGCCTGGGCGAAGGAGCAGGGGGTGCTGCTCGCCCCGCACGGCAAGACCACGATGGCGCCGGCGCTCTGGCAGCGGCTCCTCGACGCGGGGGCATGGGGCATCTCGGTCGCCACACCGTGGCAGGCCGAGGTGGCGATCGACGCGGGCGTCCCGACCGTCCTGATCGCCAACGCCGTCACCGACCGCGCCGCCGTGCGTCGACTCGGTGAGCTGCTCGCCGCCGACGAGGATCTGCGCGTCCTGTGCGGGGCGGACTCGCTCGCCGGGGTCGAGATCCTGGCGGCGGGGATGGGTGATGCGGCACGACCGCTCGATGTCCTCGTCGAGCTGGGCGGCGCCCACGGCCGTACGGGCGCGCGGACCGTGGCGGAGGGGGAGCGGATCGCTCAGGCGATCTCGGACGCCCCCGGTCTCCGGCTCGCCGGTGTCACGGGTTACGAGGGACCGTTCGGACCGGACCGCAGTGACGCGTCCATCGAGGCTGTCGACGCCTACCTCCGGACCATGGTCGCACTGCACACGAGGGTGGAGTACCCCGAAGGTGTCCGGCCCGTGCTCAGTGCCGGCGGCAGCGCGTTTCCCGACCGCGCGGCGGCTGTGCTTTCCTCCGCGGGGACCGGGGCGGATGTCGTCCTCCGCTCGGGCGCGTTCCAGATCCACGACGACGGCTTCTATTCACGGATGTCCCCGTTCGGCCCCGTGACCGGCACCGCGCCGCTTCGCTCCGCGATGCACGCCTGGTCCCGCGTCGTGTCGCAGCCGGAGGACGGACTCGCCCTGCTCGATGCGGGTCGGCGGGATGTGCCGTTCGATCTCGACCTGCCCGTGCCGCAATCCGTCGAGGGGGAGATCACCGCCCTGAACGACCAGCACGCCTTCCTCCACCTCACGGACGGCGCGGCGGTGGCCGTCGGCGACGTCGTGCGTCTCGGTCTCTCACACCCGTGCACGGCGTTCGACAAGTGGCGGGTGGTCGCGGTCATCGACGATCCCGACGCCGCTGATCCTCGCGTGATCGGAGCGGTCGCGACATGCTTCTGAGCGCGGAGAAGGCTGCGGTCGGGCTGGTGCGGGTGTATCGCTCAGCGACGGTCGTCGATGGGACGGGTGCCGCCCGCTTCATTGCCGACGTGGCGGTCGAAGGGGCCCGGGTCGTCGCGGTCCTGCCGGTCGCCGAGCCGGACGATGTCCTCGACCTTCCGGACGGGGCGATCGAGATCGACGCGCGCGGTCTCGTGCTCGCCCCCGGATTCATCGACATGCACGCCCACAGCGAGCTCGCGGTGCTGAGCGGCACCGCCCACGACGCGAAGATCCGGCAGGGCGTGACGACCGAGGTCCTCGGCCAGGACGGTCTCGGCTATGCGCCGCTCGACGACGCCACCGCCGCGGTCATCCCGGGCCAGATCGCCGGATGGAACGGGATGCCCGCCGACACGCCCTGGCGCACCATGGACGACCTCCTCTCCGCGATCGACGCGGCGACGGTCGCGAACGCCGCTGTCCTCGTGCCCCAGGGGAACCTCCGGATGATGGTGGTCGGTCACGAGAACCGTCCGGCGACCGCCGAGGAGATCACCGCGATGGCGGAGCTGCTGGGCGCGGCTCTCGACGCCGGCGCCTTCGGGATGTCGAGCGGCCTCACCTACACGCCCGGGATGTATGCCGACGTGGCCGAACTCGAGGCGCTGTGCCGGGTGGTCGCCGAGCGCGGCGGATACTGGGCCCCGCACACCCGCAGCTACGGCGGGGGAGCGCTCGATGCCTACCGGGAGGCGCTCGACATCGGTCGCCGCACCGGCTGCCCCGTGCATCTCACGCACGCCACCATGAACTTCGCTCCGAACAGGGGACGCGCCGGGGAACTGCTGGCAGTGATCGATGGGGCCCTCGCCGACGGTGTCGACGTGACCCTGGACACCTACCCCTACCTGCCTGGTGCGACGACGCTCGCGGCTCTGCTGCCGAGCAGGCTGGCAGCGACGGGTGACCTGCTGCGTGTCATCTCTGACCTCGACGCCGCCGGCCGCGAAGCCGTGCGCGTAGAGCTCGAGGACATCGGCTGCGACGGGTTCCACGGCGAGACGGCGGACTGGACGCAGATCCAGATCTCCGGCACCGCCAACCCCGCACTCGCCGATCTCGTCGGTCGCACGGTGGCGGAGATCGCCGAGACGACCGGACGACGGGCCGTCGACGTCGTGCTCGACACGGTGCTCGCCGATGCCGGTGCGACCGGGATCCTGATGCACATCGGTGATGAGGAGAACGTGCGCGCGATCATGCGCCATCCGCAGCACTCGGGAGGAAGCGACGGGATCCTGATTGGTGCCCGACCGCACCCGCGGGGCCGTGGCACCTTCCCCCGGTACCTCGGACACTACGTGCGCGAGCTCGGAGTCCTCACGCTGGAGGAAGCTGTCCAGCACCTTTCCGCGACGCCGGCGCGTCGCTTGGGCCTCGACCGCGGAGACGCCCCGCGCGGCGTCATCCGGCAGGGAGCGATCGCCGACCTGGTGCTGTTCGATCCGGAGACGATCGCCGCGGGCGCCACCTTCGACAGCCCCTTCACCGCTCCGCAGGGCATCGTCGAGGTGCTGGTCGACGGCGTGGCCGTGGTCTCCGACGGCGAACCCACGGGGGCCGCGCCGGGACGGGCGCTGAGGATGCCACCGGCGGCACATCGGTCGACGGTACCCCGCGTCCGGGCGCACATCGATGCTGCGGAGCCCGGCTTCGTCTGGACGAGCGGGACACCGATCGCCGGGTCACCGGAGGTCGCCGCCGCGATTGCGCGGCTGGGCGGTGGAGGGCACGATGCCGCCGCCGCACCCATCCGGCTGCTCATCGACGGTGACCTCGGCGCCGCGGCGGCGTCGAACGGCCGCATCGCCGACGAGGCCTTCCGCGTGCGCGTGGACGCCGACGGCATCGAGGTCCGGGGCGCGAGTGCGGCCGGGGTGTTCCGGGGCGCCACGGTGCTGAGACAGCTGCGCGATCCGGATGCGGAGTCGGCGCTGGTCCCGGCCGGTGCGTGGGAGGGGGCGCCCGCATACGGCTGGCGCGGGGTCATGCTCGATGTGGCGCGGCACTTCCGGCCGGTCGACGAGGTGCGTCGGGTGATCGACCTCCTCGCCGAGCACCACCTCAACGTCCTGCATCTGCACCTCACCGATGACCAGGGGTGGCGCTTCGAGGTTCCCGGCTACCCGCTGCTCACCGAGGTCGGCTCGCGCCGAGAAGCGACGCAGCGCGGTCATGGTCCGCTCGCCACCGTCGAGCCGGGCGTGCATGAGGGGTATTACACCACCGCGGAGCTGCGCGAGCTCGTCGCCTACGCGGCCGATCGCTTCGTGACGCTCGTGCCGGAGGTCGAGCTGCCCGGCCATGTCCAGGCCGCGCTCGCCGCCTACCCGCAGCTCGGCAACGTCGATGTCGCCGACCCGGCTGTCTCCGCGTGGGAGCGCTTCGGGGTCAATCCCCGCACCCTCGCGCCGACCGAGGCCGCGCTGGCGTTCGGGCGCGCGGCGATCGATGCCCTGTGCGAGGTGTTCTCCTCGGAGTGGATCGGGATCGGCGGCGATGAGGTCCCCGTGACCGAGTGGGCGGAGAGCCCGGCGGCCGCCGCGCGGATGACGGAACTCGGACTCGCCACCCCGTACGACGTGCAGCCGTGGTTCACGGCGCACTTCGTCGCGCACGTCCGGGCCAGAGGGCGCACGGCGCTCGCGTGGGACGAGGTGCTCGAGGGCGAGGTGCCGGAAGGAGTGCGGATCCTCGCCTGGCGGGGGCCGGTGGCGATGCGGGCCGCCCTGTCGCGCGGGATCCCCGTCGTGGCCTGTCCCGACCTCGAGGCCTATCTCGACTACCCGCAATCGGAGTCGGCGGAGGAGCCGATCAGGGTGGGGCCGCCGTTGACGATCGAGCGCGCGTACTCGCTTCGCGTCGAGGAGGGCGCGGTGGGCGGTCAGGCCAACGTCTGGAGCGAGCATCTGCCCACCCGTGACCGTGTCGACTTCGCGATGTTCCCGCGGCTCGCGGCGATCGCCGAACGGCTCTGGGAGGGCGGCGAGCCGGCACCGTACGCCGACTTCGCTCGGCGCCTTCCGACCCATCTGCGCCGTCTGCGCGCCGCGGGTGTGCGGTATCGTCCCTTGGATGGGCCCACGCCCGATCAGCGTCGTCCGGGAGTGCCCGGCAAGCCCCTCACGATCGAGGCCAGGGAGGGGATCGTCGCCGGCCTGGTCGCCCGTCTCAGGGAGCGCTCGGAGAGCACTCCCGTCGAGCATCGAAAGTAATGTAACGTTTCGGTAACCCTCCTCGCGGGTCTGCGGGGAGAGGTTGCACAAATTTTGTTCGTAAGGTCTACTAACAAACATGTCCGTTTCGGATGAACAGCGTCCCGCCTCGCCGGTGGAGTACCTCGGCGTGAACACGCATGCCTTCGGCCCGGGGCGCCACCTGCGGTCCCGCTCGAAAGTGCTTCCGGAGCACGCGCGCGGACACAATCGCGCCCTGGTCCTGCAGACGCTGTACCACGCGGGAGCCATGAGCCGCGCTGACCTGTCCCGCGAGACGGGGCTGACCCGGGTGACCATCTCCGACCTGGTCGCCGAGTTCATCGCAGACGGCATCGTCATCGAGATGGGCGTCCGCGAGGCCGTCGGTCCCGGCAAGCCGCCGATCCTCATCGACATCGACCGCGTCGGTCACCAGATCCTCGGTCTCGATCTCTCCGGCCCCAGCGCCTTCACCGGTGCCGTCCTGAGCCTCGACGGCGACGTGCTCGAACGTCGTGAGGTGCCGCGCCCGGAGTCGCCCGACGGCGAAGCCGCCTATGCCGCGCTGCGCGAGCTCGCGCAGACGCTCATCGCCGCCTCCACCCAGCCGTTGCTGGGCGTCGGGATCGGCACGCCCGGTGTGGTGCGGCCGGACGGGGTCGTGCTGAGCTCACCGAACCTCGGATGGACGAACTTCCCGCTCGAAGCGAAGCTCGGGGTCGATCTCGACCTTCCCGTGCTCGCCAGGAACGACGCCAACGCCGCCGTGTTGGCCGAGTACACCTTCGGCGAAGCCAAAGCCGACTTCATGCTCATCAAGATCGGACGCGGCGTCGGTGCCGGTCTCATCACCGGAAGCCAGCCGCTGCTCGGGAGCCGCTTCGCCGCGGGGGAGATCGGACACGTCGTCGTCGGCACCGACGGCGGACCGCGATGCGCCTGCGGCAAGGACGGCTGCCTCGAGGCCTGGCTGAGCGTCAGCCGCCTGGGTGCCGCGATCGCTGCCGACCCCGACTCCCGCGACGACATCCTCCGTGACGCCGGGACCCGCATGGCGATCGCCATCGCCCCCATCGTCGCCGCGCTGGACCTGTCCGAGGTCGTCCTGTCCGGTCCGGCCGACCTGCTCGACGGCATCCTGATCGACGCCGCCATCGAGACCCTCCACGCACGGACCCTCGAGGGCGTGTTCGAAGACGTCATCGTGCGACTGACGCATCAGGACGACATCGTCCTGCGCGGTGCTGCGGTGATGGTGCTCTCCGGACAGCTGGGAGTGTCGTGACGTCCGCCTGCACCGACGCTGACACCACGGGGAGCCGCATCCGATGAAGGGTGCAGGAGCCGCCGACCGAGCCGGTCGGCAGATTCGAGTGGGCCTGGACGTCGGCGGCACCAAGATCGACGCGGTCGCCGTCGACGCCACCGGCGAGATCATCGGTCGCCACCGCCGGCCGACCGGATGGGGTGAGGAGGCGGTCGTCGAGAGCATCGTGGCGTCGGTCGCCGCGCTCGCCGACGAGGCCGGCCTTCCGATCTCGCGCATCGGCTCCGTCGGCATCGGCATCCCGGGGCTGGTAGACGCCGAAGCGGGGCGCGTCGTCCACGCGGTCAATCTCGGCGTGGAGTCACTCGATCTCGCGGATCGAGCCGAGCGCGCCCTCGGAGTACCCTTCCGCGTCGAGAACGACGTGAAGGCGGCGGCCCTCGGGGCGGCCGTGCTCAGCGGGGTCACCGGGTCGATGGCATATCTGAATCTCGGTACCGGCGTCGCGGCCGGGATCGTGCTCGACGGACGCATCTGGCGCGGCGCCCGCGGGACGGCCGGTGAGGTCGGGCACATCTCGGTCGATCCGCACGGACGGCTCTGCGGCTGCGGGCAGCGCGGCTGTGTCGAGACCTTCTGCGGTGGGGGAGCACTCGCCAAGGCCTGGGGGCGGCCGGGGGCGCTGCCGATCAGGGACATCTTCGATGCCGCCGACGCCGGCGATCCCCTGGCGTCCGCCCTTCGCGATGATCTCTATCACGGCGCTGCGGCCGCGGTGCGTGTGCTCGTGCTCTCGGCGGATGTCGAGACCGTCATCATCGGGGGCGGGCTCACCGCGCTCGGTGACCGTCTCGAGAACGGTGTCCGCGCGGCGCTGCATGCGGGGGCGGAGGCGTCACCGTTCATGCGGTCGCTCCGCTTGGATGAGAGAATCGAACTGCTCCCCGCGGGATCTCCCGCTGCCGCTTTCGGCGCCGCACTCGTCGGCGCATCCATCACCGAGAAGGAGATCGTCCCGCATGGCTGAGGTCGTCATCGTCGAGAATGCCGAGGCCGCCGGCGCATTGGTCGCCACCGAGATCGTGGAGCTGATCGAGCGTCGTGCCGACGCCGTCCTCGGCCTCGCAACGGGATCGACTCCGCTGCCCGTCTATCAGGCTCTGCGCGCCCAGCTGGCCGGTCGTGATCTCTCGCAGCTGCGAGGCTTCGCCCTGGACGAGTACGTCGGCATCGACCCCGCGCACCCGGAGAGCTACCGGTCGGTCATCTCGCGCGAGGTCGTGGAGCCGCTCGGCCTCGATCCGGAGCGGATCCATGTGCCCAACGGTGCGCTCGCGACGATCCAGCACGCGGGTGACGACTACGAGGCCGCGATCGACGCCGCCGGCGGTGTCGACCTGCAGATCCTCGGGATCGGCACCGACGGGCACATCGGCTTCAACGAGCCGGGTTCCTCGTTCGCCTCGCGCACCCGTGTGAAGACCCTCACCGAGCAGACCCGCGAAGACAACGCCCGTTTCTTCGACTCGATCGACGACGTGCCGATGCACTGCATCACGCAGGGGCTCGGCACCATCCTGAAGGCGCGCCACCTCGTGCTGCTCGCGTTCGGCGAGGGGAAGGCCGACGCTGTCGCCCGCGCGGTCGAAGGGCCGCTCACCGCGCTCCTCCCGGGTTCTGCGATCCAGCTGCACCCGCACGCCACGGTCGTCGTCGACGAGGCCGCGGCGTCTCGCCTCGCCCTGGCCGACTACTACCGCTACACCTTCGCGAACAAGCCGGCCTGGCAGGGCATCTGACGCCGGAGGACGCGGTCAGTCCGCGAGCGGGGGCCAGGCGATCGGCAGCAGGTGCTCGATGCTCAGGGGCGCCAGCGGAAGTGTCGCGACATCGCTCGGGGTGATCCACCGCAGCTCGGCCAGCTCCGCCTGGACCGTCACGGATCCGGGATCGAGCGAGGCGGCGAAAGCCTCGGCCACGACACGGTGACCCGGCTCGTTCGCGGCCGCGGAGATGAAGGTGCCGAGGGGGCGGAGGTCGGACTCGTCGAGCAGCACCCCCAGTTCCTCGTGCAGCTCGCGGATCAGGGTCTGCGCAGCGGTCTCACCCTGCTCGGGTTTGCCGCCGGGCTGCATGAACCGGGTCGTCCCCTGTTTGCGCACGACCAGGACCCGGCCCTCGTCATCCGCGATCACGGCCGCGCTCACGTGGATGTCAGGCATCGGGGCTGAAGACCTTCCCGGGGTTGAGGATGCCGAGCGGGTCGAACACCGCGGCGATCTGACGCTGCAGCTGCCATTGGTCCTCGCCCAGCTCGTCGGCGAGCCAGCGGCGCTTGAGGACCCCGATGCCGTGCTCACCGGTCAGGGTCCCGCCCAGCCGGATCGCTGCGCGGAACAGCTCGTCGGCCGCGGCCCAGACCTCCGGCGGTGCCTCAGGACCGTCGAAGAGGAAGTTCGGGTGCAGGTTTCCGTCGCCGGCGTGCGCCACGGTCGGGATCGTCAGCGCGTACTCCTGCTCGATGCGCGCGATCTCGTCGAACATCGCGGGCATCGCACTGCGCGGCACCGAGACGTCCTCGATGAGTGTGGTGCCGAGCGACGCCATCGCGGCGTGCATGGACCGGCGGATCGCGAGCAGCCGTTCCCCTTCGGCGCGGTCGCGCGAGACGACCGTGACCCCCTCGTGGGCGCGGAGGATCTCGGCGATCGTGGCGGCCTCGGCGACGGCCGCGGGGCCATCGGTCTGGATGGTCAGCTGGGCCGCCCCTGACGTGGGGGCGGGGAGCGAGAGCAACGCGTGCACGGCCGCGAGGCTGGCCGCGTCCATCAGCTCCATGATCGCCGGTTGCACGCCTGCGGCGGTCACCGCGGCGGAGGCCGCCGCAGCGGCGCGGACGCCGGGGAAGGTGGCGGTGATCGTGCAGGTCTCGCCCGGGACGAGCCTGCGCAGTTTCAGCGTCGCTCCGACCATCACGCCCAGAGTGCCCTCGGAGCCCACGACCAGCGCGGTGAGGTCGAGGCCCGTCACGCCCTTGACGCTGCGATGCCCGAGATGCAGCAGCCTGCCGTCGGCGAGGACGAGGTCGACGCCGAGCACGGCATCGCGCACGACACCGTACTTAGCGCACAGCAGTCCGCCCGCGCCGGTGGCGATATTGCCGCCGACCGTGGAGATGTCGCGGCTCGCGGGGTCGGGCGCCCACCAGAGCCCGTGCCGTGCGAGTTCGGTGTTGAGGTCGGCGTTGAGGATGCCCGGCTCGACGACGGCGAGCAGATCGTCGGGACGCACCTCGTGGATCTTGGTCATGCGCCGCAGGGACAGCACGATCTCGCCGCTGCCGGCGTTCGCCGCGCCGGCCAGACCGGTCCCGGCACCACGGACGACGACCGGCGTACGGGTCTCGGTGGCGATGCGCATCGTCTTCTGGACGTCTTCGACGCATTCCGCATGCACGACGGCGAGAGGGCGTCCGGGTGCCGCGTGACCCGATCGATCGGCTCTGGCCTCCTCGAGCGAGGCCTCGTCGGTGTCGATGAGCGCGCCGAGCGACTCGCGCAGAAGCGTCAGAACAGTCACGACAGGGCACTCACGACAGGGCACTCACGACAGCGCGCGCCGACCGCTGAGCACCCCGGACACCACGGCCACGAGCGCGAAAGCCGTGCCGATCAGGGCCTGTCCCATCGACCACCACGCGATGGTCACACCGACGTAGATGAGCAGCTCGACCGCGGCGCGAAGGAACGGGTGCACACGGAGCACCGCCCGTGGCGAGAGGAACAGCGCCCAGATCACGACCACGATGACGGGTGCCCCGATGCCGACGATGATGTTCCACGGGAGGTCCCAGCTGGCGAAGCCCCACAGCGCGAGCGAGGCCACGGCGACGACCAGGACGACGGCGCGGACGATGTCGAGGACGGAGAAGGCCGGGCGGTCGACACCGGGGACGGGGGCGGAATCCGAGGGCATGGATCCAGTCTATTCGTCGGCGGGAGCGTCCTCGGTCGGGGCCGTGGAGTCATCCGCTGCTCCGGTGCCGGGCGCAGCGGATTCGGGAGCCGTGGACGCGGCAGGCTCGACCGCGGCGGGGTCCGTCTCCTGCGGGGTAGCCTCCGTGGGCTCCTCGTCTGCAGGTGCGTGGTCCACGGGGGTCTCGTCGGCGGGCGTCGTGTCGTCCGTCGGCGTCGTGTCGTTCGTGGACTCGTCGAGCGGCGTCTCTTCTGTCGGGGGCTCCTCTGCCGGGGGGTCCTCGGGGTTCGGTTCCTCGGTCGCGGGGTCCTCGGTGTCCGGCTCCTCCGTCGGCGGAATCTCCCAGTCGCCCAGGAACCGGATCCCGATGACGCCGCCCTCAGGAGTGAAGTCCCGCAGCGGCAGGTGGATCAACGCCTGTTGTCCCACGGGGGGCGTGTGGGTGACGGTGACCTTCGTCGCCTCGGGCGCGGCGTTCTGAGCGACGCTCGGCGAGAAGACGAGCGTCCCCTGGCCGAACTCATCGAGGACGATGGTGTCGCCGCCGTCCGGGCTGTCGTCGAGCAGTCCCTCGACGGTCGCGCCCGGCGCACCGAAGATGATCACGGGATACTCCGCGACCTCGGGGTCCGGGGGATCGACGGGAGGCACGGGGTCGACCGGCTCGGGAGGCGCGACCGGAGCCACAGGGGCCACCGGGGTCACCGGGGCGACCGGAGGGGTCTCGACCGGTGGGGCCGCGTCCGCGGCGGGCGTCCTGGTCTCCTCCACAGGAGGGACCGGCGCAGGCGGAGGGGTGACCGGCTCGTCGATCACGACAGGTTCGTCGAGCGTCATCGACTCATCGGGTCCGACGTCCGAGGTGATCGACGACGGGTCGGTGTCGCCGGCACTGGGCAGCGACGTCTCCGGGTTCGCTCCGGCGAGTCCGGGGAGGATCGTCGCCGCAGCGACGACGCCGGCCACGACCAGAGCCGCGGATCCCGCTCCCACGAGTGCGCCGATCCCGGTGAAGACTCCGCCGGAGGCACCCGCGCCACCGGCACCGCCACCTGCGGCGCCGCCCGAACCTGCGCCGCCGCCGGAACCCGTGCCCGCGCCGGACGCGGCCGTGCCTGCGGCGACGGCCCCGGCTCCTCCGTCGCCGCCGAAGACGGCACCGGGAATGCTGGACGGCATGGCCGCGAGAGCGACGATCGGGGCGCCTGCGCCTTGCAGGGTCGCGAGGTAGCCCGAGGCGCCGGCGACACCCAGCACGAGAGGAAGCAGAACGAGGGCGAGACGCTGCGAGACATCCTTGGCCTCGGCAGCGACGATCATGCAGCGCGCGCAGTCGTCGAGATGCAGTTCGAGTCGCTTGTGGTCGCGCGTGCTGAGGTTGCCCCGCGAGTAGGCGCCCAGATGCTCGATGGTCCACTGGCATTCGGAGCCGTCTTCGGCGCTGCGCAGATGCGCCTGGATCCACGCTTCGCGGAGACCCTCACGTGCACGGAATGCCAGTTGCGACACGGCACCGGACTTCATCCCGAGGAGGTGACCGACCTCCTGCGGCTTCATCTGCTCGATCTCGGTGTACCACAGCACTTCCTGCCAGCGCGTGGGAAGACTGCGGAACGCCTGCGCGGTGAGGCTCCGGTCGAGCGCCTCGTTCGCCGCCTGGTCGGTGGTCTCGGGGTCGGCGACGGTGTCGAGCTCGTCGATCGCGGTCTCGCGACGGGCACGTCCCCAGCCTGCCGCGGTGTTGCGGATACTCGTGAACAAGTAGGCACGGAACGATCCGTTCGGTCCGCCGCCCTTGATGATCGCCTGGTAGATGCGTGTGTACGCCTCCTGCACCAGGTCATCCGGGTCGATCGATGATGTGATGGATCGGGCGACCGTGATTCCCGAGGGGTAGTGGCGTCGCCAGAGTTCGCCGAAGGCCCCCGTGTCGCCCGAACGGGCGCGGAGGATCAGGTCGGCATCACCGATCAGTTCGTCGTGACTCGAGTTCTCTTCGTGCACAATCATCCATCTGTCGCTGGGCGCGGTTGCGCCTCTACAGGGTGAGACGCGTGGAGGCGCCGCTCATCACGCGACTTTTCCAGTCTCTCGCGAATTTCCCAGGGAAGCCACTCTTTCCCACGAAGTACGCAGACTTCCGGGGGCGCGCGTCGGCGGATCCGGTCCGCGTCCGAGCATGGAAACGCTGTTTCTCGAAGAATTTCGCGAAGTCGCGTAATGAATCCGTGGTGCGACCGTCTCATCGTTAGGACAGCCGAATCGGACTCCGGGGGCGGAGTCCAGGCGCCGGTGCGAGCGGTATTCGCTTCGGTAGGGCGGTCGGGGCCTCGGGGGAGGTACCCCGCCCGTCCGTCTCAGGAGGGGGAGCGAGGCCGCCGTTCGGGGAACGGCGGCCTCCCGCCCGCACCGGGTGAGCGACGGAAGGAACTTCTCGAAGATTTTTCACGAAGTCGCGTAATGAATCGATGAGACCGTCGTCTCATCACAGAGAGACAGCCACGAAGAACTCCTCCGGGGGGCGGGGTTCAGGCACTGGTGCGAGGGGTGAATGCGCCGGTGGGCCGGTCGGGAGCCTCGGGGGAGGAGTTCCCGGCCGCCCGTCTCTGCAGGGGACGGGGCCGCCGATCTGGGGAACGGCGGCCCTCCGCCCTGTGCACGTACGACCGGAGAGCGCAGAGCTGTGCGTCGCGCGCGACGCAGGACCTAGGCGAGTCGGGGTCCTGACCAGACGCGCGCGACGCGCAGTTCCGCATCGAGCAGCACGACATCGCCGAGCATGCCGGGGCGCAGGCCACCGAGCACAGCGCCGCGTCCGATCGCCCGGGCCGGGGTCTCGGTGAGCGCCCGCACGGCCTCTTCGAGGGTCACGCCGGCAGCGACCGCGCGCTGCAGTGCGACGTCCTGGGTGAGCGTCGAGCCGGCGATCGAGCCGGTGTCATCCGCCCTGGCCACGCCGTTCTTCACCGTGACGCTGACCGCGCCGAGGTCGTAGTGGCCGTCGGCGCTTCCCGCCGCGGCCATCGCATCGGTGACGAGCGCGACCCGACCGGGTGCCGCGTCGAACACGAGCTTGACGACGTGCGGATCGAGGTGCACGTCGTCGGCGATCGCCTCGAGCACGACCCGGTGATCCGCCGCAGCGGCCAGCACCGGGCCCGGCGCACGATGGTGGATGCCCGGCATCGCGTTGAAGGCGTGGGTGAGGATCGAAGCACCGGCCTCGAAAGCGGCGACAGCCGTCGCGGCATCCGCGTCGGTGTGACCCACTGCGGCCGCCGAGCCTGCGGCCACGATCTGCCTGATCGCGTCGAGCGCGCCGGGGAGCTCCGGTGCGATCGTCACCTGGCGGACCGTGCCTCGCCCGGCATCCAGCAGTCGTGCGACGTCCGCGGCGACCGGATGGCGCAGCAGCGACGGCTCATGAGCGCCGTGATGGCCGGGGTCGAGGAACGGGCCCTCGAGGTGGGAGCCGAGGATGTCGGCGTCCGTCTCGGTCAGGTCGGCGATCAGGGCGACGTTCCGTGCGAGCGAATCCACCGATGCGGTCACCAGGGAAACGACGGCGCGCGTGGTGCCGTGGGCGCGATGCAGGTCGCGACCGATGCGGATGGCGTCGACGCCGTCGTCGAACGACGCTCCGGCTCCGCCGTGCCCGTGGATGTCCACGAAGCCGGGGGTGAGCAGGGCGCCCGCTCCGGCGACGGACGTGGCATCGACGACTGCATCCGCCGATGTCCAGTCCGAACCGGTGCCGCGGGCTGCGACGGTGCCCTCCTCGATCCGGACCCAGGCGTCTTCGGTGATCGCGCCGCCGTCGACGATGCGTGCCGAATGGATGACCAGCGAGCCGGTCGCGGAGGAGTGGGTGCTCAACGTTCGCTCCAGGGGATTTCTTCTGCGGGGTGGAAGTCGACCCCCTCAGCTTTCCACAGCGGCGCGAGCGCCCCGACCCGGACGCGGAAGGACTCCCAGGTGCGTTCCGGGCCTCCCTGCGGCGACCAGGCCACTTCGGCCTGCGCTGCCGCCCGGGGGAAGACCAGCTGTTCGACCTCGGCGAGGGTCCGGGTGGTCTCGGACCAGAGCGGAGCCTCCACGCCGAGGATCGCGGCGTCCGGCACGTCGAGGACGGAGGTCGGTTCCCACTCATACGCGGAGCGGACGTCGATGATGGCCGCCCAGGTGAGGCCGAGGGGGAAGTCCTCGGAGTACTTCATGTCGAGGTAGGTGACGTTCGCCGCCGACATGATCAGCGCGCCGCCGCGCTCGACGAAGTGGGCGGCCTCCTCGGCGTGCGTGCCCTCGGGGGTGGTCTTGCCCCAGTACTGGCCGACGGTGCCCTCGGCGATGTCTGCGGCCGAGCCCATCTCGTGCCAGGCGACCGGCGTCTTGCCGGCCTCGACGACGATCGCGGTGGCGCGCTCGGCGAACAGGTCGAAGTCGGCCTGCGGGGTGCCGAGCGATTCGTCGCCTCCCACGTGGATGTACGGTCCCGGGGTCATCTCGGCGAGCTCGCGGACGACGTCGCGCACGAACGCGTAGGTGCGCTCGTCGTGGATGCGGACGCTCGAGTGACCGACGCCCCAGCCGAGGTACGTCTCGCCGGCGACGGGCAGCGGCTGGCCGAGGCGAGCGGAGTCCGCGATCAGGTTGTCGTTCAGCACGGGTGCCTCGACGAGCTCGGGGTAGGCGACGCCGATCGCGTGGGTGTGGCCGGGCAGATCGATCTCGGGGATCACGATCATGTGACGCGAGGCGGCGTAGGCCACGATCTCGCGGTAGTCGTCCTTCGTGTAGAAGCCACCCGGGTCTCCGTTCGCGGAGGTGCCGGCCGCCCGCTCGGTGAGCAACGGCCAGGAGTCGATGTGCACGCGCCATCCCTGGTCGTCGGTCAGGTGCAGGTGCAGGTGGTTGAACTTGAGGGCGCTGGTGCTGTCGATGAACTTCTTCACGTCGTCGACGCCGAAGAAGTGCCGAGCCACATCGAGCATGACACCTCGTCGGGCGAAGCGCGGGGAGTCGGCGACGTCGGCACCGAGCAGCGCCCAGCCGGAGTCCTCCTGGCGCAGCAGCTGCAGCAAGGTCTGGACGCCGTAGAAGAGCCCGGCCTCGTCGGCGCCGACGAGGATCGCCCGCTCTCCGATCTCGAGCGTGTAGCCCTCGGGTGCGGAGGAGGCGGGGTCGACGAGGAGCTCGATCTCGGCGTCGGCCTCATCGACGAGGGCGAGGCGGATTCCGGTGCGGCGTTCGATCGCGTCGACCAGCTGCGCGGCGGCCGGGGAGGAGCCGAGCACGCGCGTCGTCGCGGTGAGCGGCATCCGTTCCTCCCGTGCGACGGCGGACACGGGCGCAGGGACGAGCGGAAGAGGATGAGGAAGGACCATGAACAAAACCTACCGGTCGTCGTGGCAGGAGGGAATGGGGGAATCGAAACGATTCTGCGCCGTCGTCGTCGCGACCGCGTGCGACGGCTCCGGCATCGGCTATGCTCGTAACCGTCGCGACTGGCGTCTGGGTGGACTACCACCGGGGAGCGACTGACCACGGAATTCGACCGCGCGCCTGGGCCGATAGGAACACCCCTTTCGAATCCGTTGTCAAAGGAGCACGTCATCATGACCGACCGTTACTTCAACGCCCCGCTCGCCGAAGTCGATCCGGAGATCGCTCAGGTCCTCGACCGTGAGCTGAAGCGTCAGCAGACCTTCCTCGAGATGATCGCCTCCGAGAACTTCGTTCCCGTCTCGGTGCTGCAGTCGCAGGGCTCGGTGCTCACGAACAAGTACGCCGAGGGCTACCCCGGGCGTCGGTACTACGGCGGCTGTGAAGAGGTCGACGTCGCCGAGTCCCTCGCGATCGAGCGGGCGAAGAGCCTGTTCGGTGCCGAGTTCGCGAACGTGCAGCCGCACTCCGGCGCCTCCGCCAACGCCGCGGTCCTCCATGCCATCGCCCGCCCCGGCGACACCCTGCTCGGCCTCTCCCTCGACCAGGGTGGTCACCTGACGCACGGCATGAAGATCAACTTCTCGGGTCGCCTGTACGACATCGTCGCGTACGGTGTCGACCCCGAGACCTCGACGATCGACATGGCGGAGGTGCGCCGTCTCGCGATCGAGCACCGACCCAAGGTCATCATCGCCGGCTGGTCGGCCTACCCGCGCACGATGGACTTCGCGGCGTTCCGCGAGATCGCCGACGAGGTCGGGGCTCTGCTCTGGGTCGACATGGCGCACTTCGCGGGTCTGGTGGCCGCGGGCCTGCACCCGAACCCGGTGCCCCACGCCCACGTCGTCTCGTCGACCGTGCACAAGACGATCGGCGGGCCGCGCTCGGGCTTCATCCTCACCAACGACGCCGACATCGCCAAGAAGATCAACTCCGCCGTGTTCCCGGGCCAGCAGGGCGGGCCGCTCATGCACGTGATCGCCGCCAAGGCGACCGCGTTCAAGCTCGCTGGCACGCCCGAGTTCAAGGAGCGCCAGGAGCGCGTGCTGCGCGGTGCCGCACTCATCGCCGAGCGTCTGTCGAAGCAGGACCTGAAGGATGCCGGCATCGCCGTGCGCTCGGGCGGCACCGATGTGCACCTGGTGCTGGTCGACCTGCGTGATGCCGAGATCGACGGCAAGCAGGCAGAAGACCTCCTGCACGACATCCACATCACCGTGAACCGCAACGCGGTCCCGAACGACCCGCGCCCGCCGATGGTCACCTCGGGTCTGCGCATCGGCACGCCCGCACTCGCGACCCGCGGTTTCGGGGACGCCGAGTTCACCGAGGTCGCCGACATCATCGCGCTCGCACTGCTCCCCGGTGCGGACGTGGAGTCGCTGCGTGCCCGCGTCGACGCCCTGGCCGCCGCGTTCCCGCTCTACCCGGACCTGCAGCAGTGACCGCGAAGATCCTGGACGGGAAGGCCGCATCGGCCGCGATCCGTGCGGAGCTCACCGAGCGGGTGGCCGCGCTGACGGCGAAGGGGATCACCCCGGGCATCGCGACGGTGCTCGTGGGGGCCGACCCGGCCTCGCAGCTCTACGTGGGCATGAAGCACCGGCAGTCCGAGAGCATCGGGATGAACTCGATCCAGCGCGAGCTCCCGGCGGACGCCACGCAGGCCGAGGTCGAGGCGCTGATCGACGAGCTCAACGCCGATCCCGCGTGCCACGGGTACATCGTGCAGCTGCCTCTTCCGAAGCACCTCGACACGGACGCCATCCTCGAGCGGATCGACCCGGCGAAGGACGCCGACGGTCTGCACCCGACCAACCTCGGCCGCCTGGTGCTCAACGTCAACGGTCCGATCCACACGCCGTTGCCCTGCACACCGCGCGGCGTGATCGAGCTGCTGCTGCGCAACGACTACGACCTCAGGGGCAAGCACGTGGTCGTGGTCGGCCGCGGGGTCACGATCGGCCGTTCGATCGGGCTCCTGCTCACCCGTCGCGACCTGAACGCCACGGTCACGCTGACCCACACGGGCACGGTCGACATGCCTCGCTACCTGCGGGAGGCCGACGTCATCGTCGCGGCCGCGGGCGTCAAGCACCTCATCCGTCCCGAAGACGTCAAGCCGGGGGCAGCAGTGCTCGACGTCGGCGTGACCCGGGAGACCGACCCGGAGACCGGGAAGAACCTGGTGTTCGGCGACGTGGCGCCCGGCGTCGCGGACGTCGCCGGGTACCTTTCGCCGAACCCGGGTGGCGTCGGCCCGATGACCGTCGCCCTGCTCATGACGAACGTCGTGGAGGCCGCAGAGCGGCTCGCCTGATCGCTTCCGGAGGGGTGCCCGCGTGGGGCACCCCTCCGGACGACGGTCAGCCGAGTTCGTCGAACATTCGACGCTGTTCGGGGGTCAGGCCGTCGCGGAGCTCTTCGCGTGCAGCCGCCATCTCCGGCGACTCCGACGCCGCGGTGTTCGTGGCGGGCGCAGGCTTCGACCGGCTGCCGCCCCTCACCTTCGCCTGCACGGAGTCGTAGATCTCCGCGGTCTTGGCCCGCATCCTGTCATCGATCCGGTCGTAGATCACCCAGCCGAGGAGCAGAGCGACCGGCGGGAGCACGAAGCCCCAGAACCCCGAGGCGCGGACGCCGCTCAGCCACACCGTGAGCACCCAGATGATGAGCTCGACGACGTACACGAGCACGTACTGCACGACCTTCTCGCCGGCCTTCGTGCGCTCGGCGGCGGACTTCGCCGCCGACTTGCGGAACGCACCTGCCAGCAGAGGTTTCACGAAGAGAGCGGCGAGGGTCAGGACGACCGACGCCCACAGGGCGTTCAGGCCCACTGAGACACCGGGCAGCAGCACGCCGATCAGCAGCAGAACGGCGACGTTGAACACCGCGAGCGCGACGAATCGCACGATTCCGTTCTTCATGCGACCAGAATCCCACATCCGCCTTCGCGGACTCACCCCTGTGCGGTGAGCGTGCTCTCGATGCCGCTGATGCGGGCCTGCTCGTCGAAGCGGAACGTCGCCGTCCCGGAGGCATCCGTGACGATCGCGCCCGAGAAGGACTCGTCGGTCCAGGTGAGGGTCCAGCCTGCGAGCCGCGCGAGGTCCCACACCGCCGTGCGGGCGTCGGAGAGATCCATTCCCGAGAGCACGCGGGGCAGCGCGACGACGGCCACCGCGACGGTGAGCGGCGCGAGCGGAGCGTCGAGCAGGAACACCGCCCGGGTGCCGTTGCCGACGGGGGCCGAGTAGTACGGCGAGCGTCCGGTGAGCTCGACCGCGGCGCCGCCGACCGTGTGCGCGGCCTGCGCGATCCACTCGTCACCCGAGGCTTCGGCGGGGAACGGCACCTCCGGCGTGGTCAGTTCGGTGATGCCGTGCGCGGTGCCGTAGGTGTGCAGCTGCGTCGCGATGCCCTGCGGGTCTCCACTGGGATGAGCCCAGGCCCAGAGCAGCGAGGGCGGCCCGGGTGCGATCGTGGCGATCAGGTGCGCGCGTGTGACGAGCTGGCGCGACGGGTCGTCGTTCGCGGTGAAGGTGAGCGTTCCCTGCGCCATGTCCGCGTCCCAGCGGTGCTCGCCGAGGGCATCGGCGGCGGCGGAGAGGGCGTCCTGGCGGAGCGCGACGAACAGAGCGGCACGGTCGGCGAGGGGCTGGAGCGCGGCGTAGGTCATGCCGACAGTCTCCCCGGAGATGCTATGAATCCGCTAGTTCGGCCGGGGTCTTCGTGATCGCTTCCGGTCGACCCATCCGCCAGACACTCGGCACCATCAGGGTGACCAGCGCGATCGACGCGTAGACGACGCCCGAGGTCACGAGCACGGTCGCAGGATCCGCGTGCGTGATCAGCCAGCCGTAGATCAGCGTGCCGATCGGCATCACGACGAAGCTGCCGAGCATGTCGTAGCTCGCGACCCGGGAGAGTTTCTCGCCGGGGATGTTCTCCATCATCGCGAGGTTCCATCCGGTGCTGAAGACCTCGGCGCCGGCACCCGCGATGAAGGCGGCCATCGCGAGGAGGACCACGGCGGGATGGACGCCCAGTATCGTCACCGGGATCGCGAACGCGGCGATGCCGATCATGCCGTAGCGCAGCGGCCTCCGCAGCGGGAACCACATCAGCAGCAGTGTCATCAGCAGCACGCCGGCACCCTCGGCGCTGAGCACCCATCCCCACCCCGTGATCCCGAGGAGGTCGTTGTTCTTCGCGATGTAGGGGCCGACCACGCCCCAGGCACCGATGTGGATCGCGTTCATGACCATGAAGGCCAGCACGACCGTCCACAACCAGGAGCGGCTCCAGAACTCCCGCCACCCGATCCGCAGGTCATGGAACATCGTGGTGCCGCCGGCATGCGAGGGCGGCGGCAGCTTCACGAGCGCGAGCACCGGGATCGCGACCGCCCAGCCCGCGGCCTGGACCACCATCGCCCACGCGGGGCCGGCCGTGGCCACGAGGATCCCGGCCAGGACCGGACCGCCGATCGTGACGGCGGAACGGACGAACGACAGCATCGCGTTGGCCTGTTGCAGATGCTCGGGGGTCGTGAGCTGCGGGATGATGCCCTGCATCGCGGGGAGCACGAAGGCGGTCGAAGCACCGTTGACGATCGAGAGCAGCACGAGCAGCGGAATCGTCGCATTGCCGGTGAACAGGAGGGCCGCGATCGCGCCGATGGACAGGATGTCCACCACGTAGCAGGCCTGGATGATCAGAGCGCGCGGCAGACGGTCGGCGATGACGCCGCCGAACAGCACGAACACGATGTTGCTGACGGTGAACGCGGTGAGGACGAAGGACAGCGAACGCGCGTCGTTGTCGATCTCCAGCACGGCGAACGCGAGTGCGATCGACGACATCGAGCCGGTGATCATGGTGATCGCGCGTGCCAGGAAGAACCAGCGGAAGTTCCGGTCCTGCATCGCGGCGAGGCCGCGGATCATCTCCTGGACTCGCTCGTGCGCATCCGATCATCTTGCCACGGCGGGCACCTTCGAATCGCGCACATGCTCCCCTCCAGGCCACCGAGGCAGCCGGTTGCGCGATTCGAGGGGTCAGTAGCTGGCGCGTGCGCTCCCGTCCGCGCGGATGAAGCGTGCGGCGAGGGCCTCGGAGGCACGGGCGAGCAGTGCGACGTCCGCGCCGACCGCCACGAAGTCGGCACCGGCGGCGAGGTAGGCGTCTGCCGTGGCGGGGTCGAAGGCGTTGACACCCACCGGTTTCCCGGCGGCCGTGACGGCATCGAACACGGTCTTGACCGCGGCCGTGACGTCGGGATGGGTCTGCTGGCCGAGCAGGCCCATCGAGGCCGAGAGATCGGACGGACCGACGAACACCGCATCGACACCGTCGACCGCGGCGATCTCGGCAGCGGCTTCGACCCCGGCGGTCGTCTCGATCTGGACCGTGAGGGAAGTGTGCTGCGCGGACTCCTGAAGGTAGTCGTCGACGCGGTTCCACCGGGCACTGCGTGCGAGCGCACTGCCCACCCCGCGGACGCCGGCCGGGGGATAGCGGGTGGCGGCGACCGCGGCGCGTGCCTCCGGGGCGGATGACACCATCGGGACGATCAGGTTCTGCGCCCCGAGATCGAGGACCTGTTTGATCGCGACGGTGTCGTTGGAGGGGACGCGCACGACCGGGGTGATCGGGTACGTGGCGACCGCCTGGAGCTGCAGGAGCACCGTGTCGAGGGTGTTCGCCGAGTGCTCCATGTCAATCAGCAGCCAGTCGAGTCCTGAGCCTGCGGCGACCTCGGCGAGGAGCGGGCTGCCCGAGCAGACCCACATCCCCACGGACGGACGATCGGTGGCGGCGAGCTGCTCTCGGAACGACGGATCTAGACGAAGCGACATGCGACAGTTCCCATCGGTCCGTAGTCGCACAGCACGTCATCGCCGCGCGACACCCACATCGGGCGCGTGAACGATCCTGCCAGGATGATCTCGCCCGCCTCGAGACGCGCGCCGTGCTGATGGAACTTGTTGGCGAGCCACGCCACTCCGGTGGCCGGGTGGCCGAGCACTCCGGCGGCGACCCCCGTCTCCTCGATCTCGCCGTTGCGGGAGAGGACCCCCGGCACCCATCGCAGATCGATCTCGTCCGGACGACGGTGGACCGTTCCGAGAACCATCGCGCCGTAGGCGGCGTTGTCGCTGATCGTGTCGACGATCGTGCGCCCCTCGAGCTCGATGTGGGAGTTCAGCACCTCGAGTGCTGGGACGGCGTAGTCGATCGCCTCCAGGGCATCCTCGAGGGTGCAGTCCGGCCCCTCGAGCGGTTTCTTCAGCACGAACGCCAGCTCGACCTCGATGCGCACGTTCGAGAAATGGTCGACCGGGATCTCTGCGCCCGACTCGTGGACGGTGTCGTCGAACATCACCCCGTAGTCCGGCTCGGTGATACCCGTCGCCTGCTGCATCGCCTTCGACGTCAGACCGATCTTGCGCCCGACGAGGCGGCGACCCGCGGCGATCTGGGTGTCGCGCCAGACGCCCTGGATCGCGTACGAATCCTCGACCGTGGCCTCCGGGTATCGCGCTGTGATCCGGGGGATCACCGCGTGCGTGCGATCGGCTTCCGCGAGTTCTGCGGCGATCTGCGCGATCGTCTCCTCTGACAGCATCCGTGCCTCCTAGAGCTGGTGGCCCAGCTTGTACTCGCCCTGCTTGTACTCGGGCATCGACTTCTCGCCTTCGTCGGCACGCGTGTACGAGAAGCCGTCGGCGCCGATGGTCACGGCCATCTCGCTGGAGTCGGTTCGCGCGGTCACGGGCTGCGGGTTGCCGTCGAGGTCGAGCACGAGCGAGGCGTCGGTGTACCAGGAGGGCACGACCGGGGTGCCCCACCAGTCGCGGCGCTGGTTGTCGTGCACATCCCACGTCACGACCGGGTTGTCGGGGTCGCCCGTGTAGTAGTCCTGCGTGTAGATCTCGACGCGGTGGCCGTCGGGGTCGCGCAGGTACAGGTAGAACGCGTTCGAGACGCCGTGACGACCCGGGCCTCGCTCGATCGCGTCCGACCGGCGCAGAGCACCGAGCTTGTCGCAGATCGCGAGGATGTTGTGCTTCTCGTGCGTGGCGAAGGCCACATGGTGCATGCGCGGACCGTCGCCTCCGGTGGTCGCGGTGTCGTGGACGGTCGGCTTGCGGCGCAGCCAGGCGGCGTAGACGGTGCCTTCGTCGTCCTGGATGTCCTCGGTGACCCGGAAGCCCAGGTCCTGGTAGTGGCGCACCGCGCGCGGCACATCAGGGGTGACCTGGTTGAAGTGATCCAGACGCACGAGCTCACCGGGGGTGTGCAGGTCGTAGCGCCACGACAGACGCTCGACGTGGTCCGTCGCGTAGAAGAACTCGTAGGGGAAGCCGAGCGGGTCGACGACACGCACGGAGTCGCCGATGCCCTTGACGAAGCCGTTCTCGTCGCGGCGGACGTCGCAGCCCAGTTCGGTGTAGAACTCGACGGCGCGGTCGAGGTCTTCGGGCGTGCGCACCCGGTAGGAGAACGCGGCCACGGCGGCGATCGGCCCCTGACGCAGGATCAGGTTGTGGTGGATGAACTCCTCGGTCGAGCGCAGGTAGATCGCCTGCTCGTCCTCCTCGGTCACGTACAGGCCGAGGATGTCGACGTAGAACTGTCGCGAGGCGGCCAGGTCGGTGACCACGATCTCCATGTACGCGCACCGCAGGATGTCCGGTGGCGTGCTCTTCGGGGTCGTGACGGGGTTGTCCGATTGGATCGGTGCCTCCTGGCTCACGTAGTAGCCCGAGGAGGTCAGGGTCTTTGCGGTCTTGTCGGTCATGTCAGCGTCCTTGCTTTGGGGGTTCCGGTCGCGATATGTCAGCGTTCTGAGCCGAATAGGGTGACATATCGCGACCGGAGCGCGGGGAGAGGGTCAGTTCTTGCCGAAGGTCGGGTTGTGCGAGTGGGCCGCGAGCGTGATGTGCACGCTCTGCTGGTCGGTGTAGAAGTCGATCGAGCGGTAGCCGCCCTCATGGCCGAGACCCGAGGCCTTCACACCGCCGAACGGGGTGCGGAGGTCGCGCACGTTGTTGCTGTTCAGCCAGACCATGCCGGCCTCGACGGACTGCGCGAAGTTGTGTGCGCGCTTGAGGTCGTTGGTCCAGATGTAGGCGGCGAGCCCGTACTTCGTGTTGTTCGCGAGCGACAGTGCCTCCTCGTCGGAGTCGAACGGCGTGATCGCGACGACCGGCCCGAAGATCTCCTCCTGGAAGATGCGGGCGTCGGGGGACACGTCGGCGAACACGGTGGGGGCGACGAAGTTGCCCTCCTCGAAGCCTTCCGGACGACCGCCACCGGCGACCAGGCGCCCCTCCGTCTTGCCGATCTCGACGTAGCTCATCACCTTGTCGTAGTGCTCGGGGTGGACGAGCGCGCCGACCTCGGTGGCCGGATCGTGGGGGTAGCCGACCTTCACGCGCTTCGCCTGCGCCGCGTAGCGCTCCACGAACTCCTCGTAGATCGAGCGCTCGACGAGGATGCGGGATCCTGCCGTGCAGCGCTCGCCGTTGAGGGAGAACACACCGAAGATCGTGGCGTCGACGGCGGCTTCCAGGTCGGCGTCGGCGAAGACCACAGCCGGCGACTTTCCACCGAGCTCCATCGACAGGCCCTTGAGGAACGGGGCCGCGTTGCCGAAGATGATCTGTCCGGTGCGGCTCTCGCCCGTGAAGGAGATGAGAGGCACGTCGGGGTGCTTGACCAGCGCGTCGCCCGCGTCTTCGCCCAGGCCGTTCACGAGGTTGAAGACGCCCTGCGGAAGACCGGCCTCCTCGAAGATGCCCGCCCACAGCGAGGCGGACAGCGGGGTGAACTCGGCGGGCTTGAGCACGACCGTGTTGCCGGTCGCGAGCGCGGGGCCGAGCTTCCACGACTCGAGCATGAAGGGCGTGTTCCAGGGTGTGATGAGGCCCGCGACGCCGATCGGCTTGCGGTTGACGTAGTTCATCTGGCGGCCGGGAACCTTGAACGCATCGTCCGACTGCGCCACGATGAGGTCTGCGAAGAAGCGGAAGTTCTCGGCGGCGCGACGGGCCTGACCCAGAGCCTGAGTGATCGGGAGGCCGGAGTCGTAGGACTCGAGCTCGGCCAGGCGGGCGTCGCGCGACTCGACGATGTCCGCGATCCGGTGCAGCACGCGCGACCGCTCGCGGGGGAGCATCCGCGGCCAGGGGCCCTCGTCGAATGCACGCCTCGCGGCGGCGACCGCGAGGTCGATGTCGGCCTTCTTCCCGGCGGCGGCGGTCGTGTAGGCCTGGTTGGTGACCGGGTCGAGGACATCGAACGTGTCGCCGTCGACGGAGTCGACGAACGCGCCGTCGATGTAGTGCTGGATGTGGTCGGGAAGGTCGGCGGGGATGCGCGAATCAGTCATGACGGTTCTCCTGTGGCGTGAGCGGTACGGGTGTGCAGCGCATCGAGGAACGCGTCCCTCGTGCGCCAACGGTGGTTGCGGGCGGCGAGCTCGATCTCGAGCGGGTCGGCCCCTTCGCGGATGAGTTCGAGGATCTGCGTGTGCTCGTCGACCGAGTGGTGGGCGCGCCCCGGGACGTACGCGAACGTGGTGTCGCGGATGCCGGAGAGCCGGGCCCAGCCGCGATGGACGAGGTCGAGCAGATGCGGGTTCGGGCACGGGGCGAACAGCACGGAGTGGAACTGACGGTTCAACTCCGTGAAGCTGTGTGCGTCGAAGTGGTCGAGCAGTCGCGTCATGCGCTCGTTCACCTCCGCGGCCTCGGCGAGGGCGTCGGCGTCGAGCAGGGGAGCGGAGAGCGCGGTGGCGGCGCCCTCGACGAGCCCCAGGGTCTGCATGGTGTGCGCGTACTCGCTCTCGTCCACGAGCGTCACCCGCGCGCCGACGTTGCGTTCGAACGTGACGAGACCTTCGGCTTCGAGACGGCGGATCGCTTCCCGGACCGGGACCACGCTCATGTCGAGCTCCTCGGCGATCGCGCCGAGCACCAGGCGGTATCCCGGGCCGAAGACGTGTGCAGCGATGCGGGAGCGGATCCAGGTGTACGCCTGCTCCGACTTGCTGGTGCTGGCGACCGTGGTCATCGCTGTCCCCGGTCGGACGTGGCGGCCTCGTAGCGGGCGCGCCACTCCGCGTTGAGGGGGAACAGCCCGTCGACCGGGTGCCCGGCGGCGACCTGCTCGGCGATCCAGGCGTCCTCGATCTCCTGGGCGACCGCATCGGCGGCGACCTCTTCCGCCAGGCCGGGGGGGATGACGATCACGCCGTCGCTGTCGCCGACGATGATGTCGCCGGGCTGCACGGTCGCCCCGCCGCAGGAGATCGTGACATCCACGTCCCACGGCACGTGTTTGCGTCCGAGGACCGACGGGTGCGCGCCCTGGGAGAACACCGGCAGACCGATCTCGGCCACGGCATCGAAGTCGCGGACCCCGCCGTCGGTGACCACACCGGCCGCCCCGCGGGTCTTCGCCCGGAGCGCGAGGATGTCGCCGAGGGTGCCCGTGGTGGCGTCGCCCCGTGCCTCGATGACGATGACCTCATCTTCGTCGACCGCGTCGAAGGCGCGCTTCTGGGCGTTGTACCCGCCGCCGTGGGTCGTGAAGAGATCTTCGCGGAACGGCACGAACCGCAGCGTCTTCGCGGTGCCGACGATCTTGCGACCCGGGATGTTGACCGACACCCCGTCGATGAAGCAGGAGTGGTGGCCACGCTTGCGGAGCTGCGCCGAGAGCCCGGCGGTCGGGGCTTCGAGGAGCAGCGTCCGCAGCTCGGGCGAGAGCGCGGAAGCCTTCTCGACAGGGGGGAGGCCGGCTTCCTCGCGCGACCCCCAGGCCTCGGTGCGCTGCAGATCGTCCACGGCGGGGAGTGAGCCGAGGTCGCCGTCGAACGGGACATCGCCCTGCGTCACGGTGGTGATGAGTCGGCCCGAGGTCGGGGCGCCGGGAGCGGTCGGGGCGTCCACCTCGACCTCGACGACATCACCGGGGACGATGACGGAGGAGCCGGCGGGGGTGCCGGTGAGGATCACGTCGCCGGGTTCGAGGGTGAAGTGCTGGGAGAGGTCGGCCACGAGCTGCGCGAGGGGGAAGATGAGCCCCGCCGTGGTGTCGTCCTGGCGGAGTTCGCCGTTGACCCAGGTGCGCACGCGGAGGGCTTCGGGGTCGACCGAGCGGGCGTCGATGACGTCCGGGCCGAGCGGTGTGTAGCCGTCGCCGCCCTTGGAGCGGACGTTCGAGCCCTTGTCGTTCGCGCGGAGGTCGTACAGGCCGAGGTCGTTCGATGCGGTGACCCCGCTGACGTGCGACCAGGCCTCGGCGAGCGGGACCCGACGCGCCGCCGTGCCGATCACGAGGGCGATCTCCCCTTCGAAGGCGAGCAGCTCGGTGCCGGCGGGGCGTTCGACCGTGCCTCCCGAGGCGGCGACGGAACTCGCCGGCTTGAAGAAGTAGGAGGGGGAGGCGGGGCGCCTGCCGCGCTGATCAGCACGGGACGCGTAGCTCAGATGGATCGCGATGATCTTGCCGGGGCGGCTGATGGTCTCCGTCACGGGGCGCCTCCTCGCGCTCGTCTGCGACGCCTTGTGCGTCGTATTCGAAATCATATATCATCGGTTCACCCCTCGGCAAGCATTTGGATCCGTTCCGCTGCGCGCCGTGACAATGCGGTCACAACCAGAAGGAGACACCCCATGAGCGGGCAGTCACAGGATGGGTTCACGCCCACCGGAACCATCGCGACATCGGCCGATCGGCGCCGCGTCGTCTTCGCAACCGTCGTCGGCACCACCGTCGAGTGGTACGACTTCTTCATCTACGCCACAGCGGTCGGACTCGTTTTCGGGCAGCTGTTCTTCGAGCCCCTGGGCGCGAACAGTGCGCTGGTCGCCTTCGCGACGGTCGGCGTCAGCTTCCTCTTCCGCCCGCTCGGCGCCTTCCTCGCGGGGCACTACGGCGACAAGCTCGGGCGCAAGACCGTGCTCATGTGGACACTCATCCTGATGGGCGCCGCGACGGCGCTCATCGGTCTCCTGCCCACGTACGAGACGATCGGGATCACGGCGCCGATCCTGCTGGTGCTGCTCCGCATCATCCAGGGCATCTCCGCCGGCGGTGAGTGGGGCGGCGCGGTGCTGATGGCCGTCGAGCACGCTCCGCGCAAGAAGCGCGGCATCTTCGGCGCGTCGCCGCAGATCGGCGTTCCCCTCGGCCTGCTCCTCGCCTCGGGCGTGATGGCGCTGATGACCGTGATCGCTCCCGGCGAGCAGTTCATGGCCTGGGGCTGGCGGGTGCCGTTCCTGCTCAGCGTGGTGCTGATCCTCGTCGGCTACTACGTGCGTCGCAAGGTCGAGGAGAGCCCGGTCTTCACCGAACTCGCTGCGCGCAAGGAGAAGGCGCAGATGCCGATCGCGCAGCTGTTCCGCAAGCACCTGCTGCTCGTCATCATCGCGGCGCTGGTGTTCGCCGGCAACAACGCCGTCGGCTACATGACCACCGGCGGATACATCCAGGGCTACGCGACCAACCCCGAGGGGTCGATCGGCCTCGAGCGCGGACCGGTCCTCTGGGCTGTCGCGGGTTCTGCCGTCACCTGGCTGCTCACGACCCTTCTCGCCGGATGGCTGTCCGACCGCATCGGCCGTCGTACGACGTACGTCATCGGATGGGTGTTGCAGCTGATCGGTGTGTTCACCCTGTTCCCGCTCGTGAACACCGGCGAGATCGGTCTGCTGTTCGCCGGTCTCGCGATCCTGACCATCGGTCTCGGCTTCACCTACGGCCCGCAGGCGGCGCTGTACGCCGAACTGTTCCCTGCGAGCATCCGCTTCTCGGGAGTGTCCATCTCCTACGCGATCGGCGCGATCGCCGGAGGGGCGTTCGCACCGACGATCGCCACCGCCATCGTGAGCGCGACCGGCTCGACGGACGCCGTCACGTGGTACCTCGCCGGGATGACGGTTCTCGGACTGATCGCCACGCTGCTGCTGCGCGATCGCTCCGGCATTCCGCTCGGACCGGACCACGAGGCGGAGCAGTCCGTCAGCCCGATCCACGGACTCGCGAAGGCCTGACCCGCTCCGGTCTCGCTCTTCGCCCCGTCTCGCTCTTCGCCCCGTTGCGGGATCGAAAACGCGCGTCTACTCACCCGTAGGCGCGCGTTTTTGATCCCGCACGCGCTGTTGTGGCCGGGTCAGCCGGCGAGGGAGTCGCGGATGGCCTCGGCCGAACGCTGGAGGCGCGCGGCGATCGCGGCATCATCGAGCGCGGTCGCCACGTGCACGACGGCGATCGCGGCCGGGCGCTGACCCCGGAGCGCGAGCGGTACCGCCACCGACTGCACGGTGGGGATGACCTCGTCGTGGCTGGTCGCGAAGCCGCGGTCCTTCGTCGTCTCGACGTCTGCGGGGAGGGAGGAGGGGGCGCCCGCCGGCCACTCGGCAGGCGGGAGCTGCGCCAGGATGGCCTTGCCCGGTGCGCCGACGGTGACGGGATGCCGGGCGCCGGGGCGCTGCGCGACACTGGCGACCGCATGGCGGGGCTCGACACTCGCCAGCGTGATGCACTCCCCGCCGTCGAGCACGGCGAGGAAGCAGGTCATGCCCAGCTCGTTGGCGATCGCGGTGAGCTCGGGGAGCGCTTCGGCCTGGAGGTCATGGGCGACACCGGCGGCGAGCGCCGCCATCCGGGCGCCGAGACCCACGGCCCCCGCGGCATCGCGCGTCACCAGGCGGTGGTCTTCGAGTGTGCGCACCAGGCGGTAGGCGATCGAGCGGTGCACCCCGAGGCGGGCAGAGATCTCGTCGATCGTGAGCGCCCCGCGCGCGTCGGCCAGGACTTCGAGGATGCGGATGCCGCGGCTCAGGGTCTGCGAGGCGGGGGAGGTCTTCGTGTTCTCGGGCATGCGGGTGCTCCCTTGCGATGTGCGGCGCCGCGGACTACGCTGTGTTCAATAGTAGAACAGCATGTTCGAATATAGAACACAGCGTTCGACGAAAGCAAGACCCGCAGGCAAGACCGACGAAGAAGTCCGGAAGGAATCGACGACGATGCAGTTCCACCACCACGGCTATGTCTCCGCTGACCCGCGCGTGCAGGATGCCGCCGGAATCGGTGCAGACCGGCCCGCCGACATCCCGGACGAGATCGACGTGCTCATCGTCGGCTCCGGACCCGCAGGCATGCTGCTCGCCGCTCAGATGTCGCAGTACCCCGGCATCTCCACCCGGATCATCGAGAAGCGCGGCGGACGTCTCCCGCTCGGTCAGGCGGACGGCATCCAGCCACGCAGCGTCGAGACGTTCCAGGCGTTCGGATTTGCCGAGCGGATCATCGCCGAGGCGTACAACATCGGCTGGATGAACTTCTGGGGCCCGAATCCTGACAAGCGCGACGAGATCGTCCGCACCTCCCGCACGTCCGACTACGCCTACGACATCTGCGAGTTCCCGCACCTGATCGTCAACCAGGCGCGCGTCCTCGACTACTTCGCCGAGTCCGCTGCGCACGGCCCCGGCAGGATCGTCCCCGACTACGGCGTGGAGTTCACGGGCCTCACCGTCCACGACGACGGCGCGTACCCGGTCGAGGTGGGGATCCGCTACGTCGCGGGGGAGCGCGTCGGCGAGGAACGGACCATCCGTGCCCGGTTCGTCGTCGGCTGCGACGGCGCGCGCAGCGGTGTGCGACAGGCGATCGGGCGGACGCACGTGGGAGCGTCCTCGGCGCACGCATGGGGCGTGATGGACGTCCTCGTCAACACCGACTTCCCGGACTGGCGCACCAAGTGTGCGATCAACTCCGAAGCGGGCAACATCCTCCACATCCCGCGTGAGGGCGGGTACCTCTCGCGCATGTACATCGATCTGGGTGAAGTCGCCGACGACGATGACCACCGGGTGCGGCAGACGCCCATCGAGGAGATCATCCGCCGGGCCAACGAGATCCTGCACCCGTACACGCTCGACGTACGCGAGGTCGCCTGGCACAGCGTGTACGAGGTCGGTCACCGGGTCACCGACGGCTTCGACGACGTGATCGACGAATCGGGACGCACCCCGCGGGTGTTCCTGACCGGCGACGCCTGCCACACCCACAGCGCCAAGGCCGGCCAGGGAATGAACGTCTCGATGCAGGACGGCTTCAACCTCGGCTGGAAGCTCGGCTCGGTCCTCACGGGGCGCGCCCCCGAGACGCTGCTGGCGACGTACGGTGCGGAACGGCGACCGGTGGCACAGCAGCTCATCGACTTCGATCGGGAGTGGTCGACGCTGATGGCGCGCAAGCCGGAGGAGATCTCCGACCCCAACGAGCTGGCGACCTACTACCTCGCCACCGCCGAGTTCCCCTCCGGGTTCATGACGCAGTACACCTCGTCCATGATCACCGGAACAGACGCCCATCAGGCGCTCGCGACCGGCTATCCGCTCGGCAAGCGCTTCAAGTCAGCCGAGGTCGTGCGGGTCGGCGACGGCAACGTCATCCACCTGGGCCATCACGCGAAGGCCGACGGACGCTGGCGTGTCTATGCGTTCGGCGACCGCACCGGTGACGCGCTCGCCGCCTGGGCGGAGAAGGCCGAGCCGCTCTTCGCCCGCTTCACCCCGGCCGATGCCGACGTGGATGCACTCTTCGACGTCAAGGCGGTCTACCAGCAGCCGTTCGAAGAGGTGGAAGTGACTTCGGCTCCCGCGCTGTTCCAGCCGAAGACCGGCCCCCTCGGGCTCACCGACTGGGAGAAGGTCTACGCAGCGGGCCCCAGCAAGTGGTGTGAGACCGACATCTTCGCGGCGCGTGAGCTGTCGCGCGACGGAGTGGTGGTCGTCGTACGACCCGACCAGTACGTCGCGGCGATCTTCCCGCTCGATGACACGGCTGCGTTGGCGGACTTCCTCGACGGCGCGTTCCTTCCCGCGGGGTGAGGCGCCGGAGCCCTGCGCTCCGTTTCCCTCTCCGCCTCCCTCTCTCTCTGCCTCCCTCTCCGCCTCCAGCGGCAGGCTCCAGCGGCAGGGCGGGCCGCTCCTCCTGAAGGAGAACTCACGAAAAGAAGGAGCGTTCAGGCCATCTGCTCCTTCATCTCGTGAGTTCTCCTTCATTCCGGGGGCGGGGACGGAGGGGACGGAGCGGGAGGGGGGACGGGGGCCTGGACATGACACGTGTCATGTCCAGGAGATGACACTGCCCTCCGGACTCGGCTGCCGTGACGGGCGAGGCTGGAGGCATGAACAACTCCTCCGTGGACGAGTCGGCGACGCGGGTCACCGCGCGACCGGCATCCGAGGTCCCGAACGATGATCCCGTGGTGCTCGAACTGCGCGCCGTGAAGCGACACTTCGGCGTGGGTGACCGCCGCGTGCACGCGGTCGACGGCGTGGACCTGTCGATCCGACGCGGTGAGGTGGTCGCGCTGCTCGGCCCCAACGGCGCGGGCAAGACGACCACACTCGACATGCTGCTCGGACTCACCGAACCCAGCAGCGGTACCGTGCGGGTGCTCGGTGTCACGCCCGGACGCGCGACGTCGAGTGGGGCGATCGGGGCCGTGCTGCAGACCGGCGGCCTGCTCGGCGACCTGACCGTGGGCGAGACCGTGCGCCTCATCGCCTCCTTGCACGGATCGGACGCGCTGGGACGGGTTCCCGAGGTGATGGCTCGCGCCGATCTGGATCACCTCTCCCGTCGCCGCGTCGCGAAGTGCTCCGGCGGCGAGCAGCAGCGGGTGAAGTTCGCGCTCGCGATGGTCTCCGACCCCGACATCCTCGTGCTCGACGAGCCCACGGCGGGCATGGACGTCACCGCGCGTCGTCACTTCTGGGACGTGATGCGGGCGGATGCGGATGCCGGTCGCACGATCATCTTCGCCACCCACTACCTCGAAGAGGCAGAGCAGTTCGCACGCCGCACCGTGGTGATGCACCGCGGCACGGTCGTCGCAGACGCTCCCACCGCGCTGCTGCGTGCAAGCCTCGGAGAGCGCACCGTGTCGGCGACCGTCGCCGAGACCTCGACGACCCTCGTCGCCACGTTGGTGGCCACGGAGGGCATCGCGGACGTGCGCCTGGACGGTGACCGGGTGAGCCTGCGGGCCGCGGACTCCGATGCCGTCGCCCGCCTCCTCCTCGACCACGGCGCTCACGATCTCGAGATCGCCGCTCCCACCCTCGAAACCGCCTTCACGGCGCTGACGGAGAACTGACATGCTCGTCTCACCCACCATGCTGCGCATCGAAGGCGTCCGCCAGCTGCGCAATCCCTACACGCTCGCGTTCACTCTGGCCATGCCGGTCGCGATGTACCTGCTGTTCGGTGCCGGGATGGGCTACGGCTCCCTGTCGGCCGGCAACGGCAACGTCTCGTTCTACGTGATGACGTCGATGGCCGCCTACGGCACCGCCGTGGCGATGAGTTCGCTCACCTCCCTCGCCGCGACCGAGGCGAAGCAGGGGTGGGGGCGCCAGCTGGCGATGACCCCGCTCACCACCGCCGGCTACGCGGTGACCAAGCTGCTCACCGCCGTCTCCTTCGCGACGCTGGCCCTGCTGGCGGTCTTCACCGCAGGCATCATGACAGGGGCACAGGTCGAGGATGCCTGGCGCTGGGTCGCGACCGCCGGCATCATCCTCGGGATCGGCTTGATCTACGGACTGTTCGGCCTCGGTGTCGGGCTCTTCTTCAGCTCGGACTCCGCGGCGGCGCTCGCCTCCATCTCGATGACGTTCTTCGCGTTCTTCGGCAACGTCTTCATGCCGCTCGACGGTGTGATGCTCGACATCGCTCGGTTCACCCCTCTGTACGGCTTCGTCGCGCTGAGTCGCTGGCCGCTCACGGAGGGCGTGCTCACCACGGGGCAGACCGACGAACTGTGGATGCTGTTCCTCAACGTCGCCGTGTGGCTCGCGCTGTTCGTCCTGCTGGTGACGATGGGAATCAAGCGCTCGCGGGCGCGCCAGTAGCGGTGCGCACCGACAGTAGGTTGGACGGATGACGCAGCACACGAATCCGGATCGCCCGGAGTCACCGGGGCCCTCCCACGAAGCCGCGACCTTCGCGGCGGCGGGTGCGGCCCCGGCGGCCTGGTCGGCTCCCGGCGCACGCCGCGCCACCGGGAAGGACCCGTGGGCGCGGTTCGGCTGGCTGATGGCCGTGATCTGGCTCGTGTTCCTCGTGTACCCGGTCATAGCGCTGGTGCACTCCGAGGCGGCACCGGCCTGGGTCGTCGTCGGCTGGATCGCTCTGTTCGTCTTCGTCGTCCTCTACATCACCGGCTTCATCCACGGCATGCGCGGGGGCGGGGGACTGGGACGCCCACCGTCGAGGCGGCAGTGGACCACCTTCGCCGCGCTGATCGGTTGCGCGCTGATCTCCGTCCCGGCCGAGGGGGGATCGGCCCTGAGCTTCCTGCCGTTCATCATGTCGTTCGCCTCCTATGGCCTGACCCGTGTCTGGCACTGGATCACGACGATCGGCGCCGTCGTGGTCACCGTGGCCTGCGTCTTCCTCATCCCCGGCGGCTTCACCTACCTCTCCGTGCTTGCCATCGTGGTCCTGCTCGGTGTCGTGAACACCGTGTCGACCTGGCTCATCATCCGTTCCGCGGAGGCGGAGCGACTGGGCCTCGAGCTGGCGACCAGCGAAGGACGCGAAGCCGTCGCCCGCGATGTGCACGACCTGATCGGCCATTCGCTGACGGTCGTCGGGCTCAAGGCGCAGCTGGTGCGGCGCCTGATGGACTCCGATCCGGAGCGGGCGAAGGTTGAGCTCGCCGACATCGAGCGACTCACCGCCGAGGCGATCGCGGGTGTGCGCTCGACGGTGGCGGGAGCGCGTGCGACGACGCTCGTGGAGCAACTCGCGTCGTCGCAGGATTCCTTCCGCGCGGCCGACATCGAGGTGCGGGTCGACGGTGAGCCCGGCGCGCTGTCTCCCGCCCAGGCGCTCACCGCGAGTTGGATCCTGCGCGAGGCGACCACCAACACGCTCCGCCATTCGCGGGCGCGCACGGTGCTCGTACGACTCGCGCCCGGACGCATGATCGTGGAGGACGACGGGGTGGGCATCAGCGGGAGCGAAGGGAACGGCATCCACGGAATGCGCGAGCGCGCGGCGGCCGCGGGCGCAGGATTCGTCATCGGGCCGGCGGATGCCTCCGGAGGCTCCGGCACACGGGTGGAGGTGACGTGGTGAGCATGTCGCAGGACGGCCGCACGATCCGTCTGCTGATCGCCGACGATCAGGCGCTGGTGCGCGGGGCGCTCGGAGCCCTGCTGGATCTGGAGCCCGACCTCGACGTGATCGGCATGGCCTCCGAGGGAGCAGAGGCGGTGCGGCTCGCGACGGAGCTGCGACCGGATGTGTGCCTGATGGACATCCAGATGCCGGGGATGGACGGTGTGGAGGCGACGCGCCGCATCCGCGAGGCGAGTGCCGGGACGCGGGTGCTCGTCGTCACGACCTTCGCCCGACCGGGCTACCTGCGCTCGGCGTTGGACGCCGGGGCGAGCGGCTTCATCGTGAAGGACACCCCGGCCGAACAGCTCGCGGAGGCTGTGCGTCGGGTGCATGCAGGGCTTCGCGTGCTCGATCCCGTGCTCGCGGCGGACAGCCTGTTCGAGGGAGCCAACCCGCTGAGCGATCGGGAGCAGCAGGTGCTCCGCCTCGCGGCGGACGGACGCTCAGCGGCGGCGATCGCCGCCGAGGTGTTCCTCTCCGCGGGCACGGTGCGCAACCACCTGTCCGCGGCGATCGGGAAGACCGGGGCGGGCAACCGGGCCCAGGCGGTGCAGATCGCACTCGACAAGGGATGGATCTGACGATCCGGACCCCGCTCTGCGGCGATGTCGGTGCCCGCGCGTACCGTGGATGCCGACGGGCGAAGGCGCCCGAGAGGAGGGTGTGATGGACTGGAAGATCGAACTCATCTTCGTGCCGGTGACCGATGTGGACCGGTCGAAGGCCTTCTACGAAAAGGTCGGCTTCCACGCGGACTGGGACCAGACTCCGGTCGAAGGACTCCGCTTCGTGCAGATGACGCCGCCCGGATCGGCATGCTCGATCGCTTTCGGCACGGGGCTGGGCATCGACCTCGAGCCCGGGAAGCAGAACACGATCCAGGTCGTGATCCCGGATGCGGACGAGGCCCTTGCTCACCTGAAGGGGCTCGGTGTCGAGGCGCGAGGGGTCGACGAACTCGCGTGGGGGCGTTTCGTGTCCTTCGACGATCCCGACGGCAACTCCTGGACGCTGCAGGAGCTTCCCGACTACGGCGCCTAGCGTTCCGCGACCACCTCGATCTTGAACCCGGAGGCGTTTTCGAGCCATCCGGCGTAGTGCTGGTCTCCGCCCGCGTGAGGGTAGCGGTCTGCGTAGAGCGGGCGCCAACCCCGGTCGGCTGCCTCAGCCATGATCGCGTCCACATCGCTCCGGGCACCACCCTGGAACGCGAGGTGGTTGAGTCCCGCGCGTCGGCGGTCGTGCACCGCATCGGAGAGGTTCGGCGAGGTCGTGAGGGTGAGGTAGGCGCCACCACCGGTCCAGGTTTCCCCCTCGGTCCACGCGTCTGCCCTCGTGAAACCGAGCCTGGAGAGGATCCAGCCCCACTCTGATCGAACGGCATCGAGGTCGACGATCCACAGCTCGACGTGATGGAGTCCCGGCATCTTCCGAGTCTGTCAGAGTGACCGCGTCACTCGATGCGGGTGGCGCCTCCGGAGACGACGATGCCGCCCCGCTCCGGGATCGTGACCAGGAGTTCGCTGGGGCGCCCGACGTGCGCGCCCTGGCGGATGCGTGTCGTGGACAGGGGGACACCTCGGTGCCTCAGATACGCTCCCGTCGCTGCGGCCGCGGAACCGGTAGCCGGATCCTCGGTGATGCGTCCGACCGGGAACAGGTTCCTCGCCTCGATCTCGGCGGGGTCGTCGGCATGGAGCACCGTCACTGTCCCGAGCCAGCCCTGATCCCGCATGAGGGCGGCGACGTCGGCCGGGGCGAAGCGGAACTGATGGAACAGCTCCCGGTCCGCCAGGAAGACGATCGGATGCCAGTTGCCCGCGAACGCCTCCTGCACCGGGAATCGCGGA
Source organism: Microbacterium aurugineum (assembly GCF_023101205.1). Classification (NCBI taxonomy): domain Bacteria; kingdom Bacillati; phylum Actinomycetota; class Actinomycetes; order Micrococcales; family Microbacteriaceae; genus Microbacterium; species Microbacterium aurugineum. The sequence continues at coordinate 2,465,101 of NZ_CP078078.1, read as the reverse complement.
TCCAGGTCGGAGGGGAGGAGCCCGAGCAGCGCCAGCAGCCGGTCGCGCACGCCCACTTCGAGATCACGCACCTCCGGCTCCACGCTCGTGAACGACACGGTGACGGTTCCGTTCGCATCCGTCTCCGACTGCAGCGTCACCCTCCCCGCCGCGGTGTCGAAGACCACGGTTCCCGGCCCATCCCGTTCAGCGAGAGCAACCGCGGTCGCCACGGTCGCATGACCGCAGAAGGGCACCTCTGCAGCCGGGGACCAGTACCGCACCCGAACCCGAGGTGCGCCGTCGTGTGAGTCGGTGCCCACCAGGAACGCCGTCTCGGAGAACCCGACGTCCGCGGCGATCCGCTGCATCGTGTCGTCGTCGAGGGCGGATGCGTCGAGGACGACTCCGGCGGGGTTGCCGCCGCCGGGCGTGGCCGCGAAGGCGCTGTATCGCAGGACCTGCGTGTGATCGGGCATGGCGAGGAGCCTACTGGACCGCCGTGGTCAGGAGTTCACGCGAATGATCTCCTGCTGGTACGGGGCGATGACATCCCCGGAGATGCGCAGGTCGAGCAGCAGGAACCGACGCGACGAGGGGGCTTCGGCGGTCCATGCCTCGAGTCGATCGAGGTCGGCGAGGGTGCGCACGACGACACCTTCTGCGCCGACGGCGGCACCGAAAGCCGCGAAGTCGACCTCCGGGATGCGCATCGGGGCCTCTGCCAGCCCCTTGAGGCCGTACAGGTTCACCTCGGCACCGTACGCCGCATCGTTCCACACGACGGCCATCCCCCGGCCGCCGGCTGCGCGGACCGCGGATTCCAGGTCGGCGATCGCCATCAGTCCGCCGCCGTCCCCGGAGGTGAGGACGATGGTCGACTCGCGCCGTGCCAGGGCGGCACCGACGACGCTCGGCCAGCCTTGACCGATCGACTGGAATGCGGTGCCGACCATCATCATGCGATCGGGCGCGGCGACCGGCCAGTACATGTTCGCCCATCCGATGAAGTGCCCGCCGTCGGAGACCACGATCCGATCTTCGGGGAGCATCTCGGCGATGCGCCGCGCCGCGGAGCGCGGGTCGAGGCGCCCGTCGGGGGCGAGGTCGTCCCCGTCGTCGTAGGCGCGGGCGGAGGCGACATCGACGCTCTCCCGCCAGGGGGCGGCGATCGTGGTCGTGCCGATGCGGTCCACGAGTGCTTCGGCAGCGAGTCGCGCGTCCGCGCGGACGAAGCCGCCGACGTGTGCGTGCGTCGCCGCGGGTGCGATGTCGATCTGGAACACCGTCGTGCCCGGCGCGAACAGCTCTCCGAATCGCATCGTGAACTGGTTCAGTGACGCGCCGAACACGACGGCGACGTCGGCAGTGTGAATCAGTTCCATCGCGCCGTCCGCACCGAAGCCGCCGGTCACACCCAGGTCGTACTTCGTCTCGGGGAACACTCCACGACCGAGGGCGGACGACGCGGTCAGCGCGCCGGTGGCCTTGGCGAGCTCGCCCAGGGCCGTGCTCGCGCTGGAGAGCCAGGCGCCGCGGCCGGCGAGCAGGAACGGGCGTTCGGCGCCGGCCAGGGCGGCGGCGATCTGGTCGAGCATCCCCTCGGCGAACTCCCCGCGCGGGGCGAGCGGCGCTGGAACGCGCGGCGACGGAGCAGCGGGCACCTCCCCGGCTTCGAGAGAGGCCACGTCATAGGGGATCGCCAGCACGACGGGAACCCGATACGTGAGGGCGTGCTCGATCGCGATGACGGTGGTGGCCGCGGCGTCCGCACGACCGACGGTATACGTGCGCGCGCCGACGGCCGAGGCGAGCGCGATCTGATCGACGTCCCACGGACGGGGACCCGAGGTGGGTTCATCGCCGACCACGAGCACGAGCGGCACGTGCGCCTGCACGGACTCGGCGAGGGCGGTGAGCGTGTTGGTGAAGCCGGCGCCATACGTCGAGGTGCCCGCGGCGATCCGCCCGGATGCGCGGAAGTGGGCATCGGCGGCGACCACGGCGCCCTGCTCGTGGCGGACGGCGGTGAACGTGGCCTCCGTCTGCTTCTCGAGCGCATCGAGGAAGTAGGCGTTGCCGTTTCCCATCACCCCGAAGACGGCGTCGATGTGCTGGGCGAGGGTGAGGGCGACGTGCGCGGACACGGTGGGCATGCGAAAGCCTTTCGAGACAGGGACGGAGGAACTGCGGGATCCGTATGTGTCTCGCCTCCGCGTCGTCGTGGAGTGCTTCGTGCCTCTTTTTCAGGCACCGGCGTGGCCGGACCCGCCCATTCTACCGGCGGAGGGTGCCGGCCGATGCGGGAGAATGCTCAGATGACAGATGCATCGATCGAGCGCGAGACGCTCACCTGGGATGGCTTCGGAGCGGCGACGCGTGATCTGGCACGGGACATCCTCGCCAGCGGCTTCGAGCCGGAGGTGGTCGTGGCCATCGCGCGGGGCGGTCTGCTTCCGGCCGGTGCCATCGCCTACGGTCTCGGTGCGAAGAACTGTGGTGCGATCAACGTCGAGTTCTACACCGGGATCGGCACGGTGCTCGATGCGCCCGAGGTGCTTCCGCCGGAGCTCGACATGGCGTACCTCGACGGACGCCGGGTGCTGCTCGTGGACGACGTCGCCGACTCCGGGCGTACGCTCGCGCTCGCCGTGCAACTGCTGAAGGACAAGGGTGCCGACGTGCGGTCCGTCACGATCTACACCAAGCCGTCGACCATCATCCAGCCCGACTTCGCCTGGAAGGACACCGACCTCTGGATCAACTTCCCGTGGTCTTTCCGCGGCACCGTGCGCGAAGAGGATCTCGGGCTGGCGCCCTCGGCCTGATCGCGCGTCACCCGCGCAGCAGCGCCCGAAGCGCCTGGATCGTGTCGGCCTCACCCGGCGACTTGTCGTCCCGGTACCCCTTGACCCGCGCGAAGCGCAGGGCGAGACCCCCCGGATAGCGCGGGGAGCGCTGCACGCCGTCGATCGCGATCTCCACGACGATCTCCGGGCGCAGGAACACGGTCGAGGCCGTGCGGTGCGACTCGTGCTCGGGGAAGTGCTCGGTCTGCCACTTCAGCAGCTCATCGGTGAGGCCCTTGAACGTCTTGCCGACCATGACGAACCCGCCGGGGTCGCCGAACTCGCCTTCCGGGTCGCGGGCGCCCAGGTGCAGGTTCGACAGCCAACCGCGACGGCGGCCGGAACCCCACTCCGCGCCGAGGACCACCAGATCGAAGGTCAGCACGGGTTTGACCTTGACCCACGACTTGCCTCGGCGACCGGCCGCGTAGGGGGCGTCGATCGCCTTGACCACGACTCCCTCATGGCCCGCGGCGAGGGCGTCGCGCGAGAGACGCTCGGCGGCCTCCGGATCGGCGGTGACGAGCCCGGGCATCCGCCAGTCGCCGGCCACGCGTTCCAGCTCTGCCAGCCGCACGGAGAGTGGCTCGTCGAGCAGGTCGCGCCCATCCACGTGCAGCACGTCGAAGAACCACGGCCGTAGCACGAGGTCTCTCGACACCTCGGCCCCGAACCGCGACATCGTCTCCTGGAATGGGCGCGGCCCTCCGTCTTCATCGAGCGAGAGCGTCTCGCCGTCGAGGATGACATCGTTCACCGGAAGCGCACGCACGACCTCGACGAGCTCCGGCACACGGTGCGTGATGTCGGCCAGACTCCGGGTGTAGACGCCGACGTCGTCTCCCTGACGGTGCACTTGGATGCGGGCGCCGTCGAGCTTGTACTCGACCGACGCCTCACCCGTGATCTCGAGCGCCGCAGTCGTCGTCGCCGCGGTCGCCGCGAGCATCGGGAGCACGGGGCGCCCGACCTGCAGTCCGACGGATTCGAGGTCTTCTGCGGTTCCGGTGAGGGCGATGCGGGCGGTCTCGCCGAGGTCGCCCGACAACATCGCCGCGCGGCGCACGACGGCGGCCGGACGGTCGGAGGCCCGCGCGATCGCATCGAGGAGCACTCCCGACAGGGCCCCGGTGCGCAGCTCGCCGAGCATCGCGCGAACCAGGAAGTCCCACTCCGAGGCCGTGGCGCGCGCAGCCAGATCGACGAGGATGCCGGTGCGGGCGGCGGCCGAACCGGAACCGGAGGTCGCGGCCAGCACGTCGAGCACGGCATCGACGTCGCCGACGCTCAGCAAGGGATCGTCGGCATGCGTGATGTCGAGAGCCGTGAGTCCGCGCCATCCGACGCCGAGCCGGCCCTGCCGCGGCGAGGCGAGCAGCAGTCCCATCAGCGCGGGCAGCTCGGATGGATCCGCGCGCGCGAGCAGCTCGGCCAGGGCGTCGGTCTTGTCGAGCCGGGACGACGTGGCCCCGACGCGATCGGCTGTGGTGACCAGCTCTGCGAGCATCATCTGGGCATTCTCGCACCGGCGTCCGACAATCGCGCGGTGCTCAGGGGAGACCTGAGGGGCCGGGGAGAGCGCGAGCGACCGTGGGCGTCGGTGCGTCCGGAGATGTCCGAGGCGCATGCCAGAATGAGGCGCATGATCGTCGAGACCGCCACGCTGGGCAGCCGTGCGGTCGGCGAGGCGCTCGATCTTCCCGAACTCGACGGCGACCGTTCGCTGCGAATGCTGCTGCGCACCCTCGTCGAGCAAGGGCTCGTCGCGTACGAGGCGCATCGTTCGCGTTCGGCTCTGCTGCACATCCTCACGCCCGCCGATCTGGTCGAGGGCGCGTCCACAGGCCGCTACGGGCGCGAGCCTCGCGAACTCCCTGCTCCTCCGACCTTCGATACCGCCTACATCCGCGCGGTCGAGGCGTTCAACGACGAACTTTTCTTCGCCTTTCTGGACGATGTCCGGATCACCGACCTCGACGACATCGTCACGATCGAACCGCGATCCCGCCTCCGGCTGGTGCGGTTGGTCGCGCTGACGGGATAGGAACTCAGTGCTGACCGCCGAACTGGCCAACCAAGAACTGCAGAAGAAGTGCTCCTGCGATCACAACGGTCGGAAGCCGATCCGTGCGAGCGGGATTCTGGCCCCACGTCTCGCTCGACGCATCGCGGAGAATCTGAACGATCGGTCGGGAGACTTCGACGCCGTCGTCCGCGAGGAGATCACACAGGCAGCGACGTCACTCGCCACCGAACTCGATCAGCTCTCCGATGCAAAACTCCGTAGCGTCCTCGTCGCGCTGTGCCCTCCGCTCGGAACCGAGCTGGCGGCCTGGTGGGAGAAGGCGAGGTCCGAGCGCTCCGCCGACCCCCTGTCGTCGAGGTGGGCGACGCTCGTCACACTGCTGAAGCACGTCAACCACTACCCACATCCGGTCGAGTGGCAGGCGAGCTGGCTGGTGTACTTCGGGGAGTACACGCCGCTGGGCGAGGTCTTCGCCTCGGCGCTCGATGCCGGTAATAGCGAGGTGCGACGCATCCTCATCGACAGTCTCGAGGGCACGCATCCGGTCGGCGGCCCGTCACGGGAGGGCTACCGATCGCTGCTGGCGGCGCATGACCTCGCGGCGTGGGAGTTCGTCGGCAGGCAGCTACTGGAGGCAGGGCGGGCCGAGGGGCTGCGGCAGACGATCCTTGAAGCGGCCTCCGGTGGTCACCCCGATGCGTTCGCATTGCTGCTCGAGCTCGTCGTCGAGAACGACCTCGTGCGGTTCTCCAGCACGATCCGCGCGCTTACGGAGTGGGTGCAGGAGCCGTTCGACACGCGACGGTCCGCTCAGGCTGCAGAAGCCCTCGCGACGCTTGCGAAGGTCATGCGAACCCCTCTCTCGACCGAGCAGCTGCGCACAGGTTCGCCTGCCGAGGCATTCCTCGGACTGTGGGCGCTCGCGTTCCGCGACATCGATGCGACCATCGCCGCCGCCTCCGTGCTCCTCGCCGAACCCGACGCGGGGAAGCGTCTCGCGGCGGCGCGGATTCTCGTCATGCTCGCTCGCCCCGCCACCGCCGATGTTCTCGAGAGGGCCTTCGCGGATGAAGACCTCGCAGTGCTCCGCACCGTGCTGGGAGCCTGGTGGGTCGACCATGGTCTCGTACGCGGGCCGGCTCCGCTCTCGGAGGGAGCGCTCTCCGTGCTACGAGAGCGCGCGCACGGGGTAGGGGTTTCGCAGAACATCGACACGGGAATCCTGGTGCCTCGCGTCGAGGCTCTGAAGCGGTCGGACCTCGTCGACCTCCTCACGGCGGCTTCGGGCCCCGATGAGATTGACCTCACTATCGCGTCAGCGGACGCGCGCCGGTACGCGGTGGCGAAGTTCGCCAAGAACCTGAGCAAGTATCGTGCGGAGCTCTTTGCTCTTGCACTGGACGCCTCCTGGCACGTGCGCACCCCAGCTCGCGTTGCCCTCGAGGTCGATGAGATCACTGGTGCGGAGGCGCTGCTGCTCGAGAAGGCCCTGACGCGCAAGACCGATGACATCCGGAAGACGGCGCTCCGACTTCTGCAGAAGCAGACCCCCGAAGACGTGCGAGCGACACTGGGACGCCTGCGCGCCGGGAAGCCCGAGCAGCGACGCGCAGCCGATGAGCTCGCCGAACTCGCGGGGCTCACGGGGAGCGCCGCGGGAACGCCGCCGATGGACGCGGCGGCGCCGAAGAACGTGGCACCGAAGGACGCCCCCGTCGCCGGCGCGGGCGGGTCGTCGGCCACCGCGCAGCGGCCCGCGCTCCTGCGCTATGGCGTCGAGGACCGCACCCCTGCCATCCGTCCGACCCCGCCGCCGGCATCGCAGTGGGCGATCTACCACCCGGGCGCCCGGCGTATCTGGCAGTCGCTCGGTGCCTGGCTCGACGAGCACGCGAATGTCGAGGTGCACACGCGCGGGGGAGTGGAGCTTCTCTCCAACATCACGAGTATCGCGCGAAACGACGACGGATCGATGCCGCTCGAGGCCCTCGTGCAGCCGTGGTGGGAGCGCGTCAGCGGCGACCTGGTCGACGGCGGTGTCGAACTCGTCCTCCTCCGACTGCTCCGTGCCGGCGGAGACGCGCGGGCGCGGCAGGTACTCGGAGACCTGGGGGAGGAGACCGCGACGACGAACCGCCAGCTCCGCGTCGCTCTGCTCGGACATCTGGCTCGTCGGGAATGGCGGCCGACCTGGGTGGAGCCGGTGCTCGACCTGATCGAGCTAGAAGCATCGGAGCTGCCGAGCGGAGCGCTCATCGGCCCGCGGAATGTGCGGTTCAACGAGGATCGCGCGCGCGTCGGATCCGATCCGCGCGAGAACCTCGTCACCGTTGATCTCGCGCGCGGCTATCTGGATCCCGCCGTGCTCGACGACGGGCAACTGACGCGGTTGTGGCGGACGCTCCGCTTCCTCGACGAGCCGGAGGGCGCCGTCGATCAGTGGGACGGACCGAGGGTCGAACTCACTGATCCGTCCCGGCGGGGCGTGGTGGAGATGGTCGTCGATCAGCCGTTCCGGTTCCGTCCACCTGTCAACATCGTGACCGAGGCGTTCGAGCGGGGCATCGCCAGCCGTGCGGACCTCGTCGACCTCGTCGTGACCCGGCCCGCGCTGCGCTGCGAACTCCGCAACGGCGACACGAACCCCCTGGCGCAATTCAGCGGGATCACGTCGGCCTCTCCTCAGGTTCAGGCGGTCGTGGACGGCGTACAGCGCGCGGTGGTCGACCTCGAGCTTCCCCGGGGTGAGTTCGAGACGCCGTTCTCGGAGATGGCCATGTCGCTGCAGCGGGCGACCGGTGCCGAGAGCCTGGTCGCCGTGCTCCGCGCGCTGGGGCGTCGCCCCTTCGTGCGTCGTTACCTGTACGCCAAGGAGCGGGAGGGCGTGTTCTCGTACCTCGTGCGGATCCACCACCCTGCCGCCGACGACACCGCCGAGACCGTGGCCCGCGCCTTCGCCGGCGCGAAGATCCCGGAGAGTCGGATCATCGAGACCGCGATGTACTCTCCGCAGTGGGCGCAGCTGTTCGAGGAGTACCTCGGCTGGCCGGGGTTCGCTTCTGCGGTCTGGTGGATCCACGCGCACACCCCGGTGGACGGGCACGAGATCGGAGTCCGGATCCGCAAGGAGCGATCGAGTGAGATCCAGCGGCGCACCCCGGTGTCCGAGGAGGATCGCGAACGAGGCAGCTCCGACGTCGAGTGGTTCTCGCGGATGCACGCGGAGCTGGGCGACGACCGGCTCGATCGCATCCTCAAGGCCGCGAAGTACGCGTCGTCGGCCGGGCAGCACACGCAGGCGGAGCTGTTCGCGAACGTGCTGCGTGGCCGGACCGGTGAAGACGAGCTGCTCCCGCGCATGCACGAGAAGCGGCACCAGGATGCCGTCCGCGCCTACGGCCTGCTGCCGTTGTCGGGCGATCCGGACGAGCTGCTGCGCCGCTACGAGGTGCTTCGCGGCTTCGTCCGTACGGGCAAGACCTCCGGACCGCAGCGTCGCGCAGCCGAGACGGCGGCGGTGCACACCGCGCTGGAGAACCTCGCGCGCGCGGCCGGGTACCGTGATCCGCAGCGTCTGACCTGGGCGATGGAGGCGAGGACCTCCGCAGATCTCGGCCGCGGTGCCGTCACCGCCGTCGACGGCGATGTGACGGTGGGCCTGAGCATCGACGACCTCGGCCTGCCGGTCCTCGAGGTCGACCGCGCCGGGAAGACGCTCGCCGCGGTGCCGGCGAAGAGCCGCAAGGTGGACGAGATCGCGGCCCTGATCGCTCGCGCACGCGAGCTCAAGAAGCAGACGCAGCGGATGCGCGAATCCCTCGAGGCCGCCTGTGTGCTCGGTGACGTCATCGATGCGGAGGAGCTGGCACTCCTGCAGGCGCATCCCGTCCTGGGCCGCATGCTGCCGGAACTGGTGATGGTCGACGGTGAGGGTCGGGCCGGATTCCTCAGCGCGGCAGGAGACGAGCTCGTGCTCGCCGACGAATCGGTGATCCGTGCCGTCGGCGGTCTGCGCATCGCTCATCCGCTGGATCTGCTGGCGAGCGGCGATTGGCCCGATCTGCAGCACGCGGTCATGACCCGCGGTCGGCCGCAGCCGTTCAAGCAGGTCTTCCGCGAACTGTACGTCCTCAACGACAACGAGCAGACCGAGCAGGGTATCTCGTCGCGGAGGTATGTCGGCCACCAGCTCGATTCGCGTCGGGCCTCCGCGCTGTTCACCGCTCGCGGTTGGGTGCGCGACTACGGGTTCGGCTACGAGCGCACCTTCCACAACGAGAAGATCACCGCGTTCTGCAACACCTCGGGTGGTTGGGGGACCCCGGGCGAGGTCGAAGAGGCCGTGACCGACGACGTCCGGTTCGGGCACGTCGGTTCGCGTCTCGCGATCCCGCTGTCGGAGGTCCCCCCACGGGTGTTCTCCGAGGCGATGCGAGACCTTGATCTCGTGGTGTCGGTCGCCCATGTGAGCGGTGTCGACCCGCAGAGCTCAGAGTCGACAATCGAGCTGAGAGCGCGCATCGTCGACGAGACCTGCCGGCTCCTGGGCATGCGGAACGTCGAGACCGACGGGCATCACGTGCGCATCAAGGGCGCGCTGGGCACGTACTCGGTTCACCTCGGATCGGGCATCGTGCATCGCATCCCCGGCAACACGCTGTTCATCATCCCGGTGAGCGCGCAGCACCGTGGGCGGGTCTTCCTCCCGTTCGTCGACGATGATCCGCGGACGGCGGAGATCGTGTCGAAGGTCGTGATGCTCGCCGCCGACGACAAGATCAAGGACCCGACGATCCTGAGTCAGCTGGTGCGCTGACCGGCGCGCTCAGTGCCCGCGGAACTCCGGCTTCCGCTTCTCCTGGAAGGCGGCGAACCCTTCGCGGTAGTCGGAGGTGTCGCAGAGGGCGGCCTGCGCGGCGTTCTCGATGCCCACCGCATCCCACAGCGTGAGCCGCTCGTCTCGGATGCGGGCGACCAGCTCCTTGCTCGCGAGGAAGGCTGCGGTGGCTCCGCGCGCGGCGGCGGCAGCGGCATCGGTCGTCGCCTGCACGACCTCGTCGTCGGGGAAGGCGCGCGAGAAGAGGCCGGACGCCACGGCCTCGGCCCCGCTCATCAGGCGCCCCGTGTAGATCAGGTCGAGCGTCTTGTGCGCGCCGAGCCGGTCGAGGAAGAGCGCGTGGCCGCCGGAGTCGAGCGTCGCACCGAGCGCCGCGAACGGGGAGCCGACCTTCGCCGACTCGGCCACGTACACGACATCGGTCGCGATCAGGAGACCGAGCCCCACGCCGAGGCAGGCGCCGTGGGCGACCGCGAACGTCGGGGCGGGGAACCGGGACATCCGTTGCAGCAGCGGCGTCACGAGGCCGCCGAGGTAGCCGAGCACATCGTCGTCCCGGGGGTCGACCCCGGAGATGTCACGGCCGGCGCAGAAGGCGCGCCCCTCTCCGCGGAGCACGAGTGCCCGTACACCCGCGCCTTCCGCCTCGATGTATGCGGATTCCAACTCGGCGAGGGCCCGCTCGTCGAGCGCATTCAGCTTCGACGGCGCGTTCAGCACGATCGTCGCGACGTCGTCGGCGATGGTGAGGTCGATCATGGGGGCCTCCGGGTCAGACGTCGTAGTCCACGACCACGCGGTCGCTGGTCGGATGGGACTGGCAGGTGAGCACGAATCCGCGCTCGAGTTCGTCGGGCTCCAGGGCGTAGTTCTCGGTCATGGTGACGCTGCCCTCGAGCACCCGGGCGCGGCAGGTCCCGCAGACGCCGCCCGCGCAGGCGAACGGAGCATCGGGGCGCACGCGCAACGCCGCGTTGAGCACCGACTCATGCGCATCCACCGGACTCTCCACGGTCGAGGAGACACCGTCGAGGGTGACTTCGATGCGTACGGTCTTCTCGCCGGCACGCACCTGCACCGGCCGGGCCGCACGTGCCGGTTCGTCACCGGTCGTGAACAGTTCGAACCGGATGTGGGAGCGATCGACTCCGACGTCGGCGAGCACCTCGCGACAGAGATCGACCAGGGCGAGCGGCCCGCACAGGAACCACTCGTCGACGGTCGACGGCGGGATGAGCGTACCGAGGATCGTGCGGAGCTTCTCTTCGTCGATCCGCCCGGAGAGCACCGGCGCCGCGCGCTGCTCACGGGACAGCACATGGTGCAGCACGAGCCGGGTCGGGTAGCGGTCCTTGAGGTCGGCGAGGTCTTCCAAGAACATCACGTCGAGCGTCGCCCGGTTCGTGTACAGCAGGGTGAACCGCGACGAGTCGGACCGGTTCAGCACCGTGTGCGCGAGCGCCATCAGCGGCGTGATGCCGGAACCGGCGGCGATCCCCACCACGTGACGGTCATCGAGGTCGTCGAGCGCCGAGGTGAAGGTGCCCTGGGGGCTCATCACGTCGATCTCGAATCCGGCGTGCAGGCCGGTCTGGGCCCAGGTGGAGAAGAGCCCGCCCTCGTCACGCTTCACGGCGACGCTCAGCCGGGTGTCCTGTCCGTCGTCACGGTGCTCCGGGGCGCGGCACAGCGAGTAGGAGCGCCGCACCTCGGTGCCGTCGAGGGTCGTGCGCAGCGCCACGTACTGACCGGGAAGGTGGTCGTACTCGTCGGCGAGGGCCGCCGGCACGGTGAAGGTCACCTCGACCGAGTCGTCGGTGAGCGGACGCACGTCTTCGACGACGAGCGTGTGGAACCGGGCGCGCGTGCGGGGTGCGGCGGCGCGGGGTGCGGCGGCGCGGGGCGCAGCTGCGCGCGGAACGGGCGGCGGAGCGGAGGTGAAGAGCGACATGTCAGTGCACCTTGAAATGGTCGAAGGGCTCGAGGCAGGCACGGCACTCGAACAGCGCCTTGCACGAGGTGGAGCCGAAATGCGAGACCTCACGGGTATCGAGCGAGCCGCACCGGGGGCAGCGCACGCTCAGCGAGACGCGGATGGGGCCGGTCGACACGGCGGCGCGGCCGGAGGGCGGCGCGATGCCGTACTCCGCGAGCTTGGTCTTGCCGGCATCCGTCATCCAGTCCGTCGTCCAGGCGGGGGAGAGGACCAGGCGCACCTCGACCTCGTCGAAGCCGGCCGCGGTGAGGGCGAGCACCACGTCGTCGCGGATCGTGTCCATCGCAGGGCACCCGCTGTAGGTCGGGGTGATGTCGACGTGGACCCGCGTGCCGTCGACCTCGACCGCACGGAGCACGCCGAGGTCCTCGATCGTGAGGACGGGCACCTCGGGGTCGGGGACGGCGGCGGCGATGCGCCAGGCAGCCTGCGTCGGAGTGAGCGTCACCATGTCGCCCCCGGATGCCGTCGCGCGAGCACCTGCATCTCGGCGAGGATGTGACCGAGCGGGGTGGCGTGGGCGCCGTGCCTCCCGCCGGCCGAGGACGGCATGACGGCAGGGATCGACAGTTCCGCCTCGGCGAAGACGGTGTCGACCACGCCGTCGAAACCGGCACGGAGACTCGACGGACGCACGGCCGCAGCGCCGAGCCGGTCGATCAGGTCGTCGTCGCGGAACAGCTCGTCGACATACGGCCAGACATCCCCGAGTGCCCGGATGATCCTGGCGCGCGACTCCTCGGTGCCGCCGGCGAGGCGCAGGACCCACTGGACGGCGTGATCGCGATGGTAGTCGACCTCTTTGAGGGACTTCTCGGCGATCGCCGCGAAGGTCTCGTCACTGCTGGCGCGCAGTGCGGAGTAGAGCTCGAACATGAAGGTGGCGACGACGAACTGCCGGGCGATCGTCTGGGCGAAGTCACCGTTGGGCTGCTGCACGATCCACGCACAGCGGAACTCGGGCTCATCGCGGAAGAAAGCGAGCTCGTCTTCGCTGCGGCCGTCGTACGACCCCGCGTAGTGGAGGAAAGACCGCGCGTGGCCGAGGAGGTCGAGGGCGATGTTGCCCAGCGCGACATCCTCCTCCAGCTCCGGTGCCCGGGAGATCCAGGCGCCGAGCTGCTGCGACAGGATGAGCGCGTCGTCGCCGAGGCGGAGCGCGTACTCGGCGATGTCGGCGGAGGCGGCGATCGCCCCGGTGCCCGAGAGCTCCTGCGAGAGGCGGAGCTCGTCGACCGAGACGTCGCCGTGGACGTCGATGTCCTCGTGCGCGGTTTCCGGGTGCGGGGCGCTCACAGGTGCGGCACTCCCTCTGAAGCCGTGTAGTACACGGCGTGCCGGTAGTTCTTGCCGGCCGGGCTCTCGAAGTAGGCGCCCTTGGCGTCGGGGTCGCTCGTGGTGATCGCCTCCGCCGGTGCGACCCAGATCGAGACGCCCTCACCGCGGCGCGTGTACAGGTCGCGCGCGTTGCGGATCGCCATCTCGGCATCCGGCGCATGGAGCGATCCGACGTGCACGTGGCTCAGCCCGCGGTTCGCGCGGACGAACACCTCCCACAGCGGCCACGGCTCCCGCTCGTCCGCTCCCGGCGTCGCCATCATGCCACCGCCTTGGTCTTCAGGGACTGCTTGCGTGCGTACTCCGCCGCGGCCTCACGGACCCATGCGCCCTCTTCGTGTGCCGTGCGTCGGCGTTCGAGGCGCTCGGCATTGCACGGGCCGTTGCCGCGCACGACCTCGAAGAACTCGTCCCAGTCGATCTCGCCGATCACGTACTGGCCGCTCTCCTCGTCGAAGCGCAGGTCAGGATCGGGCAGAGTCACTCCGAGGATCTCGGCCTGAGGCACGAGCATTCCGACGAAGCGCTGGCGCAGCTCGTCGTTCGAGAACCGCTTGATCTTCCACTTCATCGACTGGGCCGAGTTGGGGGACTGGTCGTCGGGCGGTCCGAACATCGCGAGACTCGGCCAGTACCACCGGTTCACGGCGTCCTGGGCCATCTCGCGCTGCTCCTCGGACCCCTGCATCAGGGTGAGCAGGATCTCGAAGCCCTGCCGCTGGTGGAAGGACTCCTCCTTGCACACGCGCACCATCGCACGGCCGTAGGGGCCGTAGGATGCGCGGCACAGCGGCACCTGGTTGCAGATCGCGGCACCGTCGACCAGCCAGCCGATCGCGCCCATGTCGGCCCAGGTCGGAGTGGGGTAGTTGAAGATCGAGGAGTACTTGGCCTTGCCGCTGATGAGCTGATCCATCATCTCGTCGCGGGTGGTACCCAGGGTCTGGGCGGCGGAGTACAGGTAGAGACCGTGGCCGGCTTCGTCCTGGACCTTCGCCATCAGGATCGCCTTGCGCTTCAGACTCGGGGCGCGGGTGATCCAGTTGCCCTCGGGCTGCATGCCGATGATCTCGGAGTGCGCGTGCTGCGAGATCTGACGGACGAGGGTCTTGCGGTAGGCATCCGGCATCCAGTCGCGCGGTTCGATGCGCTGTTCGTTCGCGATGAGTTCGTCGAAGAGACGCTCCTCATCGGAGAGGTCGCCCACCAGGGACAGGTCTGCGGGACTGGTCATCGTCGACTCCTCAACATCCGGTCATCTTTACTGACCGATCGTTAGGTAATTCTGACACAGAGGAGCATCGGATTCAAGACGGTGCTCAGTGCGAGCGCGAGATCAACGCGAGTAGTGCGCGCCCGTACGCCTCGGCCGGATCCGGATGCTCGAACGAGAGCGCGGCGTCGGCGATCTCGATGTCGACGCGGAAAGCGTCGTCGAGGCGCACCAGCGCGCGGAACGTGCCACGCAGCAGCTCGCGCAGCTGGTCCTCCCTCGGCAGCCACACGGCGTCCGCCAGCGTGACCGCATCGAGCGCCCACTCCGTCGTGCCGTTGAACGCCAGATCCGTGCCACTCGGCGTCTGTCGGGCCTCGATCGTCATCTCGCTGACCGTGAAGACGTCGGCCTCGGCCTCGAGTTCGACCTCGTCCGGCAGATCGAGCTGGAAGCGGTCGCCCTCGGCGGGATGCCAGACGAGCCCGGCCTCTCGCAGGGCGACGGCGAGCTCGCGTGTGATCATCTCCCCACGCTAGACGACGGGACCGCCGACCGTGTCGGCGGCGTGGGGCAGAGTGGGGACATGACCTCCTCCGTCTCCGCCGACACCCGCGAGCCCGCACTCGCCGCCCTGCGCGAACTGGTCGGCCGCCCCGACGCCGATTTCCACGACGGCCAGTACGAGGCGATCGAGGCCTTGGTCGAGGCGCGCCGCCGGGCGCTCGTGGTCCAGCGCACGGGGTGGGGGAAGTCGGCGGTGTACTTCGTCGCGACGCTTCTGCTGCGCAGGCAGGGGGCCGGACCGACGGTGCTCGTCTCGCCGCTGCTGGCACTCATGCGCGACCAGATCGCCGCCGCCGAACGGGCCGGCGTCCGGGCCGTCGCGATCAACTCCACGAACGCCCATGAGTGGACCGACGTGCTCGCGCAGCTCGACCGCGACGAGGTCGACGTGCTGCTTGTCTCACCCGAGCGGCTCAACAATCCCGCGTTCCGCGAGCAGCAGCTCCCCGCGCTGGTGCGTCGCATCGGCATGCTCGTGGTCGACGAGGCGCACTGCATCAGCGACTGGGGGCACGACTTCCGTCCCGACTACCGACGCCTGCGTGACCTCATCGCGCAGATGCCCGCCGACGTGCCGGTGCTCGCGACCACCGCCACGGCGAACAGCCGCGTCGTCGCCGACGTCGCCGAGCAGCTCGGCGCCCTCCAGCCCTCGGGTGAAGCGGCCGCCGAACCGGTGCTCACGATCCGCGGACCGCTCGCGCGCACATCGCTGCGGTTGGGTGTGCTGCGCCTGCGCGACTCGACGAGCCGCCTCGCCTGGCTGCTGAGCCACCTCGATGACCTCCCCGGCTCCGGCATCATCTACACGCTGACCGTCGCGGCCGCCGTCGACACCGCCCGCCTGCTGCGCGACCACGGTCACGACGTGCGCGCCTACACCGGGCAGACCGACACCGAGGAACGCGCCGAATCCGAAGGCCTGCTCAAGCGCAACGAGGTCAAAGCGCTGGTGGCCACGAGTGCCCTGGGGATGGGGTTCGACAAACCCGATCTGGGTTTCGTGCTGCACCTCGGTGCTCCGTCGTCACCCGTGGCGTACTACCAGCAGGTCGGCCGTGCCGGTCGTGCGAGCGAGAGCGCCGACGTGCTGCTGCTGCCCGGCGTCGAAGACCGCGACATCTGGCACTACTTCGCGACGGCGTCGATGCCCGACCGTGAGCGCGCGGAGCGGGTCATCGGCGCCCTCGGTGACACACCGATCTCGACACCGGCGCTCGAGGCGATGGTCGACATCCGCCGCACGCCTCTCGAACTGCTGCTCAAGGTGCTCGATGTCGACGGAGCGGTCCGGCGCGTGCAGGGCGGGTGGGTGTCCACCGGCGAACCATGGAGCTATGACGCGGAGCGCTACGAACGGATCGCCGCCGAGCGTCTCGCCGAGCAGCAGCACATGATCGAGTACGAGCAGACCGACGGGTGCCGCATGGAGTTCCTGCAGCGGGCGCTGGACGATGACACGGCTGCGCCCTGCGGGCGGTGCGACAACTGTGCAGGCGGATGGTTCCCGAAGGAGGTCGGGGAGTCCGCGAGCTCGCAGGCCGCGGAGTCCCTCGACCGGGTGGGTGTCCCGATCGAGCCCCGTCGTGCCTGGCCGACCGGCGCCGACCGGCTCGAGGTGCCGGTCAAGGGGAGGATCCCCGCCGACGAGCAGGCGAGCGAGGGGCGGGCGCTGGCGCGCCTCACCGATCTGGGTTGGGGAGGGGCTCTGCGCGAGATCTTCGCCGCGGGCGCCCCCGACACCGAGGTCACTCCTCAACTGCTCCAGGCGTGCATCCGCGTGCTCGCGGGGTGGGAGTGGGCCGAGCGGCCGGTCGCCGTCGTCGCTCTGCCGTCGCGCTCGCACCCCGTGATGGTCGATTCGCTCGCCCGCGGTCTCGCCGAGGTCGGGCGCCTGCCGTACCTCGGCGCGCTCGAGCCCCTCGGCGGCGGTCCCTCCGGCGGACCGGGCGGGAACAGCGTCTTCCGTCTCGCCGGACTCTGGGATCGCTTGAGCGCTCAGCACCTCGAGGTGCCGTCGGGGCCCGTGCTGCTCGTGGATGATCTGGTGGACAGCCGGTGGACGATGACGGTCGCGGCCCGCGTGCTCCGACAGGCCGGGGCGACCGAGGTTCTGCCCTTCGCGCTGGCGCTGCGCGGATGACGCGGGCCTGTCGGCGGCGGTCAGTCGGCGGCGGTCAGTCGTCGGCGGGTGCGACGCGCGGCGGCCAGGTGGTGGCACCGAGTTCGCGTGAGATGTTGCGGGCCGTCTCGCGGAGGGCGTTGAGGATCGCGTCCGAGGCCGGGGTCTGCGAGGTGGGCAGCACCACGGCGACGGCCGCGACGATGTCGTTCGAGGCATCGGCGACCGGTGCGGCGAGCGAGGATTCCCCGAGCACGGCTTCGTCGAACTCACCGGCGGTCCCGCGCTCGGCGATCGACGGCAGCTCCAGGGTCAACCGTGCGACATCGGTGATCGTGTCGCCGGTGAGGCTGCGCAGTGGCTGTTCGAAGACGCTCTGCTGGAAGCCCTGGTCGTAGGCGAGCAGCACCTTGCCCATCGCCGAGGCGTGCGCGGGGATCGCGACCCCGGTCTCCAGCATCTGCTGGCTGTCGTCGGGGCGCAGGTTGTGGTGGATCACGAGCACATCGGTGAAGTGCGGGGCCCCCAGCCGCACCGAGAGGTTCGTGCGCCGTGCGAGTTCCTGCGTCCAGCGCATCGCCCGCGCGCGCACATCCAGGGTGTCGAGGTACACGTTGCTCAGGCGCAGGAGCGTCGGCCCGAGCATGTAGCGCTGGCCCCCGCGCTCCTTCGCGACGAGCCCGTGCGCGCGTAACGACTTGACGATCCCGTGCACGGTCGACGGCGGCAGGCTGAGCGCTGCAGCGAGGTCGGTGATGCCGAGATGGCGTGCCCCTTGGAGCAGTTCGAGGATCTTCGCCGCGCGGTCGATCGCCTGGATCACGGGGAGCCCTCCTTCCGGTGCGTCGTCGAGCCGGTGTCAGTGCAGCCGGGCTTCACGAATGATCTTGACAACCCGGCTGGCTCCGAGCATATTCGACATTAACGAATTCCTTTCGGATTTTGCGAAAGAGACCACGAAGGATCAAAGGAGATCGAATGATGAAGAAGCTCATCAACGCCCCGCAAGATGTTCTCGTCGAATCTCTGAGAGGTGTCGCGCTCGCTCATCCCGAGCTCTCCGTCGACCTCGAGAACCACGTGATCACTCGCGCGACGCCGAAGGCACAGGGCAAGGTCGCGATCGTCTCCGGGGGCGGCTCCGGTCACGAGCCGCTGCACGGCGGCTTCGTCGGAACCGGGATGCTGGATGCCGCGGTCGCCGGAGAGGTGTTCACCTCCCCGACGCCGGACCGCGTGCAGGTGGCCACCAAGGCCGTGGATCGCGGGGCCGGTGTGCTCCACATCGTGAAGAACTACACGGGCGACGTGCTGAACTTCGAGATGGCCGCCGAGCTCGCCTCGATGGAGGGGATCGAGGTCGGCAGCATCACCGTGGACGACGACGTCGCGGTGCAGGACTCCCTGTACACGGCGGGGCGTCGCGGTGTCGGTCTGACCGTGCTGCTCGAGAAGCTCGTGGGTGCCGCCGCGGAGGAGGGCCGCGATCTCGCCGCCGTCGTCGCGCTGGCCGAGAAGATCAACGGGCAGGGCCGCTCGATGGGCATGGCGCTCACCAGCTGCACCGTGCCCGCGGCAGGGAAGCCCACCTTCGATCTGCCGGACGATCAGATGGAGATCGGCATCGGCATCCACGGTGAGCCGGGCCGTCACCGTGAACCACTGGCCCCCGCGGCGGACATCGCGCGGCAGCTCGTCGAGCCGATCCTCGCCGACCTCGACGCCACCGGCCCCTCGATCGTGATGCTCAACGGCATGGGCGCGACACCCCTCATCGAGCTCTACCTGATGTATGGCGAGGTGGCGGCGATCCTCGAGAAGTCCGGGGTCCAGATCGCCAGGAACCTCGTGGGCAACTACATCACCTCGCTCGACATGGCGGGATGCTCGGTCACCGTGCTCAAGGCGGACGACGAGCTGTTGCGTCTGTGGGACGCGCCGGTCAACACCCCCGGTCTGCGGTGGGGCGCCTGATGGCTGCTGTCGACACCGCCGTCCTCGCCGACTGGGTCTCCCGGTTCGGCACGGCCGTCACCGAGAAGCGTGACTGGCTCACGGAACTCGACTCGGCCATCGGCGACGCCGATCACGGTGCGAACATGGCCCGAGGGATGAGTGCCGTCGGCGAGAAGCTCGCAGGGGGCGCACCCGGAACGATCGACGAGCTGCTGAAGACGGTCGGCATGACCCTGGTGAGTTCCGTCGGTGGGGCCAGCGGACCGCTCTACGGCACCTTCTTCCTGCGGATGGGGATGGCTGCGGGCGCGGTGTCCGAGCTCGACGGCCCTGCCCTCGCGACCGCGCTGCGTGCGGGGCTCGACGGCATCGTCGCGCGCGGCAAGGCCGAAGCGGGGGACAAGACGATGTTCGATGCGATGGCGCCGGCCGTCGACGCGATGGACGCCGCGCTCGCCGAGGGCTCGACCGTCGCGGACGCCGTCACCGCCGCGGCCGATGCCGCAGAGAAGGGCCGAGACGCCACGTTGCCGCTGGTCGCACGCAAGGGACGGGCGAGTTATCTCGGCGAGCGCAGCGCCGGTCACCTCGACCCCGGGGCGGCGTCCACGGCGATCCTCTTCGACACGCTCGCCGCGGCGGTCGCGGGCAGCGCCTGATGATCGGTATCGTCGCCGTCTCCCACAGCGCACGGCTCGGGGAGGCGGCACTGGAGCTTGCCCTGCAGATGGTCCAGGGGCCCGCTGTGCGCGTGCGGGTGGCCGCGGGCGCTGGCGTGGACGGCGACGGCGTGCCGGTCCTCGGAACGGATGCCGTGGCGGTGGCCGCGGCGATCGACGAGCTGGCTGCGGACTGCGAGGGAGTCCTGGTCCTGATGGACCTCGGGTCGGCGGTGCTGAGTGCGGAACTCGCGCTCGAACTGCGCGCGAGCGACGTACCGGTCCGGCTCGCTCCCGCGCCGTTCGTGGAGGGGCTGCTCGCCGCCGTCGTCTCGGCCGCGGCGGGGAGCGACCTGGATGCGGTGGCTTCCGAGGCGACCTCCGCGCTCGGGGCGAAGACCGGGCAGCTCGGGGTCCCGGAAAACGCCGCGCCCGCACCCGATTCCGCGACGGATTCATCGGATGCTGCGTCGTCCTCCACGGTCGAGGACGCAGGCGAGGCGCTCGTTCGTCGTGTGCGGGTGCGCAATCCGCAAGGGCTCCACGCACGCCCCGCCGCCCTGATCGCCGAGGCGTCCGCAGGGGCGGAGGTGCGGCTGCGACGACTTCCCGACGGACCCGATGCGTCGGCGGCGAGCCTCTCGCGTCTCCTCGTCCTCGGCGCGCGGCAGGGCGATGAGATCGAACTGACGGTGAGAGGGGCGCAGGCCGCCACCGTGGCGGAGCGGCTGTCCGCGCTGTTCGACGACGGGTTCGGCGAGGGAACCGACGCGGCAGCGCCCGCCCCCGCCCCGGCTGCCCCCACCGAAGGCCCCGCCGCTGTCGAGGACGCCCCGGTCACGATCGCGTCCGGCGCTGTGCTGCGCGGGCGCGGGGTGAGCCCCGGTCGGGTCGCGGCCCCCGTCGTGCACCTCGCGCCGGCCGTTGCTGAACCCGATGCGGACACCGTCATCGCGGTGGAGGAACGCGATGCCGAAGTGTCGGCGATCGAATGGGCGGCCGTGGCGGTGGCGGACCAGCTGCGGACGCGCACTGCCCAGGCCACGGGGGAGGCGCGGGCGATCCTCGATGCGTCGCGGCTGCTCGCCTCCGATCCCGAGCTGGTCTCCGAGGCGACCGCGCTGGTCCGTGCGAAGGGGCGCAGTGCCGCCCGTGCCGTGTGGGAGACCGGCCTGGCGCACGAGAAGGGCCTCACCGCACTGGGCGGTCGCATGGCGGAGCGCGCGGCGGACATCCGTGACGTGCGCGACAGGATCATCGCCGAGATCCTCCAAGTCGACATGCCGGGGGTGCCGGAGCGTGAGGAACCGTTCGTGCTCGTCGCGACCGACCTGTCGCCTGCCGACACGGCGACGCTCGGCGAGGGGCGGTGCGTCGGCCTCGTGACAGAGCAGGGAGGTCCGACCTCCCATACGGCGATCATCGCTCGCTCGCTCGGGCTTCCCGCGGTGGTCGGTGTGGCCGGCGCAGTCGGCATTCCTGTCGGGGCGACGCTTCTCGTCGACGGCGGCCGCGGCACGGTCGAGGTCGACCCGCCGGAGTCACGGGTCGCGGAAGCGGCGGCAGCGGCGACCGCGGTGGAGTTCGACGGGACCGGGCGTCTCGCAGACGGACACCGCGTGGCGCTGCTCGCGAACGTCGGAGGGGCCGCGGACGCCGTGAACGCGGCGGCAGCGCGCGCGGAGGGCGTGGGGCTGTTCCGGACGGAGTTCTGCTTCCTGGACAGGGCGGACGCCCCGTCGGTCGAGGAACAGACCGCCGCATACCGCGGCGTGCTCGCTGCCTTCCCCGGCCGCAAGGTGGTCGTTCGGACGCTGGATGCCGGAAGTGACAAGCCTCTCCCGTTCGCGAATGCGGATCACGAGGACAACCCGGCCCTGGGGGTCCGCGGTCTGAGGATCGCGCGTCGTCGTCCGCAGCTCCTCGACGATCAATTGCGGGCGCTCGCCTGGGCCGCAGAAGCGGAGTCGGCGCAGGTCGACGTGATGGCTCCGATGGTCGCGACGGTCGAAGAAGCGCGGGAGTTCGCCGAGCGGGCTCGTGCTGCGGGGATCGAACGCGCGGGCATCATGATCGAGACTCCCTCGGCCGCGTTGCTCGCCGCGGAGCTGTTCGAGGTGGTCGACTTCGTGAGTCTGGGAACGAACGACCTGGCCCAGTACACGCTCGCGGCCGACCGCCTCCTGAGTGATCTCGGCGACTTGAACGACCCGTGGCAGCCGGCCGTCCTGCGCCTGATCGGCATCGTCGGCGAGGCGGGGAGGGCGGCCGGGAAGTCCGTCGGAGTGTGCGGGGAAGCCGCGAGCGATCCCGCACTCGCCCCGGTTCTCGTGGGCCTGGGTGCGACCTCGCTGTCGATGACTCCGCGGTCGCTCGGCCGCGTCGCCGAGGCCCTCTCCGTGGTGAGCGAGGAGGACTGCCGCCGGGCTGCCGAAGCGGTGCTCGGCGCACGCACCGTCGACGAGGCGAGGGCGGTGGCGAGGACGGGGGAGGCCCACGCCGAGTTTCTCTGACCCCGGATTCATGCCCGGCGGGGAATGTTCACCGTCTCATTCCGATATCGACATCCTGGGCGCTCGTCGCCGGTCGGCAGCCTCGCCCTAGGCTCGTCGGAAACGGGGTGTCGGATCGGACGCCGAAGAGGAGTCGGAGGGACACATGTCGCAGAAGCTGTCGGTACGAAAGAGCGTGATCGGTGCTCTGGCGGTGGGTGTCCTGGTGGCGCTCGCCGGCTGCGCGCCCACTCCGCAATCGACGCCGGAGCCCAGCACCGCTCCGGTCGCTCCGACGCCCGATCCCTATGCGGGGCCGATCGCCTTCGTCGGAGACGAGCTGGACTGGTTCCTCCTGAGTGCCGACGAGATCGCGGCCATGCTCCCCGATGTCGGAGAGGTCAGCCCGGCGGTCTCCTCCCTGATCCAGGTCTCCGATGGAGGTGGCCCCGAGCCTGTTCCCGCGATCTGCAGCGCGCTCGCGGCCGAGACCTCGTTGGGGTCGATCGGTGCGCGCTCCGTCACCTGGACGACGGCGGAGGAGGGGAGTGACGGGTGGCTCCACGTGCTCCAGTTCGCCGACGAAGAGGCCGCGAAGGCCCGAATGGATCAGTATGTCGATGCGGCGGCGCAGTGCGTCGAATTCGAGTTCGGCGGACCGGCCACTTTCGCGTCTTCGACAGCAGAAGGCGACGGCGGCATCCGAGCCCTTGCCGGCTCGCTGATCATCACCTACTCGACCGGTGGTGGCCACAGCCTCTACAAGAGCTACGTCTCGGTCGGGAACGTGATCGTCGAGGTGTGGCAGCCGTTCACCGGCGAGCCGGCGTTCGACGCCGAGGCCGCCGCAGCGCTGCTGCGCGATCGCGCGGAGGAGGCTCGGCGGATGTTGATCGACAAGCTGACGGCGAACCCTCCTGCGCCCGTCGACACGCCCGCGGCAGCCGACCCGGCCGCGCCGTGGAGCGCCTGGCAGATCACTCCGGTGGGCGTCGGGCCGGTGCAGCTGGGCGTCGAGCTCGACGAGGCGATCGCGGCGGCGCCCGGAGCCCGCATCCAGGAACCCGAGTGGGAGGGGGGACCGACGCGACTGATCGCCGCGGATGATTCCGCGTCGCTGCTGCTCGAAACGCAGGAAGGCGGGACGTTGGTCTCGGCCCTCACCGTGGGGATCGCGAACACCGTCGGCGATCGGTCGGATGACGGAGCGGCGCTTCCGTCCGCAGACGGCGTGAAGGTCGGGGATCCCGTCTCCGTCGCCGTCGCCGCATTCCCGGAAGGCACGGACCTTCGTATCGTCTCCTCGGGGGAGTACTTCTACGAGTCGTCGACCCGAGAGGGTGTGACGCTGCGCTTCCGTCTCGACCGTGACTCGGTCGGCGACGACGGTGCCGTGATCACCGGGATCACGCTGGAGGATGCCACCCTGCGCAACGCGCTGATCTTCGGCTGACGCCTTCTCGCAGACCGATCTTCGCATCGGGCTTCATTACTAACCGATCGTTCAGTTAGTATGGGCCCGTCGGGGCATCGCTGCCGCGGCACCACGCGACGAGGAGGTCGACGATGACGGAAGCGATGACGCGCACCACGGATGCGGTGCGGGCGAACCGCGCGATGATGGAGCGCGATCAGGCCTCGGCCGCACTCGGACTCGTCGTCGAGCGCGACGACCCCGGTCACGCCGTGGTCTCGATGCGCGTGCGTGACGACATGACGAACGGGTTCCACATCACGCACGGGGGCTTCGTGTTCGCCTTGGCCGACACCGCGTTCGCGATCGCCTGCAACGAGGACGACAGGGTCACGGTCGCCGCGGGCGCCGATATCTCGTTCCTGAAGTCCACGGTCGCCGGGCAGACGCTGACCGCGACGGCCGTCCGCCGCACCCGCGCCGGCCGCTCCGGCATCTATGACGTGACCGTGGTCGATGAGCTCGGCGACACGGTCGCGGAGTTCCGTGGCCGTTCGCGCACCACCAACCAGGCCTTCTGACCCCCCCGATCCGATGGAGTCTCCCGTGTCGATGACGACCGCCGCATCCACCCGCATCCACCCGCCCTCGGCCGACGAGCTCGACGCCGAGGAACGCATGAGCCGAGCGGAGATCGAGCGGCTTCAGCTCACCCGCCTGCAGCAGACCGTGCGCCACGCCTACGCGAACGTGCCCCTGTACACGCGCAAGTTCGATGACGCCGGAGTACACCCCGACGACATCCGCACCCTCGCCGATGTCGAGCGGCTGCCGTTCACGACGAAGGACGATCTGCGCGAGACCTACCCGTTCGGCATGTTCGCCGTGCCGATGGAGGACGTCGCTCGCATCCACGCGTCCAGTGGCACCACGGGGCGTCCGACCGTCGTGGGCTACACCCGCGGCGATCTCGATCGCTGGGGATCGCTGGTCGCCCGGTCACTGCGCGCCAGCGGCATCCGCCGGGGGATGAAGGTGCACAACGCCTACGGCTACGGCCTCTTCACCGGTGGGCTCGGTGCGCACGCAGGAATCGAAGCGCTCGGAGCCACGGTCATCCCGATGTCCGGCGGCCAGACCGCGCGACAGGTGCAGCTCATCCGCGACTTCGAGCCGGACGCGATCCTCTGCACGCCGAGCTATCTCCTGACGATCGCGGACGCGATGGTCGCGCAGGGCATCGACCCGCGCTCGACCTCGCTCCGGGTCGCGGTGCTCGGAGCGGAGCCGTGGACGAACGAGATGCGGCAGGAGCTCGAACTGCGACTCGGCATCGACGCCCTCGACATCTACGGGCTCAGCGAGGTGATGGGACCGGGCGTGGGCAACGAGTGCCTGGAGACCAAGGACGGCCCGCACCTGTGGGAGGACCACTTCCTGCCGGAGGTCATCGACGCCGAGACCCGGGCCGCGCTCCCGGACGGCGAACTCGGCGAACTCGTGTTCACCTCCCTCACCAAGGAGGCTTTCCCGGTCATCCGCTACCGCACCCGCGATCTCACCCGGCTCCTGCCCGGGACCGCTCGGCCCGGCATGCGGCGCATGGAGAAGGTGACCGGGCGCAACGACGACATGATCATCCTGCGGGGCGTGAACCTCTTCCCGACGCAGATCGAGGAACTGGTGCTCGGCATCGAGCAGTTGACCCCCCACTTCATCCTGGAGCTCTCCAAGGAGGGCCGGATGGACACGATGACCGTGCGTATCGAGCGGCACCCCGACCTCTCGGTCGAGACCTGCACCAGCGCGGCGAAGGTGCTGGCGCAGCGGATCAAGGTGTTCGTCGGCTCCACGGTCGCCGTCCAGCTCGAGGAGCCGGGCACGCTGCCGCGGAGCGAAGGCAAGTACAAGCGCGTCTACGACCTGCGCTGACCCGCGGGAGCGGTGGCCGAGCACGCCTCGCGGCCACCGCTCCCGCCGCACGGCACGATCGGATGCGAGACTGTGCATGATGTCAGAGATGCAGAGCACACGACGCGGCCGCCCGGGATACGACCAGCAGGGCATCCTCGCGGTCGCGGTCGCCGCTTTCAACGAGCACGGGTATGACGCCACGTCGATCGGCATGCTCGCCGAGCGGCTCGGACTGTCGAAGTCCGCGATCTACCACCACTTCGGGTCCAAGGACCAGATCCTCGACCTTGCTCTCGATGCGGCGCTCAGCGGACTCGAGGCCGTGGTGGACGATCCGCTTCCCGCGTCGGCGGTCGAGGCCAGCGCCGTGGCACGACTCGAGCATGTGCTCCGCGGCGCCGTGCACGTCCTGATCGCGCAGCTGCCGGCGGTCACGCTGCTGCTCCGGGTGCGCGGCAACACCGAGGTGGAGCGTCGAGCGCTGACCCGTCGTCGCGCTTTCGATCGTCGGATCACGGCCTTGGTGTCCGAGGCGCAGGCTGAGGGCGCGCTGCGCGCCGACATGGACGCCAGCGTCGTCGCCCGCCTGACCTTCGGCATGATCAACTCGATCGTCGAGTGGTACCGACCCGGGGGCAGGGAAGGCGCGGATCGGCTGGCGGACGACGTCGTGGCCATCGCGCTCGACGGACTGCGTCGTCGCTGACTCCCGCCACCCCGCCATCCCGTCATCCCGCGCCGCCCCGCCACCCCGAGGCCCCGCCACCCCGACGCCCCGTCCTGTCGTCGAGGCCCCGTCCTGTCGTCGACGCCCCGCTGGGGCGACGCGGACTCGAGGGGGCGTCGACGACGGAAGGGGGCCTCGACGACGGAAGCGGGAAGGGGGCGTCGACGGCGGAAGGGGGCGTCGACGACGGAAGGGGGCCTCGACGGCGGGAGGGGGCGTCGACGGCGGGAGGGGGTGTCGAGGGGACTCAGGCAGCCTCCGCCTGCTGCTTCGCGACGAGGGTGAGCACGTCGTAGGTGGCGACGATCTCCTCGCGCTGGTTCTTCAGCACCGAGTCCCAGCGCACCTCGCCGTACTCGTCGGTCTCGCGCGGGGTGATCTGCTTCGCGGTGAGCTCGACACGGATCTCGTCGCCGGGGGAGACGGGCGTCACGAAGCGCAGGTTCTCCAGCCCGGAGTTCGCGAGCACGGGGCCGGGTGCCGGATCGACGAAGAGCCCCGCCGCCCACGACACGAGCAGGTACCCGTGGGCGACACGACCGGGGAAGAACGGGTTCGCCGCCGCGGAGGTCTCGTCCATGTGCGCGTAGAAGGTGTCGCCCGTGAAGGCCGCGAACGTCTCGATGTCGTCGAGGGTCACGGTGCGCGAACCGCTCACGACCTGGTCCCCGATGCTGAGCTCGGCCAGGGACTTGCGGAACGGGTGGATGCCGTCGCTCTCCTGGTACGGACGCGCGTCCGCCCCCTGGTGCCACACCCCGGTCAGGGCCGTCATCATGGTGGGAGAGCCCTGCACGGCGGTGCGCTGCATGTGATGGAGGACGGCGCGGATTCCCCCGAGCTCCTCGCCGCCGCCGGCCCGCCCCGGCCCTCCGTGGACGAGGTTCGGGAGCGGGGAGCCATGACCCGTCGAGCTTCGGGCGTCATCGCGGTCGAGGAACAGGACACGACCGTTGTAGGCGGCCATTCCGGTGGTCAGGGCGACAGCGACCTCGGGGTCGTGCGTCGCCACGCTCGTCACCAGCGATCCGCCACCGCGGGCGACCAGAGCGCTCGCTTCGTCGAGGGTGCGATAGCCGAGGATGCTCGAGACCGGGCCGAACGCTTCGATCTCGTTGACCGCCGCGCTCTCGGGGTCGGTGAAGCGGAGCAGCATCGGCGCGACGAATGCGCCGTCCGGAGCTGGTCCCTCACTGCCGTCGTCGTGACGGACGTTCGGTGCGTCGGTCGATCCGACCACCAGTTCGCCGCCGCCGTCCTGCAGGCGCGACACCTGGCGCAGCACCTCGTCGCGCTGGGCGGTCGAGGCGAGGGGTCCCATCGTGACCCCCTCGGCGCGCGGATCGCCGAGGACGACGCGCTCCGAAAGGCGGGCCTGCACGGCGCGGATGACGTCGTCGACAGCTTCGGCCGGCACGATCGCGCGCCGGATCGCGGTGCACTTCTGACCGGCCTTCGTGGTCATCTCGGCCACGAGCTGTCGGACGTAGGCGTCGAACTCGGGCGTCCCGGAGACCGCGTCCGTCCCCAGGATCGAGGCGTTGATCGAGTCGGTCTCGCTCGTGAAGCGCACGCCGCCGGTCTGCACCGCATCGTGGGCGCGCAGCCGTTCGGCGGTCGATGCGGACCCGGTGAAGGCGACGAGGTCTCCCAGCCGGAGCGCCTCGAAGAGTCCGGGGACGCCGCCGGAGACGAGTTGCAGCGAGCCCTCGGGCAGGAGCTCCGATTCGACCATGATCCGCACCATGGCCTCTGCCAGATACCCGGTCGGGGTGGCCGGCTTCACCACCGTCGGCACGCCCGCGAGGAAGGCGGGGGCGAACTTCTCCAGCGCCCCCCAGACCGGGAAGTTGAACGCGTTGATCTGTACCGCGACACCGGGGAGTCGGGTGTAGATGTGCCGACCCAGGAAGGAGCCGTCCTTGGAGAGGTTCTCGATGCCGCCGTCGACATAGACCTTCGCGTTCGGGAGCTCCCGACGTCCCTTGCTGGAGTAGGCGAACAACACCCCGATCCCGCCGTCGATGTCGACCCACGAGTCCTGACGGGTCGCGCCGGTGCGGCTCGAGATCTCGTACAGCTCCTCCTTGCGCGCGGTGAGGGCGAGGGCGAGCTGCTTGAGGAGCACGGCGCGCTGATGGAACGTGAGCTCACCGAGCGAGGCCTGTCCTGCCCGGCGGGCATAGGTGAGCGCGCCCTCGAGGTCGATGCCCTCCGTCGAGACGCGGGCGACGACCCGGCCGGTCGATGCATCGCGCACCTCGGCCGCGTCGGTATCGGTGCCGGGCGTCCACCAGGCTCCCTGCAGATAGCTGGGGAGGATCTCCGTCATGTCTGTTCCCTTCATCAGGCGTCCCATTCGTAGAAGCCGCGTCCACTCTTGCGGCCCAGGTGTCCTTCGGCGACGAGGCGTCGCAGCAGAGTCGGTGGCTCGAAGCGCTCGCCGAGGTGGGCGGCGAGGTACTCGGCGATGCCGAGTCGGACATCGAGCCCGACGATGTCGGTCAGGCGCAGCGGACCGACCGGATGCTTGTAGCCCAGAGTCATCGCGGCATCGATGTCCTCGGCGGAGGCGACGCCCTCTTCCAGCATCCGGATCGCCTCGAGTCCGATCGCGACGCCGAGTCTCGACGACGCGAAGCCGGGGGCATCGGTCACCACGATCGGGGTCTTGTCGAGGGCGTGAATCCAGCCGCAGGCGGAGTCCACCTGCGTGGGAGCGGTCGCCGCGCCGCGGACGATCTCGACCAGCGTCGAGGCCGGCACCGGATTGAAGAAGTGCATACCGAGGAAGCGTTCGGGGCGGTCGAGTGTCGCCGCGAGCTCGTCGATCGAGATCGATGAGGTGTTGGAGGCGAGTGCGGCGTCGGGGCCGATCGCGGCCTCGACGCGGGTGAGCGCGTCGATCTTGAGGGCGAGATCCTCGGGCACGGCTTCCACGACGAGGTCGCAGGGAGCGAACAGCGCAGTGTCCGTCCCGGTCTCGAAGCGTGCCCGGTAGGCGTCGCCGGCCTCGTGCGCCGTGCCGCGGGAGATCGATGCATCCACGGACGAGAGCACGCGCGCGGCGGCAGCGTCGGCGGCGATCTCATCGCGCTCGATCACGGTGACCCGGGAGCCCGCGAGGAGGAACGCGTGGGCGATGCCGGCGCCCATGCGTCCACCGCCGAGCACTCCGACATGGGCGGGAGCGCTGCTGCTGCTCTGGGTCATCGGTCTCTCCGTTCCAGGAAGTCGGTCATCCGTCGGAACTTCTCCGGGCTCTCGAAGAGCTCGGCCTGCGCTTCCAGGTCGACGGCGGGGTGGCGGTCGCGGGGAGCGCGGAACACGCGCTTGGTCGCGATGGTCGCCGCGGGATCGTTGCGGCCGATTCGGTCGGCGATCGCCTCGGCCGCGGTCAGCAGGTCGGCGCTCTCGTGGATCGCCGAGACGAGGCCGATGCGCAGGGCCTCCTCCGCCGTCACGGTGCGTCCGGTGAGGAGCAGCTCGACGGCCCTGGCCTCGCCGACGATCTCCTTCAACCGCCAGCTCGCGCCGGCCGCGGCGATGATGCCGAGACCCGTCTCCGGGTTGCCGATCGCGAGGGCGGGCGTCGCGATCCGGATGTCCGCGGCATAGGCGAGTTCGGCGCCGCCGCCCAGGGCGTAGCCGTCGATCGCCGCGATGACCGGCATCGGCAGCTCGGCGATGCGCACGAAGGCGTTCGCGTTGATGCCGCGCAGCGCGTCGGCGGCCCGGCGCTCGCGCAGCTGGGCGATGTCGGCACCTGCGGCGAAGACGCCGTCGGCTCCGGTGAGGATCAGGGTCCGCGGCGTCTCCTCGAGCTCGGCGCAGAGGAGGTGCAGCGCATCGATGGTCGCCTGGTCGATCGCGTTCCGTTTGTGCGGCCGATGCAGCGTGGCGATCACCCGGTCGGGGCGGCGTTCGATGAGCAGGGGTGTCTCGGGGTCGATCTCGGCGGGCATCAGACCTTCTCCAGGATCACGGCAGCGCCCTGGCCGACGCCGACGCACATCGTCGCGAGTCCGTGCACAGAACCCTCGCGCTCCATGCGACCGAGCAGCGTGAGGAGCAGCCGCGAGCCGGACGAACCGAGCGGATGGCCGAGCGCGATGGCGCCCCCGTCGGCGTTGACCCGTTCCTCATCGAGTCCGAGCCGGCGGATGCACGCGATCGACTGCGTCGCGAACGCCTCATTGAGCTCGATCGAGCCGATGTCGTCGATCGACAGGCCGGCGCGGTGCAGCGCCTTCTGCGTCGCCGGGACCGGGCCCAGGCCCATGACCTCGGGGGCGAGGCCGGCGCTCGTGCCGACGACGATCCGGGCGCGCGGCACGAGGCCGTAGCGTTCGACCGCGGCGGCGCTCGCCACCACCACCGCCGAGGCGCCGTCGTTGAGCGCACTCGAGTTGCCGGCGGTCACGACCGTGCCTCCGGCGACGACGGGACGCAGCCGCGCGAGTGCGTCGAGGGTGGTCTCGGGGCGCGGGCCTTCGTCGACCCGCACCTCTGCGGTGCCGACCGGGACACCGACGATCTCGGGGGCGAAGCGGCCCGCGGTGATCGCCGCGATGGCGCGCTGCTGGGAGCGCAGAGCGAAGGCATCCGCCTCGTCGCGGGTGATCCCGTCGACGCGGGCGACCTCTTCCGCGGTCTCGGGCATCGTGAAGGTCGCCTTGTCCCGAGCCTGGAGCCGGGGGTTCGGGAAGCGCCAGCCGATCGAGGTGTCGAAGGCGGCCCCGGGCTTGGCCCATGCCTTCTCCGGCTTGGCCTGCACCCAGGGTGCTCGCGTCATGGATTCGACGCCGCCCGCGACGATGATGTCGGCGTCACCGGCACGGATCGCCTGCGCGGCCATCGTGACGGCGGACATCCCCGAGGCGCACAGCCGGTTCACCGTGATGCCGGGGACCGTGTCGGGGAGTCCGGCGAGCAGCACCGCCATCCGCGCGACGTTGCGGTTGTCCTCACCGGCCTGGTTCGCCGCACCGAGGATCACCTCGTCGATCTCGATCGAGGTGGCGTCGATGCCCGCCCGACGCACGGCTTCCGCGACGACGATCGCAGCGAGGTCGTCGGGGCGGACGGAAGCGAGGGAGCCTCCGTATCGGCCGACGGGGGTGCGTGCGCCTCCGACGAGGAATGCCTCGGTCATGCGGATCTCCTGACTGCGTCGTCTCGGTGCTGGCCGTGCCATACGATCGGCCAGTGAATTACTGACCGATCGTATGGTAATTATGGCACAGGCGCGGAGTCCGCCGCGATGCCGGCGGGCCGATCCGTGGTCAGACCGACAGATCGATGCCCTTGGTCTCCTTCACCAAGGACACCCCGATGAGCGAGATCACGGATGCCACGGCGATGTAGACGCCGATCGTCCATGCCGCCTGGAACTGGTTCAACAGGGCCTCGGCGATCATCGGCGCGAACGCCCCACCGAGGATGGCGCCGAGCGCGTACCCGATCGAGACGCCCGAGTACCGCACGTTCGCCGGGAACATCTCGGCGTACAGCGCCGCCTGCGGACCGTAGGAGAGGCCGAGCGCGAACGTCATCACGAAGAGCGCCACGAAGTACCAGAGGATGTTCGCGGTGTCGATCAGGAACCACATCGGGACCGCCCACAGAGCGAGCGCCACGTAGCCGATCTGGAAGGTGCGGATCCGACCGAGCCGATCGGAGAGGTGCCCGCCCCACAGGGTGAAGATGAGCCAGCCGAACGAGGCGAGTGTCGTCGCCAGCAGCACCGGAGGTCGGTCCATGCCGAGCGCCGTGACCGCGTAGGTGGCGAAGAACGCGATCAGCAGGTAGCCGGCGGCATTGTTCGCGATGAAGATGACGGCGGTGAGGATGACCTGCTTCGTGTTCTGGCGGAACAGCCGGCCGAGCGGCGCGGAGGCCTCCTTGCGGCGACGCACCAGGTCTTCGAAGATCGGGCTCTCATCGACGGCGCGGCGGATGACGTACCCGACTCCGATCAACACGATCGACAGCAGGAAGGGGATGCGCCAGCCCCACTCGAGGAACGCCTCGGGGGACATCGAGCTCGTGAGCACCCACAGCGTGAAGGTCGCGAGGATCATGCCGACCGGCACGCCGATCTGCGGGAAGGCGCCGAACAGCCCGCGACGTCCGCGCGGAGCGTGCTCGACGGCCATCAGGGCTGCGCCGCCCCACTCGCCGCCCGCGGAGAAGCCCTGCAGGATGCGGAGCAGGATCAGCAGGATCGGCGCAGCGACGCCGATCGCCGCGTAGGTGGGGAGGACGCCGATCAGCGAGGTCGACAGTCCCATCATGATGAGGGTGAAGACGAGCATCTTCTTGCGGCCGAGCTTGTCACCGAGATGCCCCGCGACGATGGCGCCCAGGGGGCGGAAGAGGAAGGAGATGCCGATCGTGGCGAAAGAGAGCACCTGTGCGAAGCCGGGACTGGACTCCGCGATGGGGGCGAGGAAGAGGGGAGCGAGCACCAGCCCCGCGGCCTGCGCGTAGATGAAGAAGTCGTACCACTCGATCGACGTCCCGACGAGGGTGCCGGCGAGTACTCGCCGTTCTTCGGCGGGCATCCTGCTCTTCTGAGTGGGACCGGAAACTGCTGTCGTCATGCGAACTCCGTTGTTCTGCGATTCGGGTTCGACGGCCGGGTGCCGTCGAGCATTCATGACCGAATGGTCGGTCAGTTAATCGCCGAGCGTATCGCATCGGAGCCGCCGCCGTGTAGGGGAAGCGGTATTCGGGTCAGATCCTCCCGTAGGCGCGCAGCGGATGCTCGATGAGCTCGGTCACGCGGCGCAGGAACCCTGCGGCGTATCCGCCATCGCACACGCGGTGGTCGAACACGAGCGACAGCTGCGCGACGCGCCGGACGACGATCGCACCCTCCACGACCCACGGGCGCTCGATGATCCGGCCGATGCCGAGGATCGCGACGTCCGGGTGGTTGATGATCGCGGCCGAGCCGTCGACGCCGAGGCCGCCGTAGTTGTTGAGGGTGAAGGTCGAACCGCGCAGGCGCTCCGGCGGCATCGATCCGGCTCTGGCCGTGGCGGCGAGCTCTCGCAGAGCGGTGTCGAGCTGATCCACGGTCAGCGCGTGCGCCCGCGGGAGGACGGGCACCAGCAGGCCGCGCTCGGTGTCCGCCGCGATGCCGAGGTTCACGCCGTCGAACAAGATCACCTCCTCGCCGCTCTCGCTGAGCCGCGATGCCAGCACGGGGAAGTCTTCGAGCGCGAGCAGGACGAAGCGCGCGAGCAGGGCCGTCACCGACGGGGCTCTGCCTCCCTCCGGCGCCATCCGTGCACGGAGGTCCCACAGCTCCGTCGCATCGACATCGACCCAGACGGTCGCCTCGGGAATCTCGGACCGGCTGCGGGTGAGCGTGGCGCTGACGGCTCGACGAAGGGGCGACATCCGCTCGCGCGACACCACGCCCAGTCCGTCGACGGTCTCGTCGCTCCCGGTGGTCACGCGGTGATGTGCGGCGGCGCCGTCCACGGCGTTCTCGACCGCGGCCTGCAGCACGTCCGCGCGGGTGATCGCCCCGTCCGGACCGGTCGCGGTGATCGCGTGCACGTCGAGTCCCAGATCCCGGGCGAGTCGGCGCACGAGCGGTGACCGGACCGCGACCGGGCGACGGTCGCGCGCAGACTCCGGCGTCGTGCGCTCGGGGGCGGGGGGAGCGGGCGGAGTCGGCGTGGCCGCGGCGGACGGACGGCGCCGCCCCTTCGCAGCGCGGGCCGTGGTGCCGTAGCCGATCAGGACGTTGCCCGAGCCGGCGCGCTCCTCCTCCCGGTACGCCTCGTGCTCGATCTCCGTCGGAGTGGTCTCCTGTTCCTCGGGGGCGGAGACGTCGTCGGCGTGCGGGGCGGCTACCGGGTCGACGACCTCGAGCACCGGGGCGCCGACGTCGATCGTGTCGCCGACCGTGCCGTGCAGTGCGGTCACGACACCGGCGAACGGGGACGGCAACTCGACGACGCTCTTGGCCGTCTCCACCTCGGCGATGGGCTGGTCGGTGACGATCGTGTCGCCGACCGCGACGAGCCACTGCACGAGGCCCGCCTCGGTCAGTCCCTCGCCCAGGTCGGGCAGGCGGAACACGTGAGTGGCCTGCGCGGACGTCGTCGGGGTGCTCATGCCTCGTCCTCCCAGTGCAGCGTGTCGATCGCATCGAGCACGCGGTCGACGTCGGGCAGATACCAGTGCTCGAACTTCGGCGGCGCATAGGGGGTGTCGAAGCCGGTGACCCTGCGCACGGGGGCGGCGAGATACTCGAAGCAGCGCTCGAACACGCGCGCCTGGATCTCGGATGCGACGCTCACATAGCCCGGGGCTTCGGCGATGACCACGGCGCGGCCCGTGGACTTCACGGCCGCGGTGACGGTCGCGTCGTCGAAGGGGGAGAGCGAGCGGACGTCGACGACCTGCACACTGCGTCCTTCCGTGGCGGCGACCTCGGCGACCTCGAGCGCGAGGGGGACGGAGGAGCCGTAGGCGAGGAGTGTCACGTCCGTCCCGGCCCGGGCGACACGCGCGGTGCCGAGCCGGGCGGTCTGCGCGGTGTCGACCTCGCCCTTGGCCCAGTAGAGCTTCTTCGGTTCCAGGAAGATCACGGGGTCGGGCGAGGAGATGGCCGCGCGCAGCAACGAGTACGCGTCCTGCGGCGTGGCGGGACTGACGACCGTGAGACCGGGGGTGTGCGCGTAGTACGCCTCGGAGGAGTCGCAGTGGTGCTCGACGCCGCCGATGCCGCCGCCGAACGGAATGCGGATCACCAGCGGCATCCGCAGGCCACCGCGCGTGCGGTTCCCGAGCTTGGCGACATGGCTGACGATCTGCTCGAACGCGGGGAGCGCGAACGCGTCGAACTGCAACTCGACGACGGGGTGCAGGCCGTTCATCGCCATGCCGACGGCGGTTCCCACGATGCCGGATTCCGCGAGGGGGGTGTCGAAGCAGCGATCCTCGCCGTAGCGGGCCGTGAGGCCGTCGGTGATGCGGAAGACACCGCCGAGCGCTCCCACGTCCTCGCCGAAGACCACTACGTCCGGATCGGACTCGATCGCATCGGCGAGAGCACGATTGAGGGCGGCAGCCATCGTCATGGTGGTCGTCGTCCCGACGTCGCTGTGCGTCGTGGTGTCGTCCTGCGCGATGGTCATCGGTGGCCTCCGTTCGTTGCGGTGTCCGCGTCGGCGAGCCGTGAGCGTTCGATCTCGTCGCGCAGCAGGTGCCACTGCTCGTCCAACTGTGGCGATCGGGTCGCGGTCACGTGGCGGAACAGGTCTTCGGGGTCGAGCTCGGCGTCGGTGTTCAGGGCGGCGCGCATGGCGGTCGCGATCTCCTCGGCGCCGGCGGCGAAGCGCTCCTCGGCGTCCGCGTCGAGAGCGCCCGTGGCGGTGAGGTGCGCGCGCAAGCGGGTGAGGGGATCGCGGGCGACCCAGGCCTGGACCTCGGCCCGCTCGCGGTAGCGGGTGTCGTCGTCGGCATTGGTGTGCGCCTGCATCCGGTACGTGTGAGCCTCGACGAGCGAGGGGCCTCCGCCGGTGCGGGCTCGCTCCACGGCCTCGCCGAGCACGGCCAGCACCGCGGCGACGTCGTTTCCGTCGACCCGCTGGCCGGGCATCCCGTAGCCGATCGCCTTGTGCGCGAGAGAGGGGGCGGCGGTCTGCCGGGAGAGCGGGACGGAGATGGCGAACTCGTTGTTCTGCACGAAGAACACGACCGGGACGTGGAACACGGCCGCGAAGTTCATGGCTTCGTGGAAGTCGCCCTCGCTCGTGGCCCCGTCGCCGCAGAGGGCGAGCACCACGGTCTCCTCTCCCCGATGCTTCGCGGCCTGCGCGAAGCCGACCGCGTGCAGCAGCTGGGTCGCCAACGGGGTCGCCTGAGGCGCGACGCGGTGGGCGCGGACGTCGTACCCCGAGTGCCAGTCACCCTTGAGGAGCACGAGCGCGTCAGCGGGTTCGACCCCGCGGGCGATGACGGCGACCGAATCGCGGTACGTCGGGAACAGCCAGTCCTCGGCTCCGAGGACCATCGCGGCGCCGACCTGGCATGCTTCCTGGCCTTGGGAAGAGGGGTAGACGGCGAGACGCCCCTGGCGCACGAGCGCGCCGGCCTGATCGTTGATCCGTCGTCCCTCGACGAGTCCGCGGTAGGCGGCCAGAAGGGTCTCGCCGTCGGGGAGCGGGTAGGGCGCGTCCGCGATGGGGGTGCCGTTCTCGTCGATCAGTTGCACCGCGGTGTCTCGCGGGAGCAGGTCGGTGTGCAGCATGCGTTCGCCCTCCTTGCCGAACTCGTTGGAGACAGCATGCCTCCGCGTGCGACAGTCATCCAAGATCGTTCGCTGAATCCTGGATGAAATCGCATCGAATAAGGCATTCTTGAACGAAGTGTCAGGATTCTCCGGCCGGCGGAAGGGGTCACATGATCGCGTTGGACGACACGGATCGAGCGATCCTCGAGGAACTGCGCCGCGATGCGCGCTCCTCGATGACGGCGATCGCGGACGCCGTGCACATCTCGCGCGCCGGCGCGCATGCGCGGATCAAACGGCTCACCGACGCGGGGGTGATCATCGGGTACTCGGTGCGCACCGATCCCGTCCTCCTCGGGCACCACGCGAGTGCGTACGTCACGCTCGCCATCGAGCAGGCCACCTGGCAGGCGGTGAGTGAGCGGCTGCGCGCGATCCCCGAGATCGAGCACATGGCGTTGGTCGGCGGCGACTTCGACGTGATCCTGCTCGTTCGGGCCAACGATGCCCGCGATCTGCGCCGCATCGTGCTGGAGGACATCCAGGCGATCCCGTCGATCCGTTCGACCAGGACAACACTGATCTTCGAGGACTACCCGCGGGCCTGAGCGTATCTCGCATGTCCGTGCCGCCCGGATCCGTTTTCGTGCCGCCCGGTCCGCCCCGCCCGGGTCCGCCCCGCCCGAAATGAAGGAGAACTCACGTTTCGAAGGACTGAATCCCGTGGATGCTCCTTCAAAGCGTGAGTTTTCCTTCAAAGCGTGAGTTTTCCTTCAAAGCGTGAGTTTTCCTTCAGGGTGTGAGTTTTCCTTCAGGGTGTGAGTTTTCCTTCAGGGTGTGAGTTTTCCTTCAGGGTGTGAGTTTTCCTTCAGGGTGTGAGTTTTCCTTCAGGGTGTGAGTTTTCCTTCAGGGTGTGAGTTCTCCTTCAGGGTGTGAGTTTTCCTTCAGGGCGTGAGTCTTCCTTCAGGGCGTGGGTTCTCCTTCGTGCGGGACAGGTGCGGGGCAGGCGCGGGGGCACGGCATCCTTCGCACTCGGACATCTGCGGCGCGCTCCGCGACAAGTGCCGGGAGGAACGCCGGTCGAGAATGAGAGGACGACCAGCTTCTCGACCGTCGCTGGCCCGCGTCACGCTCGAAGGAGAGTCCCCGATGTCCGATTCCGCCGCTTCCGCAGCCGCTGCGCTGCTCGACCGCATCCAGGCGCCGGAAGGCGCAGGCCGGGAGATCCCGGATGCCGCGACCCGGGAGGTCATCGGTCGTGCACCCGTCGCCACGGTCGACGACCTCGACGCAGCGATCGCTCGTGCGAAGGCGGCCCAGCCGGCGTGGGAGGCCCTCGGGCACGAGGAGCGCAGCGCGCTGCTCCTCGCCGCGGCCGACGCCATCGACGCGAATGCCGAGGGACTGGCGTACCTGCTCTCGCGCGAGCAGGGGAAGCCGCTGAACGGCCCGAACGCCCGCTTCGAGCTCGGAGCCTGCTCCGCCTGGCTGCGCACGAACGCCACGACGACGATCGAGCCGCAGATCCTGGTCGACGACGAGACGCTGCATGCCGAGCTCGTCTACAAGGCAGCCGGCGTCGTCGGTGCCATCGGCCCGTGGAACTGGCCGCTCATGATCACGGTCTGGCAGATCGGGCCCTCCCTGCGGATGGGC
The DNA here is from genome assembly GCF_023101205.1 of Microbacterium aurugineum. NCBI lineage: Bacteria > Bacillati > Actinomycetota > Actinomycetes > Micrococcales > Microbacteriaceae > Microbacterium > Microbacterium aurugineum. The sequence continues at coordinate 2,427,098 of NZ_CP078078.1, read as the reverse complement.
AACACCGTCGTGGCGAAGCCGAGCGAGTACACGCCGTTGAGCGTGCTCGCGATGATCGCGGTGATCAACGACGTGCTGCCCGCGGATGTCCTGATCGGCGTCTCCGGCGACCGTGAGGTCGGCGCCCGGCTCGCCTCGCACCCCGACATCGCCAAGATCATGTTCACCGGCTCGACCGCGACCGGGCGTCGCATCATCGAGAGCTCCGCCGGCAACCTGGCGCGCCTGACGCTCGAGCTCGGTGGCAACGACGCCGGCATCGTGCTCCCGGGCACCGACCCGGCAGCGATCGCGGAAGACCTCTTCTGGGGCGCGTTCATCAACACCGGGCAGACCTGCGCCGCGATGAAGCGCCTGTACGTTCACGACTCGGTCTACGACGAGGTCGTCGCCGCGCTCGCCGCCATCGCCGGATCGGTGCCGATGGGGAACGGGCTCGACGAGAACAACGTCCTGGGTCCGCTGCAGAACCGCGCCCAGTTCGACATCGTCAGCCGCTTGGTCGACGATGCGAAGAGCCGCGGCGCCCGCATCGTCACCGGTGGCGAGTCCGCCCCTGAGCTGGGCGAGCTCTTCTACCGGCCCACCATCGTCGCCGACATCGACAATGACGCGGCACTGGTGCAGGAGGAGCAGTTCGGTCCCGCGCTCCCGGTGATCCGCTACACCGACGTGGACGAGGCCTTCACCTGGGCGAACGCCCTGGACGCGGGGCTCGGCGCCTCCGTCTGGTCGAGCGACCCCGAGGCGGCACGGGAGGCGGCCTCGCGGATGCAGTCCGGCACGGTGTGGATCAACTCCCACGGCGGGCTGCACCCGATGGTGCCGTTCGGTGGAGTGAAGAGCTCGGGCTACGGGCTGGAGTTCGGGGTCGAGGGACTCAAGTCCGTCGCCGTGACCCAGGTCGTGTCGGGACCCGGCCGGAAGGGCTGACCCGTGCGCTCTGCCATCGTCGTCGGAGCAGGAACCTCGGGATCGATCGTCGCGCGTCGCCTCGTGGATGCCGGTGTCGCGGTGACCCTGGTCGAGGCCGGCGGATACGACACCAACCCGGCCATCCACGACCCCTCCCGGGCGGGCGAGCTCTGGCATTCCGCGGAGGACTGGGACTACTTCACCGTGCCGCAGGAGCACGCGGGCGGCCGCCGGCTGCACCTGCCCCGCGGCAAGGTCACCGGGGGATCGCACGCGTTGAACGCGATGATCTGGGTGCGAGGCGCGGCGTCCGACTACGACGCCTGGGAACGCGGAGGTGCGACCGGGTGGAGCTGGGCCGACGTCGAACCCGTGTACGACGCGATCGAGAACGACCTCCTCCCGGTGACCGACGACTACGCGCTCTCGCCGATCCAGGCCTCGATCATCGATGCTGCGGTGCAGGAGGGGCTTCCGCGCAATCCGGACTACAACGGCGGCACGCTCGACGGGGTCTCGCAAGAGCAGGTGACCATGCACGACGGTCGCCGGGTGAACACCTGGACGGCCTACGCGCAGCCCATCGCCGATCGGCTGACGATCCTCACCGGACGCGAGGTGCACTCGGTGATCGTCCGGGACGGAAGGGCGGTCGGCGTGCAGCTGGGGGAGGGGGAGGGGTCCGAGGAGGTCCTCGCCGACGAGGTGATCCTCGCAGCCGGCGCGATCGGCTCGCCCGTGATCCTGCTCCGTTCGGGAATCGGTCCCGCGGCCGACCTCACCGCGCTCGGCATTCCGGTCGTGCAGGACTCGCCCGGGGTCGGGCAGAACCTGCACGACCATCTGCTCTCACCGGTGATCTTCACGACGGGGCGTCCGGTCGGGCCTCCGCAGGCCGGGGTGTCGGTCACGCAGAGCCACCTCTTCTGGCGCAGCCGCGACGACCTCGCGGAGCCCGACACCCAGCCGATCCACTTCTCCGTTCCCATGTGGGGGGAGCTCGAGCCGCGCGGCGACGACGGGTTCACCCTGATGGCCGGGCTGGTGACGCCGCACAGCCGCGGAGCCCTCCGGCTCTCCGGCCCGGGGCTCGCCGACCTTCCGGAGATCGACCTGGCGGCGCTCGAAGACGATCGCGATGTGGCCTCCCTCGCCGCCTCCGTGCGGCAGGCGCGTCGGATCGGAGCACGCCCGGCACTCGCCGAGGACTGGGGTGCGGTCGAGGTCTACCCCGGGCCCGAGGTGTCGGACTCCGGCGTCGAGGACTGGGTGCGACGCACCGCCATCACCTACCACCACCAGGTCGGCACGTGCCGCATGGGGACGGACCCCGAGGCTGTCGTCGATCCCCGGTTGCGCGTCCACGGTGTCGCGGGGCTGCGGGTGATCGATGCCTCGGTGATGCCGACCGTGCCCACCGGCAACACGAACGCCCCCGCCGCGATGATCGGCGAACGCGGCGCCCAGTTCTTCCTGGAAGGCTGAGGGCGATGTCGAGACCCCCGCTCATCGTCGAGACCCCCGGTTGCGGTCGCCTGCAGCACGGGGTGTCGACGAGGAGCGGGGGCGTCGACCGCTCAGCTCGGGCGTGGAGGGGAAGGGTGGCGGAGCGTCGACAGCAGGGCGTCGAGTCCGTCGTTCAGCCGGCCGTCACCCGCCGAATCCGGCATCAGCACCGAGATCATCTGCCAGCCCGCGTTGCGCGAGGCGATCTCGTTGACCGCGGTCTCGATGTCGACGTCGTCGGCGAGCTCGCCGTCGTCCCGCGCCTCAATCAGGCACTGGCGGAACAGATCGCGCCAGTGCAGGTTGTTCACCCGGTGGATGCGGGTGACCTCGTCATCCTGCGACGCGTGGTCCCAGAAGGCGATCACCACCTTGGCGTACAGCGGTCCGTTCGGGCTGTACGGGAGGATCTCGCGGCAGATCCGTTCGAGTGCCTCCAGCCCGCGCACGCCTTCGATGCGGGCGTGGATGCGGTCGTTCGCGAGCGTGTACAGGCGCAGGAACGCGGCGGTGAGGATGCTTCTCTTGTCGGGGAAGTATCGCGCGATCGCGCCGTGGGCGTAGCCCGCTTCCGTGGCGATCTCCCGCATCGTGAGGCTGTCGAACCCCACCCGGATGATCACCTGCGTCGCAGCGTCCGCGATGTGCGTGCGCCGCTCCTCATGGTCGACGATCTTCGGCATGCTGTTTCCCCCTCACATCTCAAAATATCTGTTTGCTGTTTTTAGTCACCATCTGGTGACTAATGTAACCCGATCGTAATCAATCAAAAGCAAGGCACGAGTACGATCTTTAAAATCACCAACTGGTGACTAACTCGCAGAGGAGTTCTCATGAACGTCACACGTCTCGCACGTCGGGCATCCGGAGTCGCCGTGGCGGCCGGCGTGCTCGCCCTCGCCGCCTGCACGTCTGCACCCGCCTCCTCGCCATCGGGTGGCGACGGTGAGCTGACGACGCTCAAAGTGGCGACGATCGGCCTCGTCTCCGACGGCGCCCTGATCGTCGGTCAGGAGCAGGGGTTCTTCGAGGAGGAGGGGATCGCGCTCGAGACCTCGGTCGTGGCGAACCCGCCCGCCGGCCTCGCTGCGGCCCAGAGCGGACAGGTCGACGTGGCGTACGCGCCGAGCATCCCGCTGCTCAACGCCCTCTCCAGCGGCGTCCCGTTGAAGGTCATCGCCCCGGCCGACGGTTTCGTGGGCGGGGCCGCGGAGGGGGACGACCCGGCCTCGATGGACGACACCGGACTGTATGCGTCCGCCGCGAGCGGCATCACCTCGGTCGCCGATCTGGAAGGGGCGACCATCGCGGTGCCCGCGCGCAAGGCGCAGCTCGAGGTCGTCATCTCCGACACGCTCGACCGGGAAGGCGTCGACCCCGCCTCCGTGGAGTGGGTCGTCCTGGACTTCACCTCCGCCGTGGCCGCGCTCCAGAGCGGCAACGTCGATGCAGCGGGTCTCGTCAGCCCGTTCACGGGCGAGGCGGAGGCCGCCGGTGCCGTCTTCCTCGCCGCGCCGTCGGTCGGATTCTTCGAAGAAGGCGCCGTCGGGCTCTGGACGGCCGGTGACAGCACGATCGCCGCGAAGGCGGATGCGATCGCCGGGTTCCAGCGTGCCGTGGCGAAGAGCAACGCCTACGCGAACGAGCACCCGGAGGAAGCCATCCAGGCCGGCATCGACGCCACCGGCTCGACCCTGAGCGTCGACGACGTGAAGCTGCCCTTCTGGCCCGCGGAGGTCGCTCCGATCGACCTCGACCGGGTCAACGAGAAGCTCGTCGCCCTCGGGTACCTGCCTGCACCGGTCGACCTCGAGGGCGTCATCGTCGGAGTCGAGTGACCACCATGATCCGTTCCACGCTCCTTCCTCCGCTGATCGGGGCCGTCGGCGTCGTCTCGGCGCTGGCGCTCTGGGAGTGGTCGGCGACGACGGGGCCGCTCGCCGGGTCACCGCTCCCGGCGGCGACCGAGGCGATCGGTGAGGCCGTGCGCCTGCTCGGGACCCCGGCCACCTGGACGGCCGTCGGCGACACGCTGACGATGGCGTTGACCGGGCTCCTGCTCGCCATCGTCATCGGCGTCGTGCTCGGGGTGGCCATCGGCACCTCACCGCTGGCGATGCACGCGACCCGCGTGCCGCTGGAGTTCCTCAAGCCCATCCCGCCGATCGTCATCCTGCCGATCGTGGTCCTCGTGCTCGGCCCCACACAGGCCATGGGGATCTTCCTGGTGTTCTTCGGCTGCTTCATCGCGATCGCCGTCCAGTCCTCCGCCGGCGTCTTCGACACGGACCCGGTCGCACGGGCGACGGGGCGGTCGTACGGCATGGGGCGCGCCGAGATCCTGGGGCGCATCGTGCTCCCCAGCGCACTGCCCTACATCGGAACCGCGATCCGCGTCGCCGCGCCGACCTCGCTCGTCGTGGCCGTCGTCGCCGGACTCCTCGGTGGCGGTCCCGGGCTCGGACAGAGCCTGCTGCTCTCTCAGATCTCCGGCAACCAGGCCCAGCTCTTCGCCTACGTGCTCATCCTGGGCACCCTGGGACTCCTCGTCCAGGGACTCAGTCAATGGGGCGAGCGGCGACTGCTGCACTGGCATCCGCAATACCGGAAGCAGGTCCTCTGATGACGCTCACCACCTCGATCCAGACCCCTGCACGTCTCGCGCGCCGTCGCGGGCAGGGCGCGCTTCCCCGCGGCGTCCTCGTCGGCGCCGAGATCGCGGTCCCGGTGCTGCTGCTGGCGCTGTGGTGGTTCGTCTCCGCCGCTTCCACCAACGCCTTCTTCCCGCCGCTCCAGGTGATCCTGCAGCGGCTGTGGCAGCTCGTGCAGACGCCCGCCTTCCTGGTGGACGTCGCCTCGTCGGTCGGGAATCTCGTGGTCTCCTTCCTGCTGGCGACCGTGATCGGCGTGCTGCTCGGCCTGGTGCTCGGACTGATCCGTCCGCTGAGCTGGTTGGTCGAGCCGACCATCCACTTCTTCCGTGCGATCCCGCCGGTGGCGCTCGTGCCGATCTTCGTGTCGCTCATCGGGTTCGGCAACGAGACCCGGATCCTGTCGATCACCCTCGCCGCCGTCTTCCCCATCCTCATCTCGACGATCGACGGTGTGCGCGCCGGCGAGCCGACGCTCGAGATGGTGAGTCGCGTCTACCGACTGAGTGGACCGGAGCGGCTGTTCTCCGTGGTGCTGCCCGCGGCGGGCCCGCGCATCCTCTCCGGGATGCAGGTCAGTCTCATCACCGCGTTCGTGGTCATGATCGCCAGCGAGATGCTGGGGTCGTCCACCGGACTCGGTGCCGCGACCCTGCTCGCCCAGCAGTCCTTCGCGATCCCCGACATGTGGGCGGGCATCCTCGTCCTCGGGATCATCGGCTACGCGGCCACCGCCGTGTTCACCCTCTTCCGGCGCCGCGTGCTGCGCTGGTACATCGCCTCCCAGCAACAGGAGAAGAACGCATGACCACCATCGAACAGACCCCCGTCCGGCTCAGTGTGCGCGGGCTCGCGAAGTCCTATCCGACGAAGAACGGTCTCGTCCCCGTGATCGCCGACCTCACCTTCGATGTGCGCGTGGGCGAGGTGTGCTGCATCGTCGGGCCGTCCGGCATCGGCAAGACCACGTTGCTGAAGTGTCTCACCGGGTTGCAGAGCATCACGGCGGGCAGTGCGGCGATCGACGGGAACGTCATCGAGGGCCCGCCCGAGGAGATGGCGCTCGTGTTCCAGGAGTACACCCGGTCGCTGATGCCCTGGCTCACCGTCGAGAAGAACGTGCGGTTGCCGCTCAAGCACCTGCACCTGCCGGGTGCGGAACGCGAGGAGCGGGTCGCCTCCGCGCTCACCGCGGTCGGGCTCTCCGGGGCCGAGTCCAAGTTCCCGTGGCAGTTGTCCGGTGGCATGCAGCAGCGCGTCGCGATCGCGCGTGCCATCGCCTATCGGCCCGAGGTGCTCGTGATGGATGAGCCGTTCGCCTCGGTCGATGCGCAGACGCGGTTCGAGCTGGAGGACCTCTGCCTGCGCATCCGCGAGCAGTTCGGGATGACGATCGTGGTCGTCACGCACGACATCGACGAGGCCGTCTACCTGTCGGACCGAGTCGTGGTGCTGGGGGAGCGCCCGGCGAAGGTGACCGAGATCGTCGAGATCGACTTCGGGGCCCCGCGCGACCAGCTGACGACGCGGGCGCTTCCGGCGTTCGCGGAGCTGCGCACGCAGATCTTCGGCCTGATCCGGAAGGCGGGCTAGATGTCGATGCCGACGGAGGCGCGCGGCTATGAGAGCTTCGCGGGGCACGCGGCGGAATTCACCTCCGAGTCCGAGCCCTGGTGGCCGGAGCCGCAGCGACCCGGGCCGAAGGCGCCCAACGTGATCGTGATGCTGATCGACGACCTCGGTTTCAGCGACCTCGGGCCGTTCGGGAGCGAGATCGAGACACCGCGCATCGACGGTCTCGCCGACGAGGGGTGGGTGTTCACGAACTACCGCACCGCGCCGATGTGCTCGCCAGCCCGGGCGGCACTGCTCACCGGGCTGAACCCGCACCGGGCCGGCTTCGGCTTCGTCGCGCACATCGACCCCGGCTATCCGGGATTCAGCTGCGAGCTCCCCGAGGACGCGCCGACACTGGCGGAGTCGCTGCGCGCCGGGGGGTACGCGACCTTCATGGTCGGGAAGTGGCATCTCACGCTCGAATCGCGCCTGCACGACGGTGCCGACCGGAGCACGTGGCCGCTGCAGCGCGGATTCGACCGGTATTTCGGGAGCATGGACGGCTTCACGTCGCTGCACCATCCGCATCGGCTGGTGCACGACAACTCCGTCGTCGACCTCCGCGAGTACCCCGAGGGCTTCTTCCTCACGGACGAGTTGACCGACCGCGCCATCGGCATGATCGACGACCTGCGGGTGAACGATCCGGACAAGCCCTTCTTCCTGTACTACGCGCACACCTCCGTGCACGGGCCCATCCAGGCGAAGGACGCCGACATCGAGAAGTACCGCGGCCGCTACGAGGCCGGGTGGAACGCCCTGCGGGCCGAGCGGTTCGCCCGCCAGCGTGCGCGCGGCATCGTCCCCGATCACGCGGAGCTCCCCGGGGAGGCGATCGCCGACGGCGACCGGATCCCCGTGTGGGACGACCTCTCGGTCGAGGAGAGACGGTTGTTCGCCCGACACATGGAGGTGTACGCCGCGGCCGTGGACGAGATCGACCAGAGTGTGGGGCGACTGCTCGATCGACTCGACCGCAGCGGCGAGCGCGAGAACACGATCGTCGTGCTCGCCAGCGACAACGGAGGGACGGCCGAGGGGGGACCGACCGGAACCCGGAGCTACTTCGCCCAGTTCGGCGCGAACGGTGCGATGCCCGAGGGGTGGATCACCGACGTGCCGCGTCCACTGGAGGACCTCGGCGGTCCGCGCGTGTTCGGCCAGTACCCGACCGGATGGGCGCGGGTGTCCAACACGCCGTTCCGCTCGTTCAAGGCCACGACGTACGAGGGCGGCGTCCACGCTCCGCTGATCATCTCGTGGCCGGACGCCCCGATGGCGGGCGGTCTGCGCGACCAGTTCGTGTTCGTCTCGGACCTCGCACCGACGATCCTGGAACTGTGCGGCGTGCCGTCCCTGGACCAGCGGCGCGGCCGACCGGCACTCGAGATGGACGGCGGGAGCGTCGTCGACGTGCTCGCCCACCCCACCGCGCCGGGCCGGGAGGACCAGTACTTCGAGTGCGTGGGACGACGGGCCCTCGTCGACGGGACGTGGAAGGCCCTCTCGACCGTGCCCCCGACGAAGGACGAGGGCCCCGCGGGCGGCGTCTGGGAACTCTACGACCTCGCGTCCGACCCGACCGAGACCGAGGACGTCTCCGCCGATCACCCCGAACGCGTCGCGGCGATGGCGGCACGCTGGCACGCGGAAGCCTGGCGCAACACCGTGTTCCCCCTCGATGACGACGGCGCGCTGTTCCGCCTGCGCCCCGACACCGAGGAACCGCTCTCCGCGGCGATCGACCTGGTGCCCTTCCGTCCTCCTCTGGAGCGCTTCCGTTCGGCGAAGCTCACGGTCCTCCGCTCCTTCGCGGTCGAGGTCGACCTCACGACCGAGGCCGACGCGGCAGGCGTGATCGTGGCCCACGGCGATCAGGGCGGCGGTTACCTGCTCGCCCTGGACCACGGGGCGCCTCTCGTCGCCTACAACGCCTACGGCGCGATGCACCGTGCCCGCGGAGCGCAGCTGTCTCCGGGGGAGCACCGGATCGTGCTGCGCGTCGACGAGCACCCCGGACTGCGCTGGAGCCTGACGGTCGAGGTGGACGGCGACCGCGCGGCGGTGATCGACAGCGTGCCCATGCTCATCGGAATGTCACCGTTCACGGGCATCAGCGTGGGGTACGACTTCGGTGGCCCGGTCGACTGGGAGCTGCACGAGCAGCATCGCTCGTTCCCGTTCCGGGGCGGCGAGCTGCACCGCGTGCGCTACGTGCCCGGTGAGCGCTCGCCGCACGATCCGACCGTGCTGCGCGCCGTCGGACAGGCGGTTCTGGCGGTCGCCGACTGATCCGGTGAGCGGCTGAGGTCGGTGTCTGAGGGGTCGCCGACATCAGCCGCTCGCCCTGTCGATCCGTTGCGGTCAGACCGGGCTGTTCGCGCCCAGAGCGATCGCCACGAGAGCGAGGGCGACGACGCCGAAGCCGGTGCCGAACACCGTCAGGACGAGGAGCAGCCCGCCGCCCGGAGGGAGACCCGCTGCGGCGCCCGTCAACACGGCGGTGACCCGCCGTTGGCGGCGACGTGCGGCGAACCAGAGCAGGCACGCGGTCCCCAGTCCGATCGCGCCGGGAGCGAGCCCCCAGGCCCCGGCGCCGGCGGGGAGGACCAACGGCAGGATCCGCAGGGAGATCAGGGACCCGACGGCGATCGCGAGGGCCGTGCGGCGCCAGGCGAGCTCCGTGCGTTCGGGCTGCAACCCGGGATCGTACAGGCGGTCGGGCTCCGCGGCCGGACGTCTTCTCACGACCGGGGCTCTGTCAGCGCCACAGGACGCCGGCCAGCACGAGCAGTCCGACCAGGACGACGACCACGGCGAGGACCACGGCGGAGAACGCGCCCGGAAGTGGCCGCGATTGGCGTAGCGCCCGCTCCGCCCGCATCCACTCCCACCAGGCGAGCGGTGCGACCGCGGTCCCCGCGATCATGAGCAGCAGCGACGCGGCGAGCCGGAATCCGGGGTGAAGGTCGAGGCCGAGGACCTCGAGCGCCACACCACCGGCGATCAGGGCGAGTCCGGTCCGCGTCCACGCCAGGAACGTCCGTTCGTTGGCGAGCGAAAAGCGCGGATCGGGCTCCTCGCCGAGGGAGTAGACGGATGCCGGGAAACGCTTCATCGCCTCATCGTATCCGCGCGGCACCGCTCAGTCGCCGTGGACTCGGCGGCCGGCGAACCAGGTCGACACGACCTCGGTGTGCACGATCTCGTCCGCCGGACCGGCGATGGCGTCACGGGCGAGCACGACGAAGTCCGCGGACTTCCCGGGCGTCAGCGACCCGGTCTCGGCGTCGAGGCCCATCGCCGCGGCGGCGTTGATCGTGAAGACCTCCAGTGCCTCCTCGGCGGTGATGGCCTGTTCGGGCCATAAGGTGCCGGGGGCGCGTCCGAGCGGGTCCGCTCGCGTCACGAGACCCTGCAGACCCTCCAGCGTGTTCGGCGACTCGCTCACGGGCCAGTCCGAACCGCCGGCGACCCGGGCCCCCGCGTCGATCAGCGCCCGGTTCGGCTGGGAGTGCTCCGCGCGTTCGCCGAGCACCTCGGCCAAAGCCTGGGGGATGACGCCCGGATACCAGATGAACGGAGAGATGTCGGCCGAGACGTCGAGGGCCTCCAGTCGGGGGATGTCCGACTCCGCCAGGAACTGACCGTGCGCGATCTGAACGGGGGTGGTGAAGCCCTCGCGGCGCACCCGCTCCGTCGCATCGAGCACGAGGCGCGCGGAGCCGTCCCCCGTGCAGTGCACCTTCGCCCCCAGGCCGCGTCGCGCCACGGAGCGCAGCCACCCGGTGAGCTCGTCGAGGGTCATGGTGGTCTCGCCGTGGAAGTGCGCGCCGTGCGCGGCGTCCGCCAGATACGGCTCGAGGAACGACGCCGTGCGTGCCGGGGGGACTCCGTCGAGGAAGATCTTCACGAAGTCGGGACGGTGGTGCGCGGTGCGGAACTCCTCGCCGCGGTCGAGCAGCGGTTCGCCGACCGGGTCGAAGCCGAAGATCTCGTCGTTGATCAGCAGCGAGGAGACGACCCAGGCATCGAGCTCGTCGGCCCGGTCGAGGTCGGCCAGCGCGCCGAGGATCTCAACCGACACCCCGGCGTCTTGGAAGGCCGTGACGCCGAACGAGTTGAGGATCTCGATTCCGCGGCGTGATGCGGCGGCGTGCTGCGCGGGAGTGAGCCCGCCGCTGCGGTCGTAGGCCTCCTGCACGGGGATGCCCGCCGCTTCGAGGAGCACACCGGTCGGCGTGCCGTCATCCGGATCGAGAAGAGCCGTCCCGGACGGGGGCAGCCGATCGGCGGTGATCCCGGCGAGTTCCAGTGCCCGGCTGTTCGCCCACCGGTTGTGACGCGAGTCCTCCATCAGCATGACGGGACGCCCGCCGCCCGCCTCGTCCAGGCGGAGTCGGCTCGCGGTGTTCGCGAGCGCGGGCAGCAGGGTGGTGGCCACGGCGCCACCCACGATCCATGCGTCCTCGGGGAGCTCGGCGGCCTTCTCCCGGACCCGGTCGAGGATCTCGTCCAGCGTCAGCGCGGGAGCCAGCGACAGCTCGAACAGCTCGGTCCGCCCCGCGAGGGCGTGGTGGTTGTGCACATCGACGAAACCGGGGTACACCGCTGCGTCGCCGACCTCGAGCGACTGCGTCCGGCGTCCGCGGAACGATTCGATGTCGGACCGGGATCCGACCGCGAGGATCCGCCCGTCGCGCACGGCGAAGGCCTCGACGATCGGGTTCGTCCGGTCCGCGGTGCGGATCACGGAGCCGGTGACGATGAGGTCGGCGACGTCGGTCATGTCAGCGGTCTCCGAACGTCGCGGGCTCGAGCTCGGGCGTGTGCATCGTGGTCGAGAGCAGACGTCCGTGTGCGCCGAAGGTGAAGTGCGTGGGGACCTCGCCGCTCTCGTCGAGGCCGAAGAGCACGCCGTGGGAGCGGATCGCGTTGACGTCGCGGTGGTCGGCGATCGTCACCGAGGCGCAGGGGATCACCTTCTCGCGCCAGGCGAACACGTAGATTCCGGGACGCACCTCCCAGACGCTGTTCTCGTCGGTGTCGGCCAGCCCGCGCTCGGGGCCGGCGAGGCACTGCCACGAGTACCACCGCGTCGAGAGGTACACGTGCTCGTACGCGTGCTCGGTGCTGTAGACCCACTCCACCCGGCGTCCGATGAGCGTCGTCGTGGGGGCGGGTTCGGTGCCGGTGACCTCGATCCCCTCGATCACGCCCGGCGCGAAGTGGTGCTGCACGCGCGTGCGTCCCTTCTCGGGAGCGGGGAGGATGCCGGAGATCACGGCCAGCGCGCGACCGTCGCGCAGGTCGAGGATCAGCGAGACCGCCTCGTTCGGCAGGTACCGGTGGTGGAACTGCACGAAGTAGAGGTCGCGATCGACCTCGAACGCCTCGTAGTCGTCGGTGTCGGTAGCCGCTCCCGTCGCATCGTCGGTCCCCGGCTGGTAGTCCCAGGTCACGGTGTCGTCGGCGAAGCGGTGCACGATCCGCGTGCCACGGCCGTCGACGACCGTGATCTCGCAGCCGCTCAGCGCGGTGCTGTGCGGAGCCTTGTTGGCGTCGAAGCCGGGGGCGAGCCCCTCGAGCGGCAGCCAGGTGGAGGTGTCGGCGGGGTTCAGCGTCGTCATGGTGTGGTTCGTTCCTTCGGTCGGTGAGGGGTGCGGGGGAGCGGTCAGCGCGTGCTGAACCTCTCCAGGTCGGTGGCGAGGCCCTCGTACACGGCGGACCGGGATCGCTTGAGATAGGCGCCGTAGACGATGCCGCCGATCAGGGCGACCACCAGCAGCAGCGGCATCAGCCGGATGGCCAGTTCCTCGGAGCCCGCCACGATGTTGAAGTTCACGACGGCGAGGATCGAGATCGCGGCGATACCGAGGAATCCGATGCCGGGGGCGACGAAGGTGCTCCACCAGCGCGGGTCACGGCGGCGGCGGAAGTACACGACGATCGAGATCGCCGCGAGGCCCTGCAGGATGAGCACGCTCAGGGTGCCGAAGCCCAGCATGGCGGGCACGAGGGTGAGGATCGGGTCGGCTCCGGCGATCGCGAAGATGATCGCGACGATGCCGGCGAACGAGGCCTGCACGATACCGGCGAGTTGCGGGGCGCCGTTCGCGCGGGTGCGGGCCAGCGCCTGCGGCAGGATCTTCGCGCGCCCGAGGGAGTACAGGTATCGGGTCGCGGAGTTGTGGAAGGCGAGCATCGCCGCGAACAGGCTCACCAGCAGCAGGACCATCATCACGGTCGTGAGCGGACCGCCGAGATACTGCTGCGAGAGCGAGAAGATCAGGTCGCCGGTGGGGAGATGCTCGAGAGCGGTCGCTTGCGCCTGCGCGACGCCGGTCGCACTCACCACGGCCCACGTGGTGACACCGAGGATGACGCCGATCGCGATGATCGAGGTGTAGGTGGCCCGCGGGATCGTGCGCAGCGGCTGCTTCGCCTCTTCGCTGAACAGCGCCGTCGCCTCGAACCCGAGGAAGCCGGTGGCCGCGAGCAGCAGGCCGATCGGCAGCGACCCGGAGAACACGGCTTCGGGGCTGAACGCCGCCACGTCGTAGCCGGTCTGCACGAGCACCGAGATGTCGAACACGACCAGCATCAGCACCTCCAGCACGAGGCACACGCCCAGCACCTTGGAGCTGAAGTCGACACCGATCCGAGCGAGCACGAAGCACACCACGATCGAGAGGAGGCCCCAGACCAGCCAGTTGACGTCGAGCCCGGTGAGGTCGCGGATGATCGTCTGCATGAAGAAGCCGCTCGTGCCGATCGTGCCGACGACGAAGAAGTTGTACCCGAGCGTCGCGATCAGCCCGGCGATCAGCCCTCCCGTGCGCCCGAGGCCCTTCACCACGAAGGCGTAGAAGCCCCCGGCGTTGACCAGCTGCTTCGACATCTGGGCGTAGCCGATTGCGAAGAGCAGCAGGATGGCCGCGACGAGGAAGAAGGACATCGGCGTGCCGCCGCCGTTGCCGAGGGCGATGGCCAGGGAAGCGACGACGACGATGCCCGTCAGGGGCGCGACCGCGGCGAGGACGAGGAAGACGATGCCGGCGACGCCGAGGGCGCCCGGACGGAGGGAGGTGTGGTTCTGCGTCGTCGTGGACGCAGATGTCGGTTCTGCCACGTCGGCTCCTTTGCTGGGTGACGGCCGTGCGGACACGGCATCGACGACGAGGGGAATCATCGATAGAGCGAGTCTGCTCGCGCCGTCGCCCCTGCGCTTGACCCTGAGCGAAAGACGGTGGTGTCACCGTGCACAGCCCGCGGACGGAGGTTCGCACGGCCGGAGCGGGAGAGCAGGATGACCGAGACGACATCGCCGTCCTCCCCCTGAACCACCGGGTGCCGGACGGCGCACGAAGGACGACATGGATCTGCAGCTGCACGGGACGACCGCCCTCATCACCGGGGCGGCCGGCGGTATCGGCCGCGCGACCGCGCTCGCGCTCGCCGCCGAAGGGGTCAGGGTCGCCCTCCTGGACCGCGATGAAGCCGCGCTTCAGGACGTGGCGGACGCCTGCCGGGATGCCGTGCTCCTCGTCGCGGATGTCACCGATGAGGTGCAGGTCGAACTCGCGGTGCGCACCGGCGTCGCCGCGCTGGGCCGACTCGACGCCGTCGTCTGCTGCGCCGGGGTGTCCGGTCCGGTGGGCTCGTCTCTCGAAGACACCGCTCTCGACGCCTGGAACCGGGTGCTCGCGGTCAACGTGACCGGGGCGTTCCTGGTTCTCAAGCACGCGCTGCCCGCGTTGCGCGAGGCGGAGGCCGCCGCGGTCGTGCTGCTCGCGAGCGATTCGGCGTTCGTCGCCTCACCCGGCATGGTGCCCTACTGCACGTCGAAGGCGGCCCTGCTGCAGTTCGGCCGTGCCCTCTCGGTCGACCTCGCCGACACGCGCATCCGGGTGAACGCGGTCGCGCCGTCGATCGTCGACACCCCGATGAGCCGGGGCGACCTCGGGGCCGACGCGTTCGACGAGCCGGACTTCCCGGTGCAGAGCACGGCGGAGGTCGCCGCGCACGTGACCTACCTCGTATCGCCCCGGTCTGGGGCCATCAACGGCACCAGCATCCTCAGTGACTTCGGGTACACCGCCCGATCCGGATTCCCCGCCTGACGCGACCGCATCGGGCACCCACCGCGCACGCGCGCCAACACACAGGAGCACACATGGGACTCGTGGTCGGATCGACCGTCTCCGGACGCGTCGTCGTCATCACCGGGGGCGGCACGGGCATCGGCGCCGCCATCGCCGAACGGTACGCGGCCGAGGGGGCGCACGTCGTGGTCGTCGGGCGTCGCCCGGAGCCGCTGCACGAGGTGGAGCGCGCGGTCGGTGCTCTGCCGATCATCGCCGATGCGGCGGACACCGCTTCGGCGAAGTCCGCCGTGGCCGAGGTGTTGGCGCGGTTCGGCCGCATCGACGTGCTGGTCGCCAACGCCGGTGGTCACGGCTTCTCTCCGGTGGGGGAGACCGACGACGAGAGCTGGGACGCGGCGATCCGCGCCAACCTCACGACGGCGTTCACGATGGCGAGGGAGGCGCTTCCCGCTCTGATCGAGGCGAAGGGACAGATCGTGATCGTCTCGTCGCTCGCCGGGTTGTTCGCCGGGCCGTCGGTGGCCGGGTACACCGTCGGCAAGCACGCCCTGGTCGGCCTCACCCGCACGCTCGCGCGGGACTACGGTCGCCACGGTGTGCGTGTGAACGCGATATGCCCCGGCTGGGTGCAGACGCCGATGGCCGACGAGGAGATGGACGAGTTCGCCTCGCACGCCGGGCTCGACTCCCGGGAGGAGGCCTACGCCAAGGTCACCGCCGATGTTCCGCTGCGCCGACCGGCGCGCCCCGCGGAGATCGCGTCGGTCGTGCGGTTCCTCGGCTCGGGCGAGTCGTCGTACATCACCGGTGCGGTGATCGTCGCCGACGGGGGGTCGCACGTGGTCGATGTGCCCACGATCGCGTTCGACCATGCCGGGATGTGACCCGGCGCGAGGTCAGCCGATGGTGAGGTCGAAGCCCTGGGCGGTCGGGACGATGCGCACCGCGGTGAGGTCGTCCACGCGGTAGGTGGGCTCGTGGGCGGCCGCGTGGCGGCCCACCCCGATCACCCGCATGCCTGCGGCGAGACCGGCCTGGATCCCGGCGCCGGAGTCTTCGAAAACCACGCAGTCGGCGGGATCGACTCCCAGCAGCTCCGCCGCGCGGAGGAAGCCCTCGGGATCCGGCTTCGACGCCGTGACGTTCTCGGCGGTCACGGTGAGCTCGGGGATCGTGAGTCCGGCCTCTCCCATGCGCGCGGTCATGAGGGCCACGTTCGCGGAGGTGACGATCGCGTGCGGGTGGGGGCGCAGGGCCTCGAGCAGGGCGTCGGCGCCGGCGATCCGGATCACGCCGTCGACGTCGTCGGCCTCGGTGGCGAGCATCACGTCGTTCTCGCGGAGGTTGATCTCGTGGTCGCGCTCCGGCAGCAGGATCGCCATGCTCTGGTGACCCTGTCGGCCGTGGACCACGCTGAGCACGGTCTCCGGCGCGATCCCGTGCGGCTCGGCCCACGCGAGCCACAGCCGTTCCACCACCGCGGTCGAGTCGACGAGGGTGCCGTCCATGTCGAGGAGGGCGGCGCGGGCGGAGATCGTCTGGGTCACCTCTTCAGGCTAACGCCCGAAGGCTCCGCGAGTGCCGGGTCAGCCGCCGAGGTAGGCGCGGTGCAGCAGCTCCGGATCCGCCTGCAGGGCCTCGGAGGTCCCCTGGAACGAGACCCTGCCGCCGGCGACGACCACCGCTTCCTGCGCGAGGCCGAGCGCGAGCTGGGTGAACTGCTCGACCAGCAGCACGCCCACCCCGGAGTCCGCGATCGACTTCACGATCGGCATCAGCCGCATGAACACCACGGGCGCGAGGCCGAGAGACATCTCGTCGATCAACAGGATGCGCGGCTTCGCGGCGAAGGCGCGCGCGAGCACCACCATCTGCTGCTCGCCCCCGGAGAGCAGGGCGGTCGGCGCATCGATGCGCTTCTGGAGTTCGGGGAACGGCGTGAGCGCGGCGTCGAGTTCACCGGCGGTCCGTGCGGTGAGGGAGATGTTCTCGCGCACGGTCAGCGAGGGGAACACGGCGCGCCCCTGCTCGATGTGGACGATCCCACGGCGGGCTCGCGTGACGCGCGACAGCTTGTCGATCGGTTCGCCGTCGAGGGTCATCGTGCCTGCCGAGTGGGCGGTGACGCCCGACACCGACTCGATCAGGCTGGTCTTGCCCGCGCCGTTCGGACCCACGAGGGCCAGCACCTCGCCGCCGGCGACCCGCAACGAGACGTCGGAGATCACCGGCCCGGCGCCGCGGCGGACGGTCACGGAGTCCAGGACGAGTTCGCTCATTTCAGCAGCTCCGTCTCTCCCATGTACGCCTTGACGACGTCGGGGTTCGCGAGGACCTCGGCCTGCGGTCCGCTCGCCAGCACGCGGCCGAAGTCGAGCACCGTGAGGGTGGGGCAGACGGAGCGGACGAGATCGAGATCGTGCTCGATGATGATCAGCGCCACACCGTAGCGCGCCGGCAGTTCCCGCAACCGCGCCGCGAGCGCCAGATGCTCTTCGTGGGACAGGCCGGCAGCCGGCTCGTCGAGGATCAGCAGCCGGGGGCGGGAGACCACGTTCGCGGCGACCTCCACGAGCCTCCGCGTGCCGACGTCGACGCTCGACAGCCGCGCTCGCGCGGGAGGGCAGCCGAAGAACTCGAGCACCTCGTCGATGTCGGCGGCCGCGAGTCGGCGCCGGGCCACGAACCTCACGTACGCGCCGACCGTGAGGGAGGGCGGCACCCGGTCCTGCTGGAACGTCCGGCGCAGACCCAGGCGGGCGCGTCGGGTGGGGGACGGGCCGGCGAGGTCGCGGTCCCCGAGCAGAACGCGTCCGCCGTGCTTCGGGAGGAAACCGCTGATCGCATCGACGAAGGTCGACTTCCCCGCACCGTTGGGACCGATGAGTCCCATGATCGAGGCGGGCGGAACCTGGAAGGACACGTCGTCCAGGGCTTTGAGGGCACCGAACTGCACGGTCAGGCCCTCGACGGTCAGCACGGGTGCGCCGTCGAGCATCGCTTCGTCGACGGTCGCCGTGGTCGTGGTGGTGATCTCCGTGGCGTCCGGACCGGCATCCGGAGGAAGCGCCGACAGTGCGGCTGCGGCCGTCTTGCGGTCCGCGCGACGCCAGATCAGGTTGCGGATGCCCTGTCCGAGGTTCGTGCCGCTGGTGAGCGCCTGCACGCCGAGCACGCCGAAGACGACGAAGGCCCAGTCCTGGGGGACGCCCCAGCGCTTGAGGAGTTCGGGGACCAGCACCCAGAGGATCCCGCCGAAGATCGCCATGTCGATCAGATGGGCGCCGGACATGATCGCGAGCACGTAGAGCGCGAGCGACTGCAACGGGGTGAAGCTCGACGCGAACGGAAGCTGCACCTGGCCGGCGAGCAGCCCGCCCGAGATGCCGCCGAGCGCGGCCGAGACCGCGAAGGCGGTGAGCTTCGCGGTCCGCACGCTCTGCCCCGCTGCGGCGGTACCGCGCTCGGAGAATGCGACGGCCTTCCAGCTCGACCCCCAGCGGCCCCGCTGCAGGAAGAAGGCGCCGAGCGCGCAGACGGCGAGGACGATGATCGAGAGGAAGAAGAACTGCCGGTCGTTGGAGAACATCTCGGGGCGTTCGACCGCGATCCCGTCGGCCGAGCCGGGGAACTGGATCTGCACGAGGGTCACGCCGGCCGCCGCCGCGAAGCCCAGGGTGACGACGGCGAGGTTCACGCCGCGCAACCGCAGTGCCGGGAGGCCGACGAGGATGCCGACCAGGCCCGCCGCGATCCCCCCGAGGATGAGCCAGACGATGAACCCGCCCGGGGCCTGCATGACGTTCAGCAACGAGACGATCCAGGCGCCGACGGCGGCGAAGGTGAGCTGGCAGAGCGCGATCATCCCGGCCGAGCCGGTGACGATGCCGAGGCCGAGGATGGCGATCGCGGCGGTGACGGCACTGATCGCGAGGAAGACGAAGTACCCCGGCAGGGCGGCGCTGAGGATCGCGCCCACGCCGATGCCGGCGAGGGCGACCGCGAACGGCCAGGTGGTCCGGAACCAGGGACGGTCAGCGAGCGGCATCCCACACCTCCTTGCGCTGCGTCCAGAGCAACAGGACGACGATGAACAGGAACGGGAGGAAGTTGCGCACCAGCGCCACTTCGTCGATCTGGGCGACGAGGCCGCCCAAGACGCCCAGGACGATGCCGCCGACGACGGCGAGGTCGAGTCGGCGGAAGCCGCCGAGCAGGGCGGCCGCCGCGGCGGGGACGATGAGCATCGACAGGCTGGTCGCGTCGTTGGACTGCGAGGGGGCGACGATGATGATCGCGATCGCGCTGATGACGCCCGTGACGAACCAGACCGCGATCGACAACGGGCGTGAGCGGATGCCGAGGAGCTCGGCGGTGGTCGGGCGCTCCGAGAGCGCCCGCAGCTGGGTGCCGACCCTCGTGCGGCGCAGGACGAGGTGGACGACGATGGCCGTGACGATCGCCATCGCCACGGTCGCGACCGTGACCTGGCTGATCACGACGCCGCCGAACGAGAAGGCCGGGCCCGCGATGATCGGCGTGAACGGCTGCGGCTTGTTGCCGAACAGGATGAACGACATCGAGATGAGCAGGAGGAGCGGGCTCACGGTCATCGCCGAGCGCGTGGTGGTCGACGCCTCGGAGAGCCAGGTGGCGGCGATGAAGCCGATCGCCGCGGCGAGGAGCCCGGCGACCAGGACACCGAGGACGGATCCCAGCCAGATCGGCAGACCGAGCTCGCGCACGAACCACACCGCCGTGAAGGCGCCGAACATCCCGGTCGCGGCTTGAGCGAAGTTCACCACCCGCACCAGGCGTGACATCAACGTCAGGCACACGCCGAGGACGGCGTAGAGGCCGCCGGCGGCGAGACCGGCGATGGCGCCTTGCAGCATGAGGCGTCCTTTCTGTTCCGAGGGGAGGGGGCCTGCCGCCGGGAATGCGCCCGACGGCAGGCGAGGGGTGGCTACTCGCCGATGCGGAGCCAGTCGTCGGCGACCTTCTCCCAGGCGTTGGTGCCGGACTCGAGGACGATGGGCCAGCCCGCGGTGTTCTGCGTGCCGAACGCGTACGGCGTCCCGACCATCGGGTTCTCGATCGGCTCCATGCTCTTCAGAGCCTCGGAGACGGTCTCGCGGGTGATGTCGCCGTCCATGCCCTCGAGCACCTCGATGAAGTACTTCGCGGCGAGGTAGCCGCCCTGACTGAACGAGGTGAGCGGGATGTCGTTGGCCTCCATCAACTCGCGCCAGTCGGCGTTGATCTCGTCGTCGTCGGTGAACGGGTAGAACTCGGCCGGGACGTAGATGCCGGCGCCCGCGTTGTCGATCGCGTCGGCGAAGTTCTCGCTGTAGACGCTGGTGAGGTACAGCCAGGTCACGTCATCCCAGCCCTGGGCGTTCGCGGCCTTGACCTGGCCGATCGCGTCGGGTTCCACCGGGTTGATCGCCAGTGCCTTGCAGCCCTGGTCCCGCGCCTTGACGATGTAGGGCGTGTAGTCGGAAGCGCCGTACGGGACGGTGTCGTCGACGTACTTCGGCTCCTTGCCGGTGATCTCGGTCCACTTGTCGATCGCGGCCTGGTAGGTCGGACGGGTCGAGCCGGCGATCTCGAGCAGGATGCAGATGTCGTCCATGCCGAGCACCTCGGAGCCGTACTGCAGCGTGAGGGTCATATCGTTGAACGGTCCGACGTTCGCCGGAGAGATGTTGTCACTGGCGAAGCAGCCCGTGTCCACCCCGATGCCGGGCATCGAGAGGATGCCCTCCTGCTCGTAGTACTTGGCGTTGATCTCGCACTCGATCAGGCTGGCGGAGCCGACGAGCGCGACCGCGCCGTCACTGCCGACCAGTTCCCGGGCGGAGGCCGTGGCCGTGGCCGGGTCGCCCTTGTCGTCCAGCATCTTGTAGTCGATCGTGCGTCCGTCGAGCCCGCCCGCGTCGTTGAACGCGTCGAACACGGCGGCAGCAGCCTGGGAGGCCTCCGGGAAGGTCGCCGGGCCGCTGATGGTGTTGACGGAGCCGACGACGATCGGGTCGCCCCCGCCTCCGCCTGCGCCGCCGTCTCCACCGGCGCAGCCGGCGAGGGTGAGGGCGGCCACGGCGAGGAGCGCCGCAGTGCCGGATGCTCGTGTGTTCATGTGCTTCCTGCCTCTCGTGTTCAGGTGGTGCTGTGTCAGGTGGTGCGGTGTGGGGATGGTGCGGTGTTCAGGTGCGCAGCGCGCGGTTGACGAGTTCCGTGTCGGTGAACTGCTCGAAGGCGACGACCTGGCCGCCGGAGACCCGCCACACGTGTGCGACACGTGCGGCGAAGAACCGCCCGGTCTGCCTGTACGTGCCGGAGTAGGTGCCGATGCCCACGACGACATCGCCGCCGTCGACGACCTCGTCGATCGCGACGGTGTAGTCGTCCCACTCCTCCTGGATGCGGCCGAACACGTTCCGGGCCACGGCGTCGGGACCGATGTAGGTGCCGGCGTACGGGAAGCCGGCGGCCTCCGTCCACTGGATGTCGGCGGCGAACGGGGCCAGCATCCCGTCGAGGTCACCGCGGTCGTTGGCGGCGTAGTGCTCTCGGATCAGGTCTGCGTTGCTCATGGGGTCTCCTCGGATGCCGGAGGGTCAGACGGGCTGTGCGTCGGGGTAGACGACGGAGCCCAGCGGATAGATGTGGCCGCCGCCGCGGGAGTGCTCGGCGTCGCCGTCCCCGTTGAGTCCGAGGAAGACCCCGGTGGTCATGAGCTGATAGCCGAGGTCGTGCAACCACACGCTGGCCACGGCGATGCGGAACTCGCGGAAGCAGAACAGGTACAGGCCGTCGGCGAACTTCCACACGGTCGACAGGTCCATGTCTCCGTGGCCCCGCTGCACGCCCTCCACGCACTGCCAGGCGTAGCGCTGGCTGGAGATGTACACGTGCTCGTACAGGTGGTGCGGGCTGTAGCGGTAGAGGTTGCGCTTGCCGATGAGGTCGCGGCTCGGGCCGGGGGCTTCCCCGCTCACGGGAACTCCGTCGATCGTCGCCGCCCAGAAATCCTGGCCGACCTGAGGCATCCCCTCGACGGCTTCGGCGGCGATCCGGGAGCGGATGACGGTGGCCCGGTTCGTGCCGGTCGAGAACACGACGGTGATCGCTTCACGGGGGCGGCTCTGCAGCGGGACGTTGACGAACACCACGTCCTCCCGCACCCGCACGGCATCGTACGGGTCGGCTCCGGATGCCTCGAGGCCGTTCCAGGTGACGATGTCGTCGGCGAACCGCAGGGTCAGCGCCGATCCGTCGTCGAGCGTGAGGGCGAGGTCGGTTCCGGTGAGCGTCGTGTTCGGCAGCCGGAACGTGTCGATTCCCGCGGCGAACTCGTCATAGGTGCGCCACTGGTCGAGGGCGGGGTCGGCGGAAATGTCGGTCATCGGGGTCCTGACGTGGCACGCGGCGGGGCCGCATCGCCCCGGGCACCGCCTCATCGCGGTGCGCTTGCCTCATGCTGTGTCCGCGCCCGTCATCCCCTCAAGGTCGCAGCCGCCATCGCGCGCCGAGAGTCAACCGGCGTGCCCTCCGGGGCAAGCGCGGTGCGGGATCGAAAACGGGCGCCACGGCGCTCGCCGAGGAGCGTCATCGATCCCGCAGCGGGACCGGGTGTCAGTGTCCGGCGCGGTACTCGCTGGGGGAGACCCCGAAGGTCGACTTGAACGCCCGGCTGAAGTGCGCGGCGTCGACGAAGCCCCACCGGGCGGCGATCGCTGCGACCGGACGGTCGGCGAGCATCGGGTCGAGCAGATCCCGGCGGCACTGTTCGAGGCGGCGGGTGCGGATCCAGGTCGAGACGGTGACTCCCTGCTCCTGGAAGAGCCCGTGCAGATGGCGCGTGGAGATGAAGTGCGCGGCGGCGATCGATGCGGGGCCGAGGTCCGTCGAGGCCAGGTTGCGGTCGATGTGGGCGCGGATGCGCTGGACGAGAGCGCGGTGCGGGTCGGCCGATACCTGGTCGAGTCCGAGTTCGCGGGTGAAGACGGTGGTCACGAGGTCGAGCCCGCTGTGCGCGAGGCGTGCGCCGGTCGTGCCGGCGAGCTGATCCAGGTTGCCGGCGAGTTGCGTGAGATACGGCACGACCATGCCGCCGAGGCCTTCGTGACCGGAGATCCGCACCGCGGTGAGCTGTCCGACCATGTCCGCGGGAAGGCTGATGAGATGCTTCGGGAACATCACGACCATGGTGCGAAAGTCCTCGTCGAACACCAGGGAGTACGGGCGGTCCGTGTCGTACACGGCGAGGTCACCGGCCTGCAGCACGGCCTCGCGGTCGTCTTGGATCAGCAGACCGGTGCCGGCGAGCATCAGGCTGACCTTGAAGTACGAGCGGTCACCACGGGCGATGAGCTCGGGGGTGCGCTCGACGATGTGCGAGGTCGCGCGCACGTCGCTCACGTGCACCTCGTCCACGGAGGCACCGCGGATCACCCCGCGGAAGTGGTCGGGGCCCTCGGTCGTGACCTGCAACGGGACGAACGACTCGGAGACGGCCGCGCGGAAGTCGCTGATGTTGCGCGCGACGAGCGTGGAAACCGATTCGGCGGTGGCGGCGGGTGCACCGTTCATGACTGATCACCTCGGGATGGTGGAACGACGACGTTGTATACGATCCGTTCCGCGATGGTATCACCGGCTCCGCCCGCGTGGGCGACTTCTAGGATGTGGACCGTGACCGAACGACCGATGAAGACGCTCGCCGACCGTGTGCTGCAGGTGCTGCGACAGGTCCGCGGGCCGGACGCCTCCGATGCGGTGTTCGAGGCCACGGCCCTGATCGTGGGCAGTGCCTTCCTCGTGATCGGTTTCTTGGTGGCGCTGCCGGTGTTCTGGGGTCACGAGCTGGCGATCAGCGGTTCCGGCTCGATCGGCGTCTTCGCCGCCTTCGGGGGTGCGCTCGCCGCCGCGATCGCCTTCGCTCTCGGGCGCCTCGCCGTCCGTCCGGAGGAGGTCGATCCCGGGGCTGCGCGCGACGGCTTCAGCGTTCCGGGTGATCGGCTGCGCTGGTACGACCTGGCCGCCATCGCCTTCGCGCACGCGGCGATCGCGTACCTGGGATGGCTCGGGGTCGCCGAGCTCCTCGAGCGGAGCTTCACGGACGCCCCGGTCTACGCGTTCCCCGGTGCCGTGCTGGTGGCCGTGGCGTTCGCGCTGACCGGATACGTCTCGTTCCTCAGCGCGGTCGCTCTCACGCCGATGGTGCTCTCCCTCGTGCTCGCGGTGTTCCTGGTCGTGGGGGCGTTCGCGAGCATGCTCGCCTCCAGCGATGTGCACTGGTGGCGCGACAACCTCTCGGCGCTGGGCATGAGCAGCAACAGCTCCTCGATCGCGTTCAACACCACGCTTGTCATCGCCGGGATCATGGTGACGACGATCTCCCGCTACGCGACGGCGGGTCTGCCCGCGGAGGATCCGGTGGATCGCCGCGGGCGGTTCATGGTGAGGGGAGGCCTGATCCTGCTCGGGATCCTGCTCGCCTGCGTCGGTCTCTTCCCCGTCGACGAGTTCTTCCTGCTGCACAACACCGTGGCGACCGGGATGTGCGTGGTGTTCGCGGTCATCGTGGTGGGTCTGCCCTGGTTCCTCCGCACGATCCCGCGGGTTTTCGTGGGTCTGGGGTGGGCCTACGTGCTCGTGATCATCCTGCTCGCCGCCTTCTTCGCCGTCGGCTACTACAACCTCACCGCCGTCGAGCTGATCGCGGCCGTGCTGATCTTCAGCTGGATCATCGTGTTCCTGCGCACCGCAGGCTCGATCGGTGCGCGCGCGACCACGTGAGCGGTCGGTCGTCCGGCCTCAGTCGCGGAGCGCGCGCGTCGCCTCGCGGGTGCGCTGCAGAGCGTCGACGGTCTCGGTGAACCGTCGTTTGGCCACACCGATGAACAGGCAGTCGACGAGGGCGAGCTGTGCGATCCTGCTGACCATCGCTCCGGCGCGGAAGGTCGATTCGCGCACCTCGGTGAACAGGGCGTGGTCGGCCGCGCGTGCGAGGGGGGAGTCCTTCGCCGACGTCACCGCCACCGTGGCGGAGCCGTTGGCACGGGCGGTCTCGAGGAAGCGGACGGTCTCGATCGTCGATCCCGCGTGGGAGAACCCGATCGCGACGGTGGGCGCTGACTGCAGGACGCTGGCGGCGACCGCCTCGTGGGAGTCCGAGAGCACATGCGCATTGCGTCCGACGCGCAGAAGCTTGTGTGCGAGGTCTTCGGCCACGAATTGGCTCGCCCCGATGCCGTAGAGCAGGATGCGGTCGGCGCTGTCGATCGCGTCGATCGCCGCTTCGAGCACGTCGAAGTCGAGCTGCGCGACGGTCTCCTCGATGGCCAGCAGTTCGAGTGCGGCGAGCTTCGACACCGCCTCCTGCAGGGTGTCCTCATCGGATATCTCCGATCCGAAGGCTCCGCGGGCGGAGAACTGGGCCGCTTCCTTGCCGAGCTCGGTCGCCAGCGCCATGCGCAGCGGGGCGTAGCCGCTGAATCCGATCGCCCGGCAGAACCGCACCACGGAGGCGACCGAGGTCCGGCACTCGTCCGCCAGTTCGTTGATGGTCTTGTCGATGACGATCGAGGGGTTCTCTCGGACCACCGCGGCGATGCGTGCGAGCGACGGCGGCAGGGTCGAGGCGGCGGCTTCGATCGTCGACTGGATGCTCAATCAGTCCTCCGGGGGTGTGGGATTCTCAGTATGTCGTGACGGGGCTCACGACAAGGATGGTAAATTCTTTTCAGAGAGTCTATGTCGCATGTAGTCTCTTTTCGTTACGTCCCGACCGAGTCCGAGGAGAGCCGATGACCGCGCAGTCGACCGCATCCGTCGATCTCGGCAAGTCACGGTGCCGAGTCGTCATCCACGACGCTACGCGTATCGAGCGCTCGGGGACGGGAGCGCCCGGGCTCGCCGCGGCAGGCGGCGTCGATGCCGCTCTCGATGCGATCCTCCCGCTGCTCGCCGATGCACCGGTCCTCGACAGCATCGGGGTCGGTGCCGCCGGGGGCTGGCTCGCCCCGGAAGCCGCCCGGGAACTCGCGGGGCGCCTGGCCGCGGCGACCGCGGCGCGGGTCGCCGTCGCCTCCGATGTTGTCACCGCCCATGCCGGTGCCCTCGAGGGGGCGCCCGGTGTGCTCCTGATCGCCGGCACCGGTGCCGCGGCACTCGGGATCGACGCCGATGGCGTCAGACTCGTCGACGGCTGGGGTCCCGAGCTCGGAGATCTCGGCAGTGGATCGTGGCTCGGCCGCGAGGGGCTTCGCGCCGTGCTGCGTGCGGACGACGGACTCGGCCCGGCGACCGCGCTCACCGCCGCGCTCGCGGATCCGGTCGGCGCTGCCTCCGACATCCAGGGCTGGCTCGCCCGGAGCGCGCCGCTGGCCCGCCATCTCGCCACCCTGGCGCCTCTCGTCCTCGACACGGCGGAAGCGGGCGACCCGGTCGCCTCGGGCATCGTGACCGAGGGGGTCCGACTGCTCACCGCGACCGCGGTCGCCGCCTCAGCAGTGACCTGCGACGTGGTCGTGCACGGAGGGCTCGCCGAACACTCCTGGTTCCGCGCCGCCCTCGGATCCTCCCTCCTCGCCGCCGGTCGCCGTGTCGTACCGGCTGCGGGCGACGCCCTCGACGGCGCGCAGTTGCTCGCGCGCCGCGATGATCTCCCCCATGAAAGGTTCGTGCACCGTGCCGAATGACACCCCCCGTCTCGCCGCTCTCCTCTCGGTGCTGGAGAACCTCGACACCGAGGCCTCCACGACCGAGCGCGGCGACCTGGACCTCCTCGGTACCGCCGAGCTCGTGCGGAGGATGAACGCCGAGGACCGCCGCGTACCCGAAGCCGTCGCCGAGCGCGCCGAGGAGATCGCCGCGGCCGTCGACGGCATCACCGCGCGGTTCCGGCGCGGGGGACGACTCATCTACATCGGAGCCGGGACCGCGGGGCGCGTCGGTGTGCTCGACGCGAGCGAGTGCCCGCCCACGTTCGGCACGGATCCTTCACTGGTCGTCGGCCTGATCGCCGGCGGGGAGATCGCGATCCGCTCGGCCGTCGAGAATGCCGAGGACGACGCCGACGCAGCGGGTGCCTCCCTGCGCGAGCTCGACCTGTCCGAGAGCGACACCGTCGTGGGCATCTCCGCCTCAGGACGCACGCCCTACGTCGTCGGTGGCCTGGAGTACGCCCGCAGTGTCGGGGCGCTCACGGTCGCGATCGCGTCCAACGCCGCATCCGAGATCGGTGCCGTCGCGGAGATCGCGATCGAAGTCGTCACCGGGCCCGAGTTCATCTCCGGCTCCACGCGCCTGAAGTCCGGTACCGCGCAGAAGCTCGTGGTCAACATGCTCACGACGCTCTCGATGATCAACCTCGGCAAGACCTACCGCGGCGTGATGGTCGACCTGCTCGCGACCAACGAGAAGCTGCGTGCGCGGTCGATCCGCACGGTCTCGCAGCTCGCCGGCGTCGGGATCGAGGAAGCCGCCGCCGCTCTGGAGGGGGCGGACGGCTCCGTCAAGCTCGCCCTGCTGATGCTCGCCAGCGGTGCGTCGCCGCAGTCCGCGGCCTCGGCTCTCGAGGGTGCCGACGGCATCCTCCGCGACGCCATCGCCGCGCTCGCCTGACCCTCCCTCCGCTCGCTCCTGCGTCCGCTCCTGTCGCATCCGCTCCTGTCGCGTCCCCTCCCGGTTCGCTCCGGTCGCGAATTCGCTCCGGTCGCCGTCCGTTCCCGTCGCGAATCCGCACCTCTCTCAACGTTCCCGTCGCGAATTCGCATCCTAATTGCCCGGATTCGCGACCATTTCGCGACCGGAGCATGGGGTTTCGCGACCGGAGCATGGGGTTTCGCGACCGGAGCGTGGGGTTTCGCGACCGGAGCGCGCGGTCAGTGCTCGCACGTGCAGGTGCCTCCGCCGCAGCAGCTGCCGGATGAGACCGCGTGCGCCTGCGAGGATTCGGGCACATCCATCGCGGGGTTCTGGTCGAGGAAGCCGTTGGGCTTGAACCGGAACCCGGCGGTGTCGACGGGCATGATCGGCCAGTCCTCCGTGCGCGGGAAGTGCGTGAGGCCGAACGTGTGCCAGAGCACCATGTCCTCGCCGTCGATCGGCCGGTCGCCTGCGGTGTAGGCGGGGAGTCCGCCGCCGCCCTGGTGTGCGTTGGGATACCGTCCCGCAGGCCAGATCTGACCGTGTTCGTAGTGTGTCGCCCAGAGGTGCTTGGTGGCGAACGCGGCGCGCGCGGCGACCGAGGACTCCGGATCGGCCATGAGCAGCGCGGTGGGCTCGGGGACGAGGTGATACGCGGTCGGCCGCCCGACGTGATTCGTGCGGGACGTGCTCTGCACCTCCCAGACGCGCGCGACGGAGGAGTCTGCGTCACGCTGCGCGGCGGTCTCGGTCGTGAGCGGGGTCTCGGACCAGCTGAACGCGTTGCCGAACGGGTTGTCCGGCCCCATCGGCACGCGCTGTGCGTCCACCTCGACGAGCCGATTCCGGTCGCCGTCGATGGCGACGTCGAGTCGCGCGCAGAACAGGTGCTGGTGCACGGGCGCGAAGACGCCCGGGGCGAGTTCGGTCGCGTGGCGCTGCCGGACGCCGGGCTCGCCGCCGCCCACGAACACGATGCCGGTGGCCTTGGCGACGACCTCGATCGAACCGTCCAGGCCGAAGTACCAGTAGAAGCCGTAGTCGTAGTTGCCGATCGTGGAGAAGTACGAGACCACGAACCGGCGGGAGCGGCGCACGTCGGCGCGGCCCGCGAGGTCGGTGTGCTTCCAGAGGATCCCGTCGTCCTCCTCGTGCATGCAGACCACGTTCGGGATGCGCACCGGGTTGCCGTGGTCGTCGGCCACGTAGCCGTCGAGGTAGCGGATCACGCCCAGGCAGTCGCAGCCGAGTTCGAGGTGGTTGGCGTTCTTGCCGAGGAGATATTCGCCGGCATCGAAGTAGCTGATCCAGAAGCGGCCGGGGGCGGTGTCGCCGTAGGGGACCACCATCTCGGGAACGCTGGCGCGGCTGAGCACGGAGCGGTCCTGGAAGGTGACGTCGTGCAGCACGAGGCCTTCGCGGGCGTTGAAGTCGACACGCATCGACCAGCCCTCCCACTCGACGAGCGAGCCGGTGACGGTGAAGCTCGGTCCCTTCGGCTGCGTGATCTCGATCGGCTTGAGCGAGGTGCGCGCCTCGCCCTGCACCTCGGGGTAGTAGTTGCCGTGGCCGGCGGGCACGGGCACGTCGCCGTGGTCCTCGACGCGGATGACGCTGTTCGAGGTGAGGTCGATGTGCACGACGAGTCCTTCGACGGGGTGCGCCCACGGGGAGTCCTGCTCGTCGTACTTGAGGAACGTCAGGGAGCGGATCACGCGGCGACCGACTTCATCGGCACGACCGGTGTAGCCCGGGGCGAGCGGTCCGCAGAACGCGAGGTCCATGTGGTCGGCGAGGCCGCGGCGCGTCATGGCCGCCTGCCACTCGGGGGAGGCCTTCGCGATCGCCTCGGCGCGTTCGTACTCCTCGAACAGGTACTGCGGCTGGCCGTAGGGCGGGGCGTCATTCGGCACGCGTTCGGTGCGCAGGACCTCGCCGCGGGTGATCGACACGATGGCTTCGGTCGCGACGCCGGTCGCCGTGTCGAGCAGTGTCACGTCGACGCGGCGGTCGATGGGGGAGCCGGGGGTCCAGGCGGCGAACTCCTGCTTCGTGGGCTCATCGGGCAGCAGCATCGGCACGCGGGTGGTCTCGGTCAGGAGCCCGGCCGCGTCGAGGATGGCTCGGGCGGCGGCGATCTCCTCGCCCGAGAGCGGATCGTGCGGGTGCGGGGCCGCGATCTTGTCGAGGGAGACGGGCTGCGGTGCGTGGTGGGACATCATCGACCTCACTATTTTCGAGCAGATGCTCAATAAACGGGTTGCGATGATGATACGACGGCTCGTCGCAGGTCCACAAGCGCCGTTTTCGCGGGGCTCAGGCGCGCCAGGGGGCGAGGATGCTGTCCAGGACGGCGAGATGCGCCGCCGCGGGCTGAGGTTCGGTGACCTCGACGATCTGCTGTCCGTACGTGATCGAGCGCAGCAAGGCCATCACGGCGTCGGCGGGGGTGTCGGCGCGCAGCTCTCCGTCGTCCACCGCTTCGGCCAGGGCGAGACGGATGCTGTCCTGCCAGGTCGCGAGGGTCGGGGCACCCGCGTCGGGGGTCGGCGCGAGGGCGGCCAGGCGCCCCCAGAAGCCGACGACCACGTGCGCTTCCGTGCGGGTGTCGTCGTCGATCGGAAGGACCTCGCGCATCAGTGCGTGCAGCCGGTCCAGTCCCCGGAGGCCGTCTGTGGCGGCGGCGATGCGGGTGTCGGTGCGGCGCGTCACCTCGGCGGCGGCGGCGCGCACGACCTCGTCGAATCCGTCGAAGTAGTGCCAGAGCGAGCCGGTGGCGACGCCGAGCTCCTTGGCGACGGCGCGCGAGGAGACGCTTTCGTGTCCATCGCGGGCGGCGACGGCGAGCAGCGCCTCGGCGATCTGCCGGCGGCGCTCATCATGGTCGACGATGCGGGGCACGTGCCCATCTTGTCGCATCCGACCTAGGTCTAGCGTTATTGAGCGATCGATCAATATACTTCCCGGATGGAGCTCCTCCTTCCCGCAGCACCGTGGCTGATGGCTGTGGCGGCGATCGTCGCTGCGGTCGCCTGCATCGGTGCGTGGCGTGCGGTGCCGTGGCAGGGGCGGCAGGCGGCGCTGATCATGGCGGCGGCGATGCTGGCGCTCGCGGTCTCACCCGGCGACGCGCTCGCGGGACTCCTGCTCGGGGTGCTGCTGCTGGTCTCGGCGATGCTCGGAACGATGGGCGTTCGGGGAACTTCGGCGGCCTCCGCGTGCTGTCACCGGGCGCTCGGGTCGCTCGTGATGGCCGTCTGCGCGTTCCAGAGCGCCTCGACGCGCGCGGTGCAGTCAGCCGGTGCAGGCGCGGAGATCGCGGTCTCGGGCCACGGCGGACACGGGATGAACGGCGTCCTCTCCGTTGTGATGCTGGTCGGGGTGGCCGGGGTCGTCGTGTGGACCGTCGTCTCGGAGTGGTTCCTCCCTTCCGTGCATCGTGGCAGGACGGCACGGTTGCTGGCGACGGAATCGTGGGCCATGGCAGCGGGCGTCGTGATCATGTGCGTGGGGTTCTGAAGGCAGCGGGACGCGTGTGCGTTCCGGTACGGTGGCCGGATGCCCCTCGCTCTGATCACCGGCGCTGCCCGGGCGAACAGCATCGCCGCCGGCATCGTCCCTCGTCTGCGTGCGGCCGGGTGGACGGTCGTGACCAGCGATCTCCACGACGCCGACCACCTCGCCGACCTCGCGACCCCCGACGGCCCCGGCGCACTCGTGGATGCGGTCGTCGCCGCGCACGGGCCCATCACCGCGCTCATCCTGAGTCACGCCCACGACGTCGAGTCCGGCATCCTCGACACCACTGCGGAGAGTTTCGACAGGCACGTCGCCGTGAACGCGCGGGCGAGTCTGCTGCTGATCGCGGCCTTCGCGCGTCAGGTCGGCGATGACGGGGGAGTGATCCTGGCGCTCACCAGCGACCACGTGACCGGGAACCTGCCCTACGGTGCATCGAAGGGCGCACTCGACCGGCTCGTGATCTCGGCCGCTCGTGAGCTCGGTCCTCGTGGGATCTCCGCGAACGTGCTGAACCCGGGACCGATCGACACCGGCTGGATGGACGACGAGACGCGGGCCTCGCTCGGAGCGATGACCCCTCTGGGGCGGTTGGGGCGTCCGGCGGATGTCGCCGCGGTCGTGGAGTTCCTCGTGTCGGATGAGGGGCGCTGGATCTCCGGTCAGATGCTCCAGTCGGACGGGGCGTTCTCGGCTCGCTACTGAGCGGCGCGCGGCGGGCGGGCGTCGAGGGCTGATCGGGCGCGGCGGGGCCGCAGTCGCGGGTGATCATCCCCTTAAGTCGAAGGAAGTTATGAATTCGTGATGCGGTGCCGCTCGCGGTGAGACCTCAGCATCCGCTATTTGTTTCCTATGCGGCATTCGATCATCGCGGGCGGGAGCTGAGGTCGTGTCGTCGAACAGTGTGCAGAGTCTTCTCAAGCCACTCCGAACCAGCCGTCCGCTCGCACCGGGCGGGTGCTTCAAAGTCGGACGCTTCCATGTCTCGTCATAGCGATGAGGGCCGTTCGGGACGACTTGGGCGCGCGGGGAGACTTGCGGTGGCTTCTGTCTACAGCGGCCTGGTCCCAGCGCTGATCCCTGCGAGTCCATCAGCAAGAGATGCACTCGGCCCTCTTCGATTCCTCGCCGTCGCGCTACTCCTGCTTACGGTATGGCTTTGGGTTCGACTTCCTTTCACAGGCGTGGCAATCAAGGGTGACGATGTGCGCGTGCGCGGCTGGTGGTCGCGCAGAGTGTTCAAGCGCGGGGATCTAAAGCGGTTTCGAGTGCAACCGTATGGGGGCCCCTTCTACTACCTGGCATGGGCAATAGATTCCGGCCCCTTTGAGAGCGGTGAGTTGCACGCTGAATTCAAAGACGGGAGTGCGGTGCGTCTGGGGGGGACTGTGTGTAGTCGGCGCACGGCGAACGAAGTCGCTCGATCCTTGAATCACAGACTGGGGATCCTTTCGGAGCCGGATGCTACACCGCGCGCTCGGACTCGGTCGCCGAGGGGAGCCCTCTCTCGTCGAAGAGGTGTCTAATGGTTCCTACCGGCCGCGTGATCCCTGCTGCGTGGACTCTCCACCAAACGCAGCTTCATCGTCAAATGACGACAGGGAGGCTGGGTGGTGGACAACAGAATCGTGCTCGATTCGAGTTCAAGCGAAGCTCTGGTTTTCTACGATTGGCTTGCGACTGCTCACGAGAAGGAATGGTAGGAGCCGATGAGGCGAGCACAACAACTCCGCCAGGCAGGCTGACGTCATGCTCCACGGGGACGATTTCTTTGTAGGGGTGGAAGCTGACTTCGGCGCAGATCGAGAACTCGCTGACAACAGGAAGGGTTGGCGGTGGCTGACAGTGCGATGCTCGCATTGAGCATGGAGGAAGCGCTCGTGTTGTACGACTGGATAGCGAGAATCAACGACTCTGAGGCTCAAGCTGTTGAGTCAGTCGAACAGAGGGTCCTGTGGGATCTCGAATCGCAACTCGAGTCCCGATTGCCGATGATTTTTGACGCGGACTATTCCGAGCGCGTACGAGAGGCGAGGGACACGATCGGCCAGGATGGTAAGCCCTAGGCAGAACGAGAGGGCATCAATCTGCACCGCTGACCGAAATCGCCTGAGGAGGCACCGGTGAAACCGGATCGACATGCTGCAGAGGATGCGTTTGTCGCGGGGCAATACATGGACTTCTTGCGGGCGGTGTGCGGAAGGGATGGCGCGTGTGACCGAGCGACCATCAGCCGATTGATTCCCACCGTCGACCTGGATTCCGTCGATTTCGAAGCCGGGGCGACGCCAAGCACCCTGTTCGAGCTTGCAGCTGCTGTATGGGGCGTCGACGAGCGTCTGGCGATTTCGATGTTTCGCGAAGCTGCCGATGGCGGCTCAAGCGCAGCGCTCGCAGCACTCGGCGAGAGTCTCAGCTGGATGGGGCACAACGAAGAAGCGGAGGTGTGGTTGAGGAAAGCGATCGCCGCGGAGGCCGGCAACCCCGCTCGACTCGCTGGCCTTCTTGGGGAGAGCTTCGTAAGCGCGGGAAAGTCTACAGATCTCCACGAAGCGGAGGATCTGCTCAAGAAGGGGCTAGAAGACTCGGAGGAATTCGGAGTGCCGTTGGCACACCTCTTGCTCCGTCAAGGTAGGACAGCCGAGGCTCGAGAGTTTCTCGCACGAGCAGTTGCTGCCGACGTCTACGGTGCCGCACTCTTGCTCGGAAACCTCCTTGCCGAGGAACCAGGAGAGCTTGACGCAGCTGAGGCGGCCTACTGGGCGGGCATTTCTAGCGGGGATGGCCATAGTGCACACAACCTTGCGGTGATGTTGCTGGAGAACGGCGAAACCGAGCGCGCACATGAACTTCACGAGCTCGCCAAGCGGATGGGCGATTCGACGCCTCTGGAGGCATCGCCTGACTAAGGGTCAGCGCAGCTACCGTGTCGATCTCTCGATTGCCGACGAACGATTATGTGCCCCAGGCAGTCGTGGACCGGTTCCGGCGGGGTGTCGCTACTGAGCGCTGCGGCTACTGAGGCGTTGCGGCCGGCCGAACGAACACCCAGGCCGCGACCGCGGCGGCGGCCGCTGCGAGCGTCATGGTGACGGCCATCGTGACCGCGTTCGTGCCACCCAATCCGGCCGCGATCGGCGCCACGACCGGCCCGAACAGGAAGGTCGCCATACCGAGCAGGGCGGAGGCCGTGCCGGCGCGGCTGCCGTGGTGCGCGAGGGCCAGCGTCTGACCGTTTGGGCCGCCCACGCCCGAGCAGAGCATGAAGCCGATCAGCGCAGCGATCACTCCGTAGACGCCGGTGCCGGTCAGCGTCAGCACGAGGAACGTCGTCGTGGCGAGCAGCGTCGCCGTGATGCCACCCAGATAGACGCGCAACGGTCCCCACCGCCGCACGACGAGCCTGCTGGTCTGGCTGCCGACGATGCTCGCCAGCGCCCCCGCCGCGAACGCGAGACTGAAGGTCTGCGGGGTGAGACCGAACTGGTCTTGCAGGACGAATGATGACATCGACAGGTAGGTGAAGAACGCGACGCCGCCTCCCGCCGCCGCGCACAGCACCGCGACGAACAGCCGGTCGCGGATCACGGCATGAGCATGATTCCGCAGTACCACGAGGCCGCCGCCGTGCCAGGCGGAGGCGGGCAGCGTCTCGGGCAGGGCGAACACGACGATGAGGAGCAGTACGACCCCGACGGCGCTGAGCACGCCGAAGATACCCCGCCAATCCATGACCCGGGCGAGTTGCCCACCGACGACCGGCGCGATGATCGGTGCGGTTCCGGAGACGAGGAACAGCAGCGACAACATCCGCGACAGCTCGACACCCTCGAACTGGTCTCGCGCGATGGCCAGGCAGATCACGATGCCCGCCGAGCCCGCGAGCCCCTGCAGGAAACGGGCGATCAGTAGCAGCTCGATGTTCGGGGCGAGGGCGCACACCAGTGACAGCACCGCGAAGGCCGAGACTCCGACCATCAGCGGCAGTCGCCTTCCGAGTCGATCGCTCAGCGGCCCCGCGATGAGTTGTCCGAGCCCGAGACCGATCATGCACGCCGACATCGTCACCTGCGCCAGAGCCTCCGTCGTGCCGAGAGACGCGGCGAGTTGCGGCAACTGCGGCAGGTAGAGGTCCATCGACAACGCCCGAAAGCCTCCAGCATCCCGAGCACCAGCATCGCCCGCAGGGTGCTCATGCGCGGGCGAGCTGGCTCTTCGGGAACGGGGAGACTCATCCGCCCAGGCACAGTATGCGGCGCAGCCAGCTCTCCCGCGCGGCGACGGCGGCCTTCGAGACCTCGGCCTCGGGCGAGAATCCGGAGAAGCCGTGGTACCCGCCGGCCCACACGTGCAGCTCCGCTTGTCCGCCGGTCGCCCAGATGCGCAGGGCGTAGTCGACGGCTTCGTCGCGGAACGTCTCGGCAGCGCCCACCTCAATGAACGCGGGTGCGAGACCGGCGAGGTCTGTGGCGCGGGCGGGTGCCGTGTACGGGGAGACGCGGTCGGTGAACCGGTCGTCCCCGGCGATGGCATCCCACGCGGTGTCGTTGTTGTTCCGATCCCACGCGCCGAAGCCGTCGTACTGCCGACTGGAGGCGGTCTCGTTGCGGTCGTCGAGCATCGGACAGCCGAGCAGCTGGCCGGCCAGGTGCGGACCGCCGCGATCACGGGCGATCAGCGCGACGGCAGCCGACAGGCCCCCGCCGGCGCTCATCCCCGAGGCGATGATGCGGTCGGGATCGATGCCGAGCTCGTCGGCGTGGGCGGCCATCCACTCCAGCGCGGCGTAGCAGTCCTCCGCCTGCGCGGGACCGGGATGCTCGGGTGCCAGCCGGTACTCGACGGCCACCCCGACGATGCCGTGCTGCTCGGCGAGGTCGATGAGCTCGGCGGTGCCGAAGAACCGGGTGCCGAGCACCATCCCGCCGCCGTGGATCGACAGGACCGCGGGGGCGGGCACGGAAGCCGCGCGCGCGGGCCGGACGATCGTGATCTCGATGTCCGGCGCCCCGGCCGGTCCGGGGATGACACGGTCCTCCCAGACGACCTCCCGACCCGCGGCCTGTGCGGCTATGGAAGGGATGAGCGTCGCGAAGTGGTCGCGGTTGGCATGGATCGTGTCGGCACGCAGCGGGATGATCTCCACCATCCCGACGAAAGCGTCGAGGCCGGCGACGAGCTCCGGGTCATACGGGACCGGCAGCGGCGCGGTCATCGGTCCGCCCGCCAGATGCGACGCAACCACGAGGCGCGAGCGGCGAGAGCGGCTCGGGAGATCTCAGCCTCCGGCATGTACATGTCGAAGCCGTGCGCTCCGCCGCCCCAGACATGCAGTTCGGCCTGTCCTCCGGTGGCCCAGATGCGCAGCGCGTACTCCGTGTCCTCATCGCGGAAGGCCTCGGCCTCGCCGACTTCGATGAAAGCGGGCGGGAGCCCCGACACATCGGTCGCGCGGCTGGGGGCGGCGTAGGCGGGAGCGTCCGGGTGGAAGGCGAGGTCGTCGCCCAGCACGCACGACCACGCCAGCAGGTTCATCTCGCGCTGCCAGGTGCCGATGCCGTCGTACTGGCGGCTCGCGACGCTGGTGTTGGTGTTGTCGATCATCGGGCACAGCAAGAGCTGCCCGGCCATGACGGGCCCCTGTCGGTCGCGCGCCATCAGGGCGACAGCGGCTGTCAGCCCCCCGCCCGCACTGCCTCCTCCGACGATGAGGCGCTCCGGGTCGATGCCGAGTTCGGCGGCGTGCTCATGAACCCATACGAAGGCGGCGTAGCAGTCCTCGACGCCCGCGGGGTAGGGATTCTCCGGAGCGAGGCGATACTCGACGTTCACGCCGACGACCCGGTGTTCGTCGACGATGTCGACCACGCGGCCGGTCTCCCACGAGCGGTGACCGACGATCATGCCGCCGCCGTGGATGTTCACGAACCCGGGGAGCACGTCGCCGTGGACGCCGGCGGGGCGGAACACCGTGATCTCGAGGTCGGGTGCTCCGGCGGGACCGGGGATGACGCGGTCCTCCCACTCGATGTCCCGCCCGGCGATCACGGCGTCGTTGTCGGGGAACATCCGGTCGACACCGTCACGCGGAAGAGTATCGCGGGTGAGCGCCGGCTGTGGGTTCTTCGCGAGCTCGTCGAGCACGGCCTGCACCTCGGGGTCGAAGGGCACGGGGGTGACGGTCGGGCGTCCGGCGGCGGTGGCGGTCATGGTTCTCCTTGGATGGAAGGTCGAAGCGGCGGGTCAGGGGCCTTCGGGGTCGACGACCCCGCGATCGGCCCAGAACGGTTCGACCAGGCGGCGCAGCTCATCGTCGCCGACCCGATCGACCAGGGCCGCGGCGTCGAGGTTGGCGCGCAGCTGTTCCCCGCTCGAGGCGCCGAACAGCGTCGTGGTGAGGGCCGGATGGGTGAGGGTGAACGCGATCCCGAGCTGCGCGGGTGAGACGTCGAGGGATGCGGCGACCTCGGTGAAGGCGGGCACATCGTGGATGATCCGCTCCCGGATGTCACCGGGGTCGCGGCCGATCTGCCGGTCGCCGTTGATCTTGCCGGCGAGCACGCCGCCCTCGAGGCAGTCGGAGGCCTGCAAAGTGAGCCCCTGTTCCCACAGCCGGGCGAAGGGGCCGCCGTCGGGGATCGAGCGCCGGGAGACGCTGTACTTCAACTGCGCGATCTGCGGTCCGGCCACGCCCTCCGCCGCGGCGATGTCGATCAGGGACTGGATGCTCGATGCCGACCAGTTGTTCACACCCCAGGTGCGGATGAGGCCGGCCTCCGCGAGACGGGCGAGGTCGAGCACGAGGTCACGCAGGTCGAGGTCGTCGCGCCGCAGGTCTCCGAGGATCACGAGGTCTGCGTGCTCGACGCCGACCCGCATCAGCGCGTTCTCGAGCTGGGGGCGGAAGCCGTCGTCGCCGAAGGCCTCGAGCCACAGCTTCGACGAGAGCAGCCAGTCGTCGCGCCGGAGGCCTGCAGCGCGCACCATCGCCGAGAAGATCACGTCGGTGAAGACCGGTGGCGCTCCCGGCGCGGAGTACACGCCCACGTCGAAGAGGTTCACACCGCGGTCCACGGCCTCGCGGAGCATTGCGACCGCGTCGGCGAAGTCCATCCGGTCGTAGGTGTGCCAGGAGCCGAGAGAGAACAGTGAGGCGTCGATGCCGCTGCGGCCGATTTCGCGTCGGGGCAGGAGGGGAGTGGTCATGGAGTCCTCACAGTCTCGGGTCGATGACGGCTTTGACCTCATCGAGGTCGTGCATGTGGGCGATCTTCGCGGAGGCTTCGGCGAGGCCGACCGGGGCGCTGAAGAGGTCGTCCCAGGGGTAGCGATCCGCGAACGCGGTGAAGAAGTCGATCGCACGGGAGTAGTCGGAGATGTCGCCGTTGAGTGAGCCGACCACCGTGAGCTCCTTGCCCATGATGGTGCTGAGCGGGAAGCCGTCGCCCGCGGGACCGGTCGAGCCGACGATCGTGACGGTCCCGCGCTGAGCGGCCATCGCGATCGCGTCAGGGCCGACGCTGGGCGCGCCCGCGAAGTCGAACACGTGGTCGGCGCCGCGCCCTCCCGTGAGCGCCATCACCTGATCGACCACCGGGCCGTCGCGGAAGTCGACGACCGCATCGGCGCCGAAGCGGCCGGCGAGTTCGAGCCGGGAGGCGGGGGCGCCCACCGTGATGACCTGGCCTGCACCGGAGATCTTCGCGACGGCCGTGGCGAAGATGCCGAGCGCCCCGGCGCCCTGCACGACCACGGTCGAGCCGGGGCGGATGCGCCCTGCCCGCTCGAAGGCCCGCAATACGGTCTTGGCCGCGCATCCGGCCATCGAGGCCCAGGTGTCCTTGACGGATGACGGGAGCAGCAGCTTGGCTGCCCCCGGGGTCACATAGGCGTACTCCGAGAGTCCCGCGGTGGCGAACGGAGGCACGTCCGCACGCTGCAGGAAGCCGTACCCGCGGCGGGAGCAGGCGACGGGCTCGCGCAGCACCACACAGCCGTAGCACTCTCCGCAGGTCGACTCGGACCAGCCGATGCGATCTCCGGGGGAGAGGGGGCGGCCCAGGGCGTCCTTCGTGTCGGGGCCGGTGGCGACGATCTCGCCGACCATCTCGTGGCCGAGCACCATCGGGAGCATGCCGGGGAAGGTCATCCGTCCCTCCCAGATCTCGATGTCGGTGCCGCACAGCGTGGTGCACGCGATGCGCACGAGCGCGGCGCCGGCTTCGATCTCGGCGGGGAGAGGCAGTTCCTGCAGGGTGAGCGGCTCGCCGTGCGCGGTGAGCACGGCGGCCTGGGTGCGGGTGGGGAGGGGCATGCGGTTCTCCAGTCGCGGGGCGGGTGGCGGATCAGCGGGGCGGGTGGCGGATCAGCGGGGCGGGTGGCGGATCAGCGGGGCGGGTGGCGGATCAGAAAGGGGCCTCGGAGGGGACGGGAAGGTGCGGAATCGATCCCGCGTCAGACCAGGAGCTGTCCGCCGTCGACGGGGACGGAGACTCCGGTGATGTGGCTGGCGGCGTCGCTCGCGAGGAACAGCACGAGCGGGGTGATCTGGTCGACCTCGGCGATGGAGCCGAGCGGGATGCGGGACTCCCACGCCGCACGGGCTTGCGGGTTCGAGGCGAAGTCCGCGGTGAGAGGCGTGAGCACGGGACCGGGGGCGACCGCGTTGACCCGGACGCCCGAGGCAGCGAGCTCGATCGCCGCGGTGCGGGTGAAAGCGTCGACCGCGGCCTTCGTCGCCTCGTAGTGCCCCAGTCCGGGGGTGGGCTGCCGTGCGCCGATGGACGAGATGTTGACGATCGCGCCGCGTCCTGCGTCGGCGAGCAGCGCGCCGAAGACGCGGAGCATGAGGAAGGTTCCGCGCACGTTGACCCGCAGGGCCGCGTCGACGACGTCGACCGGGACGTCCTGCAGGGTGCCGCCGCCGGCGACGATACCCGCGTTGTTGACCAGGACATCGATGCCGCCGTCGGCAGTGAGCCGTTCGGCTGCGGCGCGCACGGAGGACTCGTCGCCGATGTCGAGGGTGAGCGCCGTGGCGCCGATCTCGGCGGCGATCGCCGTGGCGGCTTCCGCGTTCACATCGCCGATGAAGACCTCGTCTCCGCGGTCGCGGAACGCGATGGCGATGCCACGGCCGAGGCCGGACGCGCCGCCGGTGACCAGGATGCGGCGGGGGGATACGGTCATGTTCGTCCTCACTGACGGCGGTTCTGACGGGATGTCTCCGTTATATTCTACAAACATAGAAAAACACAACCCCGTGTCTCGAGACGGCGAAGGAGCCTTCATGCCCGAAACGACATATCCCTGGAAGCCGCTGGATTCCCGGAGCGCCCCGGTGCCCCCGCTGGCGCTCGGATCCTGGAACACCTGGGATCGGATGGCGCCCGACGACGCGGTGGCGCTGATCCGCCGGGCGGTCGAGCTGGACGCCGGCTTCTTCGACGTCGCGTACTACAACATGGGTCCGCACTCCGAGAACTCGAAGACCGACATCCTCTTCGGGCAGGCGCTGAGAGCGAGCGGCGTCGACCGCGATGACATCGTGCTGTGCGGCAAGCTCTGGCTGTGGGACTGGCCGAACCAGGGCTTCCGCGCGCAACTTGTCGAGTCCCTGGAGCGAGCGGGCCTCGACCGGTTCGACACCCTCGTCGTGGGCGACTACCTCGACGCTCCGGACCTACCGCACCTCGTCGCCGACGTGAACGAGCTGATCGCCGAGGGGCTCGTGGGTTCCTGGGGCATCAACAACTGGCGGATCGAGCACACGCGGGAGGCGCTCGCCGTCGCCGCGGCGCAGGGCATGGCTGGCCCGGCGTTCGCGCAGTTGAAGTACGGGATCGCTCGGCGATCGATGGCGGAGGGGGACGCCTATGGTCCGCTGTTCGCCGAGGGGGCTCTCGCGCTCCAGGCGTCGGACGTGTTCGAGGGCGGAATCCTCGCCACCGGACGCATGCCAGAGCGGAAGATCGGTGCCGACGTGGGAGGCATCCGGGAGCAGATCGCCGCCGTGTACCCCGAGGTCGCGCGGG
Organism: Microbacterium aurugineum; assembly: GCF_023101205.1. Lineage (NCBI taxonomy): Bacteria > Bacillati > Actinomycetota > Actinomycetes > Micrococcales > Microbacteriaceae > Microbacterium > Microbacterium aurugineum. Next base: position 2,386,091 of record NZ_CP078078.1, on the reverse strand, counting down.
TCGCGGGAGAGTTCGGGGTCACGCCGGCCGCGCTCGGCGTCGCCTTCTGCCTGTCGAACCCCGCCACCGCGAACGTGCTGTTCGGTGCCTCGCGTCTCGCGCAACTCGAGGAGAACCATGCGGCGCTCACCCTCGCGCGAGACCACGGAGCCGAGGTGCGGGGCGCGCTCGCCGACTGCTGGGTCGACCGGGAGGTGCGCGCCGACGGGGCGTGGTGAAGGGAGCCGGGGTTCTGGGGGCTGCGCGCTGCCGGTGTGGGAACATGAGGCGCGCCGAGATCCGCCGTGGATGTCGGGGGAGTGGAGATGAGATGAGCCCGGAGCCCACACTGCTCATGGCCGTGGTCTTCGGCGGATTCCTCTTTCTGGTGGTCTTCTTCGTCGGCTGGTATCTGATTCTCGACAGACGCGCTCGTGCGAGACGCCGGGCTGCCGAGCAAGACGGTGGCTTGACCGATGCAATCCCCTCGAAGCCGAGGCGACCGCTGGACGAGCGGAGCTGCGAATGACGGTGCTTGGTGTGTCCGACGTGCGGGTGGGCTGAGGTGATGACGCGCAACGGGTCGTCCAGCGAAGAGGGAAGCTTCTCTCGAGTGGAGCTTCTTCGCCTCGCCCCCGACGGGCCGTTGACGACGCTCGGCCGCAACATCTCGATGTGCGGTGCGGTTCTCCTCGGCGTCGTCGTTCTCGTGCTCCCGGCGCTGCAAGGGGCATCGATCGGCAGTGTGATGCTGTTCGCCGCCGCCGGACTCGCTTTGATCGCTGCCGCGGGATGGAACGCGCTTCGGTGGCGGTGGCTCGTTCGAGCCGCCGCGCGCGACGTGCAGGGTGCCGGAGCATTGGCTGGCTTCGCGTTTTCGCGGGCCGATCTCGACGTGGATGGCACCCCCGCGGATCGTGTGAGCGCCGGGTGGTTGCTGGTTCACCCGGACCGCCTGACGGTGTGCATCCACGCAGGGCTGGCAAGGCCGCGCCATTCAGTCGAGAGGCAGGATTACGCTCTTCGCGACATCGTTTCGGTATCACGGCGCAACGAGACGAGCGTGTCGTATGGGCGGCTCGACATCACCGTGCGCGGAGGATTGCTCTCCTTCATCCTCACACCGACCAACGGGTCCGGTATGCGAGGCCCGCGCGAAGCGGAGATCGAATCGGCGGCCGAATTGCTCCGAGTGAAGAGAGCCCTTCGCGACGACTGAGGATCCGGCTTCGCCGCGCACCTTCCGTGACGGGGCGGGGGTGGCTCTGGGATTGCCTGGAGGACCCCCTGGGTGGTCTGCGATATGCTGGCATTCATTCGAACAAATCTTCGAAAGTCGGGCGATTCTTCGGTAGAATCTGGGTATGTCGAAGTTGGCCGTGTTGCATGAGGCGATGTCCCGTCTCGACGCGGCGTGGGCTGATGCCGACGACTCGGGTGAGTTGTCGCGGGAGCAGCTCATCGCGGTCAGCGCGTCGCTCGGGGTGCTCCAGCGCCGGCTGGATGCCGTGCACGTCGAGGTGGCCGCGTGCATCTCTCGCGAGTCCCGCCCCGAACTCGGTGCCGAGAGTCTCGCGAAGCAGCAGGGGTTCCGCAATCCGGCGACGTTGATCGCGGCGACTGTGGGTGTGTCACGCGGTGATGCGACCCGGCTCGTGAAGGTGGGAGAGGCCGTTGCCCCGCGTGCAGACCTCCTGGGGGCGCCGCTGCCGGCGAGATACCCGGTCGTGCGGGAGGCGCTCGGCGCGGGAACGCTGAGCGCTCAGTCGGCGGCGGTGATCATTTCATTGCTCGATCGATGTCGCGTCGCAGTGGGCCTGACGCGCGTCGCCGAGGCAGAGCGTGTGCTGGTGGAGAAAGCGTTCGGACTCGCGCTGGACGATGTGCGGAAGCTGGTGGTGCGAGCGGAGGCGTGGCTGGACCCGGATGGGGTGGAGCCGCGACTCGAGGAGCAGCGGTCCCGTCGATCCCTCACCATCCACGAGCGTGAGGGGATGGTGCATCTGAACGCGGTCCTCGATGCCGAGACGGCTGCCCCTGTCATGACCGCGATCCGCGGCTACGTGACGGCCGCGTTCGCCGCCCGGAAGGATGCCGCCGCTCCCGACGCGCCCGACGCCGACCGTCGCACCGTGCCGATGCTGCACGCTGATGCGCTCGCCGTGTTCGCCGCCCACGTGCTCGGCTGCGAAGCGAGAGTGCCGCTGGCAGGAGCGACGATCGTGGTGAGAATGAGCCTCGATGATCTCGAAGCCGGCACCGGTTCCGCGGAGATCGACGGGGTCGAGCAGCCGATCAGCATCGGAGCCGCGCGACGGATGGCTGCTGGTGGGGGTGTGATTCCGTGTGTGCTCGGCGCCGCGAGTGAAGTGCTCGACTGGGGGCGCGAGAAGCGCTTGTTCACGCGATCGCAACGGTTGGCGCTGGTGGAGCGCGATGGGGGCTGCGCGATGTGCGGGTTGCCGCCGGAGATGACGAAGGCGCATCACATCCGGTGGTGGAGTCGTGACCGCGGGCCGACGGATCTGTCGAACGGCGTGCTGCTGTGCGAGACCTGCCACCACCGAGTGCATGACAACGGGTGGGACATCCGTATCGATGGGGGCGGTCCGGTGGGGCGGGTGTGGTTCATCCCTCCCGCCTCGGTCGACCCTGCGCGCAGCCCGCGCCTCGGCGGTCGAGCGCGCTTCGACATCGCCGCCTGACCTCGCCGCCTGACATCGGTGCCTGGCATCGCCGCCTGACATCGACGTCTGATGCCGGTGCCTGACATCGACGGCTGACATCGACGCCTGATGCCGCTGCCTGACATCGACGCCTGATACCGCTGCCTGCGTGTGCGGCTCGGGATGTGCTGGTCTACTCAAGCCCACGCGCTCATGCCTGCGCGCTCGGTCAAGCCCGGTGCGCCCCCGGGCATGGTCCGGCACACCGCGGGGGAGAATCGCCCTTGCGCTCTTTTTCCACGCATGTAGACTAACCAGCACGACACATCGAAGTGACGTCGGACCCGGCTTCCGATCAGCGGCACCTCGACCCTTCTTCACCACCCCCTGCACCCGAGAGAAGGAATCATGAAACGAATGCCCCTCGCGCTCGCCGCGGCTGTCGCCGTGACGCTCGCCCTCACCAGCTGCAGTGGCGGCGCGTCGCCCTCGCCGTCCGAGGGCAGCGGGGTCGACAGCCCCGCTGCCCTCAACATCGGGAACTTCCTCGACGTCACGTCGTGGGATCCCTCGCTCGCCGACATCGGCTTCGACGGCCCGTATCTCTCCGCCGTCTACGACGCTCTGATCGCCCTCGACGCCGACGGCGAACCGATCCCCTCACTCGCCACCGAGTGGACCGTCGCCGACGACGACCTCAGCATCGACCTCGACATCCGCACCGACGCCGTGTTCAGCGACGGCACCCCGGTCGATGTCGACGCCGTGATCACGAGCCTCGAGTACCTCAAGGCGGGTGCGCGCTCGAGTGAGGCCTACGTCAACGTCGCCTCCTTCGAGAAGGTCGACGACGACACCGTCCGCATCGCCCTCACGCAGCGCGACGACACGATCCTCTACTTCATGGGTCTCGGACGCAGCTACGTCGCCTCCCCGGCCGCCATCGAAGCGGGCACGCTGGGCAGCGAGCCCATCGGCTCCGGCCCCTACGTCCTCGACAGCACGACGAGCGTCGCCGGTGCCGAGTACCACTTCACCAAGACCGCCGACCACTGGGACGCCGACGCGTATCCCTTCTCCGAGCTCGCGATCTTCCCGATCACCGATGCCACCGCCCGTCACAACGCCATGCTCAGCGGCCAGATCAACGTGCAGTACGGCGACGTCGCCAACCTCGAGCAGGCGAAGCAGCAGGGGTGGAACACCGCCGAACGCGTGTCCGGATGGGCGGGCCTCGTCATCACCGACCACACAGGCGTGAAGAGCGAGCCGCTCGGCAAGCTCGAGGTGCGGCAGGCGCTGAACTACGCCTTCGACGGAGCGGCGGTCCTCGCCGCGGTCGGCAGCGGAGCGGGCGTCGCCACCAACCAGGTGTTCCCCGACGGCGGCCCCATCAACGATCCGTCGCTCAACGACACCTACGCCTACAACATGGACAAGGCCAAGCAATTGCTGGCGGACGCCGGCTACCCCGACGGCTTCGAGATCTCGATGCCGATGTCGCCCATCTTCGAGATGTGGAAGCCCTCGGCCGAGCAGGCGCTCAACGAGCTCGGCGTGAAGGTCACGTGGGACAACATGCAGATGCCCGACTACCAGTTGAACGCGCCGAACTACCCGATGTTCATCTCGTTCCTCGCGATGGACGGCAATGATGTCGCCACCGTCGCCCGCCAGGTGACCAGCGCGCAGTGGTTCAACCCCGCGCCTGACTATGCGGAGAACGAGGTCATCGCTCCTCTCGTCGAGAAGGTGCAGACCGAGCGCGGCGACGCGCAGACCGACGCCGTCAAGGAGCTCAACAAGGCTCTCGTCGACCAGGCGTGGTGGTCGGTCTGGTACCAGGCGAACAACATCTACTACACGGCGCCCGGCATCCAGCTGCAGCCCGTCGTGGGCATGATGTTCCCGACGCTCCGCTACATCACCCAGGGCTGACGCCCGCCGGGGCGGCCGCGACACCGGCCGCCCCGGCAACCTTCCCCCTCCGACCCCATCCTCCGAGAGGTCCCCATGTTCCTGTTCACGGCGAAGCGGGTGCTGTCCGGCATCCTCCTGCTCGTCGCGGTCTCGATCGGCACCTTCTTCCTGGCCCATCTCGCCATCAGCGACCCGACGGCCTCGCTTCTGGGCACCACGGCGAGTCCGGCTCAGCAGGCGGCGCTCGCCGAGAAGATCGGCCTCGACCGTCCGCTCCTCGTGCAGTTCTGGGACTGGCTCTCGCACGCGGTTCTGCTCGACTTCGGCGTCTCCTGGCGCAACTTCCAGCCCGTCAGCGCACAGCTCGCGATCAAGGTCCCCGTCACCCTGTCGGTGGTGACGTTCGCGACGCTGATCACCGCGGTCGTCGGCGTCACGTTCGGGATGATCACCGGACTCCGCCCCGGCACCTGGTTCGACCGCGTGATCAAGGGCATCTCGGTCGTGCTCTTCGCTCTCCCCGGCTTCTGGGTGAGCCTCGTGCTCGTGATGTGGCTCGCGGTGCAGCTGAAGTGGTTCCCGGCCGTCGGCTACGTGCCGCCGACGCAATCCGTGGACGGATGGCTGCGCTCCATCACCCTCCCGGCGATCTCGCTCGCCCTCGGCGGCATCGTTGCCGTCGCCGAGCAGCTGCGCAACGCCGTGATCGCGCAGAGCCGCCAGGACTGGGTGCGCACGCTTCGCAGCCGGGGTCTCTCCGCCACCCGGGTCAACCTGCACATCCTCCGCAACGCCTCGCCCGCCGCCCTCACCGTCATCGCCCTGATGTTCGTGGGGCTGCTGTCCGGCGCGATCGTGGTCGAGCAGATCTTCAGCCTCCCCGGTCTCGGACAGCTCACCAACCAGTCCTCGCAGAACGGCGACATCCCGATGCTCCTCGGCATCACGGTCATCTCGATCGTCTTCGTCGTCCTCATCAACCTCCTGCTCGACCTCGTGCTCGGCTGGATCAACCCGAAGGTGCGCGTCGCATGACCACCACAGACATCCGGGTCGCCTTCGACCGAGCGGCGCAGAAGCGACGCTCGAGCCTCTTCCGCCGCTTTCTCCGTCACCCCGGCGGATACATCCCGCTGGCGATCTTCCTGCTCATCGTGCTCGTCGGGGTCTTCGCACCCCTGCTCGCGCCGATGGACCCGAACTTCGTCGACCTCGCCGCGGCCAAGGCGCCTCCCGGGCCCGAGCACCTCCTGGGCGGCGACTCGACCGGCCGGGACATCCTGAGCCGACTCATCTACGGCACGCGCACGACCCTGTGGGGCGCGCTCATCACGATCGTCACCGCGCTCGTGATCGGTGTGCCGTCCGGCGTCGCAGCCGGTTACTTCGGCGGCGCGTTCGACCGCATCGCCACCTGGATCAGCGATGCTCTCCAGTCGATCCCCGGAATGATCATCCTGCTCGTGGTCGCCGCGGGCAGCCGCAACAACTTCGAACTGCTCATGGCCACCGTCGGTGTGTTCATGGTTCCCGGCTACTTCCGCATCGCGCGCTCTCAGACCCTGGCCGTGCGCGGCGAGCCCTACATCGACGCCGCTCGCGTGTCGGGCTTGTCCGACGGACGCATCATCTTCCGCCACGTCATCAAGGCCGTGTATCCGCCGGTCATCATCCAGACCGCCCTCACTGCCGGCATCGCGATGGGCATGCAGGCCGGTCTCCAGTTCCTCGGCATCGGCGACTCCAACGTGCCCAGCTGGGGCGCGATGATGCTCGAGGGCTTCCGCCTTATGCTCACGTACCCGCTCATGCTGCTGTGGCCCTCGGCCGCTCTCGGACTCACGATCGCGGTGCTCGCGATCATGGGATCCACGCTCGCCGAGCTGGTGCAGGTGCGCACGCCGCGCGTCTCCCGCCAGTCCGGCACGGCCGCCGGCACCGCTGCCGGTACCGGTGCAGGCACGGCTGCCGGTACCACCGCCGGGACCGCGACGCCGCTCGCCCCCGCGACCGGAAGCGCGCAGCACACCGCAGAGGAGTCCGCGCTGCGCGTCGAGAACCTGCGGGTCGTGCACGCCACCCCGACCGGCGAGACCGAGGTCGTGCACGGCGTCACCCTCGACGTGGCACCAGGTGAGGTCGTCGGCATCGTGGGCGAGTCGGGTTCCGGCAAGTCGCAGACCGTGTTCTCGGTGCTCGACCTGCTGCCGTCCAGCGGGCGCGCGACCGCCGACGCCATCTGGGTGGGCGGGGCCGACGTGACGAGAGCGACGCCGAAGCAGCGACACGCTCTGCTCGGACGTGAGATCGGCTACGTGCCCCAGGAACCGATGAGCAACCTCGACCCGTCGTACACGATCGGCCACCAGCTCATCGAGCCGCTGCGCCGCACCCACGGGCTCCGCAAGGCGGAGGCCAGGGAGCGGGCGCGTGCGATGCTCCTGCGCGTCGGCCTCACTGACCCCGACCGTGTCATGCGCAGCTACCCCCACCAGGTCTCGGGCGGTATGGCGCAGCGCGTGCTCATCGCCGGCGCGATCGCGGGCAAGCCGTCTCTGCTCGTGGCCGACGAGCCGACCACGGCGCTCGACGTGACGGTGCAGGCCGAGGTGCTCGAACTCCTGCGAGAGCTGCAGGCCGAGTACGGCATGGCCCTGCTGATCGTGACCCACAACTTCGGCGTCGTGGCCGACATCTGCGACCGGGTGATCGTGATGCGCGGCGGTGACGTCGTCGAGACAGGACCGGTCGACTCGCTGTTCGCGTCACCCGCCGAGGAATACACACGCGAACTGATCGCCGCGTCCCTGGACGATGCGGAGGGCCGCGCCGAACTCGACCGTACCGGAACGGAGGTGACCGCATGAGCGCCCTGCTCGAAGTCGACGACCTGGTCGTGGAGTACGGCCGTGGCCGACACGCCTTCCGCGCGCTGCACGGCGTCTCCCTCGACATCGCGCCGGGCGAGTGCCTGGGCCTCGTCGGAGAATCCGGCTCGGGGAAGTCGACGCTCGGCAAGGCGATCCTCGGCCTCGCACCCGTCACGGGCGGGAGCATCCGCTTCGACGGCAGGGAGATCAGCAGGCTCGGCGGCCGTGCCCGGCGTGCGCTCGCCGATGACGTACAGGTCGTCTTCCAAGACCCGTACGGATCGCTCAACCCCGCGATGACGATCGGCGACATCCTCGCCGAACCGCTGCTCACCACCGGTATCGGCACGAGAGCCGCCGAGGCGAAGGTGCGCGAGATGCTCGACCGCGTGCGCTTGCCGGAGTCGGCCATGGATCGCTATCCCAGCGAGTTCTCCGGCGGCCAGCGTCAGCGCATCGCGATCGCCCGAGCCCTCGTCCGCGGCCCGCGCCTCATCGTGTGCGACGAGCCCGTCAGCGCCCTCGACCTCACCACGCAGGCGACGATCCTCGATCTGTTCATCGAGCTGCAGCGCGACACCGGCGTGGCCTACCTCTTCGTCTCTCATGACCTCGGAGTCGTGCGCCGCGTCTGTCACCGCGTGGCGGTCATGTACCGCGGAGAGCTCGTCGAGGTCGGCGAGGGGGAGCAGGTCACCCGTGCCCCGCAGCATCCGTACTCCGAGCGGCTGCGCCTCGCCTCGCCCGTCGCCGACCCGGTCGCGCAGCGTCAGCGACGTGCCCAGTGGCTCGCTCTGCGGGAGGTGCGCGATGCGGCGGTACGGTAGCTCCAGGCCCGATCACTCCATGCCTCGGAATCGGCCGGAAGGACCTCATGCCGAAGATCATCGATCACGACCAGCGTCGACGGGACATCGTCGAGGTCGCCAAGAGCATCATCTTGAAGGGTGGCTTCGAGGCCGCGACCATGCGCAGCATCGCGGCGGAGGCCGGCTTCGCGAACGGTGCGCTGAAGCACTACTTCCCGGGCAAGGAGAGCATCGTCGCGGCGACGTTCGAGACGATACTCCAGCAGATGTCCGAGGGCGTGCAGGCCGCCGGCGAGGAGCCGACGTCCGCGGATGCCGCGCTGCGGGGGTTCCTGCAGGCGACGATCCCTCGCGATCAGGAGCAGATCGCCGCGGGGCGGGTGCTGCTCGCGCTGTGGGAGTACGCCATGGCGAACGAGTCGCTGGCCGAGCTGTATCGCGGACACCTGGCGTCCTGGCGTGCTTCTCTCATCGAGCGGATGGAGGCCGCGCGGGACGAGGGGTCGATCCGCGATCAGGACTACGGTCCGCTCGCGAACGAGTACATCTCGGCGGCGGTCGGTGCGACCGTCATCAACCTCATGTACCCCGACGGCGAGCGGATCGCCGACTACGAGACCTACATCGACCAGTTCCTGGCACGCCTGCGCTGAGCACGGCGCGCCGGGTCCGAGAGGACGGCGCGTCATGACCTCATCCCTGTTCCACGAGCGCCACCAGGGCACCGGGCGTCCTGTCGTGTTCCTGCACGGCCTCGCGTCGCGCGGAGCGCAGGATTGGCCGGATCACGAGTGGGCCGGCGTCGTCGGCGACCGTCCCCGCCTGGTGGTCGACCTCCCGGCGCACGGTGAGAGCCCGGCACTCGGCACGGCGCCCACGACCGCAGTGCTGGACGCACTCGCCTCGGCCGTCGGCAGCGACGAGATCGACCTGGTCGGATACTCACTCGGGGCTCGCCTCGCGTGGGATCTGGCGGCGCATCCGCGCGTCTCCGTGCACCGCCTGGTGCTCGGCGGTCTCAGCGCGGGGGAGCCGTTCGCGCAGGTCGACTTCGCGGCCGCGCGCGCCGCGGTCGACGGTGGCGCCATGCCGACGGATCCCCTCACGGGCATGATCGTGCACATGGCGTCGTCGTCCGGCAACCGTCCGCACGATCTGATCGACCTGATCGAGGGCCTCGCCGCAGAGCCGTTCGTGCCACGGGCCGAGGGAATCGCCGTGCCCGTGCTGCTGCTGGGCGGCACCGACGATCCGATGGCGGCCGGGATCGACGACCTCGCGCGGCTGCTCCCGAGCGCCCGCGTGCAACGTGTCCCCGGCAATCACCTCTCCGCCCTGCACACGGCGGAGTTCCGTGCCGCCGTGCGGGACTTCCTGGCCGACTGAGCCGCAACCGCGACCGGGAACACCTCTGCCGTTTAATTCCAACAATCGTAGAAATATAGGGAAAGGCCCACACATGACCGACACGCCCACCGCGGATGCGGCACGGATCCTCGACATCGCCACGGGGTACATGGCGTCCAAGCAGCTCTTCCACGCCAGCCGCATCGGCCTCTTCCGTGCCGTCGACGGCGGAGCGGACACGGTGGCGGCGATCGCCGAGACGTGCGGGGTGAGCGAGCGCATCGCCCGTCTGCTCGCCGATGCGATGGCGGCCAAGGGCCTCCTGGTGCGTACGGACGGGCGGTACGCCGTCGCCCCGGACGCCGCCGCGTATCTGACCGGTGCCGATGCCGCGATCGACCTCGCGCCCTTCCTGACGTTCCTCGATGAGATCAGCTACCCGCACTGGCTCCAGTTCGCGCACACGGTCGACACCACCGAGCCCGGCGATCTGCAGATGGACGACGCCCGCTGGGCGACGTTCATGGCGGGGGTGATGACGTACAACCGCCTGCACGCGCAGGAGTTCGGCCGTCACCTCGACCTCTCCGGTGCCACCCACGCGCTCGACTTCGGCGGCCTCTCGGCCGACTTCGCGCTGTCGGTGATGGCGCGCAATCCCGAGCTGCGGACGACGTTCCTGTACGCACCCGGCTTCGAAGACGGGATCGCCGAGGCGGTCGACGCGGCCGGGGTCGCCGATCGTGCCGTGGTGGGGGTCGCCGACACCGCGACCGCCGCGCCGGAGGGCGCCTACGACGCGATCTTCGCGAACCACGTCATCCACCGCTTCGGCGCCGAGGAGAACGCCCGGATCTTCCGCAATCTGCGAGCGGCGGCGGCGCCGGGGGCGACTCTGACCGTGCTCGACTTCTTCCTCGACGACGATCCGGCGCAGCGCGGGATCGACGCCCTGCATGCGGGGGAGTACCTCGTGATCGACGGGACCGTCGTGTATCCGGAGGCCCAGGTGCGTGGCTGGCTGAGCGATGCCGGCTGGGAAGTGCGCGAGAAGGTCGCTCTGCCGGGGAGTCCCCGGGTGCTCGTGGCGACCGCGGTGTGAGGCCACCCCGGCGTCGGGGGACCGGCGCCGGGGTCATGGACTGGTCCGAGGGGGATCAGAGGCGGGCGGCATGCGTGAACATGCCGCCCGCCGTTTCCGTGCGCACCCGCGTTCGGTCGTGCGAGAGCTCACTCGCGGGTGAACACCGTGCGGCCGTCGACCATCGTGCGCTCGACCTCGAGGGAGGAGAACGGACGCCCGGGAGTCAGGGGGTCCTCATCGAGGATCGTCAGATCGGCGACCTTCCCGATCTCGAGCGTTCCCTTCCAGGCGGACGCGCCGTCCTGTCGCGCGGCATCCACCGTCATCGAACGCAGCAGGCGGCGGCGCGATCGCGCGTCATCGGCGACGCCGGCTTCGCCGAGCAGGCCGAGCGAGGCGTCGAGGCCGAGCCGCCAGTCCGGGCTCGCGATCGGCGAGTCGCTCGTCACCGTCGTGAGTGTTCCGGAGGTGAGCATCGCCGCCAGGGGCCAGGCGGCGGCGAGGCGTGCTTCGCCGAGCTGGAGCGCCGCCCAGGAGTGCGTGTGCGCGGCGATCAGCGGCTGCACGGCGAATCCGGCGTCGACCCTTCCCATCCGGGCGATCTGCTCGGGCGTGGCCAGGTCTCCGTGGACGACGTAGTGGGGCGCGGGCGGCCGGGGCGCGTCGGAGAGGCGTTCCAGGACGGCGAGGAACTCCGAGATCGATCGGTCGCCGGTCGCATGCACGGCGATCTGCATGCCGCGGGAGGCGGCGAGCTCCACCATCCGCTGGAACGCGGAGAGCGGATCATCCCCGCCCCGCGTGAGCAGGGCGCCGGTGCTGCCGTCCGTGTAGGGCTCCTCGACCCAGGCGGTGGCCATCGGCGGGATGCCGTCGGCGAAGATCTTGACCCCGGGGATCGCGAGCCACCGGGGGTCGTGTGTCGGCGCAGGGGTGCGGATGCCGCGCTCGAAGTCCTCCAGTGTGCTCTCGCCGTCGATCGTGCCGAACAGTCGAAGCAGGGTCACGCGCGAGGTCTGGGCGCCTTCGCGGTGCAGCTCGCCGTAGGTGTCGAGCATGGCCGTGCCGAAGCAGCCGGTCTCGCCGGCGTCCTCTCCCGGGCCGATCCCGGGCTCGGTGTAGCTCGTGATGCCGCGTTCGGCGAGGAGGCTCCATGCGCGGAGAAGGGCGGTGCGCCGCTCTTCCCGGCTCGATACGAGACGCCCGGACGGCTGCTCTGCGGATGACGTGTCGGAGAAGAACAGGTGCGGCCAGCGCGCGCCGAGCCAGGCGGCGTGCAGATGGGCGTCGTTGATGCCGGGGATTGCGGTGCGCCCGTCGAGTTCGAGGGTGGTGCGCGCTCGGAGCGGTGCGACGGCGTCGTCCACGGCGACGATCACGCCGTTTCGCACGGCGAGGGTGTGGGCGATGGAGTCCGTCCCGTCGAGGGTGTGGATGCGGCCGCCGCGGATGATCAGGTCGGCGTCGTCGCCGGGCAGTGTCTCACTCATTATTCCACCAGTGTAGACGTAAAACCGGACCCACGGTGAGACCGGGAAGACCTGGATTCGGCGCGCGGTTCCGGGGCTTGTACGCTGGAGCCATCCCCCGATCACCCGGCAACCCGCGCGCCGGTGACCTCGGTGCGCGCTCACACATGCAAGGACGCAGATGAACGATTCCGCGGCACACCGCGAAGACTGGACGGCGAGCGAAGAACTGGCGGAGCGGATGATCCCGCTCATCGGGGCGCTTCGACGCGAGCACGACGTGGTCACCTCCCTCCACGGGCACCGCCTGCTCGGCCTGTCGGCGACCGGGCTCGTCGAGGTGCACGAGCGCGTGGCCCAGCTCGGACACGAGCGCCTCCCGATCGAAGACAGCCTGGCCGTGCTGGAAGCGGTCCACGCGCTCGCGCCCGGCGCCTCCTCGCTCGATGTCGCCCGTCTCGTGGCCGGGCATGCCTCCAGCGGCGAGTCCTTGGAGACCTACCTCGCCGACGTGCTGGCACCCGCGATGGGTGCCGTCGCCGCCGAACCCACCGACGTCGTGCTCTACGGCTTCGGACGCATCGGCCGTCTGCTGGCCCGCATCCTCATCGCCCACACCGGTGGCGGCAGCGGTCTGCGGCTGCGCGCGATCGTGGTGCGGCGCGGCTCGGAGAACGACCTCGTCAAGCGGGCATCGCTGCTGCTGCGCGATTCCGTGCACGGCCGCTTCGCCGGATCCGTCACGGTCGACGAGGAGGCCGAGCAGATCATCGCGAACGGCACCCGCATCCAGGTGATCTACTCCGACGACCCCGCCACCATCGACTACACCGCCCACGGGATCGACGACGCCATCGTGGTCGACAACACGGGCCGCTGGCGTGACGAGGCGGGGCTCTCGCAGCATCTGCGGTCGAAGGGGGTCGCCCGGGTCCTGCTCACCGCTCCGGGCAAGAGCCCGCTCAAGAACATCGTGCACGGGATCAACGACGACACGATCACCGACTCCGACCGCATCGTCTCCGCGGCCTCGTGCACGACGAACGCCATCACACCGGTGCTCGCGGCGATCGACGAGGCCTACGGCGTGGTCAAGGGGCACGTCGAGACGGTGCACTCGTTCACGAACGATCAGAACCTGATCGACAACTTCCACAAGGGAGACCGACGCGGGCGTTCGGCGGTGCTCAACATGGTCATCACCGAGACCGGTGCGGCGAAGGCCGTCGCGAAGGCGCTCCCGCAGCTCGAGGGCAAGCTCACGGGCAGCTCGATCCGCGTCCCCACCCCCGATGTCTCGCTCGCGGTGCTGCATCTGACGATCGAGCGTCCGGCGACCAAGGACCAGGTCAACGACTACCTGCGCCGCGTCTCCCTGCACTCGAAGCTGCGTCAGCAGATCGACTATGTCGAGAGCCCCGACGTGGTCTCCACCGACTTCGTCGGCTCGCACCGGGCCGGCATCGTCGACGGACTCGCGACGATCGCCGACGAGGACACCCTCATCCTCTACGTCTGGTACGACAACGAGTTCGGCTACTCCTGCCAGGTGATCCGCGTGCTCGAGGTCATGGCGGGCTCGCACCCGATCGTGCTCCCGGAGCGCCGTGAGGTGACGCTGCAGGGCTGACGTGGCGCGTGCGCGGCGTCGGAGGCGCCCGGCATGATGGGGTCATGAAGTCCGCGACCCTGCTCGCCGAGCGCCTCCGCTCGCATCGCCTCACCGCGCCGACGCCCACGGTCTCCGATGCCGCGCACCACATGCTGGCCGTACAGAGTCAGGACTTCACCGCCGGCCGATGGGCCCTCGCAGTGCGCACCCGGGGAGACGTGACCCTGCGCGACGTCGATCGCGCCTTCGACCGCGGTGACCTCGTGCGGGGCTGGACCATGCGCGGCACGCTGCACACGGTTCCGGCGCGTGACCTCGGCTGGATGCTGGAGGTCACGGCCGCGCGGCAGCGCCAGCAGGCGGCGACGCGTCATCGACAGCTCGGCATCGACGACGATATGATCGCCGCGGTCGTGCGGGCGGTGACACCGTCGCTGCGCGACGGCGGCCGCACCCGCGCCGAGCTCTTCGAGATCCTCGAGGGAATCGGCATCGACCCCGCGGGGCAACGCGGGATCCACCTGCTCTTCACTCTCACGATCGACGGACTCATCTGCCAGGGGCCCGTCGCCCCGCGGACCGGCGTGACGCGGGAGCAGCGTTTCGTCCTCGTCGAGGACCACATCCCCGACCCGGCGCGCCCCGACGACCCACTCGCGGAGCTGTTCGTGCGGTACATCGACGGCCACGGTCCGGCGGGCGTCGCGGACTTCTCCTGGTGGTCCGGACTCACGCTCGGGCAGTCCCGCGAGGCCGCCGCACGCGCGGCAGAGCGCGTCGTCGAGGTCGAGGAGGGACTGTTCAGGGCGGTCCGGCGACCGCGACGGACGATGGATGCGTCCGCCGTCCACGCGCTCGGTGCCTTCGACGAGTACTACATCTCCTACGCCGACCGCACGGACGTGTGCGCCCCGGAGCATCTGGCGGCTGTCGGTCCGGGGAAGAACGGGATGGTGCGCGCGACGCTCATCGAGCAGGGCCGCGTGATCGGAACCTGGTCGCACGCCACCGCGACGCGCGACGCGCCTCCCGAATTCTTCGCGGACCCGGCCGATCCCGCAGGGGTGACCGCCGCTCTGGGGCGATTTGCACGGTTCCTCGACGACTGATCCCGCTCGCCGCGAGGACGGTCGCGACTACTCTCCGGCGTGCCGCGCGAGGAAGCTGTACACCTCGTTGTCGTCCACGCCGGGGAAGGCGCCGCGGGGGAGTGGCGAGAACATGTGCGTGTGCACGCGTGCACTCGGCCACGCCCGTCCGCTCCAGCGCTCGCTCAGCTCGGCCGACGGGCGGCGGCAGCACGACTCGTCCGGGCAGGTGGAGACGGCCCGGTCGTTGGTCTCCCGTCCGCGCCACCAGCGGGCATCGTCGAACGGCACTCCGACGGTCACCGAGAACTCGCCGTCGCTCGACGATCCGGTCTGGGTCGAGCACCAGAACGTGCCGGAGGGTGTGTCGGTGTACTGGTGGTGCTCGACCGTGCGGTTCTGCTGCGTGAACGCCGCGCGCGCCTGGAACTTGCGGCACACCCGCTGGCCCTCCACCGCGCCGGTCACGTCCATCGGCAACGGCAGGTCATCGTTCTCGTAGACCCGGGTGATCGCGCCGGTGGAGTCGACGCGCAGGAAGTGCAGCGCCATCCCGAGATGCTGGGTCAGCAGGTTGGTCATGCGCATGCCCGCGGCCTCGTGCGTCACGCCGAAGCCGTCGCGGAAGTCCTCGACCGCGAGGTTGCGGTCCTTCTTGGCCTGCTGCAGGAAGGCCACGGCGGCGGTCTCGGGCATCAGGCAGCACGCGGCGAAGTAGTTGATCTCCAGGCGCTGCTGGAGGAAGTCGGCGTAGTCGGTCGGCGGCGTGTGTCCGAGCAGGCGGTGCGCCATGGCCTGCAGAGCCATCGAGCGCAGTCCGTGGCCGCCGGGGATGGAGGCCGGCGGCAGGTAGATCCGTCCGTTCTCGAGGTCGGTGACCGAACGGGTGGAGTGGGGGAGGTCGTTGGCGTAGATCAGCTCGAACCCGAGCTTCTCGGCCATGATGCTCACGGTGCGGTGCGTGAGTGCGCCCTGGACGTGACCGGCCGCCTTGAGGTGCTTCTCGGCGAGCTTCTCGATCTCGGGGAGGTAGTTGTTCTGCGCGCGCATCCGCAGCCGCAGCTCGGTGTTCGCACGACGCGCTTCTTCCGGTGTCGCGATCGCCTCACGCTCCCGACGCTCGAGCTCGCGGTGCAGACCGAGGACCGACTCGATCGTCTCATCGCTCATGCCCTTGGTCACGCGCACGGGAGCGACGCCGAGCTGTCGGAAGACGGGGCTCTCCTGTGCGCGCTCGAGCTCGATCTCGAGAGCCGCTCGTCGGTTCGGCGGTTCGCCGGAGATCAGGTCGGTGACCTCCGTGCTCGTGGCCTGCGCGATCGCCTGGAGGAGGGACAGCTTCGGCTCGCGCTTGCCGTTCTCGATCAGGCTCAGCTGTGAGCCGGCGACACCGACGAGCGCACCGAGCTCATCGAGCGTGAAGCCGTTCTCCAGCCGGTGGTGTCGGATGCGGTGGCCGAGGGTGGTGAGGTGGATGCCGGAGGACGCCATTCCTTGAGTGTAGCGAAAGAATTGCGTTTTTTATCGCTTGATTTGCCCGAAAGTTGCGTCCGAACCGGAAGAAGATAGGTGCAACGCCCCCACTTCGAAGGAGCACACGTCATGGCCATCGCCGAAGTCTTCACCCCCCGCACGTCTCCCGTCTCCGCGGCGCGTACGTTCGGCGAGGCCCCGACGTATGACACCCCTGCCATGGCCGAGCTGGCCGCCTGGGTCGAGGAGATCCGCGAGCTCACCCAGCCCGACGCCGTGCACTGGGTCGACGGCTCGCGGGCCGAGAACGACCGGCTCCTGCGCGATCTCGTCGACGAGGGCAAGCTGATCAAGCTCAACCCCGAGTGGCGTCCCGGCTCCTACCTCGCGCGTTCGCACCCCAGCGACGTCGCCCGGACCGAGGGACGCACCTTCATCGCCTCCGAGCGCGAGGAGGATGCCGGTCCGACGAACAACTGGGCCGCTCCGGCCGAGATGCACGCGAAGATGAACGAGATCTTCGCGGGCTCGATGCGCGGCCGCACGATGTACGTCGTGCCGTTCTCGCTGGGACGCGTCGGCGGTCCCCTCTCGCACATCGGCGTCCAGATCACCGACAGCGCCTACGCCGTCGCCTCGATCGGCATCATGACCCGGGTCGGCGATGCGGTGACGCGCCAGATCGCCGAGGGGGCCCCGTGGGTCAAGACCGTGCACTCGGTCGGCGCGCCCCTCGCTCCGGGGGAGCAGGACGTCGAGTGGCCCTGCAACGACGACAAGTACATCGTGCACTTCCCGGAGACCCTCGAGGTCTACTCCTACGGCTCGGGCTACGGCGGCAATGCGATCCTGGCGAAGAAGTGCTTCGCCCTGCGTATCGCCTCCGTCATCGCCCGCGACGAGGGATGGCTCGCCGAGCACATGCTGCTGATCCGCGTGATCGACCCGCAGGGCAAGGCCTACCACGTCGCCGCCGCGTTCCCTTCTGCGTGCGGCAAGACGAACCTCGCCATGCTTCGGCCGACCATCCCCGGGTGGCGGGTCGAGACCCTCGGCGACGACATCGCCTGGATCCGTCCGGGAGAAGACGGTCGCATGTGGGCGATCAACCCCGAGGCCGGCTTCTTCGGGGTCGCGCCCGGAACCGGCGAGTCGACCAACGTCACGGCCGTCGAGACGCTGTGGGGCAACACGATCTTCACGAACGTCGCGCTCCGCCCCGATGGAGATGTGTGGTGGGAAGGCCTGACCGACGCGCCGCCCGCGAACCTGATCGACTGGGAGGGCAACGACTGGACGCCCGAGTCCGGCCGGCCCGCAGCGCACCCGAACTCCCGCTTCACGGTGTCGGCGGCGCAGTGCCCGCAGATCTCCGAGGACTGGGAAGAGGCCGTCCCGCTCGACGTCATCCTCTTCGGTGGACGCCGCGCCAGCAACGTTCCGCTCGTGGTCGAGGCCACCGACTGGACGCACGGCGTCTTCCTCGGCTCGAACATCTCGTCGGAGCGCACCGCTGCCGCCGAGGGCACGGTCGGGGAGCTGCGCCGCGACCCGTTCGCGATGCTGCCGTTCTGCGGCTACAACATGGCCGACTACTTCGGGCACTGGCTGAAGGTCGGCCGTGGCCTGCGCTTCGACCGCGCACCGCGCATCTTCCAGGTGAACTGGTTCCGTCGCGGGGAGGACGGCCGCTTCCTGTGGCCCGGGTTCGGCGACAACTCCCGCGTCGTGGACTGGATCATCCGGCGCATCGCGGGCGACGTCCCGGCGGTCGACAGCCCGATCGGACGCCTGCCGCGCGTGGAGGACCTCAACCTCGCCGGCCTCGACATCCCGGCCGCAGACCTCGATGAGCTGTTCTCCGTCGACGCCGAGGCCTGGAAGACCGAGGCTGACCTGACGGAGGCGTTCTACGACACCTTCGGCGACAAGGTCCCCGCGGCGCTGCGCGCGGAACTCGCCTCGCTCCGCTACCGCCTCGACAAGGCGTAGCCCCCAGACCGGTGCCGGTTCGGGGGAGCCGGCACCCTCAGGGCCTCGTGCCCTGCAGACCCGCGAAGGCGGGACATCAGAGACGAACCCATGGCTGAGTGGTCTCCGACGTCCCGCCTTCGTGTCGTCCGCCCCTCCTGTTCATCCACACCCCTCCTGCTCGTCCACACCCCTCCTGCTTGTCGACGCCCCTCCTGCTCGTCCACACCCCGCCTTCTTGTCGACGCCCCTCCTGCTCGTCCACACCCCGCCTGCTTGTCGACGCCCCTCCTGCTCGTCGACACACCTCCTGCTCGTCGACGCCCCTCCTGCTCGTCCACACCCCTCCGCAGGGACGCCAGGAGACGGGGGTGTGGACGATGGACGGGGGCGTGGACGCTGGACGGGGGTGTCGGCGCTGGGCGTGGAGACGGACCCGGGGTCGGGGCGGGGTGCCCGTCAGGCGAGCAGCTGGTGGCGGGCGAGGTCGCGGTAGAGGGGCGTCGACTCCACGAGCTCCGCATGCGTTCCCTGGCCGACCACGACGCCATCCTGCAGCACCACGATCAGGTCGCTGTCCACCACTGTCGAGAGGCGGTGCGCGATCACGATGAGCGTGCGGTCGGTGGACACGGCGTCGATGGCCTCGCGCATCCGTTGCTCGTTCACGCCGTCGAGGGAGGATGTCGACTCGTCGAGCAACAGGATCGGGGCGTCCGTGAGCAGTGCGCGGGCGATCGCGAGGCGCTGACGCTCGCCGCCCGACAGCATCACGCCGTCCTCGCCCACGGGGGCCTCGATGCCGAGCGGATTGCGTTCGAGCACATCGCCCAGGTTCACGGCGCGCAGCACGCGTTCGCAGTCGGCATCGGTCGCGTTGGGGGACGCGAGTCGCAGATTCTCGGCCAGCGTGCCCGCCAGCGTCGGCGCGTCCTGCTCGACGTAGCCGAAGTGGGCGCGCAGGTCGTCGCGCGGGTAGGTGCGGGCATCATGGCCGTGCACGCGGATCGACCCTCCGGTCGGGTCGTAGAACCGCTCGATCAGCGACAGGATCGTGCTCTTGCCCGCGCCACTGGGCCCGACCAGGGCGACGCGGGAGCCGTGCGGGACGGCGAACGACACGCCGCGGAGCACCTCGTGGTCCTGCGGGGCGTCGGCAGCATCTTCGGTGGATTCCAGGTGGGCGTCCGCGAGCAGGGATCGCGCCTCCTTCGCCGCCGCCTGGCGGGCGGCCACCACGTTCGCGGGGTAGTGGAAGCGCACGTCACGGAACTCGATCGCCGGGGCATCCGCCGCTGCGGCCTCACGCGGCAACGAGGCGGCGATCTTCTCGTCGTCCTGCGACTCGGTGGGAAGATCGAGCACTTCCTGGATGCGCCCGAGCGCGCCGAGCGCTTGGTTCACCGAGGTGATCGCCCCGAAAGTGGTCGCCAACGGCATCACGAGCAGGAAGAGGAACATGATGAACGAGATCAGCGACGCGATCGTGATGGCACCGGCGGCGACGCGGAACCCGCCCACGCCGAGGACCACCAGAAGCGAGAGCTGCAGGGCGATGCCGGAGACCGGGACCACCAGCGAGGAGATCTTGGCGATGCGCACGCCGATGCCGTAGGTCTCGGAGGCGAGCGTCGTGACGGTGTCCGCTTCGCGCTCAGTAGCTCCCGAGGCGCGGATGGTGCGGATCGAGCCGATCGCCCGCTCCACGCCGGACGCCAGCTCGCCGACCTTCATCTGCTGGGCGGTCGAGGCCGTGCGGATCCGGCCGCTCAGCAGCACGACGACCGTGACCGAGAGGCCGATCACGAGCACGATCATCAGCAGCAGCACGGGGTCGATCACGAGCATCGCGATCAGGGCGCCCAGGAACAGGACGGCACTGCCGACGGCGTCCGCGAGCCCCTGGGTGAGGACGGCGTAGAGCAGAGTCGTGTCGGTGCCCACGCGCGAGACGAGGTCGCCGGTCCGGCGGGCGTCGAACTCGGAGGTGGGCAGATGCAGGATGCGCGCGATGAGCTTGCGCCGGCTCGAGTACACGACCGCGGTTCCCGTGCGCTGCAGCAGATAGTGCTGGAAACCGGAGATGATCGACGACACGATCACGAACCCGACCAGCAGCCACACGAGGATCCCGATCCCGGCATCGGACTGCACCGCTTCGATGACCTGCCCCACGAGCAGGGGTTGCACGAGCGAGGTCGCGGCGCCGACGACGCTGAGCACCGCGACCACGATCAGCGTGCGCTTGTGCTCGAACAGGAAGGGGAGGAGCTGGCGGAAGGTGGCGCGCGGGCCGTCGGGCTGCGCGCCCCGTCCGCGGCGGCGTGCTGTCGCCGAACCGGACATGCGGGACCTCTATCTGGAGATGGTACTTCGACCGTACTTCGTGCGTGGACGAATCCTATGGAGGGGCTGTATGCGGATCAGGAGCGGCCGAATCGCCGATGCGCGGCCTGCTTGCTCACGCCGAGGGCGCTGGCGATCGCCTGCCAGGAGTATCCGAGGTTCCGTGCGCGGCGCACGTTGGCCTCCTCGGCGCGGGCGATCTCCGTGCGCAGCTCGGCGAGTCTGTGCAGGGCGGCCAGCGGCTCGCTTCCGTCGTCCTGTGCGATCGCAGTCGGCATTGTCATGATGTCCTCCTGCGTCAATCCTCGTTGACGCTGCGCGCGCTGTCAATATCTGTTGACGTGTCAGACTGGGCGGATGCTGTCCGCACCCCGCCTCACCCCGGGGGACCGTGTCGCGGTCCTCTCCCCGTCATTCGCCGCTCCGGCCGTCGCGCCGGACCTGCACGCGCAGGCGATGCACCGGCTCGAGGACCTCACGGGGCTGATCCCGATCGAGTACCCGACCACGCGTGAGCTCGGCGCGAGTCCACAGGCCCGCGCCGCCGACGTGAACGCGGCGTTCGCCGACCCGAGCATCCGCGCGATCCTCGCCACGATCGGCGGAGACGACCAGCTCCTCGTCGTCCCGCACCTCGACCCGGCGCTGCCCGTGGCCGACCCCAAGCCGTTCGTCGGGTACAGCGACAACACGAACATCCTCAACTGGCTCTGGGGCCTCGGGGTTCGGGGCTACTACGGCGGCTCGACCGCCGTGCATCTCGGGCCCGGACCGTTCGTCGACGACATCCACCTGCGCTCCCTGCGTGCCCTGCTCCTGACCGGTGGTGTGCTCGACATCACCGAGCCGGGTGAGTCGGAAGACGTCGGGCGACGGTGGCACGACCCCCGGGCGCTCCTCGAGTTCGGCGACCGCGTCCCGACCGAGCCGTGGGCCTGGGCAGGGCCCGCATCACGGGTGGAAGGCGTGACCTGGGGCGGCTGCCTCGAGGTGATCGACGGCCTGGCCTTCGCCGACCGGCTGCCGCGCGCGACGGACCTGGAAGGAGTTGTCCTGCTGCTCGAGACCAGTGAGGAGCGGCCGTCCGCGGGCTGGGTGGCCCGGTGGTTGCGCGGACTGGGGGAGCGCGGCATCCTCGCGGCTGCGGCAGCCGTGGTCGTCGCCCGCCCGCCCGTGAGTGACTTCGAATACCACCCGTCTCCCGCCGAGGCTGCAGCGCTGCGTGCGGCGCAGCGGGATGCAGTGATCGACGTCGTGACGCACTACAACCCCGACGCCGTCATCTGCGTCGGCCCGCCGTTCGGGCACACCCGACCGCAGTGGATCCTGCCCTACGGCGGGACGATGATCGTGGACGGCGCTGCGCGCACGATCACCG
This sequence comes from Microbacterium aurugineum, assembly GCF_023101205.1. Lineage (NCBI taxonomy): Bacteria > Bacillati > Actinomycetota > Actinomycetes > Micrococcales > Microbacteriaceae > Microbacterium > Microbacterium aurugineum. The sequence continues at coordinate 2,364,079 of NZ_CP078078.1, read as the reverse complement.
CCGCGTACTGATCAGAGCTCGACGGCGGCGGCGACGCCGAGGTCGCCGTCGTAGTCATGGTCCTTCGTCTCCGGGCTCAACAGCAGCGCGATGAACGTCAGCACGCCCATGGCCGACAGGTACAGGCCGACCAGCCACGGGGCGCCGTCGCCGAGCGCCCACAGCCACAGGGCGATCAACGGGGCCACGGCCGCACCGAGGATGGAGGACACGTTGTAGGCGATCGCCGAGCCCGTGTAGCGCACGTTGGTCGGGAAGAGCTCCGGCAGCAGCGCGCCCATCGGGCCGAACGTGGCCCCCATCAGCAGGAACCCGAACACGAGGAACGCCTGGGCGAGCGCACCGGTGAACTTCGGGTCGACGGCGGGGAGGAGGAACGTGTTGAAGGTGAAGCCGAAGACGATGATCGCCCCGGTCACCCACAGCAGCAGCTTCCTGCGGCCCACCGCATCGGCGATCGGGCCGGACAGGAGCGTGAAGATGCCGAAGAACACCACGCCGATGATCTGCATCAGCACGAAGTCGGTGTATCCGAAGCCGAGCCCCGGGTAGAACTGCGCCGCGAATTCGCTCGGGTCGAAGGAGGCACCGGTCGCCTCCGCTGCTGCCTTCGCCGCGGCCGAGGCGGTCTCCAGCGACGCGGGCTTGGTGCCGTACGCGAGCGTGAAGTTGGTCATCAGGTAGAAGAGCACATACGTCGCCAACATGATGAACGTGCCGAGGATGAGCTGCTTCCAGTGGTGACGGAACACGGTCGCGAGGGGGAGCTTGCGGATCGCGCCCTTCGTCTCGGCCTTCTTGAAGGTGTCGGATTCGACGAGCTTGAGCCGCACCCACAGGCCGATGATGACCATCACCGCGGAGAACAGGAACGGGATGCGCCAGCCCCACGCCAGGAACGCCTCGGACTTCAGGGCCGGGTTCTCGGAGTGCGGCAGCAGCCAGTTGATCGTGAGGAAGAGGAAGTTGGCGATGATGAAGCCGAGCGGGGCGCCCAGCTGAGGGAAGGTGCCGTACCAGGCGCGCTTGCCCTTCGGGGCGTTCTCCGTGGCCACCAGCGCCGCGCCGGACCACTCGCCGCCGAGCGCGAAGCCCTGCGCGAGACGCAGGATGAGCAGCAGGAGCGCCGCCCACCAGCCGATCTGCTGGAAGGTCGGCAGCAGCCCGATCACGAAGGTCGCGATGCCCATCGTCAGCAGCGACGCCACCAGCGTGGCCTTGCGGCCGAACCTGTCGCCGAAGTGCCCGAAGACCACGGCGCCGATCGGGCGGGCCACCATCGCGGCGCCGAAGACCGCGAACGAGGAGAGGAGCGAGGTGGTGTCGTTGCCCGTGGGGAAGAACAGCACCGGGAAGACGAGCACGGCCGCCGTGGCATACGCGTAGAAGTCGTAGAACTCGATCGTGGTGCCGACCAGGCTCGCGGTGATGACGCGCGAGCGGGGATTCGCGGGCGCAGTGGCAGTACTCATGACGCTTCTCCGATCAGCCCCGGTCTGCCGGGGACCTGGGCGAGTTTACGCCTTCCTGAGTGTTGCCTGTGTGCGCCGCGACCCGTTCGAGTCGCGCAGACGGCTGCATCTGCGTACCGGATGCAGCCGTCTGCGCGATTCGAGGGTCACTCCTCCGTGGCGCCGAGCGACGGTGAGGGGACGAAAGCGGCCCGGCGCTCGATAAGCTGCTCGAGCTCCAGGACGACGAGGCGATTCGTCCCGGCGACGGTGGCGGGGGCGGGCACGTAGAGCGTGCGTTGCGGTCCGTTGCGCCAGTAGCGGCCGAGGAAGAACCCGTTCACGAACGCGTAGCCCTTGCTCCAGCTCGCGGTTTCGAGGAAGAGATCGGCGCGGGCATCCAGCTCGAACTCGGCGGTCCATGCGGTCGGACCGTCCCCGGCAGTCGTTGCCTCGGCGTCCGAGACAGCGTCCCTCCCGATCCCCGCGGCGATGGCGGCGACGTCCAACGGCGTGGAGCGCCATCCGCTCAGCGGTGCCCCGTCGAGGGTGACCGCCCCGATGAGTCCCTTCTCCTCGCCGAGCCGGTGGTCGTAGTTCACCCGCCCCTGGTCCTCCACCAGGATGCTCAGGGTGCGGCCACCGGGGATCCGGATCGCGCGGTCGTGGCGGGTGCGGGAGATCGTGCCGACCGCGCGCCCGTCGACGCTGACCCAGCCCAAGTCCCGGAGTTCGTCGACGAGGAGCACCCCGCCGTTGCCGTGGGGGAGGTCGACGTCGTAGCGCATCAACGCGCTCTGGTGTCCGAGCGCATCGAAGGTCTCGGGGTGGGCCGTCGGTTCCGCCGATCCCGCGGTCGTCGTCCAGGCACCACCGGCGACGAGGGGGACCTCGAGCGCGGGGGCGGGGGCCGCGCTCGCGGGCAGCTCGTCCGGCACGGGCGCATGGCGCGCGATCACGTCGCGGAAGGCGAAGAACTTCTCCGTCGGGTTGCCCGCCTCGTCGAGCGGGGCGTCGTAGTCGTAGGAGGTCACGAGCGGCAGATAGCGTCCCTTGTCGTTCGCGCCGTTCGTGAGTGCGAAGTTCGTGCCGCCGTGGAACATGTAGATGTTGACCGAGGCACCGGCGGCCAGGAGCGCATCCAGGTCGGCGGCCGTGGTCGCGACGTCCGTCGTGTGGTGCACGCCGCCCCACCAGTCGAACCATCCGTCCCAGAACTCCGAGCACATCAGGGGGCCGGTGGGCTGATGCCGGCGCAGCGTCGCGAGGCGCTCGGTGCTGCGCGAGCCGAAGGACCCGGTCTTGTGCAGCCCGGGGAGGCTCCCGTTCGACAGCATCCGGTCGACCGGCTGGTCGACGGTCGTCAGCGGCACCGTGATCCCGGCCTCGCGGGTGACCGTGACCAGTGTCTCGAGATACGCCGCGTCCGAGCCGTAGGCTCCGTACTCGTTCTCGATCTGCACGAGCACGACCGGACCGCCGCGATCGATCTGGCGCGGTGCGACGATGTCGTACACGCGGCGGAGGTACGCGCTCACCTCCACGAGGTACTCCGGCGCCGAGGAACGCAGCCCACCCGTGCCACCGGTGAGCCAGACCGGCAGCCCGCCGTTGTGCCACTCCGCGCAGATGTACGGACCGGGGCGGACGATCGCGTCCAGACCCTCCGCGTGGATCAGGTCGAGGAAGCGCCCGAGATCGTTCCACCCGCTCGCGTCCCACTCGCCGCGTCGCGGTTCGTGCGCGTTCCAGGCCACGTACGTCTCGATCGTGTTCAACCCCATCAGCCGGGCTTTGCGGATGCGGTCCTGCCACTGGTCCGGGTGCACGCGGAAGTAGTGGATCGCGCCGGAGATGACCTGGTGCGGTCGTCCGTCGCGGAGGAAGTCGGTGTCACCGAGGGAGAAGGAGGTCACGAGTCGTGGTGCTTTCGATGAGGCGAGCTGTGCCGATCCCGTGACGGGGGATCCGGGACCGGCACAGCTCGCGGGTATTACTTGTTGACGGTGAAGCCCTGCGCGTTGCCGTACTCGACCAGCGCGTCCTGCCAGGCGGTCAAGCCGTCGTTCAGATCGGTGCCGTTCTGGTACGACTGGCCGACGGTGTCGCCGAAGATGCTGTTCGCGTACACCTGGTAGGGCAGGTAGCTCCACCCTTCGACGACGTCATCGGCCGCGGCGGCGAGTACCTCGTTGATCTTCTGGCCGCCGAAGTACTCGGGAGCGTCGGAGAGGAACTCCTCGCTGGACAGCTCGGCGGTCGTGGACGGGAACCCGCCGCTCTCGAGGAAGATCGAGATGCTCTCCTCGGAGTTGTTCAACCACCACAGGAAGCCGGCCGCCAGCTCAGGGTTCTCGCTCTGCGTCGTGACGGCCTGGCCGCCACCGCCGTTCTCCGCGCTCGCCGGGGTGCCGTCATACGTCGGCATGGGCGCGACGCGCCAGTCGCCTGCGCCGTCGGGTGCGCCCGAGATGAGGTTTCCGGGCATCCAGGCGCCGATCACGAGGCTGGCGAGGCTGCCGTCGCCGAGGGCACGGAACCACTCGTCGCTCCAGCTGCCGTAGGGCGCGATCAGGTCCTCCTCGACGAGGCGGTTCCAGTTCTCGGTCCACTTCTTCGAGCCCGCGTCCTGCAGGTCGATCGTGACGTCGGTGCCCGAGGTCTCAAACGGCTTTCCGCCGGCCTGCCAGATCATCGAGGTCGCGAAGCCCGCGTCCCCGGCGTCGTTGGTGATGTACGCGTCGGGGTTCGCCGCGTGGATCTTCTTGGCGGCCTCGTAGTACTCGTCCCACGTGGTAGGCACCGGGACACCCGCGGCGTCGAACACGGTCTTGTTGTAGAACAGGGCCATGGGGCCGGAGTCCTGCGGCAGACCGTAGATCGCGTCGCCGTTCGTGACGGAGTTCCAGGTCGAGGCGGTGTAGTCGTCCTCGAAGTCGGCGAACCCGTAGGCCGAGAGGTCGGCGAAGGCGTCGGTGAGGGCGAACTGCGGGAAGGCGTAGTACTCGATCTGCACGACGTCGGGGGCGCCGGAGCCCGCCTTGATCGCGTTCTGCAGCTTGGTGTACTCCTCGTTGTTCGTCCCGGCGTTGACCAGATTGACGGTGACGTTCGGGTACTCCTTCTGGAAGGCCTCGACCTGCGCCTCGGCGGACGGGGTCCAGGACCAGTACGTGATCTCGCCGCCCTTCTCGAGGGCGGCTTCGACGGCGTCGAAGGAGCCGGAGCCCGCATCGGTGCCGGAACCGGAGTCGTTCGTGCCACCGGTGCTGCAGCCGGCCAGCGCCAGTGCTGCCACGGTTCCGGCGGCGAGCACGGCGAGGCTGCGCCGGGTCGGTGAGGGAAGGTGCTTCATTGCTGTGTCCTTTCGGGAGGTGCGGTCCAGCATCGGATCGCGGGGGTGTTGCAGAAGATGCGGGGAGCTATTGCTTGACGCTTCCCGCGGTGAGACCTGACTGCCAGAAGCGCTGCAGCAGCAGGAAGGCGATGACGATCGGGATGATCGTGAGGAGCGAGCCCATGATCACGAGGTTGTAGATCGGCTGGGATCCCGCGCCGATGGCCTGAGCGCTCCATTGGTTCAGGCCGACGGTCAGGGGGTACCAGGCGGGGTCCGACAGCATGATCAGCGGCAGGAAGTAGTTGTTCCAGGTGGCGACGACCGTGAAGAGCGCGACCGTGACGATGCCCGGGGCGAGAAGCCGCATCGAGATCGTGAAGAACGTCCGGAACTCGCCGGCTCCGTCGATGCGTGCGGCCTCGAGGAGTTCGGTCGGCACCGATTCGGAGGCGAACACCCAGATCAGGTACAGCCCGAACGGGCTGATGAGCGAGGGGATGATCACGGCCCAGGGCGTGTTCGTGAGCCCGAGCTCGCTGAAGAGCAGGAAGGTCGGCACGGCCAGTGCCGTACCCGGCACCGCCACGGCGCCGAGGACCACGGCGAACACCGCGCGCCGCCCGGGGAAGCGGAACTTCGCGAGTCCGTAGCCGGCCATCGTGGCGAGCAGTGTCGCACCGCCGGCGCCGACCACCACGTAGAGCAGGGTGTTGCCCAGCCAGCGGAGGAAGATGCCGTCGCGGTAGGAGAACGTGGCGACGAGGTTGTCGAAGAACGCGAAGTCGTCGGCGAACCAGAGGCCGAAGGAGCTGAAGAGTCCGGCTTGCGTCTTGGTCGAGCTGAAGAGCAGCCACACCAGCGGGACGAGCGTGTACAGCGCGTAGATGACCATCACGATCAGCAGCGTGTTGGACTTGCGGGGCTTCAGCGGATCGTCGCGTCGGCGCGAGGGGCGGGCGAGGGGGAGTGCCATGTCAGCGCACCTCCGATGTCGAGCCGCGCAGCTGCACGACGTAGGCGATGACGGCCGTGATCACGCCCATGATGATGGCGATCGTCGCGGCGTAGTTGAACTGCTGACCGGCGAACGACAGGTTGTACGCGTACATGTTCGGGGTGAAGAACGTGGTGATCACGTTCGGAGCCAGCGGGCGCAGGATGTTGGGCTCGTTGAACAGCTGGAAGCTGCCGATGATCGAGAAGATCGTCGCGATCACGAGCGCCCCGCGCACGGAGGGGATCTTGATGGAGAAGATCGTGCGCCAGGCGCCCGCGCCGTCCAGGGCGGCCGCCTCGTACATGTCGGTCGGGATCGTCTTGAGCGAGGAGTAGAAGATCAGCATGTTGTAGCCGACGAACTCCCAGGTGACGATGTTGCCGATCGAGACGAGCATCCATTCCTTGGCGAACGGCGTGATCGCGTCGATGCCGAGGAAGTCGTTGATGTTGCTGGTGAGGCCGAACTGGTCGCCGTAGATGTAGCCCCACATGAGGACCGCGACGACGGCGGGAACCGCGTAGGGGAGGAAGATCAGGATGCGGAAGAACGACGCTCCGCGCAGGCGTGCGCTGTCCAGGGCGAGGGCGGCGCCGAGCGCGAGGAGGAGCATGATCGGCACCTGCACCACCAGGAAGAGGAGCACGCGGCCGAACGCCTCCCAGAACTGCGGGTCGGTGAGCGCGCGGACGTAGTTGTCCAGGCCGACGAAGGCGGTTCCGCCGATCAGCTTCTCCTGGAAGAAGCTGAGATACAGCGCGTAGGCGAGCGGTGTCAGGAACACCAGGGCGAACACGACCATGAACGGGCCGACGAAGGACCAGCCCTTCCAGTCGCGCCTGTCGCGCCGTCGGACGCCGGGGGCGCCCAGGGGTGCGGGGATTTCAGTCGTCATCGACGAGTCCTTCTTACGATCCGGGCGCTTGCTGCGCCGTGTGTCAACGTCAACATATTCGATGGACTGCTAGTGTGTCAACGTCAACACATGAGGGGATGGGTGATCGTGAGCCCAGAGCATCCGACCGAGACGTCGACGCGTCGTCGTGAGCCCTCCATGGAGGACGTCGCCCGGGAGGCCGGAGTCTCAGGGCAGACCGTGTCCCGCGTCGTGAACGCCCGGGGCTACGTCGGTGCGACCACCCGTGAGCGCGTCGAAGCCGCGATGCATCGTCTCGGCTACCGGCCCAACAGCGCGGCGCGTGCTCTGCGATCAGGACGCTTCCGCACCATCGGCGTCGTGATGTTCTCGTTCAGCTCGTACGGAAATCAGCGCACGCTCGACGCGATCGCGGTGCGCGCCGCCCAGCTCGGCTATGCCCTCACCCTCATCCCGGTGGAGTCGAGTGCCGGTGAGACCGTGGCCGGTGCGTTCCGGAGGCTCGAAGAGCATGCCGTTGACGGCATCATCATCGTGATCGAGGCGCACCAGCTCGACGAGGCCGACATCGAGATCCCCGAGGCCCTCCCCGTCGTGTTCGTCGACTCGAACCGCGGCGAGACCCATCCGTTCGTCGACACGGATCAGGCGCAGGGTGCCCGCTTGGCGACCGAGCACCTGCTCGAACTCGGGCATGAGACCGTCTGGCACGTCGCCGGTCCCGCCCGTTCCTACTCCGCGGAGCGACGCAGGGAGGCCTGGAGGGAGACGCTGGAGCAGCACGGGCGTCGCGTGCCGGAGCCGCTGCCGGGGGACTGGTCCGCCGCGTCGGGTTACGAAGCCGGTGTCGAACTGCGCGAGCGCGGCGAGGTCACCGCCGTCTTCGCCGCGAACGACCAGATGGCGATCGGCGTGCTGAGGGCCTTTCGCGAGGTCGGCCGCGAGGTGCCGGGCGACGTCAGCATCGTCGGTTTCGACGGCCTGCCCGACGCTGCACAGCTGTGGCCGCCCCTGACCACCGTGCAGCAGCATCCGGAACGCGTGGGAGCTCTCGCGGTGGACGCGCTGCTCGCCGAGCTCGACGGCACCGGACGTCAGCAGACGCCGCTCGTGAGCTGCGAACTCATCGTGCGCGCGAGCACGGCACCTCCGCGGAAGCGCTGAGGAGAGAAGCCGGTCAGCTCGCCCCCAGGCGGGAGGAGAGCTCGCGCGCGGCGCGGGAGACGAGGGCTCCCAGTGCGTCGAGACGGGGACCGATGCGGGCCTTCGGCGCGCTCACATTCACGGCGGCGACGATGCGACCCGTGAAGTCGACGATGGGTGCGGACGCTGCGACGACTCCGAACTCGAGTTCCTCGTCGGAGAGGGCGTAGCCCTGTTCGCGGATGCGGGCGAGCTCGGCGTGCAGGCTGTCGAGGTCGGCCACGGGCGAGTTTCCCGGTGGGGGAGCGTCGAGCACGGGAAATCCGAACGGATCCGCCTGGTCGAAGCGCCCCACGAGCGGCTGGTCCTGTCCGTGGTCGTCGTACCAGCGGGCGAGGGACTCGTCGTCCCAGTCGCTCAGCAGCGCGCGGCCCGATGGGGTGCGCCAGGCAGCCGTCGTCGTGCCGGCCCAGCCCGTCGTGCGTACGTCGTGCGGACTGAGTTCGCTCAGCAGGGTCAGCACGTTGCCGCCGCGCAGCACGCAGAGGTGGCTGGTCTCGCGCGTTGACTGCACGAGGCGGCGGAGGATGCTGCGCGAGGCGTGCACGAGCGTGGAGGTGGCGGTGTGCGCGGCGAGGGCGTACAGCCGAGGCCCGAGGAGATACCGCAGCGTCTCCTCGTCGCGCTCCACGAGCCCCGTCTCGGCGAGGGTCGCGAGCGTACGGGAGACGACGGCCTTGTCACGTCCGGTCGCCTGGGCGACTTGGGACACGCCGAGTCCGCCCGATCGAAGAGCGTCGTCTCCGCCGAGGAGTTCGAGGATCTCGATGTCGCGCCCGAGGCCGGAGGAGTTGCGCCGGGGGGCTGAGGGTGTCGTGGTGGTCACAACGGGAGTTTAGCGTCAATAGTTGCCATATAGACAACTCTATTTGACGAAATGGTTACGCAAGCTACGGTGAATCTCATACCCGGTACCGGCCTCAGCGACGAGACAGGAGCCCCCTTGTCCGGATTCAACTGGGAAGACCTCATGGCCTTCCTCACACGTCGTGCGGACGACATCCTCGAACTCACCCGCGATCACCTCGTCGTCGTCATCATCTCGGTCGTCTTGGCGGCGATCATCGGAATGGGTCTCGGTATCCTGGTCCGCGACCGCCGTGTCGCCCGGACCAGCGTCCTCACCGCCGCAGCGGTCGCTATCACGATCCCTTCGCTCGCCCTCCTCGCTCTCCTGAGCCCAGTGCTCGGTCTCGGCTGGCTTCCCACCGTCGTAGCACTGGTCTTTTACTCTTTGCTCCCGGTGGTTCGGAACACCGTCGTGGGGCTCCGCGAAGTCCCCGTCGCAGTGCTCGAATCGGCGCGCGGCATGGGCCTCGGGCCGACCCGCATCCTCTTCACGGTTCAGCTCCCGATCGCGTGGCCGGTCATCATGACCGGAATCCGCGTGGCAGCCCAGCTCACCGTCGGCATCGCGGCGATCGCCGCTTACGTCGCCGGTCCCGGACTGGGCGAGTACATCTTCAAGGGGCTGAGCTCGCTCGGCTCGAAGAACGCGCTCAACTACGCCCTCACCGGCACCGTCGTCGTGATCCTCCTCGCTCTCATCCTTGACGGCATCCTCGTGCTCGTCGCCCGCCTTACCACTTCAAGGGGTCTCCGTGCCTGACATCACTACGAACACCGGCGTTCTCTCCTCGCTCGCGGCCCAGCAGGGCGGGGCCGACATCGTGCTCGACCACATCACGAAGCAGTACCCGGGGCAGCAGGTGCCGGCCGTCGAGGACTTCTCGATGCGCGTGGAACCGGGCGAGCTGATCATGTTCGTCGGTCCCAGCGGCTGCGGCAAGACCACGACCATGAAGATGATCAACCGCATCATCGAACCCACCTCCGGTTCCATCCGCATCAACGGCGACGACGTGCTGTCACTGGATGGCAACGAGCTGCGCCGGCACATCGGATACGTCATCCAACAGATCGGTCTGTTTCCGCACTTCACGATCGCGGAGAACATCGCGATCGTGCCGAAGCTCCTCGGGTGGTCGAAGTCGCGGATCGCCGATCGCGTCGATGAGCTCCTGCGTACCGTCCAGCTCGACCCTGGCACGTTCGCGCAGCGCTACCCGCGTCAGCTGTCCGGCGGTCAGCAGCAGCGTGTCGGCGTGGCCAGGGCGCTCGCCGCCGACCCTCCCGTCATGCTCATGGACGAGCCTTTCGGGGCCACCGATCCGATCACACGCGAGAAGCTGCAGGCCGAGTTCCTCCGGCTGCAGGCGGACATCGGCAAGACCATCATCTTCGTCACGCACGACTTCGAAGAGGCCATCCGGATGGGGGACCGCATCGCGGTGCTCAGCGATCGCAGCCGGATCGAGCAGTTCGACACCCCGGCGCGCATCCTCGCGGAACCCGCCAACGACTACGTGCGCTCGTTCATCGGAGAGGGTGCCGCGCTCAAGCGGCTCGCCCTCATCCCCGTGACCGATGCCCGTATCGGGGCGGTGGACACCGCAGCACCCGCGGCGTCCGTCGATGAGCACGCCTCCCTGCGGGAGGCCCTCGACACGCTCGTCGTCACCGGCGCCCCGCGCGTCAACGTGACGCGTAGTGGGACCGCCGTCGGCTCGATCGATCAGGCGGCGATCTCTGCGGCGCTCGGGGCCGAAGGGCCCGCACGCCGTGCCGAGGAGGCCTGAGCATGACCGGCCCGCAGGTGGTCCCTTCGGCGACCACGGTGGTGCAGACCCAGAACGTGCAGCGCCGGGGGATGCCCGTGCTGCTGCGCCGAACGATGCCGCTGATCGTCGTCGCCGTCGTGCTGCTGCTCACCTACGCGTGGGTCACCAGCCTGGAGCTCGACTCGATCGAACGGCGCACCCTCAACGCCGGCTACATCACGTCGCGGATCGGCGAGCACCTCGTGCTCTCGATCATCGCCTCCGTCCTCGTCGCCGTGCTCGCCATCCCGGCCGGCATCGCCGTGAGCCGATCGCGCTCGAAGGTCTTCCGCGGCATCGTGATCGGCATCGCCAACATCGGGCAGGCCACTCCGGCGATCGGGGTCGTGATCCTGCTCGCGATCGTCTGGCAGACCGGATTCACGACAGCTCTCCTCGCCCTCGTCATCTATTCCTTCCTGCCCGTGCTGCAGAACACGATTACCGGGCTCGCGCAGGTCGATCCGAACATCCGCGAATCGGCTCGGGGCATGGGCATGACCTCATCCCAGGTGCTGTGCCGGGTCGAGCTTCCGCTCGCCTCACCCGTGATCCTCGCGGGGCTTCGGACGGCCCTCGTCTTCGCCGTCGGAGTGGCCACGGTCGCGACGTTCATCAATGCCGGCGGTCTCGGCGACATGATCATCAACGGCCTCAAGCTGCAGCGCTATCCCGTTCTCGTCGTTGGCGCGGTCCTGGTCGCCGCGATCGCCGTGCTCATCGACTGGGCGGCCGGTGTCGTGGAGGACATCGTGCGCCCCAAGGGTCTCTGACCTCCATCGCTCCCTTCCCGAAAGGAACCGCAATGAAAACCCGCACCATCGCATCCGCTTCGTTCGCCGCACTCGCCGCCGGCGCCCTGCTCCTTACCGGCTGCACTTCCAGCTCCGGCGGTGGCTCCGGCGCCCAGGGCGACGAGCTCAACGGTCTCACCGGAGAGATCGGCTCCAAGGACTTCTCCGAGCAGTACATCCTCGCTTACATGACGGCCGAGTTGCTCAACGCACACGGCGCCGACGTCGAGGCCAACACCAAGCTGGTCGGATCCGCCAATGTGCGCCAGGCGCTCGAGAACGACCAGTTCCTCGGCTACTGGGAGTACACCGGCACCTCCTGGATCACCTACAACGGCAACACCGCGCCGGTGCAGGGCGCTGAGGCGCAGTTCGAGGCGGTCAAGGAGGCCGACGCCGTGAACGGCATCGCGTGGCTCGACCCCGCCCCGTTCAACAACACCTATGCCTTCGCGATCCGTCAGAGCGAGGCCGACGAGCTGGGTGTGAAGACTCTCAGTGATGTGGCGAAGCTCCCGAGCGCTGATCAGACGTTCTGTATCGAGAGCGAGTTCTCCACGCGGGACGACGGCTGGCCCGGTCTCAAGGCGGCCTACGGGTTCGACGCACCCGACGCCAACGTCACGATGCTGGACACCGGCGTCATCTACACCGCGACCCAGAAGGGCGATGACTGCAACTTCGGCGAGGTGTTCCAGACCGATGGTCGCATCCCGGCGCTCGATCTGGTGGTCATGGCCGATGACAAGGAGTTCTTCCCGAGCTACCAGGGCGGCTTCACGCTCAAGCAGAGCACGCTGGACGACTATCCGGCGATCGCCGATGTGCTGGCGAAGCTGAGCCCACTACTGACCACCGAGGTTATGCAGGAGCTCAACGCCAAGGCCGACGTCGACGGGGAGGACCCGGAAGACATCGCGATCGACTGGCTCGAAGATCAGGGGCTCATCTGATGGTCTCGACCCTTCAGCTCGGTGAGAGCTTCGTCGGGGACGGCGCGAACGCGGCGCACATCAACACGGTGCTCGGCCATCGTGAAGGCCCGGCGGGTACGGCGTGGGCCACGGCCCTCGCCGGCCCCAGCCAGGGGCACGTGCCCTTCGTGGCGGTGCTCCGCCCGTCCCTCCCGGTCAAGCCGATGACGCTGTTCGTCACCAAGGCCGCCCCGGCGAGCGAGGAGCACGGGCTCCTCATCTGGGGCCCTGCGCAGGCGGGTGTCGCGTCCGGCGTCGCGGATGCAGTCGCCGACGGCACGATCCCCCGTGAGGCCGCGGACACGCACGCGCTCATCGCGGCCGTGTGGGTGAATCCCGCGGCCGATGATGCCGAGGCCGTCTATCGGAACAATCGCGAGGCGATCCGCACCGCTCTCGCCAACGGTGCCGCCGGGCTGCCCGACCTCGACGAGGTCCTGGCCGTGCGGCACGAGCCCCGCAACCCCTTCTTCACCTCCGCCGCCCCCGTCTCGAAGGAAACGCACGACCTATGAGTTCCCCCACCCCTGTGCTCGACCCCGCACACACCGAGACCCGGCCCACCGTCGGGTTCATCGGCCTCGGCAACATGGGCTCCGGCATGACCCGAAACCTTCAGGCGGCCGGTTTCCCGCTCGTGGTCACCGACCTCCGGCGCGAGTCGGCGTCCGAGTTGCTCGCCGGCGGCGCTCGCTGGGCGGACACGCCTCGTGACGTCGCAGCGTCCAGCGACCTGGTGATCACGATGCTGCCAACGCCGAAACACGTCGAGGCCGTGGCCTCGGGGCCGGACGGACTGGTCGCCGGGCTTCCGGACGGCGGTACCTGGATCGACATGTCCACCTCGGTGCCAGACGTGCTCGACGGCGTTCGCGCGGCGACCACCGGGCGAGACCTGCACCTGCTCGACGCGCCCGTGAGCGGGATGTCGGTGGGGGCGGCGAACGGCATGCTGCAGATCTTCGTGGGTGGCGAGGCGGAGGACGTCGAGCGCTTGCGTCCCGTCTTCGAGGCGATGGGAGATCCCGAGCGGATCCTCCACGTGGGACGACACGGCGCCGGATACGCGGTGAAGCTCATGATCAATCAGTTGTGGTTCTCGCACCTGGTCGCGACCGCCGAGGTGCTGTCGGTCGGTGTCGCGGCAGGAGTCGATCTCGGCGTCCTGCGGGATGCGCTCATCGCGAGCCCGGCCAACAGCACGTTCGTCTCGCGTGACGTGCTGTCGATCCTCGACCACGGGGACTACGACGAGGGCTTCGCGATCGCCCTCGCCTGCAAGGACCTGGGACTCTCGGTCGACCTCGCCCGCTCTGTGGGCATGCCCGTGGAACTGTCCTCGCTCGTCGAGCAGATCTTCCGACGCGCCCGCGCGAGCTACGGGGACCGTGCGGGGGAGATGGCCCCGGTGCGCTTGTACGAGGAGCTCCTCGGCCGCGATCTGCGTCGGGAGGTGGCCGCATGACCGCCCTTCGCGAGACCGAGGTCATCGCCTCGGTGCCTACCTGTCTGCTGATCGGCGGGGAATGGCGCTCCGCCAGCTCCGGTCGCACCTTCGAGGTGCACGATCCGTCGACCGGCGAGGTGCTCGCCGAAGTCGCCGACGCGACAGCGGAGGACGGCATGGCAGCCCTCGATGCGGCGGTGGCGGCCCAAGCCGGCTGGGCGGATACGGCGCCGCGCGTCCGCGGTGAGATCCTGCGCCGCGCCTTCGAACTCGTGACCGCGCGCGCCGACGACTTCGCACTGGTCATGACACTCGAGATGGGTAAACCCCTCGCCGAGTCACGGGCCGAGGTGGCCTACGGCGCCGAGTTCCTGCGCTGGTTCTCGGAGGAGGCCCCGCGCATCTCCGGGCGATACGCGACCGCGCCGGACGGTCGAAACCGGCTTCTGGTCGCGAAGCGTCCGGTCGGACCGAGCCTGCTCATCACGCCCTGGAACTTCCCGCTCGCGATGGCAACGCGCAAGATCGCTCCCGCGCTCGCCGCCGGGTGCACCTCGGTGCTCAAGCCTGCGGCGCTCACGCCTCTCACCGCCCTGCTGTTCGCCGAAGTGCTGCGCGAGGCCGGAGTGCCCGATGGGGTCGTCAACGTCATCTCGACCAGCCGTGCCGGCGCGGTCACCGGGCCGCTCATCACCGATCCGCGCCTGCGTAAGCTGTCGTTCACGGGGTCGACCGACGTCGGTCGTCGCTTGATCGCCGATGCCGCGCACCAGGTGCTGCGGGTGTCGATGGAGCTCGGCGGCAACGCGCCGTTCCTCGTGTTCGAGGATGCCGATGTCGACGCTGCCGTCGAGGGTGCACTGCTCGCGAAACTGCGCAACGGCGGCGAGGCATGCGTCGCGGCGAATCGATTCCTCGTACATGAGAGTGTGGCCGACGCGTTCACCTCGCGCCTCGTCGATCGCATGGCCGGCTACGTGAACGCGCGAGGAACGGATCCGGATGCGATGCTCGGTCCCCTCGTCGACGAGTCGACCCGTGAAAAGGTCGCCGAGCTCGTCTCCGGCGCGGTCGAGGACGGCGCGCGAGTCGCACTGGGCGGCAGCGTCCCGTCGGGCCGCGGGTTTTTCTACCCGGCGACCGTGCTCGTCGACGTCCCGCAGGACGCACGCATCCTGCGGGAGGAGATCTTCGGACCGGTCGCACCGATCACGACCTTCCGCGACGAGAACGAGGCGGTGCGGCTGGCGAACGCGAGCGAGTACGGACTGGTGTGCTTCGCCTACACACGCGACCTGAACCGAGCGCTCCGCCTCGCCGAACGGCTCGAAACCGGCATGTTCGGCCTCAACACCGGACTCGTCTCGAATCCGGCTGCGCCGTTCGGCGGTGTCAAGCAGTCGGGTATCGGGCGCGAGGGCGGTTTCGAAGGGATCGATGAGTACCTCGAGACGACCTATATCGGCATCTCCGACCCCTTCGCCTGAACGACGCACTTCCTGAAGGAGCCCCTGTGCACATCACTGATTTCTCCCTCGATCACTTCTCCCTGCGGGGCAAGCGTGCGATCGTCACGGGAGGCAACACCGGCCTCGGCCAGGCGTTCACGCTCGCGCTCGCCGAGGCGGGAGCCGACGTCTTCGTCCCGACGCTGTTCGACGACGGCGGCGAGACCGCTGCGCTCCTCGCGCGGACCGCTGCCGGCTATCGTGAGCAGCGCGTCGACATCACCGAGGAGGGCGCGCCGGCACGAGTTCTCGATGCCTGCGTCGACGCGCTCGGCGGTGTCGATATCCTGGTCAACTCCGCCGGAATCAGCCGTATCGCCGACGTCACCGAGTTCGGACGCGAACTGTGGGATCCGATGGTCGCCGTCAACCTCACGGCCGCTTTCGAGATGTCGCACGAGACGGCGAAGCTCATGATCCCGCAGGGCTCGGGCAAGATCATCAACATCGCCTCGCTTTTCGCCTTCCTCGGCGGTCTGGGCTCTCCGGCCTACGCGGCGACCAAGCACGGCATCGCCGGTCTGACCAAGGCCTACGCCGACGAGCTCGGAAGCCACGGCATCCAGGTCAATGCGATCGCTCCCGGCTACTTCAACACACCGATCACCGAGGAGTCCCGCTCCGACCCCGCGGCAAACCAGCGCATCGTCGATCACACACCCGCGGGGAGGTGGGGGGACGTCGCCGACCTGATGGGCGCGACCGTCTTCCTCGCCAGCCGCGCTTCCGACTTCGTCAACGGGCACGTGCTGTCCGTCGACGGCGGCTACCTGGTCCGCTGACCGCGGCACCCGACCCCCACAACGAACAGGACACATTCCATGGTTGCTTCACGATCGGCGCTCTCTCGTGAGGAGATCGTCACCCGGCTGCAGGATATCCTCGGCTCGGACCAGGTCGAGACCGACGCTCAGGCGCTACGCGAGGCGAGCGTCGACCGATTCAAGAAGTACACGTCGGCGCACGGGATCTTCGACGGGCCGATTCCCACGGCGATCGCCTACGCGCGCTCGACCGCGGACGTGGCGGCGATCCTTGCGTTCGCGCAGGAGAACCTCATCAACATCGTCCCGCGGACGGGACGCACCGCGACAGAGGGCGGCCTGGAGACGATCGTGGAGGATTCGATCGTCCTCGACGGCTCGCGGATGGACGCCATTCTCGAGATCGATCCCGTCGACATGATGGTCACCGCGCAATGTGGCGTACCGCTGCAGGTGCTCGAGGACACGCTGCGGGCACAGGGTCTCACCACCGGGCACTCGCCGCAGTCCAAGCCGCTCGCGCAGATGGGCGGGCTGGTCGCCACGCGGTCGATCGGCCAGTTCTCCACGCTGTACGGCGGGATCGAGGACATGGTGGTGGGGCTCGAGGCGGTGCTTCCCGGCGGCGAGGTCGTGCGGGTCAAGAATGTGCCGCGCCGGGCTGCCGGGCCCGACATCCGCCACATCGTGATCGGCAACGAGGGCGCCCTCTGCATGATCACCGAGGTTACGGTGAAGGTCTTCCGGTACCAGCCGGAGAACAATCGTTTCCTCGGATATCTCGTCGATTCGCTCCCGGCGGGTGTCGCCGGTCTGCGGCAGATCATCGTCGCCGGCTACCGTCCGTCGGTGGCGCGGGCATACTCCGAAGAGGATGCCGCGCAGCACTTCTCGCACTTCGCGGACGGCCGGGCTGTCGTGGTGGTGGTGGCGGAGGGGCCACGGGGCATCGCGGACGCGACTGCGGCAGGTGTCGAGGAGATCTTCGCTGACATCCCGCATGAGCCGGTCGACCCCGCGCTGGTCGAGGCGTGGTTCGAGAACCTCAACTGGGGACAGGACAAGATCGACGCCGAGAAGCGCGAGATGCTCGAGAAGGCGCACCTCGGCTACACGACCGAGGTGTCGATCGACTGGTCGGGCGTGGAGCAGCTCTTCGATTCCGTGATGCGGCGCGCACGCACGGAGTTCCCGCGCGCGGCGGATCTCACGATGCTCGGCGCGCACTCGTCGCACAGTTACCAGACGGGTACGAATCTCTACTTCGTGTACGACTACGACATCGCGTGCGAGCCGCGCGAGGAGATCACGGAGTACCATCAGCCGCTCAACGCGATCGTGGTCGAAGAGGCCCTGCGTCTGGGCGGGTCCATGGTGCATCACCACGGTATCGGCAAGTATCGGACGCCGTGGACCCATGAGGAGCACGGCAGCGCCTATTCGTTGCTGCGGACACTGAAGGACGGCCTGGATCCGCATGGGATCATGAACCGGGGGACCATCTACCCGCTGGACGATGGTGACACGGGGCCGCGGACGTGAGCACGCCAGCGACGGGCTATGTCATTGCGATCGACAACGGCTCCCAGAGTACCAAGGTGTTGATCGTGGACGGTCTGGGCGTCGTGCACGCGAGTGCCCGCGTCGGGCTGCGGCCGTATGCGTCGCCGGCGCCGGGCCGCTGGGAGCATCCGGACGACGACCTCTGGGACTCGATCGTCGCTGCCGTCCGCGGGGCGATGGCGGAGTTCGGGGGAGACACTACCGAGATCCACGGCATCGGGCTGTGCACGATCCGGTTCTGCCGGGCCGTGCTGCGCGCTGACGGCTCCCTCGCTCAGCCGATCATGAGCTGGATGGATGAGCGGCTCCCGCGCGCCTACGAGCGCGAGGTCGACGATGCGGTCTATGTCACGACGTCCTCGGGCTACCTCGCGCACCGTCTCACCGGAGAGCGGCGGGACGCCGCCGGTAACGTGCAGGGAGTCTGGCCGATCGACACGGCGCGCTGGCAGTGGAGCGAAGATGCCGAGGACTACGCCCGCACGGGCATGGCGCCGTCGATGCTGTTCGAGTTGGCCGCGCCGGGTGAGGTCCTGGGGACTCTGACGGAGTCCGCTGCGGAGATCATCGGACTCCCGGCGGGGATCCCGGTCATCGCGACCGCGAACGACAAGGCCGTGGAGGCCCTCGGCGCCGGTCTGCGCGACGAGGGCGACGTGCTGCTCTCGCTCGGCACTTATGTCGCCACCATGATCCCGGGGGATCGCCCGCTACCGCCGCATCCCGATGTCTGGACGAATTTCGCGTCGGAGCCGGGGCGTTACCTCTACGAGAGCGGCGGTGTGCGTCGGGGAATGTGGACCGTCAGCTGGTTCCGTGATCTCCTGTCGGACGCCGGTGCCGCGACGACTGAAGACGAGCTGAATCGCGGTGCCGAGAGTGTGCCTGTCGGCGCCGGGGGGCTCGTCGCCGCGCTCGACTGGCTCGCACCTGCCGAGGAGCCCTGGCGGCGGGGCGCGCTGGTCGGTTTCGACGGCACTCAGGGACGGTTCCACATATATCGGGCGATCCTCGAGGCTCTCGCGATCGAGACCGAGGCAGCGGATTCGCGTGCAGGACGGGCGCTGGGCCGGCGGCGACGGCGTCTGCTGGTCACGGGCGGTGGAAGCGGATCAATGCTCATGCTGCGCATCCTCGCTGCGGTGTACGGGGTGCCCGTTCGCGTACCTCTCGTGCAGGACGCGGCGGGGATCGGGGCTGCGATCTGCGCTGCGGTCGGCACGGGGATGCACCCGACATGGGAAGCCGCCGTGACCTCGATGGTCGCGGTGGGGACGGAGGTGGGGGTCGATGCCGAGGCGGCGACCGCGTACGGCGACGTGCGGCGGAGGTACGAGCAGCTGCTGCCGCGCGTACGACGACTGTTCGCCGACGAGGAGGAGCCGGTCAGCGCCAGATGACGGCGAGACCCGCGTTCAGGAGCGCCAGGATGCCGATCAGCCAGAACACGGCGGGCGGCACGGCGGCGCCGCGCTTCTGACGGGCGGAGCCGATGCCGAGCAGGGCACCGATGATCAGCAGCACGACCAGCTTGACGCCGATCTTGACGTAGTTGAGCTCGTACTCGATACCCCACGGTGCGGCGAGAGCGAGACCCGCGACACCGGCGATGGCGAGGCCGTAGTCCATGATCTTCGTGATCTGGCGCTTGCCCCCGAACGCCTGCGCCGCCCAGGCGCCGAAGAGCACGGCGAATCCGATGAGGTGGACGAACAGCACGATGTGGCGGAGGGTCTCCATGCACTCACCGTACGAGTGCGGCGCCCTTCTGCGCTAGCAAGGGCAGGCTGACCTCAGGCACGGGCTATCGACGTGCGCCTGTGTTCACCTGTCGGGAGACTGCACGTATGCCGGGCGGAAACGTCGGTCTCGCCCCTTCGTCCGGTCATTCTCCCGACAGGTGCACGCGCCCGCCTCAGCCGCGCAGCTCCCGGGTCACGAGGGCGGTGCGCAGGGCAGCGTCCGCAGCTTCGGCGCCCTTGTCCTCCTTCGAGCCTTCGAGGCCCGCGCGGTCGAGTCCCTGCTGCTCGTCGTCGAGGGTCAGCACACCGAACCCGACCGGCTTGCCGGCATCGAGCGCGACCCGGGTGAGGCCGTCGGTGGTCGCCGCCGACACGTACTCGAAGTGAGGGGTCCCGCCGCGGATGATGACGCCCAGCGCGACGACCGCATCCGCACCACCGGCGAAGGCCGCCTGCGCAGCGATCGCGAGCTCGAAGGATCCGGGCACGCGTACCAGTCGGTGCGTGGCCTGCGCTGCCGACAGCACACGCTCGGCTCCGGCGATCAGGCCGTTCGAGATCGTCTCGTGCCAGGTGCCGGCCACGATCACGACATTCAGTCCCCGCCCGTCGATGTTGCCGGTCTCGGGTGCTCCTGCGCCGCTCATTTCTCGTCCTCTCCCTTGGCGAGAGCTTCTGCGAGCTCTGCTTCGCCGATGATGTGACCCATCCGGTCACGCTTGGTCTCCAGGTACTGGTGGTTGTTGGGTCCGACGCCGACGATCAGCGGTACCTGCTCGACGACGTCGAGGCCGAGTTCGCGCAGCTGTGCGACCTTGTCGGTGTTGTTCGTCAGGAGGCGCACCTTCGAGACACCCAGGTCGGCGAGGATCCCGGCCGCTGCCGCGTAGTCACGGGCGTCGGCGGGCAGACCCAGCGCGAGGTTGGCGTCGACCGTGTCGAGCCCCTCTTCCTGCAGGCTGTACGCGCGCAGCTTGTTGATGAGCCCGATCCCGCGCCCCTCGTGCCCGCGCATGTAGATGACGACGCCGCTCTCCTTCTCGATCGCGTCCAGGGCGGAGTCGAGCTGCGGACCGCACTCGCACTTCAGCGACCCGAACGCTTCACCCGTCAGGCATTCGGAGTGCACCCGCACGAGCGCCGTCTCGCCGGGCTCACCGGAGACGACGGCGATGTGATCGGTGCCGGTGATGCGGTCCTTGTACGCCAGGAATCGGAAGCTGCCGTGGGTCGTCGGCACCGTGGCGTCGGCGCGCAGGCTCACGCGACGACCGCGGTGCGCGCTCGGCGTCGCGCCGTCGGGGTCGATCTCGTTGAGGTGGTCGATGAGCTGTTCGATCGTGATGACCGGCACCCCGTCGCGGGCGCCGAGTTCGATCAGGCCCGGAAGGCGCATCATGCTGCCGTCCTCCGCGACGACCTCAGCGATCGCTCCGACGGGGCGGAGACCGGCCAGCTTCATCAGCTCGACAGCGGCCTCGGTGTGCCCGCTGCGCTCGCGCACGCCGCCGTCCACGGCGCGGAGCGGCAGGACGTGTCCGGGGCGGATGATGCTGGTCGACGTCGACTCCGGATCCGACAGCACGTTCAGGGTGTGTGCGCGATCATGCGCGCTGATGCCGGTCGTGACGCCCTGGGCGGCGTCGACGCTCACGGTGTATGCGGTGGAGCGGGCGTCTTCGCTGGCGGCGACCATCGGCGGCAGGTTCAGGTGATCGGCGAGGTCGGCGGGCATCGGGGCGCAGATGAATCCGGACGACCAGCGCACGGTCCACGCCACCCACTCGGGGGTCGCGAGCTCTGCCGAGAGGATGACATCGCCTTCGTTCTCACGGTTCTCGTCGTCGGCGACGAGGACGGGTCGCCCGGCGCGCAGTGCGGCCAGGGCCTCGGCGATCGTGGAAAGGCTCATCGTGAGCCTCCTTCCGGTGCGGCGCGGAACGCGAGCAAGCGCTCGACGTGCCGGGCGAGGATGTCGGTCTCCAGGTTCACGCGGTCCCCGACGGCGCGGACGCCGAGGGTCGTCGCGGCCAGGGTCTCCGGGATCAGCGAGATCTCGAACCACGGGGAGGGGGCGGCAGGGGCGCTGACGGCGCTCACGGTCAACGAGGTGCCGTCGACCGAGATCGACCCCTTGTCGACGACCAGCGGCGCGAGGTCGGCGGGGAGGCTGATGCGCAGCACGCTCCACTCGACCCCCGGGCGCACCTCGAGCACGTCGCCGGTGCCGTCGACATGGCCCTGGACGATGTGACCGCCGAGCCGGGCGCCGACGGGCATGGCCTTCTCGATGTTCACCCGGGTGCCGACCGTCGCCGACCCGATGGCCGAGACGTCGAGCGTCTGCTTCATCACGTCGGCGTCGAAGGTGTCCGCTGTCGAGCCGACCACGGTCAGGCAGACTCCCGAGACGGCGATCGACTCGCCGTGCACGGCATCCGCGGCGGCTCGGGGCGCGCGCACGGTCAGGCGCCAGCCGTCTCCGGACGGGGCGATCGCGGTGATCTCGCCCATCTCCTCGATGATTCCGGTGAACATCAGGCGGCTCCTTCGTGCTGCGGGTCGGTCTCTTCCACGGGGTGTGCGATCGCGAGGAGGTCGCCCCCGAGGGGCACCCACTCGTCGATGGTGAGGCGCCGGGCCTCGGTGAGGGAACCGACCCCGATGTCGGTCAGCGCGAGTCGCCGGCCGCCGAGCAGCACGGGCGCGACGTACGCGAGGATGCGGTCGGCGAACCCGGCCGCGAGGAAAGCGCTGGCGAGGGTCGGGCCCCCTTCGACGAACAGGCTCTGCACACCACGGGAATGCAGATCGGCCAGGATCGCGTGCAGATCATGGGTGTCGAAGAACAGCGGCGTGTGGGGATGCCGACGCACTGCGGCATCGTCCGGAGTGACCCGCGCGCCGATGACCACCGGGATCGGCTGGTGGGGCAGCAGGGCGTCGCCGTCGCGGGCGGTGAGGGAGGGGTCGTCGGCGAGCACGGTGCCGGTGCCGACCGCGATGGCGTCGGCCTCTGCACGGCGTCGGTGCACGTCGGCGCGCGCCTCCGGGCCCGTGATCCACATGCTCGAACCGTCGTCCGCAGCGGCGCGCCCGTCCAGACTCTGCGCCCACTTGACCGTGACGTGCGGGCGTCCGAGCCGCTGCGCGGTGAGCCACCCGTCGATCACGGCGTGCGCGGCCTCGGCCTGTTCTCCCGACTCGACGTCGACCCCGGACGCACGCAGCCGATCGGCCCCGCCACCGGAGACGGCGCCCGGGTCGTCGAGTGCGTAGACGACGCGGGCGATGCCGGCCTCGATCAGCGCGACGGCGCACGGACCCGTGCGGCCGGTGTGGTTGCAGGGTTCCAGGGTGACGACGGCCGTGGCGCCGCGGGCCTCGAGCGGGTCGAGCTTCGAGAGCGCGTCGACCTCGGCGTGCGGGGTGCCGGCGCCCTGGTGCCACCCCTCGGCGAGCACCCTGCCTTCGGGGGAGAGGATGACCGCGCCCACCTGCGGGTTCGCCCCTCGTGGTCCGCGGGCGGCGAGGTGGAGCGCGCGAACCATCGCGTCGCGCTCTGCCGCGTTCACTGCCATCCGTCGTCCTCCTCTGAGGCTCCGGGGGTCGGAGGGATGGCGGAACGGACGCACGGATGCGTCTCGTGCTGCCTCCCTTCCGGACTAGCGAAGTCTCCCTCGCATCACCGTCGGTCCCGGAGTTCCACCGGATCGGCATCCCGATCTCTCGAGACGCTCGCGGACTGTCACCGCCGGTTCGGATTCTCACCGACCCCGGAGCACGTTGTTGCTCTGAGTGTACTCAACGCGCCTGCACGCATTTCATTCCACGACAGGGACCTTGTCATTCCACGACAGGGACCTTGCGCCCGCCGCTCGCCACCGCCGTCACTTGAGCAGCCGCGAGAGCCGCCGGTCGGCGAGCACTTTGCCGCCGGTCTGGCAGGTGGGGCAGTACTCGAGCGAACGGTCGGCGAAGAAGACGCTGCGCACCGTGTCGCCGCATACCGGGCAGGCCTCTCCGCGGCGGGCGTGCACCTGCATCCCGCGGCGCTTGGCGTCTTTCAGATCGGCCGGCGGCTTGCCGGAGGCTTCGGCGATCGCTTCCGTCAGCGTCTCGCGCAGGGCGGCGAACAAGCGGTCGATCTCGGCATCGTCCAGCTTTCCGGCGATCGCATACGGCGACATGCGCGCGGCGTGCAGGATCTCGTCGGAGTACGCGTTGCCGATGCCCGCGATCACCGCTTGGTCGCGCAGCAGCCCCTTGATCTGCATCCGACGCTCATCCAGCAACGCCGCGAACGCCTCTCTGGTGAACGCGGGGTCGAGAGGGTCGGGCCCGAGCCGCGCGATGCCGGGGACCTCCTGCGGGTCGCGGACCACGGAGACGGCGAGCGACTTCTTCGTCCCGGCCTCCGTGAGATCGAAGCCGCTGCCGTCGTCGAGTGCGATGCGCAGCGCGATGGGGGACTTGCCCGGCTTGAGGAGCGTGGTCGGCAGCGCGTCGTACCACCGGAGCCACCCCGCCTTCGCGAGGTGGAACACGAGGTGCAGGTCGTCGCCGCACGAGAGCACCACGAATTTGCCGAGCCGAGCGCAGGCCGTGATCGTGCGTCCCTGCAGCGCAGTGATCGGTGGGTCGTAGGTCTTGAGCGCGGCGATGGCGGCGACGGTCGCCCGCGTGATCGTCCGCCCCACGGCGCGCTCGTCGAGGAAGGTGGTCAGGCCCTGGACTTCCGGCATCTCCGGCATGCGTTCATCCTGTCACCGGCCGCCGACACTGTCACCCGGCGGGCGGCCCTCAGAGCACCGGCCAGTCCACCGGGGTGCGGTCGTCGTCGGGCAGCAGCCCCGCGATCCACCCGTCGTCACGGCCGCGCTGGCTGGTCAGCGCCTGGCGCTGCAGACCTTCGTAGCGGAAGCCGAGAGCGCGCGCGGCCCGTGCGGAAGGGACGTTCCCCACCACGGCCTGCCACCGGATGCGGGCGAGGCCGAGATCGGTGAACCCCCAGTCGATCACGGCATGGGCCGCTTCGACGAGGTAGCCCTTGCCGCGCGCGGAGGCCTCGACCCAGTAGCCGAGTTCGGCCGTCGCGCCCGTGAAGTGGTCGGTCCTGTTGTGGAGACCGATCATGCCCACGAGCCCGCCGTCCGCGTAGACGCCCCACACGGCCTCTGTTCCCGCGTTCCAGTGCTCGGTCACCAGGCGCACGAAGCCCTCCGCATCCTCGCGCGAGTACGGGCTCGGCACCGTGGTCCAGCGGGGGAGTTCGGGGTCCTGGCACGCGTCGGTGATGGCATCGACGTCGGCATCCGTCGGAGCATGAAGGACGAGACGTTCGGTGGTCAGCACGACGGATTCCATCCCGACAGCCTACGCAGGTGAGCGCTCGTCGTCGGACGGCGGCGGGAGTGTCCGTGGGCGCGACTAGTCTTGTCCGGTGACTGTTCCGGGGATTCTGCGCGCCTTGGAAGAGGCGTCTCTGTACCGTGACGCCCTCAGCTGGGCGCGCACCGACGCCGACCTCGGCCTGGTCGACGGGCTCGACGCGCCGACTCTGGCCGGTTTGCTGGCTCGACGGACCGCGGCGGGACATCCGGCCGCTCTTCTCGCGGTCGTGCCCACCGGTCGCCGGGCGGAGAGTCTGGCGCTGGCGATGCACGCCTACATGCCCGATGCCGACATCCTCACCTTCCCCGCGTGGGAGACGCTGCCGCACGAGCGCCTCAGCCCGAGCCCCGACACCGTCGGTCAGCGGCTGCAGACGCTGCGTCGGATCGCGGAGTGGTCGGGCGACCACCCGTTGATCGTGGTCGCGTCCGTCCGCGCCGCGCTGCAGCCGATCGCAGGGAACCTCGGCGAGATCGCGCCGCTCGAGCTCCTGGTCGGCAGTCGGGGCCACGAACTCGACCGCGTGGTGGAGCAGCTCGTCGAGCGGGCGTACTCGCGCGTCGACATGGTGTCGCGGCGCGGAGAGTTCGCGGTGCGCGGGGGCATCCTCGACGTGTTCCCGCCCACGTCCGAGCATCCCTACCGCGTGGAGTTCTTCGGCGACGAGATCGATCAGATCCGGGCCTTCTCGGTGGCCGACCAGCGTTCGCTTCCGGGCGATGTCCCGAGCGTCGACCTTCCTCCGACCCGTGAACTGCTGCTCACAGCCGACGTCCGCGAACGCGCCCGCGCGCTGATCGGCGGTTTCCCCGCGATCTCCGGCATGCTCGAGAAGATGGCCGAGGGGATCCCGGTCGAGGGGATGGAGTCGCTGCTCCCCGCCGTCGCCGGACCCTTGAAGTCGTTGGCCGAGTACCTGCCGGCCGGGAGCGCGACGGCGGTCATCGATCCCGAGCGCGCGAGCGCACGTGCCATCACCCTGGGCGACACGAACCGCGAGTTCCTCGACGCCGCCTGGAGCGCGGCCACCTCCGGCGCTTCCGCGCCCATCGATCTGGGGGCCGGGGATTTCCTGACGATCGCCGAGCTCCGGGAGGTCGTGCGCGACCGCGGCGGCGTGTGGTGGCGGCTCAGCCCGTTCGGCGCCGGCCTCGGCGAGGGCGAGGTGGAGGCGACCAACCTCGGCGCCGCCGTCATCCCCTCCTTCCACGGCAACGTCGACGGGGCCATCTCCTTCGTCGAGGCGAAGGTGACCGACGGATGGCGCGTGGTCGTGATCGCCGCCGGTCACGGACTGGTCGATCGTGCACGCGACGTCCTCGCAGACCGGGGCCTGGCCGCCCGCGTGCTCGAGACGCTCGACGAGGCGCCGGAGCCCGGTGTCGCGACACTCGTCACAGGTTCGGTCGAAGCGGGCTTCCAGATCGAGGAGGCGAAGCTCGCGGTCCTCACCGACAACGAGTTCTACGGCCGCACGATCGGCGGCGACCAGCGCGTCGTCAAGAAGCTCGCCTCCCGCCGCAAGAACGTCGTCGATCCGCTCCAGCTCAAGCAGGGCGACTTCGTCGTGCACGCCACGCACGGCATCGGCCGGTTCGTCGAGATGACGCAGCGGGAGGTGTCGACCGGGGGACGCAATGCCGCCAAGTCGGTCCGCGACTACCTCGTGCTCGAGTACGCACCGTCCAAACGCGGCTACCCGGGCGACAAGCTCTTCGTGCCGACCGACCAGCTCGACCTGCTCTCGAAGTACGTCGGCGGCGAAGCGCCCACGCTCTCGAAGATGGGCGGAAGCGACTGGTCGCAGGCCAAGGGCAAGGCGCGCAAGGCGGTCCGCGACATCGCCGTCGAGCTCGTGAAGCTCTACTCCGCGCGCATGAGCGCCAAGGGACACGCCTTCGGTCCGGACACGCCGTGGCAGCGCGAGCTGGAGGAGGCGTTCCCGTTCGCCGAGACCCAGGACCAGCTGCAGACCATCGACGAGATCAAGGCCGACATGGAGCGGCCGATCCCGATGGACCGGCTGCTCTCGGGGGACGTCGGATTCGGCAAGACCGAGGTCGCCGTCCGTGCCGCCTTCAAGGCGATCCAGGACGGCAAGCAGGTCGCGATGCTCGTGCCCACCACCCTTCTCGTGAAGCAGCACCTCGAGACCTTCACCGAGCGCTTCGCCGGATTCCCGGTCAAGGTGCGGCCGTTGTCGCGCTTCCAGACCGACAAGGAAGCCCGGCTCACCCTCCAGGGGCTGTTGGAGGGCTCGGTCGACATGGTGATCGGCACCCACCGCATCCTCACCGATCAGGTGATGTTCAAGGATCTCGGCCTCATGATCATCGACGAGGAGCAGCGGTTCGGGGTCGAGCACAAGGACGCGCTCAAGAAGATGAAGACCAACGTCGACATCCTCGCCATGAGTGCCACTCCCATCCCGCGCACGCTCGAGATGGCGGTCACGGGCATCCGGGAGATGTCGACGCTGGCGACTCCGCCCGAGGACCGTCATCCGATCCTCTCGTTCGTCGGTCCCCGCAGCGACAAGCAGATGGCCGCCGCGATCCGACGTGAGATCCTGCGCGAGGGGCAGATCTTCTTCGTGCACAACCGCGTGCAGTCCATCCAGCGCGTGGCGAGCGAGCTCGCCGAACTCGTGCCGGAGGCCCGCATCGCCGTCGCCCACGGACAGATGGGCGAGCACCAGCTCGAACAGGTCGTCGACGACTTCTGGGAGCGCAAGTTCGACGTCCTCGTCTCGACGACCATCATCGAGACCGGCCTCGACATCGCCAACGCGAACACGATCATCATCGACCGCGCCGACAAGTACGGGCTCAGCCAGCTGCACCAGCTTCGAGGTCGTGTCGGACGAGGGCGCGAGCGCGCGTACGCGTACTTCCTCTACGACGAGACCAAGCCGCTCTCCGAGACCGCGGCAGACCGTCTGCAGACGATCGCGGTCAACAACGACCTCGGCTCCGGCATGCAGGTCGCGCTGAAAGACCTCGAACTGCGTGGGGCGGGCAACCTCCTCGGTGCCGAGCAGGCCGGACACATCGCCGGCGTCGGATTCGACCTGTACCTGCGCATGATCGGCGAGGCCGTGGCGACCTTCCGCGGCGACGAGGTCGAGACCGGACAGGAGCTGCGACTGGAGTTGCCGCTCGATGCGCGCATCCCCGAGTACTACATCGACAGCGAGCGTCTGCGACTCGAGGCCTATCAGAAGCTCTCGGCGGCCTCGGCGGCGACGGCGAAGGACGAGGCCATCGACCTCGTGATCGAGGAGCTCGTCGACCGCTACGGCACACCGCCGGAAGAGGTGGAGGGCCTGGTCGCGGTCTCGCGTCTGCGGCGCCGTGCCGCCCGCGCCGGGCTCACGGATGTGGTCGTGATGGGGTCGAACCTGCGCATCGCGCCCGCACGCCTCGAAGACTCGATCAAGGTGCGGTTGCAGCGACTGTATCCGAAGGCGAAGCTCGTGGCCGGGGGAGAGGCGCTGGTCGTGCCGATGCCCATGGTTCCCGCAGCGGTCGGCGTCGGTCTCGAGCCGCTGCCCGATGCACAGCTGCTCGAGTGGGTCGGACAGCTGTTCACCGCGATCTTCCCCGAGCCGGTCGCGGCCGAGTAGCGCGCGGCGACCGGCGGCGGTACTAGTCTGGCCGCATGTTGTACGAGCACCTCGGGGCTCGGCCCCGCATCCATGACACCGCCGTCATCGCCCCCACCGCCGTCGTCTCGGGCGACGTGGAGATCGGGCCGGGCTGCCAGGTGCTGCACGGCGCCGTGATCACGGCCGAAGGAGGAGCGATCACTCTCGGCGAGCACGTGATCGTGATGGAGAATGCGCTCATCCGGGCGACCGCCGCGAACGCGGTGCACATCGGCGCGCACACCCTGATCGGCACACTGTCGAGCATCGCGGGCGCGACCGTGGGTGAGGAGACGTTCCTCGCCTCGGGGTCGCGTCTGTTCAACGGTTCCCTGGTGGGGGCGCGCTGCGAGGTACGCGTCAACGCGATCGTCCTCCGTCGCGCCGTCCTGCCCGAAGGCACGGTGGTCCCGATCGGCTGGGTGGCGGTCGGTGATCCGGTGCAGCTCTTCTCGCCGGACCGTGAGGACGACATCGCGGCCGCCCAGCCCGACCTCGACTTCCCCGGGCACGTCTTCGGCGTCGACCGGGACACCCCCGACCTGATGGTGCAGCTCACCGAGCGCTACGGCAGCTCCCTCGCGCGGCATGCGCAGGACGTGCATCTCGACGACGCACACCGCCGCCCCCACCGCTCCTGACCGCCGGCGCGGTCCCTCACGAGCCCTTCCCGTCGCGATATGTCAGCCGAAATCAGCCGAAACGGTGACTTATCGCGACCGGAACGGAGGGTGCGAGGGATCAGATGACGCCCTGGGCGAGCATCGCTGCGGCGACGCGCTCGAATCCCGCGATGTTGGCACCGGCCACGTAGTCACCCGCGACACCGTGACGCTCCGCGGCGTCGAACGCGGCATCGTGGATGTCCGCCATGATCTCGCGCAGCTTGTTCTCGCTGTCCCCGAAGCTCCAGCGCTGGCGCGACGCGTTCTGGCTCATCTCGAGGGCCGAGGTCGCGACACCGCCCGCGTTGGCGGCCTTTCCGGGGGCGAACAGCACGCCCGCCTTCTGGAACGCGTCGACGGCATCCGGCACACACGGCATGTTCGCGCCCTCCGACACCACGCGCACGCCGTTGGCGATCAGCGCTTCGGCGTCGGACAGGCTGACCTCGTTCTGCGTGGCCGAGGGCACCGCGATGTCGACCGGGACCTCCCAGACGCTGCTGCCCTCGATGAAGCGTGCGCTCGGGCGACGGTTGGCGTACTCGACGATGCGGGCGCGCTCGACCTCCTTGAGCTGACGGAGCAGGTCGACGTCGATGCCGGCGTCGTCGACGACGTAGCCGGAGGAGTCGGAGGCGGTCACCGGGGTCGCGCCGAGCTGCGTGGCCTTCTGGATCGCGTAGATCGCGACGTTGCCGGAGCCCGAGATGCCCACGCGCTTGCCGGCGAGGGAGTCGTCGTGCACAGCGAGCATCTCCTGGGCGAAGAACACCGCGCCGTATCCGGTCGCCTCTGTGCGCACCTCCGCGCCGCCCCACCCGGTGCCCTTGCCGGTGAACATGCCCGACTCGTGGCGGTTGGTGATCTTGCGGTACTGGCCGAACAGGTAGCCGATCTCGCGGCCGCCCACCCCGATGTCGCCGGCGGGGACGTCGGTGTGCTCTCCGAGGTGACGGTAGAGCTCGTTCATGAACGACTGACAGAAGCGCATGACCTCGGCGTCGGACTTGCCGTGCGGGTCGAAGTCGGATCCGCCCTTGCCGCCGCCGATGCCCTGACCGGTGAGCGCGTTCTTGAAGATCTGCTCGAACCCGAGGAACTTGATGATCGACAGGTCGACCGAGGGGTGGAAGCGCAGCCCACCCTTGTACGGGCCGAGCACCGAGGAGAACTGCACGCGGTAGCCCCGGTTGACCTGCAGCTTTCCGGAGTCGTCGACCCACGGCACGCGGAACAGGATCTGACGCTCGGGCTCGACGAGCCGTTCCAGGATGCCGCCCTCGACGTATTCCGGGTGCTGCTCCAGGACCGGCGCGATCGAGTGCAGCACTTCGTGGACGGCCTGCTGGAACTCCGGCTCATGCGGGCTGCGGGCGAGCACCGTGTCGAAGACGGGCTGCACGGCGGGGGCGAGCGGGTGGAAGTCGACGGGAGTCGTAGCGGTCACGCGGAAGGGGCTTTCTGGTGGGGGATGGTGGTGCAGGCGATCGTGTCGCGTGAGGCTTCGCCGGATCCGGCGCGAGATTTCACTCTAGCGGCGGTCCATCGTGGGCGACGCACGCGGCAGGCGGGGCGCCGGTCACCCGGTGTTCTGCAGGCCGGCGGCGACTCCACTCACCGAGAGCAGGAGCAGCCGCTGCTGTTCGGCGTCGGCTCCCGAGCCCGTCGGCTCCTCGTCCGCGGAGCGCAGCGCGCGCAGTGCACGCAACTGCAGGAGCGAGAGCGCATCCACGTAGGGGCTGCGCAGCTGCACGGCGCGTTGCAGGACCGGCTTGTTCTCCAGGAGGCTGTCGCCGCCGGTGAGCCGGATCACCCAGCGCCGCGTGGTCGCCAGCTCATCGAGGACGAGCTGAGCGAGGTCGTCCCGGTCGCCGAGGGCGAGATACTCCCGGGCGATGCGCTCATCCGTCTTGGCCAGGCTCATCGCCACGTTGTCGATCATCGTGTGCAGCAGCGGCCACTCGCGGTACGCCTCGGCAAGGAGCTCCTCATCGCCGACGGCGTCCAGTGCGGTGCCGAGCCCGAACCAGCCCGCGAGGTTGATGCGCGCCTGCGTCCACGCGAACACCCACGGGATCGCCCGCAGATCTTCCAGCGACTCGACCGAGAGTCCTCGGCGTGCGGGGCGGGACCCGAGTGCGAGCAGGCCGATCTCCTCGAGCGGCGTCACGGTGGCGAACCACGGGGCGAAGCCGTCCGCCTTCACGAGTGAGAAGAAGCGCTCCCGCGAGGCGGCGTCCATGATCGCGGCGATCTCGGCGTAGCGCTCGGCGGCGCGGCTGGTGCGCGCTTCCTCCGTGGGGGAGGACGCCAGCAACGTCGCGGCGGCGACCTGGTCGATGTGCCGCATCGCGATGGCGGGCTCGCCGTAGCGCGCGAAGATGACCTCGCCCTGCTCGGTGAGCTTGAACCGACCGTCCACCGAGTGCGGCGGCTGCGCGAGGATGGCGGAGTTCGCAGGCCCTCCACCGCGGCCGAGGGCGCCGCCGCGACCGTGGAAGAGCGTCAGGACGATGCCGGACTCCTGCGCCCAGCGGGCGATCTTCTCCTGCGCCTCGTACAGGGCCAGGTTCGCGGCGACCGGACCGACGTCCTTGGACGAGTCCGAGTAGCCGAGCATGACTTCGAGGCGGTTGCCCGTGGCGGCCATGCGTTCGCGGAACTCCGGGAACGTCACGGCTTCGGCGAGGATGCCCGGCGCGGCCTGCAGATCGGCGAACGTCTCGAACAGCGGGACCACGTCGAGCACCGGGGCGTCGTCGCCCAGGGCGTACCGCGCGAGGCGATGCACGTTGGCGAGATCAGAGGCGGCCTGGGTGAACGAGACGACGTAGCGCCCCGCGGCCCGCACACCGCGATCGCGCTGGATGTCCGCGATCGCGCGGAAGACCTCCAGCACCTCCTCGGTCTGGGCGCTGAGAGCCTCGCCGGCGTCCAGCTCGGCCAGCGCCTTGGCGTGCACCTGCGAGTGCTGACGCACCTCGAGCTCGGTCAGGTGGAAACCGTAGGTCTCCACCTGCCAGATCAGGTGCTGCACGCCGCCGAATGCGTGACGCTTCGCGCCGGCATCCGCGAGCGACGACTGCACGGCCCGCAGATCGGCGAGAAGCTCTTCGGGGCGGGCGTAGGCCCGTGCACCATCGCCCTGACGGGTGGCGGCGATGCGGCGCGCCATCACCAGCAGCACGCGACGGTGGGGCTCGTCCGGCGAGCGGGTCGCGAGTTCCGCGGCCAGCTCGGGGTCTCCGGCCGCGAAGCGGTCCCACAGTGCCGTGACGTCGGCGCTCGGCGGGGTGTCGTCCGCCGAGAGCGTGAGTGCACGACCGATCCGCTCGAGCGCGCGCTCGAGGCCGCGCAGCACATGGTCGGCGGCGATCTGCGAGGCTTCGCGGGTCACGGAGGCGGTGACGAACGGGTTGCCGTCCCGATCGCCGCCCACCCACGAGCCGATCCGCACGAACGCGGGCACGACCGGGGCGCTGGCGCCGGATTCCTCGCCGCGCAGGGCGTCATCGATGCGGCGATAGACGTGCGGCACGGTCGTGAACAGCGTCTCGTCGAACACGCCCATCACGGTGCGGACCTCGTCGGTCGGGGACGGCTTCTGCGACCGCAGGGGAGCCGTGCGCCAGAGCGTGTCGATCTCCTCCAGCATACGTCGGCGAGCACGGTGCTCCTCCGAGCCGCCCTCGCTCGCTGCGTCGTGCTGCGTGAGGAGTTCGGACAGGCGACGGATGCTCGACGAGACCGCGCGGCGGCGGGCCTCGGTCGGATGCGCGGTGAAGACCGGGTGGAAGCGGAGGCCTTCGAGGCGGCGGCGCGCCTCGTCGTCGCCGACCTCGGTCCGCAGTCGCGCGTATGCGGTCGCGACGGTGTCGGCGGCATCCTCGCGTCCTGGCTGCCCTGCGCGCTCGCGCAGCACGCGCACGCGTTGGTGCTCCTCGGCGAGGTTCACCAGGTGGAAGTAGCAGGTGAACGCGCGCGCGACCTCGTCGGCGCGGGCGACCGTGAACGACTCGGCGATCGCCGCGGCGCGTTCGAATGCGTCGGGGGTCTCCTGGTCGTAGGCCTGGATCGTGGCGAGCCGGAGGCGTTCGACGTCTTCGAAGAGTCCGTCGCCGCCGGCTTCGCGCAGTACCTGCCCGAGCAGCTGCCCGAGCATCCTGACGTCGGTGCGCATGGCATCGGGGATGCCGCGGCCGGCTTCGAAACGGCCGATCACGCGGATCGCCTCGGTGTTCGTGGGTTCGGAGAAGGAGTGTGCGGGGGTCACACTTCGAGAGTATCCCGCACGCCGAGGGTGTTCTGCACGCATGACGGGCGCCGGACGGACGCCTGACCGCGGAGCGCGGATCGCGGAAGGCACGGGGACCGCGGGGTGATCCGGGACCATACGATGGGACGGATGCGCATCTCAGCGAACCCCCTCCGCGGGCAGCAGTTCCCCGCCGTCCTCCTCCTCCTCGCGGCCGGTCTCGGCTTGTTGCTCGCGAACCTGCCCACGCACGATCCGTTGGCCACATTCCTCGACTTCCACATCGCGGTGCCGGGGACCGACCTCGACCTGTCGATCGAGCACTGGGTGTCGGACGGACTCCTCGCGGTCTTCTTCCTCGTGGTCGCCATCGAGCTGCGCCACGAACTCACCCACGGCGAGCTCGATTCCCTGCGCAAGGCCGTGCAGCCCGCGATCGCGGCGACCGGCGGTGTCCTGGTCCCGATCGCGGTGTACCTGCTGATCGCCGGGGGAGACAGCTCGACGTCTTCGGGGTGGCCCATTCCGACCGCGACCGACATCGCTTTCGCCCTCGGTGTGCTGGCGATGTTCGGGAAGGGTCTGCCGTCTCGTGTGCGCGTCTTCCTGCTCGCCCTCGCGATCCTCGATGACATCATCGGCATCATCTTCATCGCGGTCCTCTTCGCCGGCGACGTGCAGTGGCTGCTGCTCGGCCTCGCGGTCGTGGGGGTCGCCGTGTTCTGGGCCCTCAGCCGCTTCCTGCATGCGAAGGGGCACCCGCTGATCGCCGTCGCGATGGTCGTGGTCGGTGTCGTGACGTGGGGCCTCGTGGCTTCGTCGGGCATCCACGCCACGATCGCCGGTGTGCTGCTGGGGCTCGTCATGGCTCCGGTTCCGGCCGCCCGCACGCGTCACGCGCTCGAGCCGTCCGTGAACGGGGTGATCCTTCCGATCTTCGCCTTCGTCGCGGCGTTCGTGGTGATCCCCGCCCTCTCGCCCACGCAGCTCTCTCCGGCCTTCTGGGGGATCGTGGTCGCGTTGCCGGTCGGCAAGATCATCGGGATCTCGCTGTTCGGCTGGCTTGCGATGCACATCCGTCCGAAGGGCTCGGATCCGGCGCTGCCGTTCGCCGACATCCTCGCGGCCGGGGCGCTCGGCGGGATCGGGTTCACCGTGTCGCTGCTGTTGGCGAATCTCGCGTTCGCCGACGATCGCGGTATCCGGGACCAGGCGATCCTCGGCGTGCTCGTCGGGTCGTTGATCGCCCTTCTGCTTTCTGCGCTCATCGTGTCGTTGCGTGCGCGCTGGTACCGTCGCACCGCATCCGCCTCGTCCTGAGCGCGGAGCCGGTTCCGCTCTGTTCGAAGGAGGACGCATGAGCTCTCATCCTGAGCCCGGTGCCGGGGTGGACGATCCGCTCCGCGCCGCTGCCGAGACCATGCGGGAGGTGCGCGCGCGTTGCGTCTGGTCGCAGCGCATCACGCACCAGGACCTGGTGCCGTATCTGATCGAGGAATCGCACGAGGTGATCGACGCGGTCGAGACTGGCACCCGGGACGATCTGCGCGAGGAGCTGGGCGATCTGCTCTGGCAGGTGCTGTTCCACGCGGCGATAGCCGCGCAGGACCCCGAGGATCCGTTCGACATCGACGACGTGGCACGGACGCTCACCGAGAAGATGGTGCGCCGGCATCCGCATGTCTTCGCCGGTGAGGTCGCCGAGACCCCGGAGCAGGTGCTCGTGCACTGGAACGCGGCGAAGGCCGCGGAGAAGCGCACCCGCCGCAGCGTGCTCGACGGCGTGCCGCGGGGGATGCCGGCACTCGCCCTCGCCCAGAAACTGGTCGGCCGCGCCGCTCAGGTGGAGGTGGCGGTCGAACCCGGCGACAAGGCTGACGTTCCGGCATCGGAAGCCGAACTCGGTGACGCACTGCTCGCGCTGGTGGCTACGGCCCGCGTCGCAGGGTGGGATGCGGAGCGCGCACTCCGCGAGCGCCTGCGCGTGCTCGAGGACGACGTGAGAGCGGCCGAAGCGGCCTCCTGATCGTCCGGGCGCACGGACCCTCGGGCCGACCTGGGAAGATGGACCCGTGGCTACTGTGAACCCGCCGCGCGGTATGCGCGACATCCTCCCCGCCGACAAGGCCCGCCGTGAGCGGGTCCTCTCCGTCATCCGCGAGCGCTACCTCGCGCACGGCTTCGACGAGATCGAGACGCCCGTCGTCGAGGACTACGATCGCCTCCATGCCGGGATCGGCGGCGACAACGAGAAGCTCTCGTACAACATCCTCCGCCGCGGCCTCGATGCCGACGCGATCCGGGCCGCTGCAGACGACCCCGCCGCGCTCTCGGACCTCGGTCTCCGCTACGACCTGACCGTGCCGCTCGCACGCTTCTACGCGAGCAACCGCGGCCAGCTCCCCACCGTCTTCCGGTCGATCCAGATCGGCCCGGTGTGGCGCGCGGAGCGGCCGCAGAAGGGGCGCTATCGGCAGTTCGTCCAGTGCGACATCGACATCATGGGTGACGACTCCTCGCGGGCCGAGGCGGAGCTGATGGTCGCCTCCCTCGACGCCGTGGACGCGCTCGGACTGGACGGCGCGACCGTGCGGATCAACGACCGCCGGGTGCTGGACTGGATCCTGGACAGCTTCGGCTTCACGGCCGAGGAGCGCCCCGGGGTGCTCATCACGATCGACAAGCTCGACAAGATCGGCCCGGAGGGGGTCGCCGCGGAGCTGCGCGAGCGCAGCGCTTCCGCGGCCGCCGCCGACGCCTTCGAAGCTTTCCTGCAGCGCCCGCAGACGATGGAGTACCACCCGTTCGGGGAGCGGCAGATCCGCAAGGCGCTGCCCGAGGGCGCACCCGTCGAGCTCGTCGAGCACCTGGTCGGCATCGGCGAGGCGGTCGCAGCGGGGCGGGGGCAGTCCGACATCCCGCTCGTGTTCGACCCGTTCCTCGTGCGTGGCATGGGCTACTACACGGGCACGATCTTCGAGCTCGCGCACCCCTCCGTCGGATACTCGCTCGGCGGCGGCGGGCGCTACGACGGCATGATCGGGCGGTTCCTCGGCCAGCAGGTTCCGGCGGTCGGGTTCTCGCTCGGGTTCGAGCGTCTCGTCGACCTGATCGCCGAGGAGAAGGGCACCGTGGCGCAGGCCGTGGTCCTGATCCACGATGCGGACGTCCCGGTGCAGGAGCTGGTCCGGCAGAAGGCCGCGCTGATCGCCGAGGGCACCCGCGTGCGGCTGGAGCGACGGACGAAGAACGTGAAGGCGCTGCTCGAGCGGTCGGCGGCCGACGGCTACACGGCTTTCGCGATGGTCACGGCAGGCGCGGGCGACCTGGAGGTCAAGCCGCTCTCCTGATGCCTGCCCGGGGCACGAGAGCGGCGTCGGGCCGTTCACGCCGTGTTCACGGTGATCGGGTCGAATCGGGTCATGAGCCGGTTCCGTCTCGTGATGCTCGCGGCGCTGATCGCCGTGACGGTGGCGGCATCCGTCCGTCTGGTGCTCGTGCAGCAGGCTGCGCTCGCACGGAAGCGCATCGGCAAGCCGCTGGGGGAGGAGTCGCTCGATGCGGATCGCGTCTGGCGTGGCGCGCTCGACGGGGAACCGCTCGATCTGCTGATGCTCGGCGACTCCATCGCCGCCGGTCTCGGGGCCGAGCATCGCAAGGAGACGCTCGGCGGGCGTCTGGCGAAGGCGATCGGACGCCGGATGCACCGTCCGGTGCGGCTGCGTACGGCGGCGGTCGTCGGCTCGGAGTCACCCGACCTGACTGCTCAGCTCGATGCCCTCCCCACCGGGTACCGTCCGCATGTCGCGGTGATCGTGGTGGGCGGCAACGATGTGACGCACCGGCTGCCCGTGGCGCTGTCGGCGCAGCACCTGCAGGAGACGATCCGCAGGCTGAGCGCGCTCGGGGTCGAGGTCGTCGTGGGCACGTGCCCCGACCTCGGGGCGTTGCGCCCGGTGCCGCAGCCCCTCCGTCGGATCGCGTCGAGCCTGTCGCGCCGCCTCGCCGAGATCCAGGACGAGACGGCGCGACAGGCAGGCGCGGAGGCGGTCGATCTGCGTCGCGCGGTGGGGCCGATGTTCTTCGACGAGCCGGAGACGATGTTCAGCCTGGACCGGTTCCACCCGAGTGCCCTGGGTTACCGACGTACGGCCGAGGCCCTGACACCCGCCGTGTGCCGGGCGGCGGAGCGGTCGCTCAGCTCGCGTCGGCGGGAGCCTCGCTGAACGATGCCGCCCATTCCGCGACCCGTCGGCTGCTCTCTTCCTCGGAGATGTCCTCTACGCGCGTCATGACGGACCAGCGCACGCCGAACGGATCGCGGATGCTGGCGAACCGATCGCCGGAGACGAAGAGGGCCGGTGCTTCGCGCACGGTGGCTCCGGCGACCACGGCCTTCTCGACGACGGTGTCGACGTCGGAGACGTAGAGACCCATCGAGTAGCAGTCGTCATCGCCCTCAGGTGCGCGGACGAGGTGGTACTCCGGATTCGGTTCGCCCAGCTGGAGACGGCCCAGCCCGAAGTCGAGGTCGGCGTGCACGACGACGCCGCCGAACTCGGTGACGTCGACGACCCGCGCGCCGAACACGTCGCGATAGAAGTCGATCGCCTGCTTCGCGCCTCGGATCGCCAGGAACGGGGTGAGGGAGGTGGCCCCGTGCGGGCGGCCGTCGGTGGTGTGGGTGCCGGTGGCGCCGGTGGTCGGGGTGGCTGTCGTGGAGGTGTCGTCGCTCATGTCGCCACGGTACGTCCCGCGGGCGGACCATGGCTTGAAGATCCGCGACAACCTCCGCACGTCGGTGGCAGCGCCTACCCTGGCCCCATGGTGAATCCGACTCGTGGCGTGCTCTATCCGGCGCGGCTCCCGGAATTCCATCGGCTGCCCGCGCCGGCGGAGGTCGCGGAGCTGGTCGTGTGGTTCTGGATCCCGGAGTGGGACATCGCCGCCGGGCGCTCATCGCGGCAAGAGATGGTGGCCTACCCCGCACTCAACCTCGTCGTGGATGCCGATGCCGTGATGCTGTCCGGTGTCACGACCCGCGTCTCCCACCGCGACCTGCGAGGGCGAGGCTGGGCGGTCGGTGCCCTGCTGCGCCCCGCCGCGGTGGCCGCGCTGATCGACGACCCGGCTGCGTTGATCGACGGCGAGCGCGCACTGACCGCACCCGAGAGCGCGGTGGCCGCGCTCCGCCACGACGTGGTGGCCGCGATGGACTCGGGCGACGGGCGCCGGGAACGAGCGGTGGAGGTCTTCGCACGGTGGCTCGCGGATCGGGTCGGGGCGGTGAGCGAGCCCGACCGGCAGGCGAACGCGTTGACGGACGTGCTGATGGACGACGCGGCGGTGCTCACGCCGGAGGAGGCGGCGACGCGCCTGGGGGTCTCCGTGCGGACCCTGCAGCGGATGACGCATCGTCATGTGGGCATCTCGCCGGCCGCGATGATCCGGCGACGGCGTCTGCAGGAGGCGGCGCAGCGCGTCCGGGATCAGCCGGGCGTCGACCTCGCCTCGATCGCGGCCGACCTCGGGTACTCCGACCATGCCCATCTCACCCGCGACTTCCAGTCGGTTCTGGGCATTGCGCCGCGGGTGTACCGCGCCGAGTCGAGCCTCTGAGATCAGGATCAGGAGACGCGCAGACGCACCAGCCGATAGGCGACGCCGAGGAGGACCACTGCTGCTCCGATGAGCGAGGCGAGCACGGGAAGCGTGTTCACCAGCAGGAGGCAGCCGAGTGCCCCGAGCACCTGCAGCGCGCGGGGGTAGCGGCGAGCGCTTCCGGCCTGTCGGAAGGCGGCCGCATTCGCGATGAGGTAGTACAGGAGCACTCCGAACGACGAGAACCCGATGGCGTCGCGGAGATCAGCGACGAGGACGATCGCGATCACGGCGATCGCGATCACGATCTCTGCGCGCTGCGGCACCTGATGGCGCTGATCGATCTTCGCCAGGAACCTCGGCACGTCGCTCTCCCGTGCCATGGCCAGCGTGGTGCGTCCGATACCGGTCAGCAGCGCGAGGAGGGCTCCGAGTGAGGCGGCCGCGGCGGCCACGCGCACGATCGGCGTGAGCGCGGGCCATCCGGTCGCCACGAGCACGTCGACGAGGGGAGCGGTCGACTCCGCCGCGTCGGCGCCGAGCACGAGGACCACCACGACTGCCACGAGCAGGTAGACGACGACGGCACCGCCCAGCGCGACCACGATGGCACGGGGGATGGTGCGCGCGGGGTCGACCACCTCTTCACCCATCGTCGCGATGCGGGCGTAACCGGCGAAGGCGAAGAACAGCAGGCCAGCCCCCTGCAACACGCCGTACGCCGTGGCGTCGGGCAGCGGAGCCGCGCTGGTGATCGCGCCGGCGCCGAACCCGAACCCGACCGCGACCGCGATCCCGAGGAGCGAGCAGACGACCAGCACGCGCGTGAGCATCGCGGTGCGCGTGACGCCGAGGCAGTTCACGATCGCGAGCGCGGCGACCGCGGTGACCGCCACCGGAACGGTCCATCCTTCGGGGGCGGCATAGGCGGCGAACGTCATCGCCATGGCGGCGCAGCTGGCGATCTTGCCGATCACGAAGCTCCAGCCGGCGACGAAGCCCCACCAGGGGCCGATCTCCGCGCGTGCATAGGCGTAGGTCCCGCCGGCGACAGGATGGGCAGCGGCGAGCTGCGCCGATGATGTGGCATTGCAGTACGCGACGACGGCGGCGATGGCGAGTGCGACGAAGACTCCGCTTCCCGCGACGCCGATCGCCGGTGCCCACACCGCGAACACGCCGGCACCGATCATGGAACCCAGGCCGATGGCGACGGCGTCCGTGAGCGTCAGGCGACGAGCGAGGGGCATCCCGTCATCGTGGCATGCGACGGTGAACGGCGGGTGACGGCGGTCAGCTCCGTGCGGCGGTGACCCGCTTCTTCTCGCGGATGTAGACCTCGCGGCGCACCTTCGCGACGATGTCGCCCTCGCGGTCGGTGATGACCGTCTCGAACCACTCGAGCACCTTGGCTCCGCCTCGCGCACGCTCGCGGATCTCCTCGGCCTTCTCCTTCGACACCTCGAACTCGGCCGTGAGCACGCCTCGTCCCGGCTTGAGGAACTCGATCTCGCCGCGCGTGTCCCACACGACATGGTCGCGGCCGAGCTGGTGCATCACCAGCATGAAGAAGTACGGGTCGGTCATCGCCGACATCGAGCCGCCGAACGCGGTCTTGACGTAGTTGCGGGTGAAGACGTTGACGTGCAGTTCCACGGTGGCGTGCGTCCAGTCCTCACTGAAGCGGCGGATGCGGATTCCGCTGAAGAGAT
The DNA here is from genome assembly GCF_023101205.1 of Microbacterium aurugineum. Classification (NCBI taxonomy): domain Bacteria; kingdom Bacillati; phylum Actinomycetota; class Actinomycetes; order Micrococcales; family Microbacteriaceae; genus Microbacterium; species Microbacterium aurugineum. Next base: position 2,323,486 of record NZ_CP078078.1, on the reverse strand, counting down.
TGGGGATCCACAGGCTCATACCGATCGCGAGACGGCGGGGAGTGATGCGCATGAGGTCAGTGTGGAGTACCGCTCCGAGAGCGACAAAGACGTGTGGAGGATTGTGACAGTTGTTCTAGTTCGCATAGAATAACTAGAGATTCGAGGAGAGGGGGCCGCATGCTCATCCGTGTCGATGTCGACAGCCCTCGTGCGCTGTACGACCAGGTGGCGACCTCCGTCCGCTCCGACATCCTCGCCGGCGTCCTGGCCCCCGGGGACCGGCTCCCCGCGGCGCGCGATGTCGCCGAAGCGCTGTCGATCAATCAGCACACCGTGCTCCACGCCTACCAGCGGCTGCGCGACGAAGGGCTCGTCGACCTGCGCCGGGGCCGAGGGGCGGTCATCGCGGCGTCGGCGGCACCGCTCGCCGAACTCGCCCATGACATCGACGACCTGGTGCGCCGCGCCGCTGCGCTCGGTGTCTCGGCCGATACGCTCGCGGGCATCGTGCGCTCCCATCGAGAGGTCCGCTCCGACCTCGACCACTCCGACCGTCGCGAGGAGGACTCGCCATGACCACCTACGACCTCACCCGCACGCCACCGCCGCTCCTGAAGCGCGCCCGACGGATGTTCGTCGTCGTCGCCGCGCTCGTGCCGATCGTGATCACGACGGTGGCGCTGGTGGTGCTGCTCTCCTGGTTGCCGTCGCTTCCGGAGCAGGTCGCGACCCACTGGGGTGTCGACGGCGCCGACGGGTTCGGACCCGCGGCCACGTATCTCTGGCTTCTGCTCGGGGTGGGCCTCGGGATCCCCGCACTGATGGTCGTCACGACACTCGTCGCGGTCGGGTCGCACTGGGGCGGCGCAGCGCGGCTGATGGGTGCGCTCGCCGCCGGGATGGCGGCCTTCGCCGCGGTCACGAGCGTCGGGTCGCTCGCGATCCAGCGCGATCTGTCCGAGTCCTCCGAAATCCCCGGCATCGGCGGTGTCGTCGCCGTTTCCTTCGTCGCGCTCCTCGTCGTCGCCGGAGCGGCCTGGGCCGTGCAGCCTCGCGTCCGCGCTCCCCGGGGCCGCACGCTCGAGCCGCGGTACGCCGTGCACATCGAGAAGGGGGAACGCGTCGTGTGGATCGCCACGACGAGCATGCCCCGCGGTGTGGTCGCCTTCCTCCTCGTCGTGCTGCTCGGACTCGTCGCGCTCGCCGCGTACCTGCTCGGGACCGGAACCGAGGGAGGAGGGATCGTCGCTCTCGTGGTGCTCGTCGTGGGCCTCTCGCTGGCGGCCACGGCCTCCTTCCGCGTCATGATCACGCCGGAGGGCTTCGCTGCGCGGGCGCTCCTGGGGTGGCCGCGGGTCCGTGTCCCGCTCGACGAGGTCGAGTCGGCGCGCGCCGTCGACATCTCGCCGTTCGGTGAGTTCGGTGGATGGGGATGGCGCGTCGCCGTCGACGGCCGTTCGGGTATCGTCCTGCGCCGGGGGCCGGCGATCGAGGTCTCGCGCCGCGGTCGACGTCCCTTCCTCGTGACGATCGACGGCGCAGAGGAGGCGGCCGCACTGCTGCAGGCGTATGTCGACCGCACGCGAACATCGGGCACGATGCCCACCGACACCGGAAAGGCGACGTCATGATCGACTCCACTCCACAACTGCGGCGCGTGCCCTGGGCCGCCGTCCTTCTCTTCGTCGTCGTGGCCTTCGCCCTGGCGTGGCTGGTGGCGCTGCCGCTGTGGCTCGGTGACGGACTCGCCGAACCGCTGACCGTCGTGCTGCTCCCGCTGATGATGTGCACTCCGGCGGTCGCCGCGGTCATCGTGACCTTCGCGATGGGGGTTCCCGGTCGGGGTGGGCGCGCCCGGTTCCTCGGACTCTGGCCGCTGCGTCCCGCGAAGCGCGTCGTATGGCTCATCGTCGTCGGATGGCTGGTTCCGCCCCTCCTGGTCGGAGCGAGCCTCCTCGTGGCGGCGGCGTTCGGCTTCGTGCAGTTCGACCCGACCTTCCCCGCCTTCGCCGCCGAACTCGAGAAGGCCGTCCCGGCCGGCACGCCGTTGCCCCCGGTCGGAATCCTCGTGTTCGCGCAGATCGCCGCGATCCCGGTCGGTGCGTTGATCAACAGCTTCTTCGCGTTCGGCGAGGAGCTCGGCTGGCGGGGCTGGCTGCTGCCGGCGCTGCGCCCGCTCGGGACCTGGCCCGCCCTGATCCTGAGCGGTGTGATCTGGGGCGCCTGGCACAGCCCGATCATCCTGCTCGGGTACAACTTCGGGCGCACCGACATCCTGGGCGTGGTGCTCATGATCGGCGGATGCGTCGCCTGGGGTGTCCTGTTCGGGTGGCTGCGTCTGCGCTCGGGGTCGGTGTGGCCCGCCGTGATCGCGCACGGATCGCTCAATGCCGCCGCCGGACTCGTGCTGATCTTCGCCGCCTCGCAGCCGGACATGGCTCTCGCCGGGCCGCTCGGGCTCGCCGGGTGGATCGTGCTCCTCCTCGTCGCGGTCGTGCTCGCGCTGACCGGGCAGTTCCGCACGCAGCCGGAACTCGCCGCTCCGGCACCCCGGCTCTCCCCGCCGCAGCCTTGACGGGCCGAGGCGTCGGGGGTTGGCTGAGGGCATGGAATCCACTCCCGCGGCCTGGTCGCAGACCGATTCGTTCCTCGCCGACACACTGATCGGCTCCGATGCCCACCTCGAGGCGGCGCTCACGGCCCAGCGGGCGGCGGGTCTGCCCGAGATCGAGGTCGCGCCCGTGGCGGGCAAGCTGCTGAACCTCCTCGTCCGGATCAGCGGCGCGCGACGGGTGCTCGAGATCGGCACGCTCGGCGGCTACTCCACGATCTGGCTCGCTCGCGCCGTCGGGCCCGAGGGGCGGGTGGTGACGGTCGAGGCGGAGCCCGACAACGCCGCCGTCGCCCGGGCGAGCATCGACGCGGCGGGCGTCGGCGATCGCGTCGACATCCGGGTGGGCAGGGGAGCGGACGTGCTCCCGAGCCTGGTCGGCGGTTTCGATCTGGTGTTCATCGACGCCGACAAGGAGTCCAACACGATCTACCTCGACTGGGCGGCGAAGCTCGGGCACGCGGGAACCGTGATCGTGCTGGACAACATCGGGCGCGAGGGGGAGATCGTGCGTGAGGACGCCGTCGACCCGAAGGTGGTCGGCACCCGTGACGGACTCCGGATGCTCGGGGAGGATCCGCGCTTCGACGCCACGGCGCTGCAGACCGTCGGGGTCAAGGGCTGGGACGGCTTCGCGATCGCGGTCGTGGTCTGACCGCGCGTACCGGGAGGAAAGAGTCCCTGGGCCGGTGAGGAGCGCGGGCTAGACTGGGCGCGGATCGACGACGCTCCACACCACGTTTTCCCCCTGAGCAAGGAGCACATCAGTGGCACTGATCGAGGCTGTAGGCGCACGCGAGATTCTCGACTCGCGCGGAAACCCGACCGTCGAGGTGGAGGTCCTCCTCGACGACGGCATCGTGCAGCGGGCGGCTGTCCCGTCCGGCGCATCCACCGGCGCGTTCGAGGCGTACGAGCTCCGCGACGGCGACAAGGACCGCTACGGCGGCAAGGGCGTGCTCAAGGCCGTCGAGGCCATCATCGATGAGCTCGGCCCGGCGATCGAAGGTGTCGAGGCGAGCGAGCAGCGCATCGTCGATGAGATCCTCAACGAGGTCGACGGCACCGAGAACAAGAAGCGCGTCGGCGCCAACGCCATCCTCGGCGTGAGCCTCGCGGTCGCCAAGGCTGCCGCCGACTCGGCCGATCTGCCGCTGTTCCGCTACCTCGGCGGCCCGAACGCCCACGTGCTGCCCGTTCCGCTGTTCAACGTCATCAACGGCGGCGAGCACGCCGACAACGGCATCGACATGCAGGAGTTCTTCCTCGCCCCGATCGGTGCGGAGACCTACTCCGAAGCTCTCCGCTGGGGCGTCGAGACCTACCACGTGCTGCGCGCGGAGCTGAAGGCCGCGGGTTACGCGACCGGCCTCGGCGACGAGGGCGGCTTCGCCCCCGACCTGCCCAGCAACCGCGAGGGCCTGGACTTCCTGGTGAAGGCGATCGAGAAGGCCGGCTTCACCCCCGGTACCGACATCGCGCTCGGCCTCGACGTCGCCGCCACCGAGTTCTTCAAGGACGGTGTCTACCGTCTCGACAACAAGGACTGGGACGCCGCCGCGCTCACCGAGTACTACGTCGGACTCGTCAACGACTTCCCGATCGTCACGATCGAGGACGCGCTGGCCGAGGACGACTGGGACAACTGGAAGCACCTCACCGACGTCCTGGGCTCCAAGGTGCAGCTGGTCGGCGACGACCTGTTCGTCACGAACCCGGCACGTCTGGCCGACGGCATCACGCGCGGCGTCGCGAACTCCCTGCTCGTCAAGGTGAACCAGATCGGGACGCTGACCGAGACGTTCGACGCGGTCAGCCTCGCTCAGCGCTCGGGCTACACGGCGATGCTCTCGCACCGCTCGGGCGAGACCGAGGACACCACGATCGCCGACCTCGTCGTCGCGACGAACGCCGGTCAGATCAAGGCGGGTGCGCCTGCCCGCAGCGAGCGCGTGGCGAAGTACAATCAGCTTCTGCGCATCGAAGAAGAGCTGGGAGATGCCGCGGTCTTCGCCGGTCGTTCGGCGTTCCCGCGCTACCAGGCCTGAGCGCAGCCGAGACAGCGAGATATCTCGTCCGGCGGAGGATGTAGGAACGACCCGCCGGGCAGCACGACGAAGGAGGAGCCGTGGTACGACGACCGGCTCCTCCTTCGGCGTCTCCCGCGCCGAAGACTCCGCGGACGACGGGGAAGTCGGCCACGAAGCCGAAGTCCGCGTCCGCATCGAGGTCGACGCGTGGCTCCGCTCCGCGTGTCGACGTCCGCGAATGGGCGGCGGGTATCCGTCTGTCCGCCTTCTCCGTCATCATGCTCTCGCTGGTGGTGCTCGGCGCGTGGGTCCTCGTGCCCACGCTCGGCACCTTCATCGATCAGCGCCAGAAGATCGCGGCGCTCGAGGCCTCCGTGCAGGTGAGCGAGGACGAGATCTCGGCGCTCATCGCAGAGCGGGACCGCTGGAACGACCCCGCCTACATCACCACCCAGGCTCGGGAACGGTTGTACTACGTGAAGCCGGGGGAGGTCGTGTACCTGATCGACAACGATCTCGATCCCTCCGCGCTGCCTCGTGAGCAGGCGCCGGTCAGCGACACCATCCAGGAGAAGCCCGCGGACTGGATGCCGCACCTGTTGCGCACGCTCGTCTCGACGGGCCTGAGCGACACGGCGGCGGTGGCTCGCTGAGGGGTCGCGTCGAGCATCTTCTCGGGCGGCTCCCGTACGCTGGAGAGGTGACCACGCCGCCGTTCCCCGCCCCCACTCCCGCCGAACTCGCCGTCGTATCGGCCCAGCTCGGCCGTCCCGCTCGGGGTGTGGTGGGCATCGCCGCCCGGTGCGCCTGCGGCAACCCGACGGTGGTCGCCACGACCCCCCGTCTTCCGGACGGCACTCCGTTCCCGACCTTCTATTACCTGACCCACCCGGCAGCGACCGCGGCCATGTCGACGCTCGAAGCCACGCAGGTGATGCCGGAGCTCGCCGCCCTGCTCGTCGACGACGAGGAGGTGGCCGCGGCCTACCTCGCCGCCCATCAGGCCTACCTCGGCGACCGCACGCGGTTCGGAGAGGTCCCCGAGATCGACGGCATCTCCGCCGGAGGCATGCCGACGCGCGTGAAGTGCCTCCATGCGCTCGCCGGACACGCTCTCGCGGCGGGCCCTGGAGTGAACCCCATCGGCGACGCCGCGCTGTCGCGCTCGTCGTGGTCCCCGACGGTCTGCCGGTGTGAGGACCCCGGCGCCGCCACACGTGAAGAGGCGGCTCTCCCGGAATGACCGTGCGTCGGACGTTCCGCAGCGCTGCCGCCATCGTGGTGGTCGCGGCCTCCGTCCTGCTCCTCGGAGCCTCCGCGACCCCGCCGCCGATCCCGGATGATCCGGCCGACCCGACGCGTGCGTCGGAGTACTGGCTCGACGGAGCGCGGATCCGCGAGGCCTGGCAGACCACACGGGGCGAGGGCGTGACGATCGCCGTGATCGACACGGGCATCGGCAAGGTGCCGCAGGTGTTCGGCGATGCCGTGGTGGGCGGGACCGACGTTTCCGGCGCGGGAACTCCGGACGGACGCACACCGCTGGGCGCGGTCGACGGCAACCACGGCTCCTGGGTGGCGTCGCTCGCGGCGGGGCGCGGCGCGGCGGACGGCACCGGCATGATCGGTGTGGCGCCCGAGGCGAACCTGCTGTCGATCTCGGTGGGCTTCGGTGCGGCGGCGGCCGTCCCGTTCACGGAGCAGGTCGCGAAGGGCATGCGCTGGGCCGTCGACAACGGCGCCGACATCATCAACCTCTCCTTCACGACGAACACGCTGGATTGGGACGAGAGCTGGGACGATGCGTTCCTCTACGCCTTCGAGCACGACGTCGTCGTGGTCGTCGCTGCGGGGAACAGGGGGAGCGGGACGAACATCATCGGCGCCCCGGCCACGATCCCCGGTGTGCTCACGGTCGGCGGGGTGGACCAGACGGGTACGGCGAGTGTCGAGGCCTCCACGCAGGGCATCACGATTGGCATCTCGGCGCCCAGCGAGGGCTTGATCGGCGTCTCGGCCGACGGGACGGTCCAGCCCTGGCGCGGAACGAGCGGCGCGGCCCCCATCGTCGCCGGCGTCGCAGCGCTGATCCGTTCGGCGCACCCCGACATCAAGGCGATCGACGTGATCAACCGCATCATCCAGACCGCCATCCCGGTTCCGGATGCCGTCAAGCCGCGGGATCCGCTCTACGGCTACGGGCTCGTGGATGCGGCGGCGGCGATCTCCGCGGACATCGCGCCGGTGACCGAGAACCCGATGGGCGATCTCGCCGAATGGATCCGGTGGTTCCGCCGCGCGGAGGCGAAACCGGAACCCGAGGCGTCCGTCACACCGGTCGCCGTGCCGCCTCTCCCGGCCGCGGACGCGCCCAGCGAGGCGGGTTCACCGTTGCTTCCCAGCGCTGATTCGTTGCGTTACGGTACCCTGCCGCTCATTGCGCTCACGGTCCCTGGTATCCTGATAGCGCTTGGCGTCACCGCAGCTGCCCGGCGCATCCGATCGGCGCGCGTTCCCGTACGCCAAATCCCCGACTCCGAGGAGTAGTTCTTCTGTGCCTCAGAACAGCACTGTGCCCAAGATTCTGATCGTCGGCGGAGGGTACGCAGGTTTCTACACTGCGTGGAAGCTCGAGAAGCACCTGCGCAAGGGTGAGGCCGACGTCACGATGGTCGACCCGCTGCCGTACATGACCTACCAGCCGTTCCTCCCCGAGGTCGCCGCCGGTTCGATCGAAGCGCGGCACTCGGTGGTCGCCCACCGTCGTCACCTCAAGCGCACGCACGTCCTCACCGCGAAGGTGACGAACATCAACCACGCGCAGAAGGTCGCGACGATCACGCCGCCCGTGGGCGAGCCGTACGAGTTCGCGTACGACCAGATCGTCGTCACCGCCGGAGCGGTATCGCGCACGTTCCCGATTCCCGGGATCGCCGACAACGCGATCGGGCTGAAGACGATCGAGGAAGCCGTCGCGATCCGCGACAAGGTGATGTCGAACTTCGACAAGGCGGCGTCGCTGCCGGCCGGCCCGGAGCGCGACCGCCTGCTGTCCGTCGTCGTCGTCGGTGGCGGTTTCGCCGGCATCGAGGTGTTCGCGGAGCTGCGCTCGCTCGCCTCCTCGCTCGTCGGCAAGTACCCGCAGCTGAGCTTCGAGGACACGCACTTCCACCTCATCGAGGCCATGGGGCGCATCATGCCCGAGGTCTCGCTGAAGACCAGCGAGTGGGTGCTGAAGGACCTCGCCAAGCGTGGTGCCAACGTGCACCTCGACACCCAGGTCACCGGGGCGATCGACGGCAACGTCGAGCTCTCCACGGGCGAGGTCATCCCGACCGACGTCATCGTGTGGACCGCCGGTGTCATGGCCAACCCGACGGTGGTGCGGGGCGGAGACCTTCCCGTCGAGGAGCGCGGTCGCATCCAGACCCGCGCCGATCTGCGCGTCGGTACCCCCGAGGCCTTCGTCGAGGGTGCCTGGGCCGCGGGTGACGTGTCCGCTGTGCCCGACCTCTCCGGCGGGGGAGTCGGCGGCTTCTGCGTGCCGAACGCTCAGCACGCGGTCCGTCAGGCGAAGCTCCTCGCCAAGAACCTCGTCGCCGTCCTGCGCGGAGAGAACCCCAAGGAGTACTTCCACAAGAACCTGGGCGCCGTCGCGGGCCTCGGCCTCTACAACGGTGTCTTCCAGTCCGGCAAGATCGCCCTCAAGGGCTTCGTGGCCTGGGTCGCGCACCGTGGCTACCACGGCCTCGCGATGCCGACGTGGGAGCGCAAGTTCCGCGTGATCTGGGGCTGGTGGAACAACCTGTGGCTGGGCCGCGACCTGGTGAACCTCGAGACCGTGCAGAACCCGCGTTACGTGTTCGAGGAGTTCGCCGCCCGCCCGCGTCCGGCTGCTCCCGCGGCGCCGGCTGCGGACACGGCTCCGGCCGCGAAGTCCGAGCCTCCCGTCAAGAAGTCTGCGGCCAAGGTTTCCGACGCCGACGGTGAGCCGGAGGCGAAGAAGCCGGCGACCAAGAAGGCTCCCGCCAAGAAGGCTCCCGCGAAGAAGGCCGCTGAACCCGTCGAGGCTTCGGCGAAGTAGTCGGGCGCTCTCGCGTCTGCGGAACGGCCCCGTGCGCTCAGCGCCGGGGCCGTTCCTCGTTTTCTCGGCACCTGTGCGTTTCCGAGGCGTTGCTCAGGCGTGCTCCGATAGTGTCGTCACCGCGAAGGGGAGTACTCCCGTCTGCAGCGTCGTCGTCATTACGAGCACGAGAATGTGCTCCGGCCCGCTGGCCCGCGAGGGTGGAGGAGACCTTGGCACCCGCATCGCGGGCCGCCGAGAAACCCCTGCCGTCTTCTCCGACGTGGGGATGCCCGGTGGTCTGCTCCACGAAGGGACCACCATGGGAAGGCTCGCCCACTGATGCTTCTGTCCATCGACACCGATCACGGCTTCACCGGCCTCACCGGGTTCGCGGCCGATGTGCTCATCGCTCTCGGCGACTTCGGCGTCGGCCTTCTGGTCTTCCTCGAAGTGCTGATCCCGCCGATCCCGAGCGAGGTGATCCTTCCGTTCGCGGGGTACCTGAGCCAGAGCGGACAGCTGAACCTGGGCTGGCTCATCTTCTGGAGCACGCTGGCATCGTGGATCGGTGCGCTCCTGCTCTACGGCCTCGGCGCAGCGATCGGGATGCACCGGGCGGTGCGTCTGCTCGCGGCGACGCGTCTGGTGAGCCGCTCGGACCTGGAGCGCGGATCCGAGTGGTTCGTGCGCAGCGGCGCGTGGACGGTGCTGGTCGGGCGCATGGTGCCCGGCGTGCGCAGCCTCATCTCGATCCCCGCCGGTGCTGCTCGCATGAACCTGGTGACCTTCAGCCTCTTCACGATCATCGGCAGCGGGCTCTGGAACACGCTGCTCCTGGGGGTCGGCGCGGCCCTGGGCACACAGCACGAGCAGCTGGAGCAATATCTCGGCTATCTCGACTACGCCGTCTACACGGCGATCGCGATCGCCCTCGTCGTGCTGGTCGTGCGTCGGATACGTGAGGCGGCGGGTGAGCGGAAGAAGCTCGCACGCGCACAGGACTGAAAGCGGTGCCCCCGCTGGGACTCGAACCCAGACTGAAGCGATTTTAAGTCGCCTGCCTCTGCCATTGGGCTACGGGGGCCTGCTCGTCAGCCTAGCCCGGTCAGAGGATGCGACCCGGTGCCGTCGGGGGTGATCCGGAGTACGAGGAGGCCGTAGGGTGGGGGAGTGCTCGACCTCATCGACGAACTGAGCCCGGCCCCCGGCGCGCTCGCGGTCGCCCCCGAATGGGAGGATCCGGCCCGCTATTGGCCGCGCCTCTCCGCCGTGACGGGCCAGCTGCCGGCGCCCGTCGCGGTGATCGACCGGGAAGCGCTCCGCTACAACGCCATGGATCTCCTGGTCCGCGCCGGTGGACTTCCGATCCGCGTGGCGTCGAAGTCGGTGCGTGTGCGTGCAGTGCTCGATGCGGTGCTGAAACTCCCCGGGTTCCGGGGCATCCTCGCGTTCACGCTCGAGGAGGCGCTCTGGCTCGCTGAGACGCATGACGACATCATGCTCGGCTACCCGACCGTGGACCGCGCGGGGCTGGAGAAGCTCTTCGCCGACGAGCAGGCGGCGCAGCGCATCACGCTGATGGTCGATGACCTCGTCCACCTCGATGTGATCGACAGTGTCGCCGGACCGGGATCCCGTCCGGAGATCCGAGTGGCGATCGACGTCGACGCCTCGTGGCGCTCCTCGCTCCTCGGACACATCGGTGTGCGTCGCTCGGCTCTGTTCTCGGCGGGAGAGGTGGCCGCTTTCGCCCGAAAGGTCGTCGCGCGCCCGGGCTTCCGGCTGGTCGGACTGCAGATGTACGACGCGCAGATCGCCGGGCAGGGCGACGACGCCGGCCCCGACGCGCCCCTTATCCGGATGGTGCAGGCGCGCTCCCGCAACGAACTGCGGGAGCGTCGGGCGGACATCGTGGCCGCGGTCGGAGCGATCGCGTCTCTGGAGATCCTCAACGGCGGGGGGACGGGTTCGCTCGAGTTCACTGGGAGCGATGAGTCCCTCACCGAGGCGAGCGCCGGCAGCGGCCTGCTCGGAGGGCACCTGTTCGACGGCTACCGCTCCTTCCGTCCCGCGCCGGCTTCCGGATTCGCGTTCGACGTCGTCCGACGCCCGGCCCCGGACATCGCCACCGTGCTCGGCGGCGGATGGATCGCCTCCGGGCCTGCCGTCGCCTCGCGCCAGCCGCGAGCCGTCTGGCCACAGGGACTCCACACGCTCTCCCGCGAAGCGGCGGGTGAGGTGCAGACACCGCTGCAGGGTCCTGCCGCCAGGTCACTCGGAGTGGGGGATCGGGTCTGGTTCCGTCACGCCAAGAGCGGCGAGCCGGCGGAGCGCATCGACGGATACCACCTGGTGTCGGGTGAGGAGATCATCGACGAGTTGCCGACCTATCGCGGCGAGGGAAAGGCGTTCCTGTGACGAGAATCGGCGGATCCTGGCAGAACTGGGGCCGCTCGGCCTCGGTGCGGCCCGTGCGTGTGGAGCGTCCGCGCAGCCCGGAGGGCGTGCAGCGGGCGGTTCTGGCTGCGGTGAAGCAGGGGCTCAGCATCAAGGCGGTGGGCGCCGGACACAGTTTCACGGGCATCGCCGTGGCGCCGGGAGTCCTGCTCGAGCTCGACGATCTGCAGGGACTCGTCTCCGCGGATGCCGCAACCGGCCGGGTGACGCTTCTCGCAGGAACCCGGCTGCATCGGATCCCGCGCTTGCTCGCACCCTTCGGGCTCGCGATGGAGAACTTGGGGGACATCGACCGACAGTCGATCGCGGGTGCCATCTCGACCGGGACCCACGGCACCGGCGCCGGGTTCGGCGGGCTCGCGACCCAGGTCGTCGGAGTCACGATGGTCACGGCGGACGGCGAGTTCCTCCGCATCGATGACGAGCGCGAGAGTGAGCTGCTCCCGGCCGTCGCGCTCGGCCTCGGCGCGCTCGGGATCATCGTCGAAGTCACGCTCCAGTGCGTGCCGGCCTTCGTGATGCATGCGATCGATGAACCGGCTCCGCTCGACGACGTGCTCGAGACGCTCGAGGAGCGGGTGGCGGCGTCCGATCATTTCGAGTTCTACTGGTTCCCCCACACCGAGGTCGCCCTGACCAAGCGTCAGACCCGCCTGCCTGAGTCGACCGTGCGCCAGCCGCTCCCTGTCGTGGGGAGGTGGATCGACGAGACGCTCCTGTCCAACGGTGTGTATCGGATGGTGTGTGCCGCGGGACAAGCGGTTCCCGCGATCACCCCGCCGTTCAGCCGGCTCGCGGTCAGGCTCACGGGGAATCGCGAGTACACCGAGCTCTCGCACCGAGTGCTGATCCAGAGTCGCACCGTGCGATTCCGCGAGATGGAGTATGCGCTCCCCGCGGAGAACGTGGTGCCGGCGTTCGAGGCGGTGCGTGCTCTCATCGCCCGACGCGGGTGGCGGATCGAGTTCCCGATCGAGGTGCGCTTCGCCGCCAGCGACGACCGCTGGCTGTCGACGGCGCACGGGCGCGCGACGGCGTACATCGCCGTGCACCGGTACTGGCGGGCCGACCCGACCGAGTACTTCGGCGCGGTGGAGGAGATCATGCTCGAGTTCGGCGGTCGCCCGCACTGGGGCAAACTCCACACGCTGACCGAAGAGACGCTGCGCGAACGCTACCCGCGCTTCGAGGACTTCGTCGCGTTGCGTGACCGCCTCGACCCGGAGCGCCGGTTCGGGAACCGTTACCTGGAGCGAGTCCTCGGGAGCTGATCCGACGTCCGTGGAGAGTGCGTCGGCGCCCAGTCCACGTGCAGGGTGCGCGTCTAGGATGGGAGAAACACGAGGAAGGGTGGGCCTCTGATGGAATGGCTCGTGCCGGTACTGATCGTTGTCGGAGTGATCCTGCTCGCCGGCATCTATCTGTGGGCCACGTACAACTCGTTGGTGCAGCTCAAGGTGCGCGTCGATGAGGCGTGGAGCGGGATCACGGTGCAGTTGAAGCGACGAGCCGACCTCATCCCGAACCTGATCGAGACCGTCAAGGGCTACGCCTCCCATGAGAAGGCGGTCTTCGAGAACGTCACCCGTGCGCGCGCCGAGACGCTCTCGGCCGGTGGGCCCGGCGAGGCGGGCATCGCCGAGGGGCACCTGCAACAGGCCCTGCGCAGTCTGTTCGCGGTCGCCGAGGCATACCCGCAGCTGCAGGCCAGCACCAACTTCCTCCAGGTGCAGCAGGCACTCGTCGACACCGAGGACAAGATCCAAGCCGCGCGCCGGTTCTACAACGGCGGTGTGCGCGAGCTCAACACCAAGATCAAGGTTTTTCCGAACAACCTGTTCGCGAAGGGGCTGGGCTTCACCGAGCGCGAGTTCTTCGAGGTCGCCGACAGCAGCGCGATCTCCGAGCCGCCTCGCGTGCAGTTCTGACGGAGCGCGCAGTTCCGACGGAGAGCGCACTCACCAGACGGACAGCACCAGGCCCTCGTCGGTGAAGGTTACGTCTCCGCGCACGCCCCAGGAATCCGTGCGGTACGTCGTGGTGCGCGCCGCGCCGTCCTGACCGGTGCCGACCAGCGTGGCGACGAGTGCCCCGCCGTGGGCGCGGAACCCGGTGCCGTCGAGCGTCACGGTCGGCAGCTCGTCGACGCGGTAGCGGAACTCCGACACCGCGCGGAACTCGGTGCCCCACGGGATCCGGATTCCGCACCCCTCGGGTGCCGCGTCCGACGACGTTGTGCACGCCGCGAGGTAGTCGTCGAGTTGCTTCTGCGCCGCGACCGTCGCCTCCGGTCGGAGCGTTGCCTCCACGGCGAGCTCCGACTCTTCGCCGGGGAGCACCACCAGCGCGCTGCGGCCGTCGAGCAGTGCGACCGGCGCGGGGGCGACCGAGTAGGCGGCAGGGAGCAGGGAGGCCTTCTCTGCGGTCGGCAGGGTCTGCTCGCCGACCGCGACGAAGGAGCCGATCGTGGTTGTGGGCGTCACCGTGCCCAGGCCGGACGCGTCGACGGTCCAGCGTCCGCCGACAGGCGTCAGAGACAGCTCTGCCGTGTGTTCCTCACCGTCGAGCACGAACGAGATCCCCACGGTCGCTTCTTCACCGCCGCGTGCGCGTCGGTCGTCGCTCGCAGATGTCACCACGGCGTCTTCGATGACACCGGTCGCGGCGGCGAACGCGGTGAGAGCATCGGTGGAGACGTCGACTCCCGTCGCCTCGACGGCATCGGGATCACCGGATTCGAGCGCCCGGAGATAGCTGATGGCGGCATCCTCCGGCGTCGGGGAACCTGAGGTCGACTCCCAGATCCAGACGGCGGCACCCACGAGCACGACTCCTGCGGCTCCGCCGATCACCCACCACCGAGCCCGACTCACGTCGCGCCCTCCCTGACATGTGCGTGCCGCCCGACGGAGCCACCGGCCCGGACCAATGCGCCGTGCACCTCGGCGGTGGCGTCGCCCCAGCCCGACACCGACACGTGCTCGAGACCCTGCCAGTGCGCGGCGAGCATCAGTTCGGCGGCGATCGCATCGGCATCTTCCGGGCGGGCGTGGGGTTCCCACCAGGCGGACTGCACCTGAAGGGTGGAGGTGGCGCGATCGGCCTTGAGATCGACGCGCGCGACGATGCGGTCGCCCACGAGGACCGGGAGCGAGTAGTAGCCGAACCGACGCTTCTCGGCGGGCACGTAGATCTCGATCCGGTAATCGAGGTCGAAGATGCGAAGAGCGCGCTCGCGGAACCAGACCACCGGATCGAACGGCGTCAGCAGGGCTGCCGCGTCGACTCTGCGAGGGAGCACGGCGTCACGGTGTCGCCAGGCGGGGAGCGGGCGTCCGCCTCGTTCCCATCCGCGGACCTGCACCGGGATCAGCTCACCCTCGTCGACCAACGCGGCGATCGATCGCGCGATCGTGGCGCGATCGCGGATCCGGTAGTAGTCGGCGAGGTCGGACTGCGTCGCGACGCCGCTCGAGCGGGCGGCACGGCGCGTCAGCTCGAGGATCGCGTCGGCGCGCGAGACCTCCTGCGAACGGATCGGGTCGGGGATGACCTGCTCGGCAAGGGCGTACGTCCGCTCGAAGCCCTTGCGCCCACTGACGGCGACGTCTCCCGTGCGCCAGAGGTGCTCGAGCGCCAGCTTGACCTCGTCCCAGTCCCACCAGGTGCCTCGTTCGCGGGGCGCGTCCGCGCGGAGGTCGGCCGGGCGCAGCGGACCTCGGGAGCGCAGTTCGTCTTGCACCCACGCCACGGTGCGGGCGTTGCGGCTCAGCCAGGAATCCTCGTCCGCCCAGCGCCGACGGAAGTCTTCCATACGAAAACGCCAGAGCGGCCAGTCCGCGATCGGGATGAACGTCGCCTCGTGCGCCAGGTACTCGACGTAGTGCGTGGTGCGGGAAAGGAAGACCCGGTCCAGGAGGGCGGGGTCGTAGTCGCCGAGACGCGAGAACAGCGGCAGGTAGTGGGAGCGCGCGAACACGTTCACGGAGTCGATCTGCAGCACGCCGAGACGATCCATCACCCGATGCACGTGGCGCGCAGCGACCGACGCGGGTCGCGCTCGCGTGAAGCCCTGAGCGGCCAGCGCGATGCGGCGCGCCTGGGTGGCGCTGAGGGATTCGGTCACGTCGTCAGCGTATCGCCGGCGTCCGACATCGCGATCCCGGCGGTGAAGGATGCGTCCAACGGCATACGGCATGACCGTAGACTTGGGCGATGAGTGAGGATCAGCGACCCCGGCTGCGAGATCTCTTCCGTCCGCGCCCGGTCTCCACGGACCGCACCGTGACGACCGAGGCCGACGAGGCGGTACCGCTGCCACTGCGGATCACGGCGAGCTACGCCTGGCGTCTGCTGCTCATCGCGGCGGCGATCGGCGTCTTCATCTGGCTGGTCATGTTGCTCAAGCTCCTGGTCATCCCGCTCATGGTCGGTATCCTCATCACCGCTCTGCTCTGGCCGGCGTTCTCGTGGATGCTGCGTCACGGCGTCCCGCGCTGGTTGGCGATCACGCTCTCCCTCATCGGCACAGCCGCCGTCGTCACGGGGCTGATGTGGCTGGTGGTCTGGCAGGTGCGCGCTCAGCTCCCTGACGTCCAGGCGCGATCGACCGAGGCGTTCGATCAGTTCCAGGTCTGGCTTCACGAAGGGCCGCTGAAGCTCTCCGACACGCAGATCGCCGACTACCTGCAGCAGGGGCTCGACTTCCTCACCGAGCAGACCCAGGCCCTCTGGACGGGCGCTCTCGCCATCGGCACGACCGTCGGGCACGTCGCCACCGGCGCACTGCTGTCGCTGTTCATCCTCATCTGCCTGCTCGCCGACGGTGCGGGCATCTGGCGGTGGACGGTCAAGATCTTCCCGCGCAAAGCACGGCCGGCGGTCGATGGGGCCGCGCGTAACGGCTGGGCCACGATCGTGAACTACGCCCGCACCCAGTTGTTCGTGGCGACCATCGATGCGATCGGCATCGGGCTCGGAGCCTTCCTGCTCCAGGTGCCGCTCGCCCTTCCCGTCGCCGTCCTGGTGTTCCTCGGCTCCTTCATCCCGATCGTCGGTGCCGTCGTGACCGGCGCCGTGGCCGTCTTCCTCGCGCTCGTCTACAACGGTCCCTGGATCGCGCTGTGGATGCTCGTGGTCGTGCTGGCCGTCCAGCAGATCGAGGGGCACATCCTGCAGCCGATCATGATGGGCTCGGCGGTCAAGGTGCACCCCCTCGCCGTCGTCCTCGTGGTCGCGGGCGGCGCGATGATCGCGGGAATCCCCGGAGCCCTCTTCGCCGTACCGTTGGCGGCTTTCGTCAACGTCGCGGCGGTGACCATCAGCACGGGATCCTGGCGCACCGGCGCGGGCCCGAGCGGAGACCTTATCTGGAGCACAGTACCGCGCGAGCGGAGACGGAGGAATCGATGAGCGAAGTCCCCAGCCTGACCGAGTTCGAGCACGCAGCTCAGAGTCTGGCTGAGGTGATCTCGCACACGCCGACGCTGCCGTCGCGAGCGCTGTCGGACATCCACGGCAGCACGGTCCTGCTCAAGATGGAGAATCTTCAGCGCACGGGTTCCTTCAAGATCCGCGGTGCCGCGTACCGGCTGTCGCGGCTGAGCGCTGAGGAGCGCTCCCGCGGTGTCGTCGCCGCCTCCGCGGGCAACCATGCCCAGGGTGTCGCCCTCGCCGCCCAGGCCCTCGGCATCCCGGCCACGATCTTCATGCCGCTCGGCGTTCCCGTGCCCAAGCTCCTCGCCACCCGCGGGTACGGCGCAGAGGTCGTGCTGGAGGGGGAGACCGTCGCGACCTCGCTGCGTCTGGCGGCGGAATTCTCCGAGCGCACCGGGGCCGTGCTGATCCACCCGTTCGACCACCGCGACGTCGTGATCGGACAGGGAACGCTCGGCCTCGAACTGCTGGAGGATGCGCCGGACGTCGACACGGTCGTCCTCGGCATCGGGGGAGGCGGGCTCATCGCGGGTGTCGCCGCGGCCGTGAAGGCCCGAGCCGCCGAACTCGGGCGGACGGTACGCATCATCGGGGTCCAGGCGGAGAACGCCGCCGCCGTGCCGCCCTCGCTCGCGGCGGGGGAGCCGGTCGACATCGTCACTCGTCCGACCATCGCCGACGGCATCCTCGTCGCCCGTCCGGGAGCCGTCCCCTTCGAGATCATCAAAGACCTCGTCGATGAGGTGGTCACCGTCTCCGACGATGATCTCGCGCGGGCCATCCTCATCCTGCTGGAGCAGGCGAAGGTCGTGGTCGAACCCGCCGGTGCCGCGGGTGTGGCGGCGATCCTGGCCGGCAAGGTCTCCGGAACGGGAACGACGATGGCGGTGCTCTCCGGCGGCAACATCGACCCGCTCCTGTTGCAGCGCGTGGTCTCTCACGGCCTCGCGGCCTCCGGCCGGTACCTGACGATCCGGATTCCGCTCCCCGACCGGCCGGGGCAGCTCGCTCGTGTGTCGGAGCTCATCGCCGAAGCCGGGGCGAACGTCATCGAAGCCATGCACACGCGGCACGGTCACGGACTCCAGATCAGCGATGTGATCCTGGAGCTCAGCGTCGAGACACGGGGACCCGAGCATTCGGAGCACACGCTCGACACGCTGCGTCGCGCCGGGTTCGCGCCCATCCTCGTCCCGGATTGAGCACGAGCGCCCGGATCCTCCGCGGCCCCCCTCCACGCAGAAGCGCCCCCGCGTCCGAGAGGATGCGGGGCGCTCGTCGACGGTGCGTCAGCCCGTGTAGGTCTCGACGTTCACGATCTCGACGTCGATGCTGCGTCCGTTCGGGGCCTCGTACGACGACTTCTCGCCGACCTTGAGGCCGAGGATCGCCTGGCCCAGCGGGCTGGCCTCGCTGTAGACGTCGAGGTCGCCGCCGGAAGCGATCTCGCGGCTGCCGAGGAGGAAGACCTCTTCGCCGCCGGCCACGAGCGCCGTGACGACGGTGCCGGGCTCGACGATCCCGCGGCTGGCCGGAGCTTCGCCGACCTTGGCGGTCTTCAACAGGCCCTCGAGGGTGCGGATGCGGGCTTCCTGCTTGCCCTGCTCGTCTTTGGCGGCGTGGTATCCGCCGTTCTCCTTGAGGTCGCCTTCTTCGCGGGCCGCCTCGATGCGCTTGGCGATCTCATCGCGACCGACGGTCGACAGGTGCTCCAGCTCGGCGACGAGCCGGTCATACGCCTCCTGCGTGAGAAAGGGGACCTGAGCATCGGTGGACATGGCGAAGCTCCTTCTTTCGGGATCCCACCGACGTGCTGCGGGGGATATGCCAAGACGCCCCGGCACGGTGCCGGGGCGTCGTCTGTCTGGCACGAGTCTAAGCGACCCAGCAGGTGTTCACCAAACCTGTCGTGGCCTGCGCGACGGTCGGGATGGTGACCGAGACGGCCTGGGAGTGGCTGTCTCCGGCGGCGATCTCGACGATCTTCCAGCCCACCACACCGAACTCCTCGTCGAGTGCTTCGAGGGCGCACACCACGTCCTTGCCCTGCACGCCGGTGACCTGGAAGCTCACATCGACGGAGTACTCATCGACGAGGGTGAAGCCGAGGTCGTCGGCGTCCACCGAGGCGATCGACTGCGATACGGTCATCCAGCTGAAGGCACCGATGACCACGAGCGCGACAGCGCCACCGATGATCCACGGCAGCCGACGCCGTCGCGTTCGGCCATAGCGTTCGTCGAGCTGCTGTGCGGTCGTCACTGGTGGGTCTTCCCGGTCGTTAGGCTGGTGTTACCAGGTTATGCGACCTGCGCACGAAAGGCCGATTCATGCTCGCTCTGACCGAGACCCCGATGCCGACGCCATCCATGACCGTGGCACCGGAGGCCGTCACGCCGGGCTTCATCGGCTTCGCCGCCATCGTCGTCGTCGTGATCGCGGTGATTCTGCTGATCTGGGACATGAATCGTCGCATCCGCCGGGTCCGTTACCGCGACGAGGTGCGGGAAGAGCTCGACGCTGAGGAAGCCGCGCGAGCCGCGGCCGCAGGGGAGGGCGGCACGTCCGCTCCGGACTCGCCCTCACCCGATGGGGCGAGCACCCGCGACGGGGACGACAACCCCCCGACACGCTGAGAGACCCTGCGTGGCGGATGGGGAGCCGTACCACGCAGAGGCTACGGCGCGCCCAGCGAGGGCGACAGCGGGGCGAGGGTGATGAGCAGACACGCGGTCCAGTGGCAGAGGAACGCGAGCACCGTGCACACATGGAAGATCTCGTGGAAGCCGAAATGGCCGGGCCACGGATTGGGCCTCTTCAGCGCGTAGACGACGGCGCCGCCCGTGTAGAGGAGGCCGCCGACGATCACCAGCACCATCATCGCGAAGTTCGCGTTCATGAGGTCGACGATGTACATCACCGCTGCCCAGCCGAGCAGCAGGTAGAGGGCGACGTAGAGCCAGCGTGGGGCGTTGATCCAGAACACGCGGAAGAGGATGCCTACCAGAGTTCCGCCCCAGACCACGCAGAGCAGCAGCAGGCCCTTGTCCGGGGGCAGCGCCAGTGTCGCCAGGGGGGTGTAGGTCCCGGCGATCAGCAGCAGGATGTTGGCATGGTCGATCCGCTTCAGGACGACCTTCACCCGGGGGGACCAGTCGAACCGGTGGTAGAGGGCGGAATTGCCGAACAGCAGCAACGACGTGAGCATGAACACGGCGGACGCCCATTTCGCCGGGGCGCCGTCGGCCACGATGATCAGGACGATGCCGGCGGCGATGGCCACCGGGAAAGTGGCGGCGTGGATCCAGCCGCGCCAGGTCGGCTTGATATCGACCGCAGCATCCACGGCGGCGGCTTCGAGAAGCGGCAGCTGGGGGACATCGGGACCGGACTGCTCGGGTGTGCTCACGTGCTCACTCTAAGCGGCGTGGCATTCCCTGCAGGGCACATATCCTCAGCATCCGCACACGGTGGCCGAGAGGCCGGCACGATAGTGTAGCGGGGTGATATCACGCGAGAATCCGGTGCGGGGACCGCTGTATCGGCTCTACACCAGTCGGCTGCGTCGCGATCTCGATCCTGCGTCGGTGCCGCATCACGTCGCGATGATGATCGACGGCAACCGGCGCTGGGCGCGTCAGCTCGGGTACGCCACACCTGCCGAGGGATATCGGGCGGGCGCGGCGAAGATGCACGAGTTCCTCGGCTGGTGCGACGAGCTCGGCGTACGAGTCGTCTCGCTGTATCTGCTCTCCAGCGACAACCTGCGAAAGCGGGACTCCGCCGAGCTCGCCGACCTCATCGAGATCATCGCCGAGCTGGCGGAAGCTCTGTCGCAGGAGGGGAACTGGCGCGTCAAGCACGTCGGACGATCCGACCTCCTGCCGCCGGAGCTCGCGCGCGTGCTCGCAGACGCGGAGGAGCGGACGAAGGGTCACAGCGGACTCCACGTGAACCTCGCGGTCGGGTACGGCTCACGCAACGAGATCGTCGACGCGGTGCGGAGCATCATCACCAAGCACGAGGCCTCGGGCGGAACGCTGGAAGACCTCGCCGCCCAGCTCACCCCGGAGATGATCGGCGAGCACCTCTACACCGGAGGACAGCCCGATCCCGATCTGGTGATCCGGACGAGCGGCGAGCAGCGGCTCAGCGACTTCCTGCTCTGGCAGAGCGCGCACAGCGAGTTCTACTTCGTGGAAGCGCTGGGGCCCGATCTCCGGCAGGTGGACTTCCTCCGCGCCATCCGCGACTATGCCGACCGCGACCGCAGATACGGCCGGTGACCGTCCGCGCGATGCACGGCGCCGTGCCACAATGACGCAGTGACCACTTTCCAGGACTACGTCGACACCTTCGACAATGAGTCCGGCTATCTGAACTGGGCCGCCTTCGGCCCGCTGTCGCCCTCCGTGCGCGAAGAGGTCTTCGCCGACGCCGACCTTCTCGGCAGCGGACGCCCGTCTTCGCTGTCGCTCGTCGCCGAACGGATCGGCCAGGCACAGGAGCTCGTCGCAGAACTCCTCGGCGGCGAGGCGGACGACGTCACGCTCCAGCCCTCGTCGACCCACGGGCTCATGCACGCCCTGTACGGGCTCAAGGGCGCCGTCATCGCGAGTACGGCGGAGTTCCCCAGTGTCAGTCTCACCGTGGAGCGGGCCGCATCGGCGTCGGACCGCGCCGTGACGCCGCGATGGATCACCCCCGCAGACGGACGCGTGACCACCGACGCTGTCGCCGAGGCGCTGGACGACGACGTGGTCGCGCTCGCCGTGAGCCACGTCGACTTCCGTACGGGCTATCGGGTCGATCTCGCGGCACTTCGTGAGCTCATCGGCCCCGATCGCCTGCTCATCGTCGATGCCGTCCAGTCCTTCGGCATCATGGACGTCGACTACGGCCCGGCCGATGTCGTGGTGGGCCACGGCTACAAGTGGCTGCGCGCCGGGCGGGGCAGTGCCTTCGCGTGGTTCGCGCCGCGAGCACGGGAGCGGATCACGCCCGTGCTCTCCGGGATCACCGGGACCACCGCGACCGGATTGTTCGTCGACGAGCTTCCGGCGCCGGCGGCATCGGCGCGGGCGTACACGGTCAGCCAACCGGACACGCTCGCCGCCGGCCGACTCGCGATCGGTGTCCGCGATGTGCGGGATGCCGGCGTGGCCGCGATCGAGGCGCGTCTCGCCGAGCACGTCGACACCGTGATCGAGATCGCCGATCGTCACGGCATCGAGGTGAGCTCGCCGCGGGAGCGGGGAGAGCGGGCGGGCATCGTCGCCCTCGAGCCGGACGAACCGGCGCGTCTCGCCGCTGCTCTCGCGAACGCGGGTCTCGTGGTGACGGCACGCGGCTCCTCGGTGCGTCTCGCGCCGCACGCGGGAACCGATGCGGCCACTTTCGAGCTCCTCGATGAGGCGTTGCACGCATTCGGCAACGAGACGTTCACCAGCACGTAACGAAATCCACTGGCGTGTCGGTGTCGGGTACGCGCCTCGCGGTCGTACGTTCTAGGCATCGGGCAAGGCGCCCGGTCGGGTCGGCCTCAGGTTGACGACTCGTGACCCCCTGGTCGACTCGTTCGAATAGCCGGGATTCCCCGGGTCGGGAGTGGGTCGTGACCACACGTACAGCGCAGCAGGCCACCAGCACCGCGCAGCAGTCCACCCGTAAGACGACGAGACGCGCATCATCCGCGGAGCCTGATCAGGATCTGCGGACGTATGTCCTCGACACCTCGGTCCTGCTGAGTGATCCGCAGGCGTTCTTCCGGTTCGCCGAGCACTCGGTCGTCCTTCCAGTCGTCGTGATCACAGAGCTCGAGGGCAAGCGTCACGACCCGGAGATCGGCTACTTCGCACGCCAGGCGCTGCGACACCTCGACGACCTGCGCATCGAGCACGGGCGACTGGACTTCCCGGTCGAGGTCGGTGAAGGGGGCACGCTTCGCGTGGAGCTCGCGAACACCGACTCCTCGGTCCTCCCGGCAGGCATCCGGCTCAGCGACAACGACACGCGGATCCTGTCCGTCGCCATGCACCTCGCGCAGGACGGGCAGGACGTCACGATCGTCTCCAAGGACCTCCCGATGCGCGTGAAGGCGGCGTCGCTGGGGCTGCGCGCCGAGGAGTACCTCGCCGAGCAGGCCGTGGACTCCGGCTGGACCGGCATCTCGACGCTCGACCTCTCCGGCGACGACATCAGCGACCTGTACGAGAGCGAGGTCGGCATCAGCGAGGAGGCGCGGGGCCTTCCGGTCAACACGGGCCTGATCATCCACTCCGAACGCGGCTCCGCGCTCGGACGCGTCACCGGGGACGGCGAATACCGACTGGTGCGCGGCGATCGCGACATCTTCGGGATGCACGGTCGCTCGGCCGAACAGCGGATCGCGATCGACCTGCTCCTCGACCAGGAAGTCGGCATCGTCTCCCTCGGCGGTCGGGCCGGTACCGGCAAATCGGCACTCGCGCTGTGCGCGGGTCTCGAAGCGGTGCTGGAGAGGCAGCAGCAGAAGAAGATCATCGTGTTCCGGCCACTGTTCGCTGTGGGCGGGCAAGAGCTCGGCTACCTCCCCGGGGACCAGGGCGAGAAGATGGGGCCGTGGGGGCAGGCGGTGTTCGACACGCTCGGCTCGGTCGTCTCCGGCAACGTCATCGAAGAGGTCATCGAACGCGGATTGCTGGAGGTGCTGCCGCTCACCCACATCCGCGGTCGTTCCCTTCACGACGCATTCGTGATCGTCGATGAAGCGCAGTCGCTCGAACGCAACGTCCTCCTCACGGTGCTGAGTCGGATGGGCCAGAACTCGCGAGTCATCCTCACCCACGATGTGGGCCAGCGCGACAACCTCCGTGTCGGCCGGCACGACGGCATCGCCAGCGTGATCGAGACGCTGAAGGGACATGACCTCTTCGGGCATGTGACCCTGACACGCTCCGAGCGTTCAGCGATCGCAGCCCTCGTCACCGAGCTCCTGGAGGGTGGAGAGCTCAGCTGACGACGGGCGACAGCGGATGCCGCGCGGACTGCCCCGCGGCATCCGCTGTCGTGTGTCCGGGGACCGTGCGCGGGCGGGGGCGGGACGGTTGCATGACGGATTTCCGGATGCATGACTGTTCGCCTGAGTGAGGTCATGCGGGTGTGCGGTCCTCCGGCATCTGAGCTCTCGAAGAGCTCGTGCTTCCGCGGAGTCCTCTCCTGCACAGTCGCCGACCTCGCGCCGCGTCCCACCGCCCTCGGGATGGTGGACGAGAGGCGTCGTCCGCCGGAGTGAGGATGACACGATGATCGACGTTGTGTTCATCCTCAAGCACCTCGGGGAAGTCGCGCGCGGAACCACGCTCCAGGGATTCGGGTGTTCGCGTTCACGGCTCTCCGCGGAGTGCAGATCAGGCCGCATAAGCCGCGTGCGACCGGGAGTGTTCGCGTCGGGAGAGGCGTCCGACCAGGCGATCACGGCGGCGGCTCACGGCGGTGCCCTCACCTGCGGGAGTGCGCTGCGTGCGAGAGAGGTGTGGACGCTGGAGGAGCCGACTCAGGTGCATGTCTGGATGGGGGTCGGCGGTCGGCGACATCACCCGCCGTCATGCGGTTGCATCGCACACTTCACCCCCGGTCGTATGGATCTCGGCGTCGCTCCGATCGACGTGGCGCTGGTGCACGCCTTCACCTGCTACGGAGCAGAGTTCTTCTTCGCCGCGTACGAGTCGGCGTGGAACAAGAGGATGTTGAGTGCTGCCGCGCGAGCGAGCATCCGCGCCCGGCTCCCACTGACAGCGCGTTGGCTCGTCGATTTCGCGCGCCCCGATGCCGAGAGCGGTCTGGAGTCCCTGGTGCGGCTGCGGCTCCACCTGATGGGCATCGAGGTGCATGTCCAGGTCGCCATCACCGGCGTGGGGCGGGTGGACTTCGTGATCGAGGGCCGGGTCATCCTCGAAGCGGACGGCCGCGAGAACCACGCCGGATCCGCGCACCGTCATCGAGATCTCTTAAGAGACGCGAGGGCCTCCGACCTCGGCTTCGAGACGCTCCGTTTCGACTATGCGATGATCCTGCACTCGTGGGACGTGGTCGCGGCCGCGGTTCTGGCTGCCTTGGCGCGAGCGCGGGCGTGAATTCCGCTCACCTGCATGAGGTGCGAGCAGATGCATGGCCAGCAGCGCCGGATGCTCATGCATGTGACGGCGGCTCATGCACCCGTACCGGAACCAGGGACGGAGGGCCGGAGCCCCGGAGCAGAAGCCCGAAACGGTGTCCGCAAACCACGGATGCCGCGAGGAACGTGTCCTCGCGGCATCCGGAAAACGCTCGGATCAGCCCGGGTGGGTCATCGAGAGGAGGTCGAGCTTCTCGTCGAGCTGCTCGAGGGTGAGGTCGCCTCGCTCGACGTAGCCGAGATCGATCACGGCGTCGCGCACCGTGATGCCCTTCGCGACCGAGTGCTTGGCGATCTTCGCCGCCGCCTCGTAGCCGATGAGCTTGTTGAGGGGGGTCACGATCGACGGGCTCATGCCGGCGAAGGCGGCGGCACGCTCGACGTTCGCCTGCAGACCGTCGATGGTCTTGTCGGCGAGCACCCGGGAGGCGTTCGAGAGCAGGCGGATGGACTCGAGCACCGCCGTGCCCATGACCGGGATCGCGACGTTGAGCTCGAAAGACCCGGAGGCCCCGGCCCAGGCCACGGTCGCGTCGTTGCCGATCACTCGGGCGCACACCATGAGGACGGCCTCGGGGACCACGGGGTTGACCTTGCCGGGCATGATCGAGGAGCCGGGCTGCAGGTCGGGGATGTGCAGTTCGCCGAGACCCGTGTTGGGGCCGGAGCCCATCCAGCGGAGGTCGTTGTTGATCTTCGTCAGCGAGACGGCGATCGTGCGCAGTGCGCCGGACGCCTCGACCAGACCATCGCGGTTGGCCTGTGCCTCGAAGTGGTCCTTCGCCTCGGTGATCGGCAACTCCGTCTCGGACGCGAGCAGCGCGATGACCTTCTGCGGGAAGCCGAGCGGGGTGTTGATGCCGGTGCCGACAGCCGTGCCGCCCAGGGGAACCTCGGCGACGCGGGGGAGGGCGGACTGCACGCGCTCGATGCCGAGGCGCACCTGGCGGGCGTAGCCGCCGAACTCCTGGCCGAGGGTCACAGGCGTCGCATCCATGAGGTGCGTGCGGCCGGACTTGACGGCGTCCTTCCACAGCTCCGCCTTCGCCTCCAGTGCGACGGCGAGGTGGTCGAGCGCGGGGATGAGCGTGTCGATGAGCGCCTGGGTCACGGCGATGTGCACCGAGGTCGGGAACACGTCGTTCGACGACTGGGAAGCGTTCACGTGGTCGTTGGGGTGCACGGTCGCACCGAGGATGCGGGTCGCGAGAGTCGCCAGCACCTCGTTCATGTTCATGTTCGACGAGGTGCCGGAACCGGTCTGGTAGGTGTCGACCGGGAACTCACCGTCGTGGGCACCCGAAGCCACCTGGTCGGCAGCCTGGGCGATCGCGTCGGCGATGGCACCGTCGAGCGTGCCCAGCTCCTTGTTGGCAAGGGCGGCGGCCTTCTTGATCCGGGCGAGCGCGGCGATCTGCGTCGACTCCAGACCCTTGCCCGAGATCGGGAAGTTCTCCACGGCCCGCTGCGTCTGCGCCCCGTAGAGCGCGTTGACGGGCACCCGCACCTCACCCATGGTGTCGTGCTCGATCCGGTAGCCCTGCGAGCTCTCGCCGCTGCGCTGGTCGTTGTCGGTCATTCCGAACCCTCCTTGGTCACGGGGCTGTTCCCCTCGGTGTCGATGCCGACCGTGATCACCGGCGTCGCGGTGCCCTCGGCCAGACGGTAGTTCGCGCCGACGAGGCCGAGACGACCTTCGGCGACGGCGTTGCTGATGATCTCGGAGGACTGCAGCAGGTCGTTCACGGTGTTGCGGAGATGCTCGCGTCCGACGAGCTCCGAGTCGATGTCGGCGACCGTGCCGCCGCCGCTCTCTGCGAGGACCTTCCGCGCGGCGGGCACGATCGGCGCGACGAGCTTCCAGATGTGCGGCGGGAGGGGAGCGGCATCGATCGCCGTCCCGTCGATCGCGGCGCGGACCGCTCCGCACGAATCGTGCGCGAGGACCACGATCAGCGGAACCTCGAGCACGGCGACCGCGTACTCGAGGCTCGCGACGATCGACTCGCCCATGACCTGACCGGCGTTGCGCACGACGAACAGGTCACCGAGACCGAGGTCGAAGATGATCTCGGCCGCAAGGCGGGAATCCGAGCAGCCGAAGAGGGTCGCCACGGGGTGCTGCGCCGCGGCGAGATCCTTGCGCCGTACCACGTCCTGGTTCGGGTGCCGGGGCTCGTCCGCGACGAATCGACGGTTGCCGTCCAGCATCTGCTGCCAGGCTGCGGAAGGAGTCAAGGGGTGCGTCATGAGGCCTCCGAGAGTGAACGGATCTGTGGGATCAGCGACTCCGCGAGCTCTGCCGTGGAATCGGGCGAGCGCGAGCCGTAGAGCAGGATGTAGTCGTCGCCGGCCTGGGTGCCGATCGCGTAGGTGACGTTGGCGTTCGAATCGGCGTTGCCCGGCTCGTAGACGTCCCACTCGAGGCCGCCGATGCGGACCGTGTCCGTGGGGGCGATGCCGTTCAGGCGCTGCGGAGCCCAGGACGCATCGGCGTCGAAGGCCTGAGCGACCTTGATGAACCCGCGTTCGTCATCGGCGGACGGGGCCAGCGTGACCTCCCAGACGACGGTGGCGCCGCCGAGCAGCTTCGCGCTGTTCGCCCGCCAGAAGTCGCCCAGCTCGGGAACCAGCACGGGGCTGTCCATCGTGGATTCCACACCCGCGGCGATGCCGGCGACGTCGATCGGCTCGGGCTCGACCGGCTCCCCGCGGGGGACGGCGAAGATGATCACGGCGACCACGGCGACCGTCACGAGGAGAGCTGCGATGAGGTTCCGGAACGTCTGACTCGAGCGATACGCCTTGCTGGAGGCGGCCTTGCGCGCTGCGGTCTCGTCCGGCGTCTCCGGACGACCCAGCTCCGCGATGATGGGCGGCTGCTTGGTCTGCTTGCTCATGACTCCGCGCCCGAGGTCTCGGTGGTGGATGATGCGGCCCTGGCTTCTTCCAGACGGCGCTTCGCGCCCAGGAGCCATTCCTCGCACCGGGCGGCCAGCGCCTCGCCACGCTCCCAGAGCGCGAGCGAGTGCTCGAGGGTCGGCGACCCCTGTTCGAGTTCGGCGACGACCTTGACGAGCTCGTCACGGGCTGCCTCGAACGACAGCGTGTCCACGGGGGTGTCGTTGAGGGCGCTCACTCCTCCATCCTACGTCGTGCGGCGTGGCGCTCCGGCTCAGGGGGACTCCGGGATCTCGCCCTCCGAACGCGCAGCGACGGAGCCGCGATCGACGGTGATCGTGAGGGCGCTGCCTGCCGGGGCATCGGCGGCGTCGCGCAGAATCACGCCGCCGTCCAGGTGCGCGATCGCGTAGCCGCGCGCGAGCGTGGCCGCGGGGGAGAGCGCGCGGAGGGAGGCACGCAGCTCCCCGGTCCGCCGACCGGCGGAATCGATCTCCCGGGTCACGGTGTCGCGCCCGCGCGAGAGCAGCAGCCACAGCTCTTGGGAGCGGGCGTCGATGATCGGATCGGGGGAGCGCAGGACAGGGCGCGAGCGGAGCTGCTCCAGCTGCGCGATGTCGTGCGAGAGGCGCTGGGTGAGGCGCGTCGTCGCGCGCGAGCGCAGCTGGGCGATGAGGGCACGTTGTTCACCCACGTCCGGCACGACGCGTTTCGCCGCATCGGTCGGCGTCGATGCGCGCAGGTCGGCGACGTCGTCGAGCAGGGGATGGTCGTTCTCGTGTCCGATCGCGCTGACGACCGGGGTGGACGCAGCGGCGACGGCGCGGATGAGTCGCTCGTCGCTGAAGCCGAGGAGGGTCTGCGGGTCGCCGCCGCCCCGGGCGATGATGATCACGTCGACGTCCGGGTCGGCGTCGAGCCGTGCGAGCGCGGCGAGGGTGTCCGGCACGCATCGGTCGCCCTGGACCGCGGCGTACTCGGTCCGGAACCGGACCTGGGGCCAGCGGAGCTCGGCGTTGCGGTGCACGTCCTTCTCGGCGTCCGACCGCTCACCCGTGATCAGCCCGATGACGTGGGGGAGGAAGGGCAGGCGCTGCTTGCGGGCGGGGTCGAACAGGCCCTCCTGGCGCAGCTGGACACGGAGCTTCTCGAGGCGTTCGAGCTGATCGCCCAGGCCCACGTGCTTCATCGCCGAGACCGTGAAGCTGAAGTCTCCTGCCTTGACGAAGTAGTCGGCTTTCACCGCAGCCACGACGTGATCGCCGATGCCGAGGTCGGAAGGGATGCGCCCGCGAACGCTCGACCACACGCGGATCGAGATCTGGGCGTCGGATCGGGTGTCCTTCAGGCGTGCGAAGACGTTGCCGGCACGCACATTCCAGGAGGTGATCTCCCCTTCGACCCAGACCGTGTTCCAGCGCGCGATGAAGTCGCGGATGGTCGAGTTGAGGCGGGTGACCGAGGTGGGGGCGTCGGCCGTGGAGTCGCGCGGGGCGACGGAGTCGGCGGGCGGAGTCTCTCCCTGTCCCGTCGTCGCTTCGAAGACTGTCATCCGCTCCCGCTCCCGTCTGGAGTCTCCCCGGCCCCGCACAGCTGTGCGGCGGTAGAATTCAGGGGTGACTTCGACTGCCGTTCATCTTCCCATTCCCCGTCTCCCTCGAGCGCGGGCGGCGGCCGGGCGGCTTCAGGATAACCCGGTGGTCGGACGCAAGCGGGTCCTGCTCGCCGCACCGCGCGGCTATTGCGCCGGTGTCGACCGCGCCGTGGTGGCCGTCGAGAAGGCGCTGGAGCGCTACGGAGCGCCTGTGTACGTGCGCAAGCAGATCGTGCACAACATCCACGTGGTGACGGAACTCGAGGAGAAGGGTGCGATCTTCGTCGAAGAGGTCGACGAGGTCCCCGAGGGCGCACACGTCGTGTTCAGCGCCCACGGTGTCTCCCCGGCGGTCGTGAACGCAGCATCCGACCGCGGCCTGCACGCGATCGACGCCACCTGCCCCCTGGTCACCAAGGTGCACCGGGAGGCCGTGCGCTTCGCGCGGGACGATTTCGAGATCCTGCTCATCGGCCACGACGGGCACGAAGAGGTCGAAGGTACGGCGGGAGAGGCTCCCGAGCACGTCACGGTCGTGAACTCTCCCGAAGAGGCCGACACGGTTGTCGTGAAGGATCCGAACAAGGTCGTCTGGCTCTCGCAGACCACTCTCTCGGTCGACGAGACCATGGAGACGGTCAACCGTCTGCGCACGCGCTTCCCCGAACTGCACAATCCGCCGTCCGATGACATCTGCTACGCCACGCAGAACCGCCAGGTGGCCATCAAGAAGGTCGCTGCGGGCGCCGACCTGGTGATCGTCGTCGGGTCGTCCAACTCGTCCAACAGCGTGCGCCTGGTCGAGGTGGCCCTCGAATACGGTGCCAAGGCCGCGTACCGGGTGGACTACGCCGAGGAGATCCAGCAGGAGTGGCTCGACGGTGTCGAGACCATCGGGGTGACCAGCGGGGCGTCCGTCCCCGAGGTGCTCGTGCGCGAAGTCCTCGACGCGATCGGCGACGCCGGCTACCGTGACGTCGAAGAGGTGAAGACGGCCGAAGAGGATCTGATGTTCTCCCTCCCCAAGGAGCTGCGTCAGGATGCCGCGGGGAAACGCGACGAGCGGGCGCTCGGCGGTCGCGCAGCTGGAGGAGGCGCGTAGCGTTGAGCGCCGCGGAGGCGGAGCCCACCCTCATCGGGTCGGTGCAGCGCGCTCTGCGGTTGATCGACATCGTCGCGAACTCTCCCCGTCCGCTGCCTGCCAAGATGCTCGCGGCGATCACGGGGCTGACGCCGGGCACGACCTACAACCTCGTGCGCACCCTGGTCCATGAGGGCTATCTGAACGCCGAACCGGACGGGCTCGTGCTCGGTGCGCGATTCCCCGCCTTCCAGCAGCAGGTCGATTCGCGGGGAGTCTTCCTCGCGCGCGTCCGGGCGGCTCTTCGCGACGTGACGGAGGTCGTGGGAGCCACCGCCTACCTCTCCCGTTTCCACGACGGTGAGATGCACCTCGTCGACATCGTCGATGCGATCCGCAACCCGCGCGTCGAGCTGTGGGTGGGGTTGCAGTCCAGTGCCCACGCGACGGCGCTGGGCAAGCAGATCCTCGCGGACCTCCCGGATGACGAGAGGCTCGACTACCTCTCGCGACATCGCCTGGAGGAGCTCACACCGCGCACGATCAGCGATCGCCGGACCCTCTTGACGCAGCTGGAGCACTCCCCGGGGTGGACGGTGGATCAGGAGGAGTACGCGATCGGCGCGACGTGTGTGGCCGTGCCGGTGATCGCGCCCGGGGTCACCGCCTCCTTGGCGATCTCCCTGCCCACGGACCGCGCCGTGGTCGACCGCGCGCTGGTCACGACGCTGCAGCGCGAGGCGCGGCGACTGTCCCTGCAGCTCGGCGCCGCTTCTCTCGATGGCGATGCAGGCCCGGAGTTCACTATCTGAACAGAGACCCCTGGTGCCGCGGCATGCGTTTTCCTATGATCAGGGGAGTAGCGCCATACGAGATCGCTACTGATCGTCCGAGCGTCCCCAGCGCAGGCGGTCACTATGGATGAGATGCGTCCCCAGCGCTTCACGTCCGCGGCCCCGAGGAGTCCCCACTTCTCCGGGGCCGCTATCGTATCCGGGCGTGATGCGGTGTCACGCTGTCCGGCCGCTTCGCTGTGAGCCGTGCGAAGCCGGGACGGTTAGCATGGCGGGATGACCGATCAACGTCCGCAGTACGGCGAACTCGCAACGCCGGAGGAGCAGCGCCGAGCCGCCGGCTTGCCGCCGCTGGACGAGGTCGCCGTCGCGCCGCCGACGCCTTCCGTCGCACCGACCGCCGCCGCTGCGTCCCCGGCACCGGGTGATGGCTCGACCACGCGTCGGCGCCCCGTGGATCGGCTCGTGACGATCGCGCTTCTCGCGTACGGCTTGGTGAACGTCATCGTCACGGGGCTGTCGTATCTCGACCTTCCGAACGTGATGAACGAGACCATGAGGATCCTCGGCATCGACGGGGAGTTCACGAACTTCGCGCAGGGACGCACGTGGGGCACGATCGGTGCGATCGTCCTGGCCGTCGGGTGGGCGATCACAGCTGCACTCTCCATTCGTCGCCTGCGTCGCGGGCGTCTCGCGTGGTGGCTGCCGATCGTGGGTGCGATCGTGACGGGGATCATCGTCTCGATGTGCATCGCCGTCCCGATGATGAGCGACCCGGCGTTCACGGCCTACCTCACGTCGGTCGGGCCATAGCGGCGGCCGACGCCCCGGTACTGTCGAAGGATGCTTCAGAACAGCTTCGGCGTCCACATCTCTTCTGCGTCCGTCGATCGCGGCGATGGCTCCGACCCTCGGTCGCTCGCGCACGACATCCTGGCCGGTCTGCGTGTCCCCGCGGGCGTGCGGGATGCGGAGGACGAGTGGGATGATGATTCCGCCGCCCTGCTCGCGATCCCGGTGACCGACGATGGGCATGTGCTGACGCTCACCGAGGAGGACCGGATCGCGTCGACGCTCTCTGTCGTCGACCTGCGCGAGGCCTTCCGATCTCAGGGGCTCACGCTCTGGCTGGAGGACGGCACCGATCCTGACGACGACGGATTCGACGCCGAAGACGCCGACGACGCCGAAGTCGTGGAAGACGAGGAAGATCTGGAAGACGAGGAGCTCGACTCGGACACCTCGACCTTCACCCTCCCCACCGTGCAGGTCTGCGCCTTCTCGCATCGGGGTCCCGCCGTCGCGCGCCTGCTCTCGTCGATTCGTCGGATGGTGGTGGATCACCAGGAGTCCGGGGAATGGTCTCTCCAGCAGTTCGAGACCTCGGAGCCGACGGGCGATTGGACCACCTCCCGGGCGGAGCTGCCCGTGATCGAGCTGAACCGCGTCGACTCCGACGCCTGGATCGAAGTGACGCCACCGAAGGGAGGCCCGATCCCGTTCTGGATCGATGCCGAGCGCGGCACCCGACCCGTTCTCGACATCGAAGCCATCCGTATCCCCGAGACGGCGGAGATCTGCCGACGGCTGCTCGCTGAGGGGGACGGAAGCCGTGATGAACTCCTCGAGCTCGCCGCGATGGTGCGGCTCGATGTGGATGCGGCCCATCGCGCGCTGATGCCGGAGTCGCTGGGGGGAGTGGTCGGTACCGAAGCTCGTCAGCGTGCGTTCCTGGCAGCGTTCGGGATCGCGCCCGACTTGATCGACGCGGCGTTCGGCGGTCAGACTGCGCGTCCGAACCGACGGTTCCTGCCTCTGGGGCCGTGGGCGACGGTGCGGGAGACGGCCATCGCCGGCGTTGGAGAGTTCACGGCTCTGACCCGTCGGGACCGACCCCTCGCACGCCTCGGAGACGCGATTCGGCGGCGGCCGGTGGTCGGGATCGCGCTGGCACTGGCGGAGTTCTCGGCCGGAATGTGGCTGACCTCACGGACGCGCGGAGGCGGCAGGTCGTTCGGCGTCCTGCTCGTCGTGGACGCGCTGATCGATCTCGCGATCTGGATCACACGCATCCGTCGCGGACGCCAGGGATAGGTCGTCCGGCAGCCGGACCGACCCCCAGACGAGAGATGCCCCGGCCGTCGCGGCCGGGGCATCTCTTTCGACGCGGAAAGGTCAGCTCTGGGACTGACCGTACGAGCCGAGCTGACGGGTCGACTCCACCACGCGGGCGGCCATCGCCGTCTCCGCGATCTTGCCCCAGGCACGCGGGTCGTACTGCTTCTTGTTTCCGACCTCGCCGTCGACCTTGAGCACGCCGTCGTAGTTCTTGAACATGTAGTCGGCGATCGCGCGCGTGTACGCGTACTGCGTGTCGGTGTCGATGTTCATCTTGATCACGCCGTTGGCGACAGCCAGCGCGATCTCATCATCGGTCGAGCCGGATCCGCCGTGGAAGACCAGGTCGAGCGGCTTCGCGCCCGTGTTGTACTTCGCCGCGACCTGCGCCTGGATCTCGCCGAGGAGCTCCGGGCGAAGCTTCACGCCACCGGGCTTGTACACACCGTGCACGTTGCCGAACGTGAGGGCGGCGATGTAGCGACCCTGCTCGCCGAGGCCGAGTGCCTGCACAGCCTGGTCGACGTCGGCGAACGTCGTGTAGAGGGCTTCGTTCGAGCCCTCGTGCTGCACACCGTCCTCTTCGCCGCCCACGACGCCGATCTCGACCTCGAGGATGGCGTTGATGTTCTTCATGCGGGGGAGGAGGTCCTTCGCGATCTCGATGTTCTCCGCGAGGGGAACCGCCGAGCCGTCCCACATGTGCGACTGGAAGATCGGGTTGCGCCCGGCCTTGACCTCTTCCTCGGAGGCGGCGATCAGCGGCTCCACGAAGCCGGCCAGAGCGTCCTTCGGGCAGTGGTCCGTGTGCAGAGCCACCGTGACCGGGTAGTTCTTCGCCACCTCGGTGGCGTATCGGGCGAACGCGAGCGCACCGGTGGCGCGGGCCTTGACGGTGTGGCCGGCGAAGTAGTCGGCACCGCCGGTGGTGACCTGGATGATGCCGTCGGAGCCGGCCTCGGTCAGCCCCTGGAGGACGGCGTTGATCGTCTGCGAGCTCGAGACGTTGAAAGCGGGGTATGCGAAGCCGCCGGCCTTCGCGCGGTCGAGCATTTCGGCGTACTGATCCGGGGTGGCGACGGGCATATGAACTCCTGCGGTAGGTGAAGCCGGGACAGGTGCCACTCTATCGGGGCGCATACGGACTTGCCGCAGACGTGACGGGGCGCGGGCGGCCCAGCTTCTGCGGTGACGTTAAGAATCGAGATTCCTTCGTTGTCACGGGCAGGAAAACCGGGCAGTTCCGCTTCTCCGCTCGCTAGGCTGACCGCATGGTGAGTCTGACAGCGGATCTGAGCCCTCTTCGTCCCGATCGAAACCTCGCGATGGAGTTGGTCCGTGCGACCGAGGCCGCAGCCATCCGCGCGGTCCCCTTCATCGGGCGGGGTGCGAAGGAAGCCGCGGACGGTGCCGCCGTCGATGCGATGCGCGCGTTCCTCGGCACCGTCGACTTCCAGGGCCGTGTCGTGATCGGTGAGGGCGAGAAGGACAACGCGCCCATGCTCTTCAACGGCGAGGTCGTCGGCACCGGCCGCGGCCCGCTGTGCGACATCGCCGTGGATCCCATCGACGGCACCTCGCTGACCGCAGCCGGTCGCCAGAACGCACTCTCCGTGATCGCGGTCTCGGACCGGGGGACGATGCTGGACGCCTCCTCCGTCTTCTACATGGACAAGCTGGTCACGGGGCCCGCCGGCGTCGGAGTCGTCGACATCCGCCTTCCGATCGGCGAGAACATCCGCAAGCTGGCCGGTGCGCTCGACAAGCCCGTCGATGAGATCGTCGTCTCCGTGCTCAACCGTCCGCGTCACGAGCGGTTGATCCAGGAGATCCGCGATGCCGGGGCCGGTACCCGCCTGATGAGCGACGGCGACGTCGCCGGCGGGATCAACGCAGCTCGGCACGATGCCCGCACCGACATGTGCGTCGGCGTCGGGGGGAGCCCGGAGGGAATCGTCACCGCGTGCGCCATCAAGGCCCTGGGCGGACACATCCAGGGACGCCTCTGGCCGCGCGACGACGAGGAGCGCCAGCGGGGGATCGACGCCGGCCTCGACATGGACAAGGTCTACGAGGCCGATGACCTGGTGCAGGGGAGCAACACGATCTTCGTCGCGACCGGTGTCACGGACGGGCAGCTCGTCGCCGGGGTACGGCGTGAGCGGGGATACGTGTACACCGAGAGCGTCGTGCTTCGCGGTGCCTCCGGAACACTGCGTCGTATCGCCTCGGAGCACCTCGTCTCGAAGTGGCTCTGAGCTTGCGTGTCCCCGGTTTCCGCCCGGTCTGAGGCCGCGGCCTCGCGGTGACGGCCACGCGGCGCATCGGGTCATCGTTATCGAGCCGGTATCGGTTCCGAGTGGCGTGAGCCACGCTTTCGGGAGCGCCGTGTCACAATTGTCACTGGGTTTGTCGCCGTGGACGGAGCCGCAAGGCACCGCAGGCACAGGAGGGCGAACGGATGACAACGCAGCACACGAGCGGCTCGAAGGCCGCCGCGACGAAGATAGTCACCACGAACACGGGGCGTATTCTCCGGGTGAGTGCCGATGCCGAACCCGGTCTCGGTGCCACTCCTCCCGTGACACCTCCACCCGCAGCTCTGGTGGATCCCGCGCGTCGCGCTGACGTCCTGTTCCGGGTCCGTCGCGACGAGGGTCACGAGATCAGCGCCTGGTGGATGATCGGAGCCTTCCTCGCGACCAGCGGCCTGGTCATTCTGCTTCTCAGCGGCGTCCCCGGCATCGCCTGACCTCGTCTGTCGCACCCCCGACGCACTCGGTCACGGCGTCGACCTCTCGTCTTCTGCCAGGCGTGCTCGCACGTCGCCGACGTCAGCGGTGACTGCCGCGTCGCTCACGCGCTCCACCGTGACATCGGCGCTCTCGGGAAGATCGTCTGCGGCGAGCAGCTCGGGAGCCGTGAAGCGGCGTGCGCTCGCCGCGGTCGACGGGGGCACGGAGGCGAGCGCGGTTTCGTCGACCCCCGGGAACTGTCGGGCCGTGACCAGCACACGCGTCTCGAGGGAGCCGGCGAAGCGGTTGTAGCTGTCGACCGTCCGCTCCAGAGCGCGGCGCAGATCGTCGGCGTGCCCGGCGAGGGTTCCCAGGCGGTCGTACAGCTGCGTGCCGAGCGCGAGCAGGGTGCGGGCCTCGGTGGACACTTCCTGTTGCGTCCAGGTGAAGGCCACCGTCTTCAGGACCGCCCACAGGTTGACGGGTGACGCGAGTGCGACGCGGCGGCTGAATGCGTAGTCGAGCAGCGTCGGATCCTCATCGATGGCGGCGGCCAGAAGCGATTCGCTCGGTAGGAAGCAGATCACGAACTCCGGGCTCGCGTCGAGGCCGGTCCAGTACGCCTTCTTCGCCAGCGCGTCGATGTGCGCGCGGACCGCCCTGACGTGCTTCTGCATGTGCGCGCGGCGCTGTGATTCGTGTGCGTCTCCCTGGGGAAGTGCGGAGGCCTCGAGATAGGCGTCGAGGGGCACCTTGGCATCGACGGCGATCGAGCTGCCGCCCGCGAGACGAATGACCATGTCGGGTCGTCCCTGTCCGCGGTCGGAGGAGATCGTCGCCTGCAGGTCGAAGTCGATGTGCCGAGTGAGGCCGGCGGCTTCGACCACACGGCGGAGCTGAGTCTCGCCCCAGACACCGCGCGTGGCGGTCGAGCGCAGGGCTCCCGCGAGTGATTCCGTGGTTGCCCGCAGTGCCTCGTCGGACTCCTGGGCGCGACGCAGCTGCTCCTCGAGCGTGC
The DNA here is from genome assembly GCF_023101205.1 of Microbacterium aurugineum. NCBI lineage: Bacteria > Bacillati > Actinomycetota > Actinomycetes > Micrococcales > Microbacteriaceae > Microbacterium > Microbacterium aurugineum. The sequence continues at coordinate 2,286,505 of NZ_CP078078.1, read as the reverse complement.
CGAACTGCGCGTGACGCTCCCGCTCGATCGCGGCGACCTTGGTCTGCATCTGCTGCAGACTCTCCCGCACCGGCGCGAGGGCGGTCAGGACGGCATTCTGCTGCTGGACTCTCTGGGCTTCGGCGCGCTGCTCGGTCCTGGCATGCTCGACGGCGTCGCGGTAGAGGTCATATTGGCGGTCACGGTCGTCGCGCGCAGCCGCGAGTTCGGCCTGCGCACGGGCGAGCTCCGCGGCTCCGCGGCCGGCCCGCAGCAACCAGCCCACCGTGACGCCCGTCGCGAGGGCGACGAGGACGAGAACGACAGAGAGTGCATCCATGTGTTCATGATGCTCCCGGCGTCCGACATTCCGAGGTCGCCGCGCACGCGGATGAGCGGTGGATCAGGCGACCGCGCGCTCCAGTGCGGGCGCGACAGGGGGGACAGGGGCGGTCACGCGCAGACTCAGGGCATCGGCGAGGGCGAAGACGTCGGCGGCGCCCGCTCGGGCTGCCGCGTCGATCACGATCTGTGCGCATGCGCGGGCGTCTGCGAGAGCGTCGTGATGTGCGAACTCCGCGAAGCCGGCGGCGGCTGCGGCCACGGGCAGGCGATAGGACTCGAGCTCGTACGTCTTGCGAGCGACCTGAAGGCTGCACAGTGAACGGTAAGGCGGGCAACTCTGCCCCGTGGCCTCGGAGGCGCGGCGCAGGACGTTGAGGTCGAACCCGGCGTTGTGGGCGACCAGCACGTCGGCTCCGGCGAACGCGCACAGGCGGTCGAACTGGTCGACCCACGTGGCGGCCGAAAGCACATCCTCGGGCTGGATGCCGTGGATGCGAACGTTCCACTCCTGGAACTCGTCGTGCCCGGGCGGTGGCTGGATCAGCCATCCCGTGGTGGCGACGACCTCGCCTCCGCGCACACGGACGAGTCCGACGGAGCAGGCCGAGGCAGGACTGGAGTTCGCGGTCTCGAAGTCGATCGCAGTGAAGTCCAAGGGCACACAACCACTCTCCCTCCGAGCGCGCCGAGCAGCACGCAGACTCGCCGTAGGCTGGCGGCATGGCTGAGGAGATGGCGACGTCGTTCGGAGCACAGGCCGGGGACTACGAGGTCGGACGGCCTGAGTACCCTTTCGATGCGGTCGCGTGGATGCTGGAGAAGATGCCGGTCGGCTCGCGGCGGATCGCCGACGTCGGCGCGGGCACGGGGAAACTCACCAGGGTCCTGGCCGGGGCGCCGGACGCGGAGATCGTCGCGATCGATCCGGATCCGAAGATGCTCGCCGCGCTTCGGCTCGCTGTGCCCGGCGTGCCGACGTTCGCGGGCACAGCGGAATCCCTTCCGCTCCCTGATTCCAGCCTGGACGCCGTGGTGCTCGGGCAGGCCTGGCACTGGGTGGATCCGGTCACCGGCTCGGCCGAGATCGGTCGCACGGTGCGCAGTGGGGGAGTGCTCGGCTTGATCTGGAACATCCGCGACGAGCGCGTCTCTTGGGTGCGGCGCCTCACCGAGATCATGCACGGCAGCAATGCCGAGGTCATGCTGGCCGACGGCGGGCCCGAGGTCGCCGCGCCGTTCGGGCCGTTGGAGGAGGAGTCGTGGGAGTGGGTGCGTCCGATCTCGCGCGACCACCTGCACCGGATGGCGTCCTCGCGCAGCTTCGTCATCACCGCCCCCGCCGAAGAGAAGGCGCGGATCCGGCGAGAGATGGACGACCTCTTCGACGAACTCGGACTCGACGGCGAGAGCACGATCGATCTGCCCTATGTGACCAGGGCGTTCCGAGCGATCCGGGACTGAGCCGCTCGCGACGGAAGCGCCTGGTTCCGGCGATCCCGTCAGGCGGGGCGAGGTAGACTTATGCCCCGTGGCTCTCACTATCGGCATCGTCGGCCTGCCCAACGTCGGCAAGTCCACTCTCTTCAACGCACTCACCAAGAACGACGTGCTCGCGGCGAACTATCCGTTCGCGACGATCGAGCCCAACGTCGGCGTGGTGAACCTGCCCGACCCGCGTCTGGAGAAGCTCGCCGAGATCTTCGGCAGCGAGCGGATCCTCCCGGCTGCGGTGTCGTTCGTCGACATCGCCGGCATCGTGCGCGGCGCGAGCGAGGGAGAGGGACTCGGCAACAAGTTCCTGGCGAACATCCGCGAGGCCGATGCCATCGCGCAGGTCGTCCGTGGGTTCGCCGACGACGACGTCGTCCACGTCGACGGCACGGTGAATCCCGCGTCCGACATGGAGACGATCAACGCCGAGCTCATGCTCGCCGACCTGGAGACCGTCGACAAGGCGATCACCCGGTATGAGAAGGAAGTCCGCGGCAAGAAGATCGAGCCCGTCGTGCTCGAGACCGCGAAGGCGGCGAAGGACGCTCTGGAGCGTGGCGTGCTGCTGTCGGTCGCCGGCATCGATCTGACGCCGATCCGGGAACTCGGTCTGCTCACCTCGAAGCCCGTCATCTTCGTGTTCAACGTCGACGAGGCCGTGCTGACCGACGATGCGCGCAAGGCGGAGCTCGCCGGTCTCGTCGCTCCCGCGAAGGCGATCTTCCTCGACGCGAAGATCGAGTCCGAGCTCATCGACCTCGATCCGGAGGATGCGGCAGAACTGCTCGCGTCGACCGGCCAGGACGAGTCGGGCCTGGACCAGCTCGCCCGCATCGGCTTCGACACCCTCGGCCTGCAGACCTACCTCACGGCCGGTCCGAAGGAGGCTCGTGCGTGGACGATCCCCAAGGGTTCGAAGGCGCCGCAGGCGGCCGGTGTCATCCACACCGACTTCGAGAAGGGCTTCATCAAGGCGGAGATCGTCTCGTTCGACGACCTGGTCGAGACGGGCTCCGTCGTGGAAGCCCGCGCCAAGGGCAAGGCGCGCCTCGAAGGCAAGGACTACGTCATGCAGGACGGCGACGTCGTGGAGTTCCGCTTCAACAACTAGCGTCATTCTTGGTGACGATCACTCCTGATCCCACGGCAGCCTCACCTGCGGCAGGATGTAGATGCGGCCGAGGGTCGCGACCGGATGCCTAGTCATGTACTCGGCGGCTTCGTCGATCGAATCGGCGGTGATGAGGTCGTAGCCGGCGAACCACTCCTTGAACTCGGGGAACGGGCCGTCGGTGATCAGGGCGCGGCCGTCACGGACGACGACGGACTTCGCCTGCTCGGGACCCGCGACAGGTGCCCCCTCGCCCAGACGTCCCGCCGCTTCGCCCTCGGCAGCCCAGCGTTCGAGCATCGCCTGGTCCTCGGATTGGGTCAGATCGGTGCCGGTGGGGTCGGACATGTGGATGACGAGGTACTTGCTGCTCATGAGAGTTCTCCATTCGATGGTGCGAGCTGATTCCGTCGGCGGATGAGGTGAGTGGTCTCGGCGGTGTTCGCGGCCAGACCGATTGCGCGGTCATAGGCCGCTCGGGCGTCGGCGGAGCGGCCGGTCGCGCGCAGCAGTTCCGCACGGGTGACGTGGAAGGCGTGGTGGCTGTCGAGCGCGTCGGCGAGTCGGTCGATGATCGCGAGAGCGAGGTCGGGTGAGTCGTGTTCGGAGATCGCGATGGCCTTGTTGAGGGTGACGAGTGGACTCGGGTCGATCTCCTCGAGCCGGGAGTAGAGGCTCGCGATGCGCGCCCAGTCGGTGTCACGCGGGTGCGGGGCGGTCACGTGGGCGGCATTGATCTCCGCGAGTAGCCGGTATCTGCCGGAGGGCTCATCAGCCTCCCGTGATCCGAGCAATTGCAGACCCTCAGCGATCAACTCTCGATCCCAGGACCCCCGATCCTGCTCATCGAGCCGCACCAGCTCACCGTCGACCGAGACGCGGGCCTGAGAGCGGGCGTCGGTGAGCAGCATCAACGCGAGCAGACCGACCACCTCGGCATCGTCAGGACGGAGTCCCTGTGCGAGCCGGGTGAGTCGGATCCCCTCGGCGGTCAGCTCGCGCCGGATCGCGGGCGTGTCGGGGCCGGAAGCGAGGTATCCCTCGTTGAAGACGAGATACAGCACAACGAGGACGGCATCGATGCGCTCGGGGAGGTCCTCCGCCGTGGGGATCGCGAAGGGGACGCCGGCCGCCTTGAGCTTCGCTTTGGCCCGGCTGATCCGCTGACCCATGGTCGTGTCCTGCACGAGGAACGCGTGGGCGATCTCGGCGACGGTGAGCCCGCCGACGATCCTCAAGGTCAGCGCGACGCGCGCGTCGAGCGAGAGCGCCGGATGGCAGCAGATGAACAGCAGCCGAAGCCGATCATCCTCGATGGCGCCGGTCGGGGCGGCGGGTTCCGGATCGTGCAGCCGCAGCGCCTCCCAGTGCTTCTCGTCTCGACGCGCCTCACGTCGCAGCCGGTCGATCGCCCTGCGATTCGCTGTCGTGGTCACCCACCCGGCAGGGTTCCGCGGTATGCCATGTGCTGGCCAATGCTCGACAGCGGTCGCGAACGCCTCCGCGGTCATCTCCTCGGCCAGGTCGAGGTCTCCGAACCGCCGCGTGAGTCCCGCGACGATCCGCGCCCACTCCTCCCGATGCGTGCGCGTGATCACCGTCGCGACATCCTGAGTGTCGTCCCGGGGTTCCGGCATGGCCATCATCTCCTCGCTACATATACTCCGAGCGGGCCGTTCAGCTTGCGACAGTCTTCCGGAAAAGCCGCCGGATCGGTGTGCGGTCGGAAGACTTTCGCCGCGGGCCCTCGGCCTCGGCGGCCGCCCTGCGTTCAGCGGCAACGCGACGTCGCTCCGCCTCAACCATGGCCCGCCGGGTCTCGGCCTGGTGATAGATGATCGTCAACATCGGATCCATAAACATGGAGGAGGCCCTTCCTGATCGGGCCGGAATCGTTGCATCCGGCTATCAGGACCACGAACGGGCGCGGCTCATTTCGACACCGGCGTGACAGTGACAGGTTCTGTTGGCCTGATCGCGGTGGTATGCCACCGTTTCGCTTCCATGTGACAGATCACATGAATCATCGCGGAGAGGCCTGAGCGCTTTCAGGACATGTCCGGATGGGGTGCGGCACAGCTTTGTGCCGACTTCATTTCGTGCTCGCCGGTGTGCCGCGAATCTGGCGATCCTATGAGGCTGCTTGGTTATGGCACGTCGTGGGGTCCCGGTATAACGTCTAGCATCATTAACGGGGTCCGTTATATTCTTGGGTGTGATCAGATCGTTCGGGAGCAAGGCGACCGAACGTCTGTGGCGTCGTGAGCGCGTACCGTCGGTCGATCCTCGGATCCTCTCGGTGGCGTTGCGCAAGCTTCGGCAAGTGGGGTCTGCAGAATCGATTGACGATCTTCGTCTCCCGCCAGGAAACCGGCTGGAAGCTATGAAGGGTGATCGAGCCGGCCAATACAGCATCAGAGCCAATGACCAGTGGCGGATCTGCTTCGTGTGGACCGACGCTGGCCCAGAGGAGGTGGAGATCGTTGACTACCACTGACAAGATTCCCCCGATTCACCCGGGTGAGGTCCTCATGGAGGACTTCATCAAGGGTTTCGAGATCACGCAGAACAAGCTCGCTGTCGCCATCGGTGTGCCGCCGCGTCGGATCAATGAGATCGTGCACGGCAAGCGGGGGATCTCGGCTGATACCGCCCTGCGGCTTGCGCGATACTTCGGTGTCTCGGCACAGTTCTGGCTCAATCTTCAGACGCGCTACGAACTGGATCTGGCTGAGGATCGTGCCGCCGAGCAGATCGCGGCGATCAAACCACTTCAGGCTGCGTAGCGCAGCCTTTGGTGGTGGAACTCGGTGGGGTTCCGCCACCACAACTGACTCCCACCGGTCGGAGGACCCATGGTGATCGATGAGACCCGGCCGACACCGGAGCTCGGCGAAACCGGGAGGTAGTGATGGAAGTCGAGACACCGGATTCGTATCCCGCCGCGCTCGGGAGACGCCGCGCGCTGGTCATCCGTGTCTGCCTGGTCATCGTCATCGTCGGGCTCGTGGTGAGCGGGGTCACCGCCTTCCCGCTCCGTGAAGAGTTGTCGCTCGGGCGCGACATCCTGAACAACACGGGCCTCAGCGCGACCTTCCCCGACGTCGCCTTCTGGGTGCAGCGGGTAGCGGAAGGGCTCGACGTCACCGGGAACGACTATCCGTTCCTGGCCTATGGCACGGATTGGCTGGCGTTCGCGCACTTGGCCATCGCGGTGGCCTTCATCGGTCCGCTCATCGATCCAGTGCGCAACGTGTGGGTGACCATCTGGGGCCTCATCATGTGCGCGGGTATCGTCCCGCTGGCGGTGATCGCCGGAGCCATCCGTGGTCTGCCGATCGGTTGGCAGCTCATCGACATCTCCTTCGGGGTCGTGGCTGCCGTGCCTCTCACGATCGCACTCGTGCTGACGCGACGACTCGAGAGATCGAATGTCGTCACCGCTGTCGGAGGAACCGCGTCCGTGCACCATTCGCACGGGTGACAGGATTGACGGATGACCGCAACACTCGTGGCCCAAGGGCTGGCCGGCGGGTACGGCCACCGCACCCTGTTCGACTCCCTCGACCTGACCGTCACCGCGGGTGATGTCGTGGGCCTCGTCGGGGCCAACGGTGCAGGGAAGTCGACCCTCCTGAAGCTGCTGGCCGGTGTCGACGAGCCGCAGGCCGGGACCATTCGGCTCTCGCCGGCGGATGCCTTCGTCGGATGGCTCCCGCAGGAACACGAGCGCGTCGCGGATGAGAGCGTGGTCGGCTACATCGGACGCCGGACCGGGTGTGCGGCGGCGACCAGAGACATGGATGCTGCCGCAGCGGCCCTCGGGGATCCGTCTCTCGCTGCGCCTGGCACAGACCCCGCCGACACCTACTCGGCCGCGCTGGATCGTTGGCTGGCCAGCGGGGCGGCAGACCTCGAAGAGCGGCTTCCGGCAGTGCTCGCCGACCTCGGCCTCGATCTGGGCGAGGATCCGGCCCACACGCTGATGACATCGCTGTCGGGCGGACAAGCGGCGCGCGTCGGTCTGGCCGCACTGCTGCTGTCGCGCTTCGACATCGCGCTGCTGGACGAGCCGACGAACGATCTCGACCTCGACGGCATCGAGCGGCTGGAGGCGTTCGTGCGCGGCCTCCGCGGAGGTGTCGTCGTGGTCAGCCACGATCGCGAGTTCCTCGCCCGATGCGTCACCCGCGTCCTGGAGCTCGATCTCGCGCAGGGGAGCAACCGCGTGTTCGGCGGCGGCTACGACTCGTACTTGGAGGAGCGGGCGACGATCCGTCGACACCAGCGCGAGAAGTACGACGAGTTCGCGGACAAGAAGGCCGACCTCGTCGCCCGTGCCCGCACCCAGCGTGAGTGGTCGAGCCAGGGCGTGCGCAACGCGATGAAGAAGGCGCCCGACAACGACAAGATCAAACGCAAGGCGTCTGCGGAGTCGAGTGAGAAGCAGGCGCAGAAGGTGCGTCAGATGGAGAGCAGGATCGCTCGGCTCGAAGAGGTCGAGGAGCCGCGCAAGGAATGGCAGCTCGAGTTCACGATCGGTTCGGCGCCGCGTTCCAGCTCGGTGGTATCCACGCTGAGTTCCGCCGTCTTCCGACAGGGATCCGTCCAGCTCGGCCCGGTGTCGCTCCAGGTGAACGCGGGGGAGCGGATCGGCATCACCGGACCGAACGGCGCCGGGAAATCGACGCTGCTGCGCGGGCTGCTCGGGCGGCAACTCCCCGATGAGGGAACGGCGAGCCTCGGTGTGAGCGTGCAGATCGGCGAGATCGACCAGGCCCGTGCGCAGCTCGTCGGCACGCAGCCGCTCGCCGGCGCCTTCGAGGAGCTCGTGCCGGAGATGGCGTCCGGGGAGGTGCGCACGCTCCTCGCGAAGTTCGGTCTCAAAGCCGATCACGTGATGCGCGCCGTCGATGAGCTCTCGCCCGGGGAACGCACCCGCGCAGGACTGGCGCTGCTGCAGGCGCGGGGCGTCAACCTGCTCGTGCTCGACGAGCCGACGAACCACCTCGACCTGCCCGCGATCGAGCAGCTCGAACAGGCGCTCGAGTCCTACGAGGGCACTCTGCTGCTCGTCACCCATGACCGTCGGATGCTCGCGACCGTGAAGACCGACCGGCACTGGCGGGTGGAGGCCGGGCAGGTGACGGAGGTCTGAGCGGCAGCGTCGGCCGGAGAGCACATGCGGCTAGGCTGGAGGACGGCGGCTCCGGCCGCGGTCCGGCCGCTGGCGTCCGCCGTGGACGTCCCGCCTGAGTTCCTGACACCGACGGCACGAGGAGATTCACGCCGATGACCGACACCCAGATCTTCGAACCCGACGGTCGCGCGATCCCGTTCGTCGATGAAGGCGACGGTCCTGTCAAGCTCGTCCTGATCCAGGAGCGCGATCTGGCGGCGGACGTCCTCGGTGTCGTGGCGCACTACCTCGCCGAGGAAGCGGGATTCCACGTGCTGCGCATCGGCCATCGAGCCGAGGCCAAGCGCGAAGAGGTCTCCCTCGACGATCGGGTCGAGGACGCCCTCGCCGTGATCGACCACGTCGGGTTGGGTGATACCTGGATCGGCGGGCACGGCTTCGGCGGCACGGTCGCACGGGCCTTCGCCTTGGCGCACGCCGACCGGGTGAACGGTCTCGCACTGCTCGGTGTCGAAGAGAACGACCTGCCTCTCGCGCCGGTGATGCCCGTGCTGATCATCCAGGGCACCAAGGACCTCGCCAATCGGTTCGCCAACGGTGAGCAGCTGCAGTCCACGGCACCCGAGCGCGCGAGCGTCAAGAGCATCGACGGCGCTGATCACCTGTTCCCGATGACGCACCCGATCGAGACCGCGGTCGTCATCGAGGAGTACCTCGACTGGGATTGAGCCCCTGACGGGCGCTCAGCGCCCCTGACGCTTCTTGTACGGCTTCGGCTGCCCCTTCACCGCGGGCGCCCGGCCCTTGCCCTTCGAGGCTTTGGCCTTGCCTCCGGCCGGGGCAGGGGCGCTGCGCACCGGCTCCGGTGCGGCGGCCACCTCGGCCCGCGCCTCCACCAGCAGAAGTTCGCCGACGGGCGTCAAACGCGTGGGCCCGTCGCGATGGACGATCGGGTGACCCACCTCGGCCTCGAGTTTGTCGATCGAAGTGTAGAGAGAAGCCAGCGGGATGCCGAGCTTCTCCGCCGCGCGCGGGAAGTGCAGTTCGTCCGCGAGGACGACGAAGCGGCGGAGCAGGGAAATCTTCACGATGGCCTTTCGACTGCGCACACGGGCGTGCGAGCTCGCTCCAGGTTACGCGGTGCAGACAGACGGATGCCGCGGCCGAGTCGGCCGCGGCATCCGGAATCCTTCGGTCAGGCGACCTGCGGTGTGACGGCGAACGACACGGAGCCTTCGTCGTCGACGCCGGCATCGAGGATCTTGTCGTCGAGGGCGGCGACAGCGGACTCGTCGAGGAACAGCCGGGTACCGGCGACCTCCACGACCTGGTCCTGCGGCTCCGGGTCGGTGGCGACGAGCACGGCGAGACGTGCACTGCCCTCCGGGCCCTGGGCCTCGGTCGAGTGGATGCGGAGCCCGGCGTCCGGGGCGTCCGTCTGACGGCTGACGAGAGTCGTCACGATTGCGGAGGCGTTGTCGGTGAGGGTGAGCACGAGACTCTCCTTCCGGTTGGGGCATGCCGCGGTCGCGACATGTCCTGGCTACGATGCCCGACGTCGGGAATGCTCTCAACCCCCTTGCGCGTCCTCGGAGGAGACTCTTACCCTGCTCGCAGGTTCTTGCGGAGGAACACCTGCGCGGTGCCGTCGCCGTCCGGAACGCGCTCGTGCTCCTCATACCCGCACGATCGGTAGAGGCGGATGTTCGCTTCGCTCAAGCTCCCCGTGAACAGCTCCGCGACGTCCGCTCCGGACGCCCTCTCGGCGCTCTCGAGCAGTAGTCTGCCGATTCCCTCGCCCTGCACGTCCGGTGCGATCGCGATCCTGCCGATCAGCAGCAGACCGTCTCTCTCGACGTAGCGGATGGCGCCGACGAGGCGCCCGTCGATGCGCGCGGTCAGTCCCGACTCGGAGCGCAGCTCTGCTTCCAACTCGGAGAGCGTCTGGGTCAGGGGCGGCATGTCGACACTGCCGTAGATGGCGGCTTCCGAGACGAAGGCAGCGCGTTGCACCGTCAGCACCTCGCCGGCGTCCTCATCGCTGATCGGAGAGATGACGATCTCCGATTGCGTCTTTTCCTGGTCTTCGTTCACGATGTCCGCGTCACTCACGCGTGTCAGATTCCGGGTTCCGCCCCCGCGGTGTCAACCCCCTCGCTCTCGGTTGCGCGCCGGATTAGCGTCAGCCACAGGAGGTACATCATGGCGAAAAGCACGACCACCAAGAAGACCGGCGACTCGACGAAGCACGCGGCGAAGACGACCAGGCAGCAGAACGCGGAGAAGGGCTTCACCGCCTCGAAGACCCTTGCGGACAACCTGCAGGCCGTGCTCGTCGATCTGCTCGATCTCGCGATCCAGGGAAAGCAGGCGCACTGGAACGTCGTGGGGCGCAACTTCCGCGACACGCACCGCCAGCTCGACGAGATCATCGACGATGCACGCACCTTCAGCGACACGATCGCGGAGCGCATGCGAGCCTTGCATGCCGTCCCCGACGGGCGCAGTGCGACCATCGCGAAGACGAGCTCGCTTCCCGAGTTCCCCGCCGGCGAGGTCTCGACCACCGAGACGATCGACCTCGTCACGGAGCGACTGGAGGCGGCGGTCGGAACAGCACGAGACGTGCATGACGCCGTCGACGAGGAGGACCCGACCTCTGCGGACCTCTTGCACGCCATCATCGAACGGCTCGAGCAGTTCGCATGGATGGTCAGCGCAGAGAACCGGAGCCCAGCAGGACGCTGACTGCGGGTACCGCGGGGCCGTCACTCGGTGGCGGCTCCGCGGGCGTGGGCGCTGCCGCGCATGATCCGCGGAAGCGCCGCCCACAGCGCCGTCACGAGGACCAGCGCCGCGATGAGCGCGATGATGCCGGCGACGCGGTTGACCGTGAAGTCGATGATCAGCGTCGTCACGCCGATGGTCAGCGCGCCGATCACGACGAGGTCGATGCGGACGATCCGCGCCGCGATCCGCACCAGCTCCGGCTTGCGACGCCGACCGAACAGTGCGCGGTGCATCCCCACGGGTGCGAGGGCGAGAATCGTCGCCACCGCCGCGAGCGCGACGAGCACGACGTAGAGATCGCGCTGGAGCGCGTCCATGTCGGTGAAGCGTGGCTGGAAGGCGACCGCGAGGAGGAAGCCGGTGAGGATCTGGGTCCCCGTCTGCATGACGCGAAGCTCCTGGAGAAGCTCTTCCCAGTTGCGATCGGCCCGCTCGTTCGCGGTCTCGTCACGGCCGTCGAGACCGTTCCCTCCACCCGAAGGATCTGATGTCATGGTCTCAGTGTGGTTTCCCCGCTCGGCCGCTGTCCAGACGCTTGCATCCGTGGAACGAAAGAAGGCATGATGACGCTCCCTCCGATCCGCGACTGGTGGCCTGAACTCTCCGAAGACGGGCGACGGGCCGTGCTCGACGCCGACAGTCCGCACCTCGACGAGGCGGTGCGCGAGGAGATCCGCGTGATCACCGGTGCAGTCGTCGGGATGGTGGAGTCCTTGAGTGACGAGGATCTCGAGTACGCCCGTGCACACCCCGCGAAGGCGGGCTGATCGCCGGAACCCGCGCTTACGCGGTGTCGGGCTCCGTGGTCTCGGCGCCTTCCTCACGCAGTCGCGGTTCGGTGCGACGCTCGGGCCGCGCGCCGGCCTTGTCCGCGTAGAACGCTCGGATCCGATCCATGTCGGCCGACACATCGCCGGTCAGATCGATGGTCGGACCGAGCCCGCTCGTCATGGTCGTGCGATCCACGAAGCCGAGCGTCACCGGCATACCTGTCTCGCGAGCGATCCGATAGAACCCCGACTTCCAGTACTCGTTGCCGCCTCGGGTGCCGTCAGGTGTCACGACGAGCCCGAAGACGGTACCCGCGTGCACCTGGCCCACGACGTCGTTGACCACCCTCGCGGGGTCGGCACGGTCGACGGGGATTCCGCCGAGCCCACGCATGATCGGCCCGCGCCATCCACGGAAGAGGCTCTTCTTGCCGAGCCAATGAACGTCGATGCCGAGTCGCCAGGCGATCGCGAGCATCAGCACGAAGTCCCAGTTGGACGTATGCGGAGCGCCGACCAGAACGGTCGGCCGCGTCGGCGCTGCCTCGCTCACGAGCGTCCATCTGCTGAACGCCCAGAACATGCGGGCGAGGAGTCGTTTGACCATCCCTCAACCGTACGGGAGAACCGCGGTCGATCTGCGGGCATGTCCGACCGTGCGGATCCGGCGCCACCCCTTCCCGACAGGCGTAGCATCGAGGGATGAAGAACACGCGGCAGGATTCCGTGCAGCAGGACGAGCCCGTCGGGCTGAAACCGCTCCTGGATTCCCTGAACCTGCTCGAGGGCGAAGCTGCGGGCTACTGCAGCAATGGCGTCTGCCAGTTCCCCGCGCCGAAGAGCGAGTAAGAGACAGACGCCATCGCGGGCAGCCTCCGAACGATCAGTGTCCGGCGGGCAGTGCCTCGCCGGCATCGTCGGAAGGCTTGCGGACGAACGGGCTCAGCGTCACGGCCGCGAGCGAGATGAACGCCGCGATCAGGAACGCCGTGCGAGCACCGGGAGCACCCGCGACCGCGGTCGACAGGCCCTCCTGCTCTCCGGCATGCAGGATCGTGGAGTAGGTCACCAGCAGCAGGGCGACTCCGGTGGCCCCGGCAACCTGCTGCAGGGTGTTCAACACCGCGGAACCGTGGGAGTACAGGGAGCGCTGCAGCGAACCCAGCGAGGCGGAGAACAGCGGCGTGAACGACATCGCGAGCCCGACCGACATGGCCGCCTGGACGATGATGAGCGCCCACCAGATGGTGTGTTCGCCGACCGTCGAGTAGAAGAACAGCGACGACGAGACCAGGATCGTGCCGGGGATGAGCAGCGGGCGAGTGCCGCGGGCGTCGTAGACACGGCCCATGATCGGCCCGAGCAGTCCCATCAGCAGGGAACCGGGGAGGAGGATCAGGCCGGACTGGAGCGGGTTGAGCCCGGCGACGTTCTGCAGGTACTGCGGCAGGAGCGTCAGGGTGCCGAACATCGACAGCGCCAGGATCGACATGATGATCACGGACAGCGTGAAGTTGCGGGAGCGGAAGACGCGCAGATCGAGCAGTGCGTCATCGATGCGCTGCAGCAGGAGCTGACGCCAGACGAACAGCCCCAGCGACAGCGCACCGACGATCAGCGAGATGATGCCGGCGGTCTCACCCGATCCGCCCTCGGCACCGAACTGGCTGAGCCCGAACACGACGCCGCCGAAGCCGAGCGCTGCGAGCGGGATCGAGAGGATGTCGAGCGGGACGGACCGGGTCTCACCCAGGTTCGTCATCCACTTCACTCCCATGAGGAGGGCGATCAGCGAGATCGGCAGGATGATCCCGAAGAGTGCGCGCCAGCTGGCGAACTCGAGCACGGCACCGGCGAGGGTCGGACCGATCGCCGGAGCGAGCGAGATCACGAGGCCGACACGGCCCATCATGCGGCCACGCGACTGCGGTGGCACGACGTTCATGATCGTCGTCATCAGCAGCGGCATCATGATGCCGGTGCCGGCGGCCTGGATAACGCGACCGACCAGCAGCACGGTGAAGCCGGGTGCGACGAGGGCCACGAGGGTGCCGAGCGAGAACGCGGTCATCGCGGCGATGAAGACCTGGCGCGTGGTGAACCGCTGCAGGATGAAGCCCGTGGTCGGGATCACGACTGCCATCGTGAGCATGAACGCGCTCGTGAGCCACTGGCCGAGCTCGGGCGGGATGCCCAGGTCGGTGTTCAGGTGGGGGATCGCGATCCCCATCGTGGTCTCGTTGAGGATCGCGACGAAGGCGGCGACGAGCAGCAGCCAGATCACGCGCATGTCGGTGCGGGAGATCTCGCCCCCTGCCGTCGCGGGGGTCGTCGAGATGGAGCCGGTATCGACGGCAGACATGGGCGGCCTCCAGGGCGAAGAAGAAACGGAATTCGCGAGAGTTCGCAAGAGTCAATCAGCGTAACGGCAATCGCCGACATTTCATTCCGAACTCACAGATATCCGTGGAGGACGGGTGCGCGGGCCGTGATGTCCCCGCGCGTGGGTACGCTGGCGCCATGAGCATGGGCGGCGGCATGGGCGGCGGACACCGCGGTGGGTTCCGCGGAGTCGACGAAGACGCGCAGCGGAAGCTGAACGCCGAGGCGCCACGGATCGCCGGGCTGGGTTCGCGGGTGGTCTCGCTCTTCAGCGCCTATCGCTGGCGCATCTTCTTCACGGGGATCCTCGTCATCGTCGGCGCCGCGATCGCCGTCGTCCCGCCCCTGATCGTGCAGCGCATCTTCGACGACGCGCTGTTCCCCGTCGCCGGGGGAGGCCCGCACCTCGAGCTGCTGGCCTGGCTCGTCGCCGCGATGGTCGGCCTGTTCCTGCTCTCCGCGGTGCTCGGTGTCGCCCAGACCTGGCTGACGTCCACGGTCGGCAACAACGTGACGGGCGATCTGCGGGTCAAACTCTTCGAGCACCTGCAAGCGATGGAACTCGGCTTCTTCACCCGCACCAAGACGGGGGTCATCCAGTCCCGGCTGCAGAACGACGTCGGCGGGGTCTCGGGCGTGCTGACCAACACCGTCACCAGCATCCTGGGCAACGTCGTCACCGTGATCGCCTCGCTCGTCGCCATGATCCTGATCGATTGGCGTCTGACGCTCATCGCCGTCGTCATGATGCCGTTCCTCATCTTCGTCCAGCGCCGTGTGGGCCAGGTGCGTGCGCGGATCGCCGGCGAGACGCAGGAATCCCTCTCCGAACTGACCTCGATCACGCAGGAGACGCTGAGCGTGTCGGGGATGCTGCTGTCGAAGGCGTTCAACCGCCAGCGCACGGAGTCCGAGCGCTATCAGGCGGAGAACCGCAACCAGGTCGTCCTGCAGGTGCGGAGGGCGATGAGCGGTCAGGGCTTCTTCGCGGTCGTGCAGGTGCTCATGGCCAGTGTGCCCGCCGTCATCTACCTCGTCTCGGGGTATCTGATCGCGGGCGGAACCGGGGCCATCACCGCAGGAACCGTGGTCGCGTTCACGACGGTGCAGGCGCGACTGCTCATGCCGTTGATGGGACTGATGCGTGTCTCCCTGGACGTGCAGACCTCTTCGGCATTGTTCGCGCGCATCTTCGAGTACCTCGACCTGGTGCCCGAGATCCAGGATGCCCCCGACGCGATCACAGTCGACGAGGCTCCGGGTCCGCGCGGAAGGCTCGAATTCGCCGACGTCGTCTTCCGTTACCCGGACGCGTCCGCCGAGGCACGTGCGACCTTGGACGGGGTCTCGTTCGTCGCGGAACCGGGACAGCACGTCGCCTTCGTCGGACCGTCCGGCGCAGGCAAGACCACGATCCTCTACCTGGCTCCGCGTCTGTATGAAGCCAAGGGGGGCGCCGTGCTGTTCGCCGGTGCCGATGTCCGGGAACTCTCCCAGGAGTCGATCATCGACCACGTGGGCATCGTGTCGCAGGAGACGTATCTCTTCCACGCCACCATCCGCGAGAACCTTCGCTATGCCAAGCCGGATGCGACCGAGGACGAACTGATCGCGGCCTGCACGGCTGCCAACATCCACCACATCATCGCCGGGTTCGAGCAGGGC
This sequence comes from Microbacterium aurugineum, assembly GCF_023101205.1. Classification (NCBI taxonomy): domain Bacteria; kingdom Bacillati; phylum Actinomycetota; class Actinomycetes; order Micrococcales; family Microbacteriaceae; genus Microbacterium; species Microbacterium aurugineum. Next base: position 2,270,832 of record NZ_CP078078.1, on the reverse strand, counting down.
TACGACACCGTCGTGGGCGAGCGCGGGTACCGGCTCTCCGGTGGCGAGAAGCAACGCATCGCGATCGCCCGCGTGCTGCTCAAGGATCCGCCGGTCCTGCTCCTCGACGAGGCGACCTCCGCTCTCGACACCGTCTCGGAACGTGTCGTGCAGGAGGCGCTGGATGAGGCCGCGAAGGGACGGACCACGCTGTCGATCGCGCATCGACTGTCGACCGTGATGGGGGCGGATGTGATCCACGTCCTCGAAGCCGGGCGCATCGTCGAGTCCGGCACGCACACCGAGCTGCTCGCGCTCGGCGGCCTCTATGCCGAGCTCGCAGCGGAACAGGTCGCGGCGTCCCGCGTGCTCGATACCGAGGCCGCAGTCGAACAGGCCGTGACCGGCGGAGCCCCCGCCCCGCTCGCCGATCGTCGTGCGGACAGGGCGCCCGCCGACTCTGCGGGTGCCGATGCGGTCGCGACGATCACGGCGGCGGTGCCGTTGCTCGCGGAGCCTCGGCCCGATGAGCCGATCTACCCGCCGGAGTCCTGAGCCGCTGTGTTCGGCCTCAGTGCACCGAGAGGCCTCCGTCGACGAACAGCGAGTGTCCGGTCACGTAGGCCGAGCCTGCGCCGGCGAGGAAGACGGCAGCACCGGCGAAGTCGCTCGGAAGACCGTTGCGGCCGATCATGGTGCGTGCCGCGAGCTCGGCGATCTTCGCAGGATCCTCCTGAAGGCGGGCGTTCAGTGGGGTGAGCACGAACCCGGGCACCAGGGTGTTGCTGGTCACGCCGGTGCCGCCCCATGCCTCCGCCTCAGAACGCATGAGCGACTCCACAGCTCCCTTGGACGCACCGTAGATCCCGCTGCCGACGAAGGCGCGGTGGGCCTGCTGGGAACTGATGTGGATGAGTCGGCCGTAGCCGCGTTCCACCATGCCGGGTGCGTATCGCTGTCCGAGGAGGAAGGGAGCGAGCGCGTTGACCGTCATGGTCGCATCCCAGTCGTCCTCGGTGATCTCCGGGAACGGAGGGCGGATGTTGATCCCGGCGGAGTTCACGAGGATGTCCGGTTCGCCGAACGGCTCCGTGGCCGCCTCTGCGACCGCGTGGATGCCCGCACGGGTGCGGAGATCGCCGACGACCCCCGCGGCGCGGCATCCGTGCGCGCGGAGCTCTTCGACGGTCTCGTCGATGCGCGCCTCACCGCGGGCGACGATGACGGTCGCGGCACCGGCGCGGGCGAGCGCGGTGGCGATGCCCCGGCCGATCCCGGAGCTGCCGCCCGTCACGACCGCCGTGCGGCCGTCGAGGGAGAAGAGAGAGGAGAGGTAGTCGTGCATGTCGTGGGTACCTGTTCGGTCGGAGGGCGTGCGTCACCACGCGAGCGCGGCGGCGATGGCGGGGTCGGGCGCGGCGTCGGCGAACTCGGGGAGTGCCCGGAGCTCCGCGATGAACGCATCGACCTCGGCCGCGTAGGCCGGGTCGGGGTGGGTGCTCGCGATCTCGAGCAGGGGTGCGATGTCCATCGCGAGGATCAGGTCGAGGCGGGCGGTGACGGATGCGCGGGCACCCGCGTCGTGCAGGACGCGGATGCCGCCACGCAACGCCGCGAGGTAGTCGCGCAGGACGGACAGCTGCGACTTGCTCTGCGTGATCGACGTGCCGTCGGCGCGGAGGCGCCATCGCACGACGACATCGGGGATCACGTCGAAGGCGCGCGCCCGGGTGTACATCAGCTGCGCGACCACCTGATCTTCGTACGCGACACCCTCGGGGAATCGGAGGTCCCGCCAGAAGGCGGTGCGGCTCACCTTCGACCACGCGACGATGTTCGACACCGCCTGCGGGTGCGCGGTGAGGGTCGTGCCGAGTCGCTCCGGAGAGGTCGCGGCCGCCACCCAGGGCTGCACCCGCCCTGCGACGTAGCCGGACCCCTCCGGGCGGGAACGCACGTACGCACCGGCCACGAAGTCGCTTCCGGTGTGGTCGAGCGTGCGGGTCATCCGTGCGAGCGCATCGGGGAGGAGCTCATCGTCGCCGTCGAGGAATCCGAGGTACCGGGTGTCGACGCGGTCGAGTCCGAGGTTGCGCGCGGCTCCGAGGCCGCGGGAGGCCGGGTGGTGGATCGCCGTGAAGCGTCGGTCCGCGGCCGCAGCCGCATCGAAGATCGCTCCCGTGTCGTCGGTGGACCCGTCGTCGATGAGGATCGCCCGCCACCGGCGCTCGGTCTGCGCACGCAGGGAGTCGAGGGCTGCGGGGGCGAAGGCGGCGATATCGCGTCCGGGGACGACCAGCGTCACGATCGGGTCGGAGGCAGTCACCAGCTGAGTCTATGGCCGGGCATCAGCCTCGGGCCGCGTGCACGGAGTTGGTGACGAGTTCCGCGAGTCGTTCGGGTGCGCCATCGGGCAGTGCCTCCCTGCCGAAGGTGAATCGGACCGAGGTCTGCGCCACCCCGGGGGGCACGCCGCACGCGAGGAGGACGTGCGAGGGGTCGTCGCTGCCCGCCGCGCAGGCCGAGCCGCTCGAGGAGATGATCCCCCGGCGTTCAAGCTCGAGGAGCACCGATTCACCGCTGGTGCCCGCGAAGGTGAAGCTCGCTGTGCCGGGCAGGCGGTTCGCGGGATCGCCGGTGAGTGAAGCTTCAGGGATGCCGGAGAGCACGAGGGAGATGAACCGTGCCGTGGTCGCCGCGACACGGGGTGCCAGGACCTCCCGCTCGCTCTCCGCGACTTCCAGGGCGGTCGCCAGTGCGACGGCTCCGGCGACGTTCTCCGTGCCCGACCGACGCCCGCGTTCCTGACCGCCCCCGTGCAGCACCGGTTCCAGGGGTATGCGACCTCGCACGGCCAGAGCGCCGATGCCTTTGGGAGCGCCGAGCTTGTGACCGGCGATGGAGACGGCGTCGGCGCCGAGCCCGGCAAGCGGAAGCCACCCCGCCGATTGCACCGCATCCAGGTGGAGGGGTACGCGAGAAGCCCGGGCTACCGACGCCAGCGCCGTCGCGTCCTGGACCGTGCCCACCTCGTTGTTCGCGTGGCCGACGGAGATCAGTGCCGTGTCGTCTCTGATCGCCGACGCGAGCGCATCCGGTGCGATCCGACCGGCGTCGTCGACGGGAAGCATCGTCACCTCGACCCCGTGGAAGCGTCGCAGATACGCGGCGGATTCCAGGATCGACTCGTGTTCGATCGGGGAGATGACGAGATGCCGCTTCCCGGTCTCGAGGGCCGCGAGCGTGATGCCCTTCACTGCGAGGTTGTTCGCCTCCGTCCCGCCCGCGGTGAAGACCACATCGCCGGTGCGCAGTCCCAGCACCCGCGCGACCCGGACGCGGGCGTCGTCGAGTGCGCTCGCCGCCGCTTCGCCTGCCGTGTGATGGCTCGAGGGATTGCCGAACACTCCGGTGAGGTACGGACGCATCGCGTCGAGCACCTCCGGACGCACCGGAGAGGTCGCTGCATGGTCGAGGTAGAGCACGATGTTCAGTCGATCCGCAGATCCAGGCCGAGGTCGAGGGCGCGGGCCGAGTGGGTCAGAGCCCCGACTGAGATCACGTCCACCCCGGTGCGGGCGATGTCGCCGACGGTGTCGAGGTTCACTCCACCGGAGGCTTCGACCGTCGCTCGCCCGCCGATCAGGGCGACGCCCGCACGCAGATCGTCGAGGGAGAAGTTGTCGAGCAGCACCGTGTGGGCACCGCCGTCGAGGACGGCCGGGATCTGGTCGAGACGGTCGACTTCGACGACGACGTGCGTGGTGTGCGGAAGCCGCGACAGTGCCTGACGCAGAGCGGTCGCGAGGTCGAGACCCGATCGGGTGAGCACGGCCAGGTGGTTGTCCTTCGCCATCACCGCGTCCGACAGGGAATAGCGGTGGTTGCGGCCGCCGCCCGATTCGACCGCATGCCGCTCGAAGGCGCGCAGCCCCGGCGTGGTCTTGCGTGTGTCGGCGATGCGCGCAGACGTGCCCTCGATCGCGCTGACGTACGCCGCGGTGAGGCTCGCGATGCCGCTCATCCGCTGCGCGAAGTTCAGCGCCACCCGTTCGGCCGTCAGGATGCTGCGTGCCGAGCCCGACACCGAAGCGAGGACATCGCCCGCGGCGAACTCGTCGCCGTCGCCGACGTGCACGTCGACGATGAGCTCGTCATCGGTGAGGGCGAAGGCGGCCGCGAAGACCGCGCCACCGCTGAACACGCCGGGTTCGCGGGCCACGAGATCAGCCGTGGCCGTCGCCTCCGCCGGGAGCAGGGTGGTGCTGGTGAGGTCTCCCCAGGGGGCGTCTTCTTCGAGGGCTGCTCCGACGACGCGGGTGAGGGTGGCGCGGGTGAGCATCAGACGGCCTCCAGGATCGATGAGCGGTCGCGGGACGACGGGAGCGCTTCAGGGGTGGGGGCGTCGACGCGATGGTGTGCCCCCACCGAGTCGGTGCGGGCGAGGGCGGCGGCAGCAGTGGCCTCGGCGAGCAGCAGCAGGTTCGCGTCTTCGTGCTCCGTGGCCGTGGCCGTGGCCGGAGCGGGGACGGCGGCGGCCCATGCACGCACGGTGGCCCAGGCTCGGGCGAGTTGCGCGCCGGAGCGCAGCAACCCGACGTCCTCCCACATCAGCTGCTGCAAGGCGGTGCGGGTGAAGGCGGGCGGCGCAGACGAAAGGGGCGCGGGCTCGTGGACGGCCGCGGGAGACGGTTCCGGTGAGATCGGGCGCCAGGGAGTCCCGAGCGCGGCCGCGGCTCGGGCCCCGAACACGGCCCCTTCCAACAGGGAGTTGGAGGCGAGTCGATTCGCGCCGTGGACGCCGGTGCGTGCGACCTCGCCGACCGCATAGAGCCCGGGGATCGTCGTGCGGCCATCGAGGTCGGTGACGATGCCGCCCATCAGGTAGTGGGCGGCCGGAGTGACGGGGATGGGCTCGCGTGACCAGTCGTATCCGCGTTCCCTCGTCACACGATCGATGGTCGGGAACCGTGCCGCCAGCTTCTCGGCGTCCAGCATGGTGGCATCGAGACGCACGGGTGTCGCCTGGATCGCTGCGTGCCTCGCGATGGCGCGCGACACGACATCCCGCGGAGCGAGTTCACCGTCCGGGTGACTGTCGAAGGTGAAACGACGGCCGCGGTCATCGATCAGTGTCGCCCCCTCCCCGCGCACAGCCTCCGAGATGAGGAATGCCGGTCCCGACGCCAGGATCGTCGGATGGAACTGGACGAACTCCAGATCGGCGACGGCGGCTCCCGCGCGCAGCGCCGCGGCGATGCCGTCGCCCGTCGCTCCGCGGGGGTGCGTCGTGTGCGCGTAGAGATGCCCGGCACCGCCGGTGGCGAGGATCACGGCATCGGCGAGGAGCTCGACGGTTTCCCCGCCGATGAGGAGGACGACGCCGCGCGCGGCGTGATCCGCGACGATCACCTCGGTCAGGAGCGCGTGCTCCACGATGCTCATGGACGCCCGGCGGGCAGCGGCGACGAGCGCTGCGGAGATCGCGGCTCCGGTGGCGTCTCCGCCCGCGTGCACGATGCGGGCGTGGCCGTGCGCGGCCTCCCGCCCAAGCTGCAGCTCGCCGTCTGCCGTCCTGTCGAAGGCGACACCTCGGCTGATCAGCTCCGCGATCCGCTCTGCCGCGTCGGCGACGAGCGCCCGCACCGCAGCGGGGTCGGCGAGTCCTGCACCCGCGTCCATCGTGTCGTCCGCGTGCTGCTCTGCCGAGTCTCCGGGCCCGTAGATCCCGGCCACACCGCCCTGCGCGAGCGCGGTGCATCCGTCTCCGAGCGCACCCTTGGTGACCACCGTCACCGAGTGACCGGCCTCCTCGGCGTGGAGCGCAGCGGTGAGGCCCGCGATGCCCGATCCGACGACGACGACGTTCATCGCACGCCTGCGGCCACCGGTGGCTTGGCGGCGAGCATCCGCTCCAGCGCCACTCGCGCGGGATCGGCGACGTCGCCGGAGACCGTGATCCGGTTCGGGGTGCGGCCCGCCACGAGTTCCTCCAGTACCCAGGCCAGGTAGCCGGGGTGGATGCGGTACATCGTCGAACAGGGGCACACGACGGGGTCGAGACAGAAGATCTCGTGCTGCGGATACTGCGCCGCGAGTCGTCGGACGAGGTTGATCTCGGTGCCGATCGCGAAGACGGAAGGCTCGGTCGCCGAGTCGATCGCCCGCCGGATGTACTCGGTCGAGCCGGCCTCGTCGGCGGCGTCGACGACCTCCATCGGGCATTCGGGGTGCACGATCACGCGCACGCCGGGGTGTTCGGCGCGGGCCTGCTCGATCTGGCCGACGGTGAAGCGCCGGTGCACCGAGCAGAAGCCGTGCCACAGGATCACCCGGGAGTCGAGGAGCTGCTCGGCGGACGAACCACCGAGCGCTCGCCGCGGGTTCCACATCGGCATCTGCTCGAGCGGTACGCCCATCGCCTTGGCGGTGTTGCGCCCCAGATGCTGGTCGGGGAAGAACAGCACGCGACGGCCGCGCTCGAAGGCCCACTCGAGCACGGTCTGGGCGTTCGACGATGTGCAGACGATCCCGCCGTGACGCCCGACGAAGCCCTTGATCGCGGCGGAGGAGTTCATGTAGGTCACCGGGATCACCGGTACCCGGCCTTCGGTGTCCGTGGCCTCGAGGTCGCCGAAGACCTCCTCGAGCTGTTCCCAACACTCCTCGACCTGGTCGATGTCGGCCATGTCGGCCATCGAGCAGCCGGCGGCGAGGTTCGGGAGGATCACGGCCTGGTCGGGCTGGGAGAGCAGGTCGGCGGTCTCGGCCATGAAGTGCACCCCGCAGAACACGATCGCCTCGGCGTCGGCCCGGCCTTTGGCGGCGGTGGCGAGCTGGAACGAGTCGCCGACGTAGTCCGCGTGCTGGACGACCTCTTCGCGCTGATAGAAGTGACCGAGGATGACGACCCGGTCGCCGAGCGTCTCCTTGGCCGCGCGGATCCGTCCGTCGAGCTCTTCCTCGGATGCCTCCCGGTACTCGGCGGGCAGCTCGCCCTGCCGCGGGGCTCCGGTCGGGATGACGTCGCCCATCGAGGAACCGGGACCGTATCCGGGGCGCGCGTCGAAGTCCCAGGGGCCGGCGGCGAGGTCCGTGGCGCAGGTGGCGTCGGTCGACGCGCCGGTGACGATCGCCTGGATCGCATGGTCCACGGAGGGGTCCAGCGGTGGAACGGCGGGAGCGGGTACGAAGGTGATGCTCATCGGGTGCTCGTTTCTTCGGGACCGAGCGGGCCGCGGTCGGCCAGCTCGACATCGGTGTTGTCGCGGTACAGACGTGCAGGACGATGGCTTCCGGTGCGGAAGCGGTCGGTGGGGAGGAGGTTTCCGGCGGCCTCGACCTGGCGGCGGAAGTTCGCCGGGTCGAGGGTCCGGCCGAGGATCGACTCGTAGGCCTCCCGGAGCTCGGCGAGCGTGAACTCCTCGGGGAGGAAGCCTTGGGCGACCCGGCTGTATCCGACCTTGTTGCGGAGTCGCCACAGCGCGTATTCGACGATCTCGGAGTGATCGAAAGCCAGTCGGGGCAGCTGATCCACATCGAACCAGCGCACGTTCTCGGGGGCGCGGCCGGAAGCCTGGTGCGCCGCGATCTGGGCGGTCACGTCGTCCTGGCGGAGCAGCGCCCAGTACACGATCGAGACGACACGGGTGGGGGAGCGGTCGACCGCACCGAAGGCGTAGAGCTGCTCCAGGTAGCTGGGCGCGAGGCCGGTGGTCTCCGCGAGTGTGCGCGCTGCCGCATCGACGGGGGACTCGGCCACGGTCAGCCAGCCGCCGGGAAGCGCCCACTGCTGTGCGAAGGGCTCGCGGGTGCGCAGCACGAGTGGCAGCGCGAGCCGCGCCCGCCCGTCATCCGTGCGCCGCAGCGTCAGGATCACCGTCGAGACGGCGACCCGGATGTCACTGCTTTGAGTCATAGACACCTTAACCTCCGAGAACGATCTTAGTGTCATGCGGACCCTTAGTGCGCACGTGTGACGCGATCCGTCGCCGAGTCCGAAACGTTATCCAGCGAGCGCAAGGAGCCTTGTTTATCGGCATACGGGTTTGTTAGGTTACTGTCCTAACAAACCCCTTCGTGGTGGCCAGCCGGTCGCCTCCCGGGGCCCGCGAACCCCAGACCCGGGGTTCTGCTCCATCCGGAGCGATCCCTCCTGCAGTGCAGCACCGAGAGGAAACAAGAGAAATGATCCGAAACGGAAAGCGCAAGCTCGCGCTCACCGCCATCGCCGGAGCATCCGTCCTCGCCCTGGGCCTCACCGCCTGTGGCACCGGCGGCAGCGGCGATGACAACGCCGACAGCGACCGCGCCCTTCGTGTCTGGGCCGGCAGCCAGACGCCGATCGCCGTGAACTACAACCCGTTCGCACCGACCGTGCTCCACGGCGCGCTCGGGCCGATCTACGAGCCGCTGTTCTTCTTCAACAAGACGGCTGACTCCGAGCCCGTCGGACTCATCGGCGACACGTTCGAGTACAACGAGGACGGCACGGCGATCACGATCACCATCAAGCCCGACCTCAAGTGGAGCGACGGCGAGCCGCTCACCGCGGAGGACGTCGCGTTCTCCTTCAACTACGAGGCCAACAACCCCGAGGGCAACGGCCTGGTCTCCGCCGAGGCCACGGACGACACCACCGTCGTGCTGACCTACTCCTCGGCGCAGTACACGACCGAGTTCCAGCGTCTGGGCTCGACCTACATCCTCCCGGAGCACATCTGGGCGGACATCACCGACTTCGCGAACTTCACGAACGAGGAGCCCGTCGGCTCCGGGGCCTACGTCGTCGACAAGACCACGAGCGAGTCGTACACGCTCGTCGCGAACGAGAACTTCCGCGATGCCGACAAGCTCGGCGTCAAGAAGGTCCAGTACATCGCCGTCGACAACAACCAGACCGCTCAGGATCTGCTGGCCGCCGGCAAGCTCGACTGGACGGGCATGTTCATCCCGAACCCGGACGACGTGACCGGCAACGGGAAGATCGACTGGATCAACACCCCGCAGGACCCGACCGTCCTGTACACCTGCTCGAACGCCGACCTCGGCTGCACCGGTCCACAGACCGACGTCGCCGTGCGCCAGGCCCTCAACGTCGCGATCGACCGCGCCACCATCAAGGACAAGGCGTTCGTCGGTCTGACCGGTGACATCTCGCCGACGTTCGCCCTGCTGCCGCGCGACGAGAAGTGGGTCGCGGACCCCGCCAACGAGGTCAGCCCGCAGGAGGCGAACGTCGCCGAGGCGGGGGAGATCCTCGAGGCGGCGGGCTACACCAAGGGTTCGAGCGGCATCTACGAGAAGGACGGCGTGCCCCTCGAGCTGACCCTCACCTCGGTCGACGGGTGGACGGACTACAACGACGCCGCGAAGCTGATCGCCGAGCAGGCCGAGGCCGCCGGAATCAAGATCACCGCGTCGACGGTGCAGTGGCAGGAGTTCTCCGACGCTCGGCAGGGTGGCGAGTTCCAGCTGATCGTCGGTGGGGTCGTCGGCACCTCCGTGGCGGACCCGTTCCAGATCTACCGTGACTGGTTCGGCGGCACCACCGTCCAGTCGACCAGCCCCGTGGGCACAGAGGTTCCGGCGGGCCGCTGGAACTTCAGCCGCTACGACAACCCCGTCGTCGACGAGGCGATCCAGTCGGCCATCAGCACGAACGACGAGGCGGAGAAGAAGGAGCTCTACGGCACGATCCAGACCGAGATCGTGCGTGACCTGCCCTACATCCCGCTCGTCATCAACGCGACGCAGACCTTCTACAACACGAAGGACTTCACGGGCTGGCCGACCGAGGAAGACCTCTACGCCTTCCCGCCGTCCTGGGGTCCGATCGCGGCAGGCTACGTCCTGACGCAGCTGCAGCCGGTCAAGTAACCGAGAGGAGTCGGGGAAGAAGGAAGTCAGGACACAGTGACATGAAGTTCTATGCACGAAGAATCGGGTTCTACGCGTTCACGCTCTGGGCCGCGATCTCCATCAACTTCCTTCTTCCCCGGCTCATGCCGGGGAACCCGGCCGACATCATGATCGCCAAGATGCAGCGGGCCGGCGGCGAGGTCTCCGAGACAGCCATCCGCAACATCAAGCTCCTGCTCGGCGGCGACGACTCCTCCCTGTGGGAGCAGTACCTGGCGTACTGGGGACGCATGTTCCAGGGCGACCTCGGCGTCTCGGTCACAAAGTTCCCCACTCCGGTGACGGAGCTCATCGCCGGCGCTCTTCCGTGGACGCTCGTCCTGGTCGGCACCGCGACCGTCATCTCCTTCGTCCTCGGCGTCGTGCTCGGCGCCTGGGCCGGATGGAAGCGCGGCACCTGGGTCGACCACCTGATCCCCGCGACCACCGTCCTCCAGTCGATCCCGTACTTCTGGATGGCCCTGATCCTGGTCGCCGTGTTCGCGGTCGGCCTCGGCTGGTTCCCGATCTTCGGCGGCTACGACGTGTTCGACTATCCGGACGGCCCCGAACCGACGTGGGCGTTCTTCACCGATGCCGTGGCGCATGCGATCCTCCCGGCGATCACGATCGTGATCAGTTCGGTCGGTGGCTGGATGTTCGGCATGCGCAACATGATGGTGTCGACCCTCGCCGAGGACTACGTGCTCACGGCGGAGGCCAAGGGGCTTCGTCCGCGACGCATCATGACGACGTACGCGGCTCGCAACGCGGCGATCCCCTCGATCGCGGGGTTCTCGATCACACTCGGCTTCGTGGTCGCCGGTTCCATCGTCATGGAGCAGGTGTTCACCTACCCCGGCATCGGCAAGCTGATGTTCCAGGCCGTGACCAACAACGACTACGCGCTGATGCAGGGACTGTTCCTCGTCATCACCCTGACGGTGCTCGCCGCCAACTTCATCATGGACCTCGTCTATGGCTTCATCGACCCGAGGGCTCGCCAGAATGTCTGACACGAAGAACCCGCTCCTGACGCAGGAGCCGCCGATCACGGCACCGGCCAGCACGATCTCCTTGGCCACTCAGCAAGGACGCAAGCGGCGCCGTATCCTGCCCAGCACCTCACCCAAGTTCATCGTCGGCGCGAGCATCGTGGTCGCGATCGTGCTCTTCGCGATCATCGCGCCCTTCTTCACGCAGGATCCGCGCAGCACCGCGAACCCCGCGCTCCAGCCGCCCTCCGCGGAGCACTGGCTCGGTACGACCAAGCTCGGCAACGACATGTTCGCCCAGCTCGCCATCGGTGCTCAGGGCTCCCTGCTCATCGGCGTCACCGCCGGCGGCATCGCGATCATCCTCTCCCTCTTGTTCGGTGTCCTGGCGGGCTATCTGGGCGGATGGCGGGAAGACGGACTCGCGCTCCTCACCAACGTGATGATCGTGATCCCCGGGTTGCCGCTCGTGATGGTGATCGCCTCCTTCGTGCCGCAGCGCAGCTGGCAGCTCGTCGCGTTCGTGCTCGGTATCACGTCATGGGCCGGCGCCGCCTACGTTCTGCGGCTGCAGACGAGGTCGCTGCGCACGAGGGACTACGTCTACGCCTCGAAGGTCGCGGGGGAGCGCTCTTTCCGCGTGATCCTCGTGGAGATCATGCCGAACCTGCTCCCTCTGCTCGCGGCACAGTTCCTCTTCGCCATCATCTTCGCGATCCTCGGTGAGGCGGGTCTGTCCTATCTCGGCCTGGGCCCCAATTCTTCGATCACGTGGGGATCGATCCTGAACGACGCCCAATCGGGGCAGGCGCTCGGTCGCGGAGCGTGGTGGTGGTTCGTGCCGCCCGGACTCATGATCGCGTTGCTCGGCGCCGGGCTGTCGCTCATCAACTTCGCGATCGACGAGGTCATCAACCCGAAGCTGCGCAATGCGCCGGAGGCCGCGCGTCGTGTGCGCAAGGCCGCCAAGACCAAGGGAGTCACCGCATGAGCGAGCCGGTGCTGACGGCACGGAACGTGTCGATCGAGTACGAAGTCGACCCGCCGGTGAAGGCGGTGCGTGATGTCTCGCTCACCCTGAACCGCGGGGAGATCCTCGGCCTCGCCGGGGAGTCGGGCTGCGGGAAGACGACGCTGGCGTACGGGATGAACCGCCTTCTCAAGGCACCCGCGCTGATGACGGCCGGGGAGATCGTGTTCCATGACCGAGACGGTCAGGACATCGACGTCGTCGGGCTCGATGGCGAAGGGCTCCGAGCCTTCCGCTGGGACAAGATCTCCATGGTCTTCCAAGGAGCGATGAACTCCTTGAACCCGGTGATCAGCGTCAAGGCGCAGATCTTCGACATCTTCGACACGCACCGCCCTGGCATGAGCAAGAAGGCCAAGCAGGAGCGCGCCGAGGAACTGCTGACACTGGTCGGAGTCGATCCGAGTCGGCTCACGAGCTTCCCGCACGAACTCTCGGGCGGTATGCGGCAGCGCATGATGATCGCGATGGCCCTGGCACTCGACCCGCAGGTCATGATCATGGATGAGCCGACCACCGCGCTCGACGTGGTCGTGCAGCGCGGCATCATCCGGGAGATCATGCGTCTTCGCGAGAAGCTGGGGTTCGCGGTGATCTTCATCACGCATGACCTCCCGATGCTGATCGAGATCAGTGACCGGATCGCGATCATGCTGCAGGGGCAGATCGTCGAGGAGGGGACGGCGGAAGAGATCTACCGCACCCCGCAGCACGAATACACGCGGCGGTTGCTGTCGAGCTTCCCGTCGCTCAAGGGCGAGCGGGGCGACTTCGTCCGCACCGGCGTCAGCCAGGAGGGCGTGCGATGAACGCGAACACCACCACAGAGGCCGCGACCGGCGCCGGGGGGACGGCGACGTTGGAGGCGCGGAACCTGGTGAAGGACTTCCATCTGCGTTCGGGGTTCCGATCGAGCGTCCTGCATGCGGTGAAGGATGTGTCCTTCACGATCGAAGCGGGCAAGACGGTCGCTCTGGTGGGGGAGTCCGGGTCGGGGAAGTCGACGATCGCGCGGATGCTCATGAAGCTGGAGACTCCCACCAGCGGGGAGATCCTCCTCGACGGGAAGCCGTCGGGGACCGGAGGTCGGGCGCTGGAGGCCTATCGCTCGGATGTGCAGATGGTCTTCCAGGACCCGTTCGCCTCGCTGAACCCGTTCCACACGATCGTGCACCACCTGGAGCGGCCGCTGCGCCTGCACCACCCGGAGCTGTCGCGCACGCAGGTGCGGGAGCGCGCCGTGGAGCTCCTCGAGCGTGTGCGGTTGACGCCGGGGGAGAGTTTCGCCGAGCGTCGTCCGCATGAGCTGTCCGGTGGACAGCGGCAGCGCGTCGCGATCGCGCGGGCTCTCGCGCCCGGGGCGCGGTTCATCGTGGCGGACGAGCCGGTCTCGATGCTGGATGTGTCGATCCGTCTCGGGGTCCTGAACCTGCTGGCGGAACTGCAGCGCGAGGAGAACCTGGGAGTGCTCTACATCACGCACGACCTGGCGACGGCGAGGCACTTCTCCGACGAGATCATGGTGCTCTATAAGGGCGATGTCGTCGAACGGGGGCCGGCGGACGAGGTCATCCTGAACCCGCAGCACGAGTACACCAAGACCCTTCTGGGCGCGGCGCCCGAGCCGGACAACCTCGGACGTCTCCGTGACGAGGTCCGCCGCGAACTCGGCATCGTGCACTGACGGTCGGCACTCCGCCTTCACATCGCGTGAATGGCTGCCTTCGAATCGCGTGAATGGTTGCATCGGAGCCCAGAACGGGACCATTCGCGTGATTCGAAGGCCGTTCCGGAGGATCCGGCACCGAGAATCCGACCGGCTAGACTGGACCCACAACTGAAGACAGGCCGTATGACCCACGCGGGAGAGCCCCGGCGAACGCAGCCGGGCACCGAAGGAGCAAGCCTCCCCGCCAATCTCTCAGGTATGCGTACCGCGCGGGTCCGGCCACTCTGAAAAGCGATCCCGCGACCGTGCGGATCCGCCGACGGTGAAAGCCCCGCCTCTGTGCACGGGTGAAACTCTCAGGCCTATGACAGAGGGGGAGTTCCGAGGGACGGCCCGCCGCCGTTCCGCCCGACACAGCCCGGGAGAACTCCATGTCCGAACCTCGCTACACCCCGTTGCGTGAACGCCACGAGGCGCTCGGCGCCTCGTTCACCGACTTCGGCGGCTGGCAGATGCCGGTCCGCTACACGTCCGACCTCGCCGAGCATCATGCGGTGCGCCAGAGCGCGGGGATGTTCGACATCTCGCACATGGCCGAGTTCACCGTGCGTGGCGACGGAGCCGGGGCGTTCCTCGACCATGCGCTAGCCGGTCGTCTGTCGGCGCTGGCGGTCGGCAAGGCGAAGTACTCGCTGCTGCTCGCCGAGTCCGGCGGGATCATCGACGACGTGATCGTCTACCGCCTGGCCGAGGACGACTACCTCATCATCTCGAACGCGGGCAATCGAGACGCGGTGTCCGCTGCGTTGAGCGCTCGCACCGAGGGCTTCGGGGTCGTCGTGCAGGACGTGTCCGACGACTACGCCCTCATCGCCGTGCAGGGCCCGCACGCGGAGGCCGTCCTCGCGGCGACCACCGACCTCACCGATGTCAGCACCCCCTGGGATGAGCAGAAGTACTACGCCTGGGCGTCGGCCGGATACGCCGGCAAGCCCGTTCTCCTCGCGCGCACCGGCTATACCGGCGAGGACGGCTTCGAGCTGCTCGTCGCAGCCGACGACGCGGTCGCCCTCTGGGACGCCCTGCTCGCAGCGGGCGCTCCGCACGGACTCGTTCCCGCCGGACTCGCGGCGCGCGACACGCTGCGCCTCGAAGCGGGCATGCCGCTCTACGGCCACGAGCTGACCCTCGAGACCCGTCCGGCGCAGGCCGGCCTCGGTCGCGTCGTCGTGACGGCGAAGGAGCGGTTCGTGGGCAAGGAGGCACTCCTCACCGCTGAGCAGGACGAGACCTCCGATGCACCGGTGCTGGTCGGCCTCGTCGCCGAGGGCAAACGTGCCGGGCGAGCCGGATACGCCGTGGTCGACGGCGACGGGACCACGCTCGGTGAGATCACCAGCGGGGCCCTCAGCCCGACACTCGGACATCCGATCGCGATGGCCTATGTGCACCCTTCTTCCGCTGACGCGGGAACCGCAGTATTCCTTGATGTGCGGGGGACCAGAATCCCCGCGACCGTGACCGCCCTGCCTTTCTACCGGAGGACCAAATGACCGACCTCGCCGCACTCCACTACACCGAAGAACACGAGTGGATCGCCGCTGACGGCGACACCGTGACGATCGGCATCACCGATTACGCCGCAGAGAAGCTGGGTGACGTCGTGTTCGTCGAGCTTCCCGCGGTCGGCACCGAGGTCACCGCGGGAGCGGTCGTCGGTGAGATCGAATCCACCAAGTCGGTCGGCGAGCTGTACGCGCCGGTCTCGGGAACGGTCGTCGAGATCAACGATGCGGCCGTCGACGATCCCTCGCTCGTCAATGCGGCGCCGTTCGAGGGCGGCTGGCTGCTCAAGGTGTCCGTCGCTGCCGGCGCGCTGGACGGACTGCTCGACCGCGACGCCTACGTCGCACTGACGGAGGGCTGATCGCGCAGTGGTCACTTTCGCCGATCGTCACATCGGACCGACGGATGCCGCGCAGCACACCATGCTCAGCGCTCTCGGTCTGGACATCTCCGGAGCAGACGACGCTCTGAGTCCGGTCGAGACGCTGATGCGTCAGGCCGTCCCCGCGTCGATCTACACCGGCCCGTCGTCCGACGCCGGGAGCGCGACGTCGCGGATCCCTGCTGCCGCGAGCGAGACCGAGGCGCTCGCCGAGTTGCGGGACCTCGCCTCGCGCAACACGGTGAACCGTCCGATGATCGGCCTGGGCTACTACGGCACCATCACGCCGCAGGTGATCCAGCGCAACGTGCTCGAGAACCCCTCCTGGTACACGGCGTACACGCCCTATCAGCCGGAGATCTCCCAGGGGCGCCTGGAAGCTCTCATCAACTTCCAGACGATGGTCGCCGAACTCACCGGGCTCACCACGGCCAACGCCTCGATGCTCGACGAGTCCACGGCTGTCGTCGAGGGGATGCTGCTCGCGCGACGCGCCTCGAAGTCGACCTCCACGGTGTTCGCCGTCGACGCGGACGCGCTTCCGCAGACCAAGGCGATGCTCGCGACGCGCGCCGAGGCCCTCGGAATCGAGCTCGTCTTCGTCGACTTCGCTGCGGGGGAGGAGCTGCCCGCCGAGTTGTTCGGCGTGTTCGTCCAGTATCCGGGAGCATCGGGTCGGCTCTGGGATCCGACCGCCGTGTTCGATGCTGCGCACCTCGCGGGCGGACTCGCGGTCGCCGCGGCCGACCTGCTCGCCCTCACCCTGATCGCATCGCCGGGCTCGCTCGGTGCCGACGTCGCGGTCGGCACGACCCAGCGCTTCGGCGTGCCGATGGGGTTCGGCGGGCCGCACGCGGGCTACATGGCGGTTCGCGCCGGTCTGGAGCGTCAGCTGCCCGGCCGACTCGTCGGGGTGTCCGTGGATGCCGACGGCAAGCCCGCCTACCGCCTCTCGTTGCAGACGCGAGAGCAGCACATCCGTCGCGAGAAGGCGACGTCGAACATCTGCACGGCCCAGGTGCTGTTGGCCGTCATGGCGTCGATGTATGCGGTCTATCACGGTCCGGACGGGCTCCGCGAGATCGCGACGCAGACGGCCGCGAAGGCCGCATTGCTGCGCGACTGGCTGACTGAGGCGGGCGTCGACATCGTGCATGCCCAGTTCTTCGACACCCTGCAGGTGCGGGTCCCCGGACGTGCGGCCGAGTACGCCGCGCAGGCGCACGACGGCTACGGCATCCTGCTCCATGTCGCAGACGCCGACACGGTCGGGATCGCGGTCGATGAGACCACGACCCTCGGAGAGCTGCACCAGGTCACCCGCGTCTTCGGTGGCAAGAACGAGCGGGCTTTCGGGAATTTCGGCGCCGAGAAGCTGCGGGCGCTTCCGGTCGACCTGCTCCGTCAGGACGAGTACCTCACGCACCCCGTGTTCCACTCGCACCGTTCGGAGACCGCCATGATGCGGTACCTCAAGAGCCTGGCCGACCGCGACTACGCGCTCGATCGAGGCATGATCCCGCTGGGTTCGTGCACGATGAAGCTCAATGCGGCGACCGAGATGGCGGCGATCACGTGGCCCGAGTTCGCCGGTATCCACCCGTTCGCGCCGGCCTCCGACGTGCAGGGCTACCTCGAGCTCATCGAGCAGCTCGAGGGCTGGCTCGCCGAGGTCACCGGATACGACGCCGTCTCGCTGCAGCCGAACGCCGGTTCGCAGGGTGAGCTCGCCGGTCTGCTGGCGATCCGCGGATACCACCACGCGAACGGCGACCAGCACCGCACGGTGTGCCTCATCCCGTCGTCCGCCCACGGCACGAATGCGGCCTCGGCCGTGCTCGCGGGTATGAAGGTCGTGGTCGTCGCGACCGATGAGCTCGGCAACGTCGACCTCGACGATCTGCGCGCGAAGATCGCCCTGCACGCCGACTCCCTGTCGGCCCTGATGATCACCTACCCCTCCACACACGGTGTCTACGAGGAGCAGGTCGTCGAGATCACGGCCGCCGTGCACGACGCGGGTGGGCAGGTGTACGTCGACGGTGCGAACCTCAACGCGCTGCTCGGCTATGCGCGCTTCGGTGATCTGGGCGGCGACGTCTCGCACCTCAACCTGCACAAGACGTTCGCCATCCCGCACGGCGGCGGTGGACCTGGCATCGGACCGGTGGCGGCGAAGTCCCACCTCGCGCCGTTCCTCCCCTCGCACCCTCTCGCGCAGCGCGCCGAGCACTTCGGCGGCTTCACGTTCGACGGCGGGGTGATCTCTGCTGCTCCCTACGGCTCCGCCGGCATCCTGCCGATCTCCTGGGCATACGTGCGCATGATGGGCGCTGACGGGTTGCGACGGGCGACCGCGGCAGCCGTGCTCTCGGCCAACTACATCGCGGAGCGCCTCTCGGCTCACTTCCCCGTCCTGTACACGGGTGAGAACGACCGGGTCGCGCACGAGTGCATCCTCGATCTGCGTCCGCTCAAGGAGGCGACCGGCATCACGGTCGACGACGTCGCCAAGCGCCTCATCGACTACGGCTTCCACGCGCCGACCATGTCGTTCCCGGTCGCCGGCACACTCATGGTCGAGCCGACCGAGTCGGAGGACCTGGACGAGATCGAGCGCTTCATCGAGGCGATGATCCTGATCAAGGCGGAAGCGGACGCCGTGGCCGCAGGACGCTGGCCCGCCGACGACAACCCGCTCGTGCGTGCACCCCACACCGCGGTCTCGCTGATCGCGGGGGAGTGGGACCACGCCTACACGCGAGAGGAGGCGGCCTATCCCGTGCCTGCCCTCGTCGCAGGCAAGTACTGGCCGCCCGTGCGCCGGATCGACCAGGCCTACGGTGACCGCAATCTCATGTGCGCGTGCCCGCCGGTGGAGGCGTTCGCCTGAGTTCTCGTGCTCATGTGAGCAGACGGTGCCGCACCTCCGTGGGGTGCGGCACCGTCTTCGTGTCTGCGCGTGTTTCGGCGAGATTACGGATGGTCACCACTCAGTAACGGTTCGTTAGCTGAGCGCGGCGGGGGCGAAGGTGCGGGTTACGCTCAGGTATCCCTGCTCGCTCGATGGTGAGTGCGCAGAATTCCCACGTCCACAGGAGGACACAAAGTGAAGCGCAACAAGATCGCCCTCGCGGGCGTCGCGCTGTTCGCGGTCGGCGCTCTGTCGCTCGCGGGCTGCGCAAGCGGATCCGGCAACAACGGTGACGGTGGCAACGGCTCGAACGCCGATCCCGACGCCATCATCACCACGAACGGCTCCGAGCCCGAGAACCCGTTGATCCCGACCAACACCAACGAGGTCGGCGGAGGCAAGATCCTCGACGAGATCTTCGCGGGTCTGGTCTACTACGACGCCGATGGCGAGCCGGTCAACGACATGGCCGAGGAGATCACCACCGAAGACCCTCAGCACCTCACCGTGAAGCTGAAGGAGGGGCAGACGTTCACCAACGGTGAAGAGGTCACCGCCGACAACTTCATCAAGGCGTGGAACGAGGGCGCGAAGGCCTCCAACGCTCACCTCTCCAGCTACTTCTTCGAGGACATCGAGGGCTTCAGCTACGACGAGGACTCCGAGCTCACCGGTCTGGAGCAGGTGGACGACTACACGTTCACGATCGCGCTCAACAAGCCGGCCTCGGACTTCGCGCTGCGTCTCGGCTACTCGGCCTACTACCCGCTTCCCGACGTCGCTTTCGAGGACATGGACGCGTTCGGCCAGAACCCCATCGGCAACGGCCCGTACATGATCGACGGCGAAGACGCATGGCAGCACGACGTGCAGATCGACCTCGTCCGCAACGACGACTACGAGGGCGGGCGCAAGCCGGCCAACGGCGGTCTGACGATCAAGTTCTACGCCACGCAGGAAGCCTCCTACGCTGACCTGCAGGGCAATGACGTCGATGTGATCGACCAGATCCCGACCAGCTCGTTGCCCGTCTTCCAGGACGAGCTCGAGGACCGGGCCGTCAACCAGCCCTCGGCTGTCTTCCAGTCGTTCACCATCGGCCAGTTCCTCCCGCACTTCAGCGGCGAAGAGGGCAAGCTGCGTCGTCAGGCGCTGTCGATGGCGATCAACCGCGAGGAGATCACCGAGACGATCTTCTCCGGCACCCGCACCCCGGCGGCGGACTTCACGTCCCCGGTCATCGCCGGCTGGTCCGACTCGATCCCCGGCAACGAGGTCCTCAGCTACGACCCCGAGAAGGCCAAGGAACTCTGGGCCGAGGCTGACGCCATCGCTCCCTGGGAGGGCGACTTCAAGATCGCCTACAACTCCGACGGCGGACACGACGCCTGGGTCGACGCAGTGAGCAACAGCATCAAGAACACGCTCGGCATCGAGGCATCGGGCGACCCGTACCCGACCTTCCAGGACCTGCGCACCAAGATCAACGACCGCACCATCACCACGGCGGCACGTTCGGGCTGGCAGGCCGACTACCCGGGTCTGTACAACTTCCTCGGACCGCTCTACGCGACGGGCGCCGGTTCCAACGACGGTGACTACTCGAACCCCGAGTTCGACGACCTCATCTCGGCGGGCATCAGCAACCCTGACCCCGACGCGCAGCTCGAGGACTTCACCAAGGCACAGGAGATCCTGTTCCAGGATCTGCCTGCGATCCCGCTGTGGTACTCGAACGTGACCGGTGGGTTCAGCGAGAACGTCGACAACGTGACGTTCGGCTGGAACTCGGTCCCGCTGTACTACGAGATCACGAAGGCCGGCGAGTAAAGTCTGACGGCACTTCACCCATGAGGCGGTGACGATTCTTCGTCACCGCCTCATGGGCTGTGTTCGCCTCGCTTTCTTTGCCCTCAAGAAGGGACAAGCGGATGCTCGGTTACATTCTGAGACGTCTTCTGCAGGTGATCCCGGTCTTCTTCGGAGCCACCCTGCTCATCTATTTCCTCGTGTTCGCCATGCCTGGCGACCCGATCCTCGCGCTCTTCGGTGACAAGACCCCGAACCCGGCGGTCATCGAACAGCTGCGCGCGCAGTATCACCTCGACCAGCCGTTCCTGGTGCAGTACTGGTACTACATCACCGGCGTATTCCAGGGTGACCTCGGCACCACCTACTCCGGGAGGCCCGTCTCCGCGGTTCTCGCGGCGACGCTTCCTGTGACGGGGCGCCTGGCCGTCATGGCGATCGGCATCGAGTTCTTCCTCGCCATCGTCATCGGCACGATCTCGGCGCTGCGCAAGGGAAAGTTCTTCGACAACGTCTCGCTCATGATCGCGCTCGTCGCGATCGCGATCCCGATCTTCGTCGTCGCCTTCCTCGCCCAGTACTTCCTGGCGATCCAGCTCGGCTGGTTCAAACCGACCGTGGGCGCGGACAACGACTGGGGAGGTCTGTGGCTTCCGGCCATAGTCCTCGGTTTCAGTCTCTATGCGGTCAGCATGCGTCTGATGCGCAGCTCCGTGATCGACACGCTTAACCAGGACTGGGTGCGCACGGCGTACAGCAAGGGGCTGTCACGCAATCGCGTGCTGCCCGTGCACGTGCTGCGCAACTCGCTGATCCCCGTCATCACCAACTCCGCCACCAACTTCGGAGTGCTGCTGGTCGGCGCGACCGTGACCGAGGGCATCTTCAACGTCCCGGGCGTCGGAAACACGCTGTTCCAGGCGATTCAGCGCGGTGAGGGTCCGACCGTCGTCTCGTTCGTGACGGTCTTCGTGATCCTTTACGTCTTGGTCAACCTTGTCATCGACCTGCTCTACGGTCTGCTCGACCCGAGGATTCGCTATGCCTGATCCCACCACTCAGAAGCACTATGTTGCTCCCGTCGAGACGGAATCCGTCAACGTCGACGCCGTGCGCATCGCCGACAAGCCCAGCAACCTGTGGCGTGACGCCTGGCGTGACCTGCGCAAGCGCCCGCTGTTCTGGTTCTCGGTGGTGCTGGCGCTCGTCTTCCTGCTGATGGCGCTGTGGCCCACGCTGTTCACACAGGTGCCGCCGAACCGCGACTGTCTGCTGTCCAACAGCAACGGCGGCCCGACCGAGGGGCACCCGCTGGGTTTCACCTTCCAGGGCTGCGACATCTACTCCCGAATCGTCTGGGGGTCGCAGACGTCGCTCGCGGTCGGCCTGATCGCCACGGTGATCGCGTCGATCCTCGGCCTCATCATGGGGGCGCTCGCGGGGTTCTACGGAGGATGGCTCGACTCGGTGCTCTCGCGCGTCGGGGACATCTTCTTCGCGATCCCCTACATCCTCGCCGCCGTGGTCGTGATGACCGTCTTCCGGGACTCCCGTTCCGTGTGGACGCTCGCCTTCGCGATCGGCGGGTTCGCCTGGGCTTCCACAGCCCGTGTGGTCCGCGCAGAAGTGCTGAGGGTCCGCCAAGCGGACTTCGTCATGGCGTCACAGGCCGTGGGGCAGTCGAAGTTCCGGATCCTCGTGAGCCACGTCATCCCGAACGCCCTCGCGCCGCTGCTCGTGGTATCGACCCTCGGGCTCGCGGCGGCGATCGTCGCCGAGGCGACCCTGTCGTACCTCGGTGTCGGTCTCGGCAGTGATGTGATGTCCTGGGGCCTCGACATCGGCAAGGCGCAGGCCTCGTTGCGCGTCGCTCCGATGGCGCTCATCTATCCGTCGATCGCGCTCACCCTGGCGGTGCTCGCGTTCGTGACTCTGGGTGAGCTCATCCGAGACGCCCTCGACCCGAAGGCGAGGGCTCGGCGATGAGCGATCGTATTGCTGATCAGACCCCGCTGCTGAGCGTGCGCGACCTCACGGTCGCCTTCCGCTCTCAGGAGGGGATGCGCGAGGTCCTCCACGGCGTGAGCTTCGACGTCATGCCCGGCGAGACCGTCGCGATCGTCGGTGAGTCGGGCTCCGGCAAGTCGACCACCGCCACGGCCATCGTGAACCTGCTTCCCGGCACCGGCGTGGTGACGAAGGGATCCGTCACGCTGGAGGGACGTGAACTCACGAGCCTCGGCCGCCGGGAGATCGAGTCGGTGCGTGGGCGCGACATCGGATTCGTGCCGCAGGACCCGATGTCGAGCCTGAACCCGGTGTGGAGCATCGGTTTCCAGGTGAAGGAGGCCGTCCGAGCCAACGGCATCGCCCAGGGCCGTGCCGCGGTCAAGGCGCGGACCGTCGAGGTGCTGCAGCAGGCGGGGCTCGCAGATGCTGAGCGCCGACTGCACCAGTATCCGCATCAGTTCTCCGGCGGCATGCGCCAGCGGGCGCTGATCGGGATCGGGCTCGCGGCCAATCCGAAGCTGCTGATCGCCGATGAGCCGACATCGGCTCTCGATGTGACGGTGCAGCGCGTGATCCTGGACCACATGGCAACGCTCACGCGGGACAAGGGCACCTCGGTGCTGCTGATCACCCACGATCTGGGACTCGCGGCGGAACGCGCCGAGAAGATCATCGTGATGAACGGCGGCAACATCGTCGAGGCGGGTCCGAGCCGACAGATCCTCGAGGATCCGCAGCACCCGTACACGAAGCGGCTGGTCGCGGCGGCACCGAGTGTGGCGTCGAAGCGGATCCAGGCCGTGGTCGCGGACCGCGGCATCGAGACGCGCGACGACCTCGCCGCGATCCCGCCGACCGTTCGCGTCGCAGGGCTGACCAAGGACTACAAGATCCGCCAGGGGAACTTCCGCAGTGAAGCCTTCCGTGCAGTGGACGATGTGTCCTTCGAGATCCCGCGTGGCAAGACCCTCGCGCTGGTGGGCGAGTCCGGTTCGGGCAAGTCGACCGTGGCGAAGATGGTGCTCAAGCTGGAGGATCCCACCAGCGGCACGATCGAGATCGACGGCCGCGACGTGTCCAACCTGTCGCGCGCGCAGTCCTTCGGTCTCCGTCGTCGGATGCAGCCGGTCTTCCAGGACCCGTACGGCTCGCTCGATCCGCTGCGCAACATCGGCAGCACGATCGCCGAACCCATGCAGATCCACGGTGTCGGCGATAAGGCGTCGCAGCGGGCTCGTGTCAAGGAACTGCTGGAGCAGGTCGCCCTCCCGCAGGCCCTTGCGAGTCGCTATCCGAACGAGCTCTCGGGCGGACAGCGCCAGCGCGTGGCGATCGCCAGGGCCCTGGCGCTCAAGCCGGACATCATCGTCCTCGACGAGGCCGTGTCCGCGCTGGACGTGCTGGTGCAGGATCAGATCCTGAAACTCCTGGCGGACCTCCAGTCCGAGCTGGGCCTGACGTATCTGTTCATCACGCACGACCTCGCCGTCGTCCGCGTGTCGAGCGACCTCGTCTGCGTCATGGAGAAGGGGAAGATCGTCGAGCAGGGCACCGTCGACGAGATCTTCGCGAATCCGCAGGAGGAGTACACCGAGCGCCTCCTCCAGGCGATCCCGGGTGCGTCCCTCACGCTCGGAGGCGCCGGAGCGTGACCTCATCGCAACAACCCGAGGGCGCGCGCACATACCGCGCGCCCTCGGGCGTGGTCGTCCTCGTCTTCAGTGCCCTCCTGGCCTTGTTCCTGCTCGGCGACACCGCCGTTCGGGGAAGCTGGGGGCAGATGCTGCTCGTCGCTCCGTGGGTGCTGCTCGCCCTCTGGATCGTGTACGAGATCAGCTACGTCTCGCATGTCCGCGTGGATGCCCACGGTGTCGTCGTCCAGAACATGCTCCGCCGCACGCGCTTCGACTGGAGTCGCGTGCGCGACGTCGGCCTGCGGTGGCAGCTGCTGTTCTCCCTGGATGACGGGCGCGAGGTCAGCTGTTACGGCGGACCCGCCCGCGCCCGGCCACCCCGCCCCGGTCGCGGGGAGGACGCCGAACCCAAGCCGTCATCCGGCCTTCACGCACTCACGGACATCCGCGACCTCTGGGACGCCGCGCCCGCGTCCGATGCGCCGATCCGACGCGAGTGGGATCGGCCGGCGGTCATCGCGCTCGTGGTGATCGTGATCTGGGCGGTCGTCGCGATCCTCCTCGCCGGTTCCGCTTCGGTCTGATCGACTCAGCCGGGAAGCCCGAACAGTGCGGGCCACGTCGCCGCCGCCCAGGGGTACCCCACGAATGCGGCGGCGTCGATCACGAAGTGTGCGACCAGGAACGGCAGGAGGCGTCCGCTGCGTTGATACAGCCAGCCGAAGAGCAGGCCCATCGCCAGGTTGCCGAGGAACGCCGGATACCCCTGATAGAGGTGGTAGCTCGCCCGCAGCACCGCCGTGGAGACGATGATCGTCCACGGACTCCAGCCGAGTTGGCGGAGCCGGGTGAAGAGATAGCCGAGCAGGACGAACTCCTCCTGCAGCGATGCGCGGGCCGCGGCCAGCAGCAGGACGGGAACGGTCCACCAATACGCGTCGACCCCCGCGGGGTCGATGGCCACGGTGAGTCCCAGAGCGCGACCGGCGAGGTAGAGACCGAGGCCGGGGATGCCGATCGCCAGGACGAGCAGGATGCCGCGACCGACATCGCGTCCTGACCTGGTGCCGTCCAGACCCAGCCGTGCCAGATGCGGGCGCCGTGACTGCCAGAGCAGGAAGCACACCAGCACCACCGGGATCAGGGAGAACCCGATCGCGAGCACCTGGTAGATGAGGTCGAAGATCTCGCGGTCGCTCCGGGACGGGTTCAGCTTCGCGACCTGGTCGGCGATCGGGACCTCATCCGTGAGCCGGTAGACGAGCTGCACGATCGCATACACGGCGGACTGTCCGAGGCCGAGCGCCAGGACGATCGCGATCTCCCACCACAGTCGCGCACGGGACGGGGCGGGGGAGAGGTCGGGGAGGTCCCACGGAGCCTGCGGTCTGGTCACGATCTCGATGCTACGACCTGCTTTCAGGAACAAGCTCTGTGCTTGCGTTATCCTGGAACGTCGGCTTCCCGGCGAAACCCCACATCTTTTAGGACACCTGCATGGCGCACGCCCTTCGCTCTGACCTCCGCAACGTCGCGATCGTCGCGCACGTCGACCACGGCAAGACCACTCTCGTCGACGCCATGTTGCGTCAGACGGGCTCCTTCGGTGAACACGCCCACGTCGATGAGCGCGCCATGGACTCGAACGATCTGGAACGTGAGAAGGGCATCACGATCCTCGCCAAGAACACGGCGATCACGTACAAGGGCAAGCACGCAGGCGGCGAGGAGATCACGATCAACGTGATCGACACCCCCGGTCACGCCGACTTCGGGGGCGAGGTCGAGCGTGGCCTGTCCATGGTCGACGGTGTCGTCCTGCTCGTCGACGCGAGTGAGGGCCCGCTGCCGCAGACGCGCTTCGTGCTGCGCAAGGCGCTCGAGGCCAAGCTTCCCGTGATCCTCCTGGTCAACAAGACCGATCGTCCCGACGCCCGTATCGCGGAGGTCGAAGAGGAGGCACACGACCTGCTCCTGGGTCTCGCCTCCGACCTGGTCGACGACGTGCCCGACCTCGATGTCGACGCACTGCTCGACGTGCCTGTCGTCTACGCTTCCGGTCGCGCCGGTGCCGCATCGCAGAATCGTCCCGCCGACGGCTCGCTGCCGGACAACGACGACCTCGAGCCGCTGTTCGAGGCGATCCTCGAGCACGTTCCTGCTCCGGAGTACGATGACGAGCACCCGCTGCAGGCCTGGGTCACGAACCTCGACTCCAGCCCCTTCCTCGGTCGTCTCGCTCTGCTCCGCGTCTTCAACGGCACGCTGAAGAAGGGCCAGACCGTGGCCTGGGTCCGTGCCGACGGCACCACCAGCAACGCGCGCATCACGGAGCTCTTGAAGACCCGTGCTCTCGAGCGCTACCCGGCCGACTCCGCCGGCCCCGGCGACATCGTCGCCATCGCCGGATTCGAGAACATCACGATCGGTGAGACCATCGCCGACCCCGAGGATGTGCGTCCGCTGCCGGCCATCACGGTCGACGACCCCGCCATCTCGATGACGATCGGCACCAACACCTCGCCGCTCATGGGCAAGGTCAAGGGCCACAAGCTCACCGCTCGCATGGTCAAGGACCGTCTCGACAAGGAGCTGATCGGTAACGTCTCGCTCAAGGTCGTCGACATCGGACGCCCGGACGCCTGGGAGGTGCAGGGCCGTGGAGAGCTGGCCCTCGCCATCCTCGTCGAGAACATGCGTCGCGAGGGCTTCGAGCTCACGGTCGGCAAGCCGCAGGTGGTCACGAAGAAGATCGACGGCAAGACCTACGAGCCTTTCGAGCACCTCACCATCGACACCCCGGAAGAGCACCTCGGTGCGATCACCCAGCTGCTCGCGAACCGCAAGGGTCGCATGGAGAACATGACCAACCACGGCACCGGCTGGGTGCGCATGGAGTTCATCGTCCCGTCGCGCGGCCTGATCGGCTTCCGCAGCGAGTTCCTCACCACCACGCGCGGCACCGGCATCGCGAACGCGATCTCGCACGGCTACGAGCCGTGGGCGGGCTCCATCACGACGCGTCAGAACGGCTCGATCGTCGCCGATCGCCAGGGCGTGGTCACCCCGTTCGCGATGATCGCCCTGCAGGAGCGCATGTCGTTCTTCGTGCAGCCCACGCAGGAGGTCTACGAGGGCATGGTCATCGGCGAGAACTCGCGCGCCGACGACATGGACGTGAACATCACCAAGGAGAAGAAGCTCACCAACATGCGTGCGGCCAGCTCCGACACGTTCGAGTCGATGACGCCCCCGCGTCAGCTGACGCTCGAGGAGAGCCTGGAGTTCGCCCGCGATGACGAGTGCGTCGAGGTGACCCCGGAGGTCGTCCGCATCCGCAAGGTGAACCTCGATGCGAACACCCGTGCACGGGAGACGGCTCGCCTGAAGCGTCAGGACGCGAACGTCTGACACCAGCCTCGGACACGCTCCGAGTGAGAGGGTCTCGCACCGCCGGATGGCGCGTGCGAGACCCTCTTCTCATGTAAATCCCAGGTGAGGGATGGTTTTCGTTCAGGTTCGTGAGTCAGGGTGGTTCACTGCGCCGGGGACGAGCTCCCGATGAGTCTCCTGCAACGGCGTACGACAACCCGAAAGTCGACCCCATGCTTCAGAAGACTCGTGCGCTTCGGCGCGCCTCCGCAGCGGCCTCAGCCCGCACAGCGATCCACCGTCCCCTGTCCGTCCTCGGAGTGGCGGCGGCCGCTCTCGTCGGCATCACCGTGAGCGTCGGTCTCGCGTCCGTGCCCGCGTCGGGTGCGGTGGACATCCCCTCCGCCGTCACCTCGGCTGTCCGTTCCGGTGCGGAGCCCCTGGCGCAGATCACGAAGGTCGCGTCCGCGACGCTGACGCAGGCGAAGGTCGCGGTCGTCGCGGCGGAGACGCTGAACGGCGAGGTCGTCAGCTCGGGCCTCGACCTCGAGACCACGTCGTCCGTCGACACCTCCGATCTGGAGAGCGACATCGACAAGCTCGAAGAGCTCGACGTGACTCCGGTGCTCCTGGTCGTCCCCGTCGCCGAGGAGGCGAAGCGGGAGACGGCAGATGTCGTCGCCGAGACCGCAGAGCTGCGCAGTGCGCTCGATGCTGCAGAGCAGAAGCGCGCAGCGGAAGAGGCGGCCAGGATCGCCGCAGAGGAGGCCGCCGCTCGGGCCGCGGCGGAGAAGCAGGCGGCGGCCGCCCTGGCCGCAGCCAACACGCCGGAGGGTGCCAAGGCCACCGCACGGCAGCTCATGTCGAGCACCTACGGATGGGGTGGTGACCAGTTCTCCTGCCTGGACTCCCTGTGGAACAAGGAATCCGGGTGGAACTACCAGGCGTACAACCCGAGCGGCGCCACCGGGATCCCGCAGGCGCTCCCCGGTAGCAAGATGGCGTCAGCCGGTTCCGATTGGCAGACCAACGCCGCCACCCAGGTCGCCTGGGGGCTCGGGTACATCTCCTCGGTGTACGGCACCCCGTGCAGCGCGTGGGGGCATTCCCAGGCCGTGAACTGGTACTGACCCGGCGCGGTCGCCCCTCGTTCAGCGCAATTCGGAGATGAGCACGGCGCTCGTGTTGGGCTTCGTCGCCTCGAAGATGTGCGGGGCATCGCCGGCATAGGTGAGGTAGTCGCCGGGGTGGAGGGCCACGGGTTCGCCCGCGGGTCCGACCCGCGCCTCGCCGGCGACCAGGATCACGTGCTCGATCGTGCCCGGGTGGTGAGGGTCCGATAGGCGGGGATCGCCCGGGTCGGCCTGGATCAGGTACACATCGCGGCGTGCTCCCGGAGGGCTGGCAGAGAGCAGGGTCGCACTGTAGGCCGCGGCGGAGGAGGGAACGCCGGCCAGGTCGTCGGCACGGATCAGGGTCGGGGCGTTGGCCTGCTGGTCGACGAGCACCGCGAACGGCACGCCGAGTGCCACTCCGAGTGCCCACAGCGTCTCGACGCTGGGGTTCCCGGAGCCGCTCTCGAGCTGCGAGACAGTGGCCTTGGACACCCCGGCTCGCCGGGCGAGCTCTGAGACCGACAGGCTCGCGGCCTCCCTTTCGCGGCGCAGGGTTCGAGCGAGACGTGTGCGGAGATCCTCCATGTGTTCATCATGTCAAACGATCGTTCGCTTGACTATGCATCCAGAAATGTTCAGAATGATGGTCATGCGTTCACTGAAGCGAACACCTCGATGCGATCGGCGCCATGACCGCGGAGCGTGAGGTCTGGCGAGAGGCGCTCGGTGTCGTGCTCGCGACCAGTGCCTATGGGGTCTCCTTCGGTGCGTTGGCCGTGGCATCCGGCCTGGATGTCTGGCAGACCTGCGTCCTGAGCCTGCTGATGTTCACCGGCGGCTCGCAGTTCGCGTTCGTCGGCGTCTTCACGGCCGGCGGTCTCGCTGCCCTGCCTTCGGCCATCGCGTCGGCGGCCCTTCTCGGGGTGCGCAACGTCGCCTATGGAATGCGGATGTCGCCGATCGTCGGGGGAGGGCCCGGGCGCAAAGCGATGGCCGCGCACTTCACGATCGACGAATCGACGGCGGTGGCGATCTCGCAGAGCGACCCGCGGCTGCGGCAGATCGGCTTCTGGGTGACCGGCGTCGGTATCTTCGTCGGCTGGAACATCACCACCCTCGTCGGCGCGCTCGTGGGTGACGTGCTGGGGGATCCGAAGACGTGGGGGCTGGACGCTGCAGCCGCCGCGGCGTTCCTCGCGCTGCTGTGGCCGCGGCTCCGGCAGCGGCAGGCCATCGCGGTGGGGGTGGCGGCCGCCGTGGTCGCCGCCGCGTTCACTCCGTTCCTCATGCCGGGCCTTCCGGTGCTCGTCGCGGCCGTGGTCGCGATCGCCGTCGGCTGGTTCAACTGGCTCGGACGACCCGTGTCGCCGGCCGAGGAGCCGCTGGATGGCGCGGAGGCCCCCTCATGAGCCTCTGGAGCGCGATCCTCCTCGCGGCGGTGATCTGTCTCGCCATGAAGGCGGCCGGCTATCTCGTGCCGTCTTCGGTACTCGAAGAGCCCCGCGTCGCCCGGATCTCCGATCTGCTGACCGTGGCCCTCCTCGCGGCGCTCGTCGCCGTGCAGACCCTCGGTGACGGACAGGCCATCATGGTCGATGCGCGTGTGCCCGCTCTGCTGGTCGCCGGGGGACTCCTGTGGTTGCGGCAGTCGTTCCTCGTCGTCGTGGTGGCTGCTGCACTGGTGGCGGCCCTGCTGCGCGTCTTCGGCCTCGCATCGTGAACCCCGGATCTCGTCGGCACACCGCCGGCGCCGGTAAGCTCAACGGGTGCGCGTGAGCTGGTTGTCGAGAGTGCTGTCCTGGGTGGCTGCAGCCCTGGTGGGCGGCGTCTACGGCGTGGCGGGCACCATCGCCCACAGTGTGATGTGGGGGCCCATCCCGATCGGACTGATCGTCGCTGCGATCGCGTGCGCAGCGATCCTCGTCGCCGTGCGCGCGCTCACCCACGACCGAGGGGCAGCGGTCGCCGCCGGACTGGGGATGATCGGGATGCTGGTGCTGATCTCCGGCGTGGGTCCCGGCGGGTCCGTGGTCGTGCCGGACTCGCTGAGCGGTCAGATCTGGACGTACGTGGTCGCGGGAATCGTGCTCCTGGTCGTCGCCTGGCCCTCCTTCTCGCGGGTCCCGGTGCGCACGGAGGCACCCGCCGCGCAGGAATCCGAGGCGCGCGAGTCGTAGACTGGAGCGGTGACGTATGTGATCGCCCTCCCGTGCGTCGATGTCAAGGATCGAGCCTGCATCGACGAGTGCCCCGTTGACTGCATCTACGAGGGCGAACGCTCGCTGTACATCCATCCCGACGAGTGTGTGGACTGCGGCGCCTGTGAGCCGGTGTGTCCGGTGGAAGCCATCTACTACGAGGATGACCTGCCCGACGAGTGGCAGGACTACTACAAGGCCAATGTCGAGTTCTTCGACGAGATCGGATCTCCCGGAGGCGCGGCGAAGGTCGGCGTCTACGCGTTCGATCACCCGATCGTCGCCGCGCTCCCGCCGCAGGGCGAGTAGGCGCGCGCTGTGAGCGTCCGAGACCTCGACGACTACCCCTGGGATGCCGTCGTCCCGTTCCGCGAGCGTGCGGCCCGCCACCCGGAAGGGATCGTGGATCTCTCCATCGGCTCGCCGGTGGATCCGACTCCCGACATCATCCGGCGCGCTCTCGCCGAGGCGACCGACGCCCACGCCTATCCGCAGACGGTCGGCACGCCGACCCTGCGCGAGGCGATCGTCGACTGGTACGCGCGCCGCCGCGGTGTGCCCGACCTCCGCGTCGACAACGTCCTGCCCACGATCGGCTCCAAGGAATTCGTCGCGCTGCTGCCCACGCTGCTCGGTCTGGGGGAGGGCGACATCGTCGTGCACCCCCGAGTGGCGTACCCGACCTACGAGGTCGGCGCCCGCGTCGTCGGCGCGACACCGCTCCCCGCCGACGACCCCGCGGACTGGCCGGAGGGCACGAAGCTCATCTGGATCAACACCCCGGGCAACCCGGACGGCCGCACCTGGACGGTGGACGAGCTCGCCGCGGCCGTGCGTCGCGCCCGTGAACTCGGCGCCGTGCTCGCGAGCGACGAGTGCTATGCCGAACTCGGGTGGGATGGCGAATGGGCCGCCTCGCCGATTCCGTCGATCCTCGACCCGCGGGTGACCGGTGGCAGCCGCGCGAATCTGCTCAGCGTGTATTCCTTGAGCAAGCAGTCGAACCTCGCCGGCTACCGCGCCGCGTTCGTCGCCGGCTGTGCGCGCGTGGTCGGCGACCTCCTCACGGCGCGCAAGCATCTCGGCCTGATGCCGCCCGCTCCGGTGCAGCACGCCATGGCGGTGGCCCTCGGCGACGACGCGCACGTCGCGGCGCAGAAGGAGCTCTATCGCGCTCGGCGGGATGCGCTGCGTCCTGCGCTCGCAGCGGCCGGCTTCCGTATCGATGGTTCAGAAGCGGGGCTGTACCTGTGGGCGACGGAGGGACGGGATGCCTGGGATTCGATGGCGAGGCTCGCTGAGCTCGGCATCCTCGCGGGCCCGGGGCCGTTCTACGGTGCTGACGCCGCGCAGCATGTCCGGCTCGCCCTCACCGCCCCGACCGAGCGCATCCTCGAGGCGGCGCGACGCCTCACTGTCGAAGCTCTGTAGGTTATCCCCTTGAAGTGGCCGTCTGTTTGGCGGATGTCACAGTAGGCCGGAGTGCCTACTAGGCTGTAAAAGCGATTCGGTCGTGACCCGACCTGGTGCCTCAGCGCCGTGAGATCGCCAGTTCCGACTTGATCAAGATCATGTCCGACTCCACCGCGACGAGCGGGGGCGGACACCAGGAGGAGGTCCGCGTGAGTGCAGCGGCAGACCAGACGGCGAAGCTGACGATCGGTGAGACGACCGCCGAATTCCCGGTACTGCGCGGCACGGCGGGGCACGACAGCATCGACTTCTCGACGCTGACCCGTCAGACCGGCTACACCGGCCTCGACTACGGCTTCGTGAACACCGCGTCGACGAAGTCCGAGATCACCTTCATCGACGGCGACAAGGGCATCCTGCGCTATCGCGGATACCCGATCGAACAGCTGGCGGGATCGACCAGCTATCTCGAGGTCGCCTGGCTCCTGATCTACGGCGAACTGCCCTCGGCATCCGAGCTCGCGGAGTTCGACGAGAAGATCCGCCGCCACACGCTGCTGCACGAAGACCTCAAGCGCTTCTTCTCCGCCCTGCCGCACACGGCGCACCCGATGTCGGTGCTGTCGTCGGCGGTCGCGGCGCTCTCGACCTACTACGAAGGTCAGACCGACCCGCACAACCCCGAGCACGTCGAACTCAACATGGTGCGCATGCTCGCCAAGCTTCCGGTGATCGCGGCGTACGCGCACAAGAAGAGCGTCGGCCAGGCCTTCCTCTACCCCGACAACTCGCTGAGCTTCGTGGACAACTTCCTGAAGCTGAACTTCGGTGTGCACAGCGAGGAGTACGAGGTCAACCCGGTGATGTCGAAGGCTCTCGAGCTGCTCCTCATCCTGCACGAAGACCACGAGCAGAACGCCTCGACCTCGACCGTCCGCCTCGTGGGCTCCACCGGTGCGAACCAGTTCGCATCGATCTCCGCCGGCATCCAGGCTCTCTCCGGCCCCCTTCACGGCGGTGCGAACGAGGCTGTGCTGACCATGCTCGGGCAGATCCGTGACTCCGGTCAGAGCGTTTCGCGCTTCGTCGAGCGGGTGAAGAACAAGGAAGAGGGCGTGAAGCTGATGGGCTTCGGGCACCGGGTCTACAAGAACTACGATCCGCGCGCCAAGCTCGTCAAGGACGCGGCCGACGAGGTGCTCTCCTCGCTGGGCGTCACTGACCCCCTCCTCGACCTGGCCAAGGAGCTCGAGGAGCTCGCGCTCGCCGACGACTACTTCCGCGAGCGTCGCCTGTACCCGAACGTCGACTTCTACACGGGTGTGATCTACAAGGCGATGGGCTTCCCCACGCGGATGTTCACCGTGCTCTTCGCGATCGGACGTCTGCCCGGCTGGCTCGCGCAGTGGCGTGAGCTGCAGCTCGACCCGCAGACCAAGATCGGCCGCCCGCAGCAGCTGTACACCGGATCCTCGGAGCGCTCTTTCCCGACCCGCTGAGTCTCGGCCGCGCGCGGCCGTAAGCGGTCGAGGCCCCCTCTGCCCGCCGACGCCCCCTCACACTGACGACTGTCAGAGGGGGCGTCGACGCGCTGAGGGGGCCTCGACGTGAAAAGGGGTGGAGCGGGACGCGTCAGCGCCCCCGGCCGCCGCCCTGACGGGACTGGCCGCTCTGCGTGGAGTAGCCTCCGCCCTGGCCGGCACCGGATGCGCCGGAGCGGGGACGGCGACGACGACGGGAAGGCGGGTTCGCCGCCCCGTTCCGCTCGCCGCCCGCGGGACGCTGCTTCGAAGACTGACGCTGCTGCTGCGGCGCCTGCACCGGGGCCGGGCGCACGTGCGGTGCGCGCTCGGGGACGAGAGCGGTGACGGCCGCCGTGGTCACGTCCTCCAGCGGAGCGCTGATGGCGGCCTTGCGCAGTAGATCCTTGACGTCACGACGCTGCTCGGGCAGCACGACGGTCACGACCGTACCGGCGGCTCCGGCGCGCGCCGTGCGACCGGAACGGTGCAGGTACGCCTTGTGCTCCACGGGCGGGTCGACGTGCACCACGAGGTCCACGTTGTCCACGTGCACCCCGCGCGCAGCGACGTCGGTCGCGACGAGCACGCGCACGCCGCCGTCCTCCGGCGCCGCGGAGAATGCGCCGAGGTTGCGCTCGCGAGCGTTCTGCGAGAGGTTTCCGTGCAGATCGACCGCGGGGATGCCTGCAGCGGTGAGCTGCTTCGCGAGCTTCTTCGCCTGGTGCTTGGTGCGGGTGAAGAGGATGCGGCGCCCGGTGCCCGATGCGAGGTCGCGCACGAGCGCGGTCTTGTTGTCGGTCGAGTCGACCACGAGCACACGGTGGGTCATCTCGCCGACGGGCACGCTCTCCTCATCGACCTCGTGGCTGACCGCGTTCGAGAGGAAGCGGCGGGCCAGGGTGTCGATGCCGCGGTCGAGCGTCGCGCTGAACAGCAGGCGCTGACCGCCGGCCGGGGTCGCCGTGAGGATACGGGTGACACCGGGGAGGAAGCCGAGGTCGGCCATGTGGTCGGCCTCGTCCAGCACGGTGACCTCGATCGCGCTCAGGCGTACGACCTGCTGCTTCATGAGGTCTTCGAGTCGACCGGGGCAGGCGACCACGATGTCGACGCCGCCGCGCAGCGCCTGCTCCTGCGGACGCTGGCTGACGCCGCCGAAGACGGTCGTGACGCGCAGGCCCGCGGCCTCGGCGAGAGGAGCGATCGTCGCAGCGATCTGGGTTGCGAGCTCTCGGGTCGGAGCGAGGACGAGTCCGCGCGGCAGGCCTGCGCGGCGCTGCCCCCCGGACGCGGCGAGTCGAGCGACGAGCGGGAGCGCGAAGGCGATGGTCTTGCCGCTGCCCGTGCGTCCGCGGCCCAGGAGGTCGCGTCCGGCAAGGGAGTCGGGGAGCGTGTCGCGCTGGATGGCGAACGCTTCGGTCTTGCCGGAGTCGGCGAGAACGGCGGCGAGCTCGGCGGGAACGCCGAGTTCAAGGAAAGTAGACATGCAGAAACTCCGTCAGCGCACGAGTGAACGGCGCGAGATAAGGGGTGAGGTGGGCGACGGCGCAGGAATTGCGCATCGATTCGCCGTTCGAAAGGCCAGCTGATGCTGGTGATGGGAGCAGTTCCGCTCGCTTCGGTCCTCGGAGACCCCGTGACGACGACGATGTTGTGGGACCGGCGGTCCGTGCAACGAGGTCAGTCTATCAGCGCGGGCATGCCGTCAGCTGCATGCCCGCTGCGTGCGCGAGTCGTCGACGGCGGATCAGGCGTGCAGCGCCTCGTTCAGCGTCACTCCGACGCCCGCCCGTCGCACAGCCTCGACCGCCCCGCTGAGCGAGTTGCGGCGGAACAGCAGTCCGTCCTGGCCCGAGAGTTCCGCACCCTTCACCGTCCGCCGCCCGCCATCCGGCGTCGCGGGACCGTCGGCGAGCACGACCTTGGTGCCGGCTGTCACGTAGAGGCCCGCTTCGACGATGCAGTCATCGCCGAGCGAGATGCCGATGCCGGCGTTGGCGCCGAGGAGCGTGCGCGCCCCGATCGACACCCGGTGCGTGCCGCCGCCCGAGAGGGTGCCCATGATGGAGGAGCCACCGCCGATGTCGCTGCCGTCCCCGACGACGACGCCCTGCGAGATGCGCCCCTCAACCATCGAGGCACCGAGAGTGCCGGCGTTGAAGTTGACGAAGCCCTCGTGCATCACCGTCGTGCCGGGGGAGAGGTAGGCGCCGAGGCGCACGCGGGACGCGTCGGCGATGCGCACGCCGGACGGCTGGACATAGTCGGTCAGACGGGGGAACTTGTCCAGCCCCTGCACCTGGATGCCCGCGCGCTGGAGGTGCGGACGACGACGCGCCGCGACGTCGGGGTGCACCGGTCCGGCGTTCGTCCAGGCGACGTTGGGCAGGTGTCCGAAGATGCCGTCGAGGTTCAGCTCGTTGGGACGCGCCACGAGGTGCGAGAGCGCATGCAGACGCAGATACGCGTCGGCGGTGGAGGCGGGAGCCTCGTCGAGGTCGATCTGCAGCTGCACGACCTCGACCGTGACGTCTCGTCGCTCGTCGCGTCCGACGAGGGGTTCGAGTGCGGCGACGGCCGCCTCATCCGCGACGAGCTCACCGCGTCGCACCTCCGGGTACCAGGCATCGAGAACCGTGCCGTCCCCGGCGATCGTAGTCAGTCCGATACCCCATACCGTGCGTGCGTCGCTCATCCCTCCACGCTATCGCGCCCGGCCGGCGACGACTTCACGCATGACGGGGAAAGTAGGCTGGACGCATGGTGCTCGATCTGACCGCGTCCTCCGTCGAACTCACTCGTGCGATCTGCGACATCCCGAGCGTCTCCGGCGACGAGAAGACCCTGGCCGATGCGATCGAGGCCGCGATCTCGCCGTTGGCCCATCTCGAGGTCTTCCGGCACGGGAACACGATCGTCGCCCGCACCGACCTCGGCCGTGCGCAGCGCGTCGCGATCGCCGGTCACATCGACACCGTGCCGATCAATGCGAACCTCCCGACGCGGGACATCGAGATCGACGGAGTGCCCTACCTGTGGGGACGCGGCACCGTCGACATGAAGGCCGGCACCGCCGTGCAGCTGAAACTCGCGGCCGAGCTCACCGCTCCCGCCGTCGACATCACCTGGATGTGGTACGACAACGAGGAGATCGAAGCCTCCAAGAACGGTCTCGGGCTGCTCGCGGCCGTTCGTCCCGATCTGTTCCAGGCGGACTTCGCGATCCTCGGCGAGCCGTCCAACGGTGAGGTGGAGGGGGGCTGCAACGGCACCCTCCGAGCGCTCGTCCGGACGACCGGCGTGCGAGCACACAGTGCCCGCGCCTGGATCGGCGAGAACGCGATCCACAGTGCCGCGCCCATCCTCACCCGGCTGGCGGAGTATCGCGCCAAGGAGGTGCTGGTCGAAGGGTTGCTCTACCGTGAGAGCCTGAGCGCCGTGCGCATCGCGGGTGGCGTCGCGGGGAACGTCATCCCCGATGCCTGCGAGGTCGAGGTCAACTACCGTTTCGCTCCCAACAAGTCGGCTGCGGACGCCGAGTCCCATCTCCGCGGGGTTCTCGCGGGCTTCGACATCGAGATCACGGACGCCGCCGAGGGTGCGCGCCCCGGGCTCGACGCCGAGATCGCGAAGCAGTTCGTGGCTGCTGTCGGCGCGGAGCCGCGACCGAAGTACGGATGGACGGATGTCGCCCGGTTCTCGGCCCTCGGCATCCCCGCGGTGAACTACGGCCCGGGCGACCCGCACCTCGCGCACCACGACGAGGAGCGCGTGCCGCTCGCGCAGATCGACGCCGTGGAGCGGGGCCTGCGCGTATGGCTCGCTTCGCACTGAGTGCGGCTCGCCGGTGGGCGCAGACACCGCTCGCACTGCGCATCGCCTTCATCTATCTCGGTGCGCGGGTGGTCACCACCGCCTTCTTCCTCGTGGCGGGCTCCCTGTCGACCGGGGCCTCTCGGTTCGGTGCAGACGCGGGCGTCGTCGACTTCATCCTCGGTTGGGACGCCCAGTGGTATTGGCTCGTCGCCGAGAACGGGTATCCGACCGACCTCCCCCTGACCGACTCCGGGGAGGTCGCCGAGAACGCCTGGGCGTTCATGCCGGTGTTCGCCTATGCGGCCAAGACGGTCGGGTTCCTGTTCGGCTCGTGGGGCGTCGGCGCTCTCGTGATCTCGTTCGTCGCCGGGTACCTCGCCTGCCTCGCCCTGCACCGCCTGCTCCGTGACCGCATCGGAAACGGCGCGGCGACCTGGGCGGTCGTCTTCTTCGCCGCCGGGCCCATCGCGGCCATGTTCCAGGTCGGCTACGCCGAGACCCTTTTCCTCCTGCTGCTGTTCCTCGCACTCGACGCGACCGCCGCGCACCGCTACTCCTGGCTCTACGTGCTCATCCCGGTGATGGCCTTCACCCGCCCCGGTGTACTCGCCTTCGCCCTCTACCTGGGGCTGCACGGGATCATGCGATGGGTTCGTCGGAAGGAGGATCCGCTGTCCGGTCGCGAGATCGCGCACATCCTCGCGCTGGGTGCGCTGGCGAGCGTGACCGGCTTCGCCTGGCAGGTGATCGCCGGCATCGTCACGGGCGACCCCGGCGCGTACCTCGCCACCGAACTCGCATGGCGTCGCCACTGGATCGTCGGTGGTGTCGACGGTTTCGTCCCGTTCGAAGGCTGGGTCCAGGCAGCGCAGTTCTGGTTCGGTTTCTGGGGGCTTCCGCAGTGGTGGGGGCCGATCGCACTGGCGCTGCTGGTCGTCGGGCTCGCGGCCACGTTGCTGTACTCCCCGCAGGTCCGCGCCCTGGGCGGAGACCTGCGGCTGTGGAGCGCGAGCTACCTGCTCTACCTGCTCGCGGTGTTCTTCCCCCAGTCGAGCACCTTCCGTCTGCTCCTGCCGCTCAGCCCGATGTGGGGTGCGGTCGCCGTCCCGCGCTCACGGCGTTGGAGGCTCGGGATCCTCGCGCTGTGTCTCGTCGGTCAGTGGTTCTGGATCTACCACATGTATGCGCTCGGGAACACGTTCTGGCAGGTGCCGTGATCGTGAAGCTCGACCCAATTGTTGCTCGGTGACCTCCAGGTCCCGGTGACACCCGATAAACTCATCCCATACCACCGGAGGAAAGGGAGCCACGATGGCAGCGATGAAGCCGAGGACCGGAGACGGACCCATGGAGGCCGTGAAAGAAGGACGACTCATCATCGTGCGTGTTCCACTCGAAGGCGGCGGCCGACTGGTCGTCTCCGTGAACGACGCAGAGGCCAAGGAGCTTCACGACGTGCTGGCCGCCGTCGTGGCACCGGCCTGATCGATCTCGGATCCGCGTCCGCGGATCCGGAAGGGCGGTGGATCCTCGGATCCACCGCCCTTCGTCGATTCCGGGCTCTTCGGGAGCGATCCGTGCGGAGGGCTCAGTCGCGCTCGGGGAGGCTGATGAGCTGCAGCAGGCCTTCGGCGGCAGGGGATACGGTCGCGAGCACTGCCGACGATTCCTGCGTCTCCTGCACCAGGGAACGGTAGGCGGACGTGATCTCGTCGCGCTGGACGGGATCGGCGACGCGGCCGCCGGCGAGGACGCGAGGGACCAGTACCAGGCCGCCGGTGCGGGCGAGACGAAGCCCGTGTTC
The DNA here is from genome assembly GCF_023101205.1 of Microbacterium aurugineum. Lineage (NCBI taxonomy): Bacteria > Bacillati > Actinomycetota > Actinomycetes > Micrococcales > Microbacteriaceae > Microbacterium > Microbacterium aurugineum. The sequence continues at coordinate 2,231,703 of NZ_CP078078.1, read as the reverse complement.
GACGTACTCGATGATGTGCTCGGGGTCGGCGTCGACCAGCACGATGTCGTAGGACGCCTCGTTCATCCGAGGCAGCACGTCGATGGCGCGTCCCGTGATGAAACGGACCCTCGTGGAGGGGACCCTCGCATCGGCGAACGCCTGACGTGCGGCTGCGAGGTGCTCGGGCTCGTTGTCGATCGTGGTGAGCACGGCGTGGGGGGCACCGCGCAGGAGCCAGAGGCCGGAGACACCGGCACCGGTGCCGATCTCGACGATCGACCGCGCACCCGTCGCGGCGGCGAGCACGGCGATCTGGGAGCCGACGACCGTGCTGACCGGCATCGCGCCCAGCTCGACCGCATGTGCCCGAGCGCGGGCGATGGAGTCTGGCTCCACGATGGACTCGCGAAGGAAACGCGCGTTCGCGTCGTGCTCGCTCATGGCCTGTTCTCCCTGCCTGCCCGGTGATTCCCTCCAGCGTATTCGCTCGTCGCGCGCGGGGACCGCAGGCGCGGCGGTAGCCTGTAGAGATGACGTTCGGGCTCACCTTCGAGAAGATGCTGCTGATCGGCCTCATCGCGGTGCTGATCATCGGTCCTGAGCGTCTTCCGCGGGCCGCCGAGAGCTTCTCCCGCATGGTCCGCAAGGCCGGCGAATACCTTCGCGACACCAAGAGTCGGATGCGCCAGGAGATGGGGCCCGAGATCGACGACGTCGACTGGCGAAAGCTCGACCCCCGTCAGTACGACCCGCGTCGGATCATCCGCGACGCCCTGTTCGAGGAGCCGCAGCCGGCGACGCCGGTACAGGCCAAGGAGACGATCGCCGAGCCCATCGCCCCCCGCGCCGCCCCGCAGGAGTTCAGCGCGACGAACCGCCCCCCGTTCGATCCCGAGGCCACCTGACCTTCAGGCGCGAAGGGGCTCTCAGGAGATCCGTGAGCGCAGGGTCGCGATGTCCGCGTCGCTGAGCAGGGCACGGGGGATGGCGGTCGCCGCGCTCGTCCCACGCACCTTGAGCAGCACCGCATCCCTGCCCACGCGCATGCTCTGGAACGTCCCGTAGGCGATCTCCGACTGTCTCCTGCCGCTGCCCAGCCTCAGCACGTCGTCTTCGAGCTGTGCCCACACCACGGTCTCGACGGGCATCGCCGTCCGCACAGCCTGGCGGGCCGACGACACCGACATCACGACGGCGAACACCGCGAGACCGATGATCAGCAGCGGCATCCAGCCCGCGCCGAACGGCGGTTCTGCGCCCGCGGGCAGGGGGGTGCTCAGATTCAGGATGCTGAGCGTCAGCGCGCCGGCGAGTGCGACCCACATGACGATGGCGGCCGGCCGGGTCAGCGAGTAGATCGCCGCATCGCGAGCCATCCGCTGCAGCAGCCCCTCGTCGATCATCAGGGAGCGGGGAGGCATCGGTCACTCTTCCTTGCGTGGTCCGCCGACGGTCATCGGCAGCGAACGGCCGGAGAGGCCGCGTCCTCGCCGGGTGAGCGCGCGAGCGAGGTCGTGGATCGCGGTGGCGGCGGCATCCGTGGCTGCCCCCGAGACGAGGGGCGCGCCGGCGTCTCCGCTCTGGCGCAGCGCAGGGCTCAGGGGGATCGAGGCCAGCAGCGGGACGACCTCGTCCGGTTCGGAGAGCGCATCGGCGACGGCCGCTCCTCCGCCCGACCCGAACAGGTCCAGCACGGTTCCGTCGGGGAGCGTGTACGCGGCCATGTTCTCGACCACGCCGATCACCTGTTGACCGGTCTGCCGTGCCACCAGACCGCTGCGGATCGCCACGTCGGAGGCAGCGGTCTGCGGAGTCGTCACGACCAGGACTTCGGCGTGCGGGAGCAGCTGTCCGATCGAGATGGCGATGTCGCCCGTGCCGGGCGGCATGTCGATGAGGAGCACATCGAGGTCGCCGAAGAAGACGTCGGTGAGGAACTGGGACACGGTGCGATGCAGCATCGGCCCCCGCCAGGCCACGACAGACTCGCCGTCGCGCAGGAACATCCCGATCGAGATCGTCTTCACGCCGTGGGCCACCGGTGGCAGCATCAGGTCGTCGATGCGGGTCGGCTGCGTCCCGGCCGGGATCCCGAGGAGACCGGGGATGGAGAAGCCGTGCACGTCGGCATCGACGAGTCCGACCGAGAGCCCCTGGTCGGCGAGGGCGACCGCGAGGTTGGCGGTGACCGTCGACTTGCCCACTCCGCCCTTGCCGCTCGAGACGAGGATCACGCGGGTGAGGGAGTCGGGGCCGAACGGCATGTGCCGTGCCGGGCGACCGTCGCGCAGCTTCTCGGTCAGCGCCTTGCGTTCGGCGGGGGTCATCACGCCCACCTCGACGTCGACGTCAGCGATGCCGGGGACGGACGCCGCGGCCTGTCGCACGTCGGCTTCGATTCGGGCCGCGGCGGGGCAGCCCACGATCGTCAGCACGATGCCGACCTGGGCGTGGGCACCGTCGACGGAGATGTCGCGCACCATGTCGAGCTCGCCGATCGGTCGACGCAACTCCGGGTCCGTCACGGCGGAGACCGCGGTGCGGACGAGGTCGGCCTCGGTCACGATGCGGCGCCCCCCGATGCCCTGTCGTCGGTGTCCTCGAGTTCGGCGAGCAGGGTCTTCAACTCCTGGCGCAGCACGTCTCGGGTCACGGTCTGCGAGTTGCGCTCCTCGAGCGCCATGCGCAGTGCCACGATCTCGCGGGCCAGGTATTCGGTGTCGGCGAGGTTGCGCTCGGCGCGCTGGCGGTCCTGCTCGATCTGCACCCGGTCGCGGTCGTCCTGGCGGTTCTGCGCGAGCAGGATCAACGGTGCGGCATAGGAGGCCTGCAACGAGAGCATGAGTGTCAGGGCCGTGAACCCGAGCGCCGCATCATCGAAACGCAGATGCTCGGGCATCAGGGTGTTCCAGACGATCCAGACGACGCAGAACAGGCTGAGGATCACGAGGAACGCCGGCGTCCCCATCGCCCGCGCGACCCACTCGGTGAACCGTCCGAAGCGGTCGCGAGAGGTGGTGCGCGGGCGGGCCGTGCTGCGTCCCGGCGCGTCCAGACGCGACTCGCGGGCCATCAGCTCGTCTCCTTCGCAGCGGCGGCGATGTCGTCGCTGTCCTGTGAACGCCAGTCATCGGGGAGGAGATAGTCGAGCACGTCGTCGATGCTGATGGCGCCGACGAGCCGATGGGCTGCGTCGATCACCGGCAACGAGACGAGGTCGTAGCTCGCCAGCAGACGCGCCACCTCGGCCGCCGACGCGGTGACGGGAACGGGCTCGAGGCTGTCATCGAGGATCGCTCCGAGTCGTTCATGCGGGGGATAGCGCAGCATCCGCTGGAAGTGCACGAGCCCGAGCAGGCGACCGGTGGGCGTCTCGAACGGGGGGAGTGTCACGAACACGGCTGCGGCCAGCGCCGGGTGCAGCTCGTGGCGCCGGATCAGAGCCAGGGCCTCGGCGACGGTCGCATCGGCCGACAGGATGATGGGTTCCGGGGTCATCAGACCGCCGGCGGTGTCCGGGCCGTAGCGCAGCAGCATCCTGACGTCCTCGGCCTCCTCGGGCTCCATCAGTTCGAGGAGCTGCTCCAGGCGGTCCGGGGTGAGCTGGGCGAGCAGGTCGGCGGCATCATCCGGCTCCATCTGGTCGAGGATGTCGGCCGCGCGCTCGTCGCCGAGCCGGTCGAGGATGTGCACCTGCTCGTCCTCGGGCATCTCCTCGAGGGCATCGGCGAGGCGGTCGTCCGAGAGCTCCTCGGCGACCTCGATCATCCGCTGCTGCGGCAGATCGAGAAGAGTGTTCGCGAGGTCGGCGGCATGCAGCTCGGAGTACGAAGCGACGAGCTGTTCGGCGGACTGGGATTCGCCCGGCGCGCGTTCCTCGGCGACCTCGTTCCACGCGGCGAACGTCGTGGGCCCCTTCGCGAAGGGAGAGGCGCTGGTCTTCGGCCGACGCAGGAAGAGCTGACTGATGGCCCATTCCCCGAGGCGATTGGGCTCGATCGCCACATCCTCGATCACGGCGGTACCGCTGCCGTCGGAGAAGCTGACGCGTCTTCCGAGCAGCTCCGCGAGCACCCGCACCTCGCCGGCCCGCGGAGAGAAGCGTCGCACGTTGATGAGTCCGGTGGTGATGACCTGACCGGAGCGGATCGATGTGACGCGGCCGATCGAGAGGAACACGTGTCGTCGTCCGGGGATCTCGACCACGAGACCGATCACGCGGGGTGCCGCGGTACTTCGGTACACCACGACGACGTCCCGGACCTTGCCGAGCCGGTCGCCGACGGGATCGAAGACGGCGCACCCGGCCAGGCGCGCGGCGAAAACCCGTTGTGTGCTCACCCCTCCAGAGTAGTCGGCGGGCCCGGTCATCGGCGGGATGGCCGCGCCTCGGGCGGTCTGACGGTGCGCGTGGAAGAATAGTCGGATGAGTATGCTGAACCGCCCCGCGAACAGCTCGGAGACCGGCGAGATCGTCGCTTCCACGCGCGACTACGAGAACGCACAGAAGACCGTCTCGAAGCTGATCGCCGGGGAGGTCCCAGCACGGGACATCGCGATCGTCGGGCAGAGCGTGCGGACGGTCGAGCGCGTGACCGGCAAGCTCGGATACGCCGCTGCCGCCCGCTCCGGAGCCATCAACGGAGTCCTGATCGGCCTGTTCCTCTCCGCGATCCTCGTGCTCGGCAACCCGGAGGTCCCGATCCAGCTCTTCGTCGGCTTCGTCCTCATCGGCGTCGCGGTCGGGATGCTCCTGAGTCTCGTGACCTACGCGATCGTCCGGCGTCGTCGCGACTTCGCGAGCGTCACGCAGTTCGCGGCGGATCACTACGAGGTCACCGTCCAGGCCGCCTCGCTCGCCAAGGCTCGCGACGTTCTCGGAGCGACGCGCGTCGCTCCGGTCCGGCCTCCCGTGAACCTCGACGAGCCGCCGCGATACGGAGAACGGATCACGCCTGGCGCGACGGCGCCGGCACCCGAGGAGCCCGTGATCCCCCCGCGGCCGGCAGACCCCGTTGCCGAACCGGCCGCCGATCCGGAGCCGGGTACGCCCGAGCCCGGGATGCCCGCACCGATCGAGCCCGACGCGACGCCGGGTGCAGAAGGCGCCCCGGGCGAGCGGGCGTGACGACGATCCCCGGACGTTCCTCCTGATGGTCGAGATCCAGGTCGCGCTGCCGAAGGGAACCACCGTCGTGTCGGCCGACTGGACGCGCGGCGACAACGGGGCGACGGTGATCGTCGCCCACGGTGCGGGAACGGGAAAGGACCATCCCTTCCTCACCGGGTACGTCGAGGCACTCCGCGCGATCGGCTTCTCGACACTGCGCTTCAACTTCCCGTACGTGCAGCAGGGGCGGCGGATGCCGGGGCCGGCCGCGCATGCGATCGCCACCTGGAACGCGGTCACGACGTTCGCGCGCACAGCAGACCCCGCGGCGACCGTCTGGGCGACGGGGAAGTCCTACGGCGGACGCATGGCATCGATGGCGGTCGCGGAGGGCTTACGGGTGGACGGACTCGTCTATCTCGGCTATCCCCTTCATCCGCCAGGTCGGCCGGAGAAGCCGCGGGTCGAGCACCTGCCGGCGATCACCGTGCCACAGCTCTTCGTGGAGGGGACGAACGATCCCTTCATCCAGCCGATCTCGCAGTTCGAACAGGCTGTCGCGACCTGTCGAGAAGCCCGGATCGTCTGGATCGAGGGCGGCGGGCACACATTCGAGGTGAAGGGCCGCAAACTCCCCGCGGAGCAGATCGGTGCGTCGCTCGCCCCGATCGTGGCCGACTTCGCCCTCGGAGGTGCTGTCGCCTGACTTTCAGCCGACGAGCATCGACAGCTCGGGGTCCGCGAGCACGCGGCGGACGGTGGAGATCCCCAGCGCGCTCATCTGCGGGTTCGACTTCTCGTAGTACCACCCGAGGCCCAGCGCCTGTTGCAGGGCCCACCCGGCACCCCGCTGCCACTCGGCCTCGCCGGCGGAGACACCGTCGCGGACGAGGCGTCGGGTCGGGGCATCGAGGAGGTGCCAGGCGGCGACGAGGTCGAGCGCAGGGTCCGCAGGTCCGAAGTCCCCGCCGTCGAGCACGCCCGCCAGCCGGACCTCGTCGTCGCGCTCGATGACCAGGAGGTTGAACGGCGTGAGGTCGCGGTGGCACATCAGCGGAGCGTCGGCGGGCGGAAGCGCGCACAGGGCCGCCCAGAGCTTCGCGGTGCGTGCCACGTCGATCAGGTGTGCGCTCCGCGACAGACACTCCGAGACCCACTCATCGTGGTCGCCGAGTCTTCCGCCGCGGCCGTTCCCGTCGAACACCCGTCCGCGCACGTCGACCGAGCGCAGTGCACGGATGAGGACGACCAGATCGTGAGCGAAGGCTTCCGACGCGGCAGCACGCACGGGGCCCGGCGGCTCGCCGTCGATCCAGGACTGGACGGCCCAGGCCGAGTCGAACTCTTCCGACGCGGCAGCGATCCCATAGGAGCGCGGGGCGGGGAACGGACTCGCTGCGGCCAACTCATCGAGCGCCGCGGCCTCACGCGCGAGAGTGGGCTCCGATGCCGCGAGGCGCGGGAAGCGGGCGACAAGGCCGTCGCCCACCCGGATGATCCTGTTGACCGTCCCGGTGGACGAGACCGGTCGCAGCTCCTCTCGGCGCAGCTCGGGGAAGCGGCGCGTGATCAGCCGTGCCGCGACCTCGGTCTCGAGCGCGAGCTCACCGTCGTGCATCCGCCGAGGTCAGCTCTGGAGCCGGGCGATCCATGCTTCGACCTCGTCGGCCGTGCGGGGGATGTCGGCCGAGAGGTTCACGGGGCCGTCCTCGGTCATCAGGATGTCGTCCTCGATCCGCACGCCGATGCCACGGAGCTCTGCGGGCACCGTCAGGTCATCGATCTGGAAGTACAGCCCGGGCTCGATCGTGAACACCATGCCGGGTGTCAGGACGCCGTCGTAGTACATCTCGCGGCGCGCCTGGGCGCAGTCATGCACGTCGATGCCGAGGTGGTGGGAGGTGCCGTGCACCATGTACCGACGGTGCTGGCCGCCCTTGTCCGCGTCGATCGCCTCGTCGGCGGTCACCGGCAGCAGGCCCCACTCCGCGGTGCGTGCGGCGATGACCTTCATGGCGGCCGCATGCACGTCGCGGAAACGGACGCCCACCCGTGCAGCGGCGAACGCGGCGTCGGCGGCCTCGCGCACGGTCTCGTACACTCGGCGCTGCACCTCGGTGAAGGTTCCCGAGACGGGCAGCGTGCGGGTGATGTCCGCCGTGTACAGGCTGTCGGCTTCGACACCGGCGTCGACGAGGATCAGATCGCCCGGGGCCACGGTGCCGTCGTTGCGGGTCCAGTGCAGGTAGCAGGCGTGCGGACCGGACGCCGCGATCGTGTCGTAGCCCTCGCCGTTGCCGTCTTCACGGGCGCGGCGGTGGAAGACACCCTCCACGACACGTTCGCCGCGGGCGTGCGCGACGGCGGACGGAAGCTCGCGGACGATGTCGTCGAAGCCGTTCGCGGTGATCTCGACGGCACGGCGCATCTCGGCGATCTCGAACTCGTCCTTGATGAGGCGCAGCTCGGACACGAAACGGGTGAGGGTCTCGTCCTCGTCGAGTACGAGCTCTCCCTCCACGGCCTCGAGCTCGTGGAGATGGGCGGTCGCGATCTCCAGGTCGGCCGCGACACCGTCCAGGGACGGGCGTGGGCCGATCCAGAACTCACCGATCGTGGCGTCGGCGTAGAACTCCGTCGTGGTGCGGTCGGCGCGCTCGCGGAAGAAGAGGGTGACGTCGTGACCCGTGTCGGTCGGCGCGAAGACCAGGACCGAGTCGGGCTCGGCATCCGCGGCCCACCCCGTGAGGTGGGCGAAGGCGGAGTGGGCCCGGAAGACGTAGTCAGTGTCGTTGCTGCGCTGCTTGAGCGATCCTGCGGGGATGACGAGACGCTTCCCGGGGAAGGCGGCAGAGACCGCGGCTCGACGGGCGGCGGCGTACGGTGCCTGCGCACGCGGAGCGGGAAGGGTTTCCGGACGCTCGGCCCATCCCGTCGAGATGGTGTCGAGGAACCCCTGCGGGAAGGGCTGCTTGCGGTTCGTGTTGCTGTTCTCGACAGACGCTTCGACGGTGGGCTCTGCGATCGTGTCGCGTTCTCCGGTGCTCATCCCTCCAGTCTGTCACCTGCAGGGCGTGTTTCGGGAGTTCAGCCGGCCGGCTCCAGCTGGACGACGAGCGCGCGGTGGTCGCTGCCCCCGGCATCGCCGAGGACGACCGAGCCCGTCGGTGTCCAGTTCGGCGAGGCCATCACGTGATCGATCGGCGCCCCGGCGAGGGGCGGGAGCGAACTCGGCCACGTTCCCGCGAGACCGTTGCCGGTGCGCGACGCGACATCGCGGCAGTATCCGATGTCACCACCGTCCACTCCGAGGGGCGCCATGTGATCGATCGTCGCATTGAAGTCTCCGGCCAGGATGAAGTCGCCCTGCGGACACTGATCGGCGATCCACTGCAGATCGCTCTGCCACTGCTGCATCTCTTCCACACGGGGAGCGACGGCGTGCACGGCGACGATCGTGGGTCCGGAGCCGTCGACCGGCATCAGCACGACACTCGGCACGGAGCCCGTGTTGCTGCTGCCGTCCTTCGAGGATTCGATCACCGAGTACTCGCCGAGGTCGGGAGCCACCAGCACCGTGGTGTGCCAGGACTGGGGGCCGTTGGGGACATCGGGGCGGAACTGCACGTGGTGCACCCACATCGGATGCCCCTGCTCGCGCAACATGATCGCGATGCGCTCGCCGACGTCCTCGGTCGTCTCCGGCAGGGCCACGACATCGGCGCCCTGAGCGAGGATCTGCTGGGCGATCACCTCGGCGGACACGGCTTCGCCCGCTGTGTTCCAGGTCAGTACCCGGATGCTGCTCTCCGTCTTCTGGGGGAGCTCAGTGGTGCCGAAGCCGCGGGTCGCTCCGATGACGCCGGTCGCCCCCGCACCCAGCAGCGCGACGATGAGGACCGACGCGGCGAATCCGCGCAGAGGACGAGCGAAGAGCAGCAGGAGCGCGAGCACAGCGATCACCAGGAATCCGCCGAGGACCAGGCCGCGCGCGGACACCAGCTGCGCGAACGGATAGGTCTGCTCGAGACGGAAGAACTGCGGCCACACGACGATCGCCGTCGCGATCGCGAGCAGGACGGTGAAGAGGATCCCCAGTAGTCGAAACATCCCCTCAAGCCTAGGAGCGCCGCCTGTGAAGTCCCTGCCCCGACATCCGCTTCCGTGTGCCTCCGCGCCCACCGGCCGTCGCCCTCGGTACGCTCGGAGGATGGCCTCTCCGTCCGCCGGGTTCGCCGGTCCCGCCGACCTGCACCTGCACTCCAACCAGTCCGACGGGACGGAGGCGCCGGCCGAGGTCATCAGGCAGGCACACGCGCACGGGATCCGCACCGTGGCGCTCACTGATCACGATCGCTCCACCGGGTGGGATGAGGCCGGTGACGCCGCCGTCGCGCTCGGCATGACGTTCATCCCCGGGATGGAGCTGTCGGCGAAGCACGAGTGGCGCAGCGTGCACGTGCTCGGCTACCTCTTCGATCCCGGAGACCCGGCTCTGCGGGCCGAGACCGATCGCATCCGCGGGGATCGGATCGGGCGCGCGGAGCGGATCGTGCGCAACATCGGACGGGACTACGACCTGCACTGGGATGACGTGGTCGCGCAGACGGCTCTGGATGCGACGGTCGGGCGCCCGCACATCGCGGACGCTCTCGTGGCGAGGGGCATCGTGCGCGATCGCACGGAGGCGTTCGACGGGATCCTGCATCCGCGCGAGGGATACTACGAGCCGCACTACGCCCCGGATCCGCTGACCGCGGTGCGACTGATCACGCAAGCCGGGGGAGTGGCGATCATCGCCCACCCTGTCACCACGGGTCGCGACCGGATGATGCCCATCCCGTACATCGAGCGGCTGATCGCGGCCGGACTCGGCGGCTTCGAGGTCGATCACCGCGAGAACACCGAAGCGGGCAAGCGGATGCTGCGCGAGCTGGCGCAGAAGCACGACCTCATCGTCACGGGATCCAGCGACTATCACGGCAGCGGCAAGCCGAACCGTCCGGGGGAGAACACGACATCCGACGCGATGGTCGCCCGCCTCCTGGCGCAGGGCACCGGCATCGCCCCGCGCTTCCCCTGACGGTCGGGATACTGTCGGGATACTCCCGGTGACCTGTCGACCGGGAGGGCTACATTCCGAGCATGCAACGAGCGACGTCCCTGGAACGCCGTGTCGATGCGTGGGCCCACCGCCTGCTCCTCGGCGCCCCGACGAGCGGTTTCCGCGCCGGCCTGATCGAGTTCGCGGTGTTCGTGGTCAAGCAGGCATGGGCGTGCGTGTTCGGGGCCACGCTGTTGCTCGTGATTGTCGCGGCACGGTTCTGGTACCCGCCGGACGCGGCGCTCGCGCGCAACGATGCCCTCACCATCGCTGCCGTGCTCATCCAGGTGGCCATGCTCGTGTTCCGCTGGGAGAGCGGACGAGAACTGTGGGTGATCGTCCTGTTCCACCTCACCGGAACCGTGATGGAGCTGTTCAAGACCGATGTCGGCTCCTGGGCGTATGCCGCGGACGGTTTCCTGCGCATCGGCGGAGTGCCGCTGTTCAGCGGGTTCATGTATGCCGCTGTCGGCTCCTACATGGTGCGCGTCTACCGGCTCTTCGACCTCGGCTTCACGCGATACCCGCAGCGGTGGATGACGGCGATCCTCGCGATCGCGATCTACGTGAACTTCTTCGCGCACCATTGGTGGTGGGATGCGCGGTGGATCCTGCTGGCTGCGGTCATCGTGCTGTGGCTGCCGACGGTGATGCACGCGCGTATCTGGCGTCGGACGATCCGGATCCCGCTGCTCGTCGTGTTCGTCGGAGTCGCCGTCTTCATCTACCTGGCGGAGAACATCGGCACCTGGGCGGGAGCATGGGCATACCCCGATCAGGCGGCGGGATGGCAGCCGGTCTCGCCGAGCAAGCTGAGTTCGTGGTTCCTGCTCATGATCATCTCGGTCGTCCTAGTCGCGTGGGTCTATCCGCCGCAGGTTCCTGCGGCGATCCTCCACGGGGAGCGGGCGGCGTCTCTTCGCTGAGCGGCGGCGACGACGAAGGGCGCGTGCTGCGGAGTTCGTCCGCGGCACGCGCCCTTCTGAGAGGTCGAGGTGTCAGGCTCCGGTGACCGGCGCTGCGCCTGCGCCGGAACCTCCACGGCGACGACGGCGACGGCGCGCCGGCGCGGGCTTGCCGTCGTGGTGCTCCTTGCCCGCCCCGTCGTGGGTACCGGCGCCCTCGGCGCTGCGGTCTGCGGCCGGAGCGGACTGTCCTTCGCCGGTGGTGGCCCCCGACGCGCCTTCGGTGAAGGTCGAGCCGACCGGAGTCGCGCTGTTGCGACGGCGGCGACGGCGACGCGTCCCGGTCTCGTCGGTGCCTTCCGCGGCGGCGTCCGCGGCACGCGCGGGCCGACGGGTGCGCTCGGTCTTGACGGATTCGGTCTTCGGCGCCGACACCAGGCGGCCCTTCGTGCCCTGCGGGATGTCCAGGTCTTCGTACAGGTGGGGGCTCGACGAGTAGGTCTCGACAGGCTCCGGCTGACCGAACTCGAGCGCCCGGTTGATGAGGGCCCACTTGTGCAGGTCCTCCCAGTCGACGAAAGTGACGGCGATGCCGGTCTTGCCCGCACGCCCCGTGCGGCCGGCGCGGTGCAGGTACGTCTTGTCCTCGTCGGGGATGGTGTGGTTGATGACGTGCGTCACGTCGTCGACGTCGATGCCGCGGGCGGCCACGTCGGTCGCGACGAGAACGTCACGCTTGCCTGCCTTGAACGCGGCCATCGAGCGCTCGCGCTGGTCCTGCCCCATGTCGCCGTGCACGCCGCCGACGTTGAAGCCGCGGTCGTTGAGCTCGTCGACGAGGCGCTGCGCCGCGCGCTTGGTGCGGGTGAAGATCACGGTCTTGCCGCGGCCCTCGGCCTGCAGGATGCGAGCGATGATCTCGTCCTTGTCCATCGAGTGCGCGCGGTAGACGAGGTGCTTGATGTTGGCCTGGGTGAGGCCCTCGTCGGGGTCGTTGGCGCGGATGTGGATCGGGTTCGACATGAAGCGGCGGGCGAGGGCCACGATCGGGCCGGGCATGGTCGCCGAGAACAGCTGCGTGTGGCGGACGGCCGGGACCTTCTGGAAGATCTTCTCGATGTCGGCGAGGAAGCCGAGGTCGAGCATCTTGTCGGCCTCGTCGAGCACGACCTCCGTCGCGTTGGAGAGGTCGAGCAGGCGCTGGCCCGCGAGGTCGATCAGGCGGCCGGGAGTGCCGACCACGATCTGCGCGCCCGCCTTGAGCTGGTCGATCTGACCCTCGTACGCCTTGCCTCCGTAGATGGCGACGACGCTGGTGGAGCGGTTGCTGGTGAGCAGATCGATGTCTTCGTAGACCTGCACGGCGAGCTCGCGGGTGGGGACGACGATGAGTGCTTTGACGCCGTGCTCCGGGTCCTTGCCGAGGCGCTGCACGACGGGGATGCCGAACCCGAAGGTCTTTCCCGTGCCGGTCTTCGCCTGGCCGATGATGTCCTGCCCCGGAAGGCCGAGAGGGATGGTCTGCTCCTGGATCGGGAAGGCATCGATGATGCCCTTGGCCGCGAGTGCGTCGACGATGTCCTGATCGATGCCGAGATCGGCGAAAGTTGTCACTTTATTCAGATTGCCTGTCCGGCGACCCTGGGGGATCGCCACGTAAACGGATCCACGCCGTCTCTTGTGCCACAGGCGCGGGGCCCCGCTCCGACGGCGGGGACACGCCCAGCCTACCGGAGGGGTGGTGCGGACCAGGAAGGAGGGCCCCGCGCGGGTATTGTGAATCTCGTGGTGGACTCGGGAGGAAGACCTCGTGGTTAAGTGGTTCTGGCAGCGCGATGACGCGCCACGGCGAATCCTCACCCTGCGCAGCCGAGGCGAGCAGAGCGATGCGACGAGGGTCGACTTCGCTGAACTCGCCCCCGAGCTCGATCGGTTCCTCGGTCAGGCCGCGTACCTGCAGCTGGGCTACTTCGAGACGCTCACCAGGCTCATCCGGGCGACCCCCGAGCTTTCCGAGAAGGAGTCCCTGTCGCGTGCGGCCGGGGCGGCGTTGACGAAGCATCGCGGGATCGTGGAGGTCATCGCCGAGCGCGGTGGCGACCCCACGCAGGTGATGCTGCCGTTCCGCGAGAACCTCGACGCTTTCCGACGCAAGACCATCGGTGCGCGACCGCGGGAGACGCTCCTCGCCGTGTACATCACCGCCGGGATGCTCGACGACTTCTACCTCGCGCTCGCGTCGAGCTACGGCGAGACCGGTCGTCGGGTGGCGGAGATCCTCCGCGAAGACGATGCCGGCCATGAGATCGTCGCGATCATCCAGGAGACGATCGAGAGCGATGAGGAGTGGCGGTCCCTGCTGTCGATGTGGGCGCGGCGCCTCGTCGGTGACACCATCCTGGTCTGCCGTTCCGCACTGCGGCCGGAGCTGCTCCAGGTCGACGACGAGCGCGTCGAGCCGGTCTACACCGAACTCATGGGCGCGCACGCGCGCCGGATGGATGCGATGGGCCTCGCGTCCTAGGTTGCCCGTCAGATGCCGAGTGCCGCCTTGGCATCGGCATCGGACCGCTTGCGCATGCCGGTGATCGCCACCGTCACCAGCGCGGCGACGACGGGAGCGCCGAGCACGCTCGCGAGCCACAGCCAGATGCTGTCCTCACCGACGCCGGCCCACTGCAGACCCGTGTAGGTGATCGCCGAGACCGCTGTGGCCACGGCGGGCGCGAGCGCCACTCCGCGCAGCTCGCGCCCGGAGATCAGGAAATGCACCGCGATGCCCAGGGCGCACGCGCCGATCAGTGCGAGCAGGATGTACATCGTCTGCTCAGGCGACGAAGCCGACGCGACGCGATTCCTCGGTGCCCAGTTCGATGTAGGCGAGGTTCGCCGTGGGGACGATGTAGGAGTTGCCCTTCACGTCGGCGAAGCTCACGTGCGTGGCGTTCTGCTCCAGCGCCTTGGTGACCTGGGTGCGGACCTCGTCTGCGCTCACGCCGGTGTCGAAGCTCAGTTCGCGGCCGGTGTTGATGATGCCGATGCGGATTTCCACGCGTGCTCCTTGAAGTTCGGGGACTGGCCCAACTCTACCCCGCGGGCATCGGGCGGGATCGGCACCCCGCGTCGGTTTCGCCGTGAGCGCACAGGTCGGCGGTGGCGGGTCGCGAGGGTGTCGAGTGCAGGCGCGCACGACGATGTCCCCGCGTCCGGATAGCGTGGAGGGCATGACACCGGATGCCGCGCAGCGAGCTGTGATCGCCGCCGAGCCGTTCGCCTCCGGTGTCATCATCGGGGCGCCGGGAACAGGGAAGACGCGAACGCTCGTCGACCGCGTCGTGCACCTGCTCGATGCGGCCGATCTGCGACCCGAGCAGGTGCTGGCACTCACGCCGAGCCGCCAGGCCGCGACCGCACTGCGTGACCGGATCGGTGTCCGCATCGGGCAGGCGACCCCGGGGCCGTTGGCGCGGTCGCTCGGCTCCTTCGCCTTCCAGCTGGTCCGGGGGGCGATGGTGCGCGAGGGATCGGAGCCGCCTGCGCTGCTCACCGGAGCCGACCAGGACCGCATCATCGCGGATCTGCTCGCCGGTGACACCGAAGACGGTCGCATCCCCTGGCCGGACGCGCTCAGCGGCTCGGTGCGCGCGTCGAAGGGATTCCGTTCGGAGCTCCGCGCGTTCCTCGCGGAGTGTACCGAGATCGGGGCCCGGCCGGACGAGCTCCGCGCCTCGGGGAACGATGTGTGGGTGGCAGCCGCGGAGTTCCTCGTCGAGTACCGGACGGTACTCGACGCTCTGCGTTCCGCGCACCGCGACGCCGCGGACCTGCTCAGCGAGGCAGCTGCCATCCTGCGCTCGGCCGAGGCGGCGACGCTCGGCCCGCTCGCGCCGTTGCGCGTCGTGCTGATCGATGACGCACAGGAGCTCACCCGCGGAGGGATCGATGTCGTCAGAGCGCTGCGGGGGCGGGGCATCGCGGTGCTGGCGTTCGGCGATCCCGATATCTCATCCGGGTCGTTCCGTGGCGCGAGCCCGGAGCTCTTCGCGCAGCTCGCCGGTGCCGTCGGCGAGGTGCATGTGCTCGACGGCGCGCACCGGCAGCATCCGGCGCTCACCGCCTTGACTCGCACCGTCACACAGGCGATCGGAGTCTCCGGACGCGTCGAGCATCGTCGGGCGCCGGTGCCCGTCGACCCGGAGGAGGTCGATGCGCATGTGTCGACCTTCGTCGCCCCGTCTCCCTACGAAGAGCTGGACCGCATCGCCGGTGTGATGCGCGACTGGCATCTGTCCGAGGGAATCCGCTGGGATCGGATGGCCGTCATCGCTCACGACACGCGTCAGGTGACCATGCTGGAGACCGAGCTCGCGGCCAGGGAGGTCCCCACGCGCGCCGCCGGTGTGCAGCGTCCGCTCGGGAGCGAAGGGATCGTGCGTGACATCGTCGGCATCGTGCGCCTCGCGTTGACGCCGGTCGAGGAACGCACCCTGGAGACGCTGGAGGAGGCGCTGCGCACTCCGTTCGGGGGGATGGACGCGATCGGGCTCCGCCGTCTCCGCGCCCGCCTCCGGCACATCGAACTCGCACAGGGCGGGTCGACGCCTGCGCGCGAGCTGCTGCGCCAGGCGATGGCGAACCCCAGCCACCTGACGCTCATCGACTCGCCGGAATCCCGCTCCGCCGAGCGCTTCGCGGAGACGATCGAGGCGGTGGCGCGTGCCGCCGACCAGGGCGAGACGATCCACGATCTGCTGTGGCGGGTGTGGGAGCAGGCTCGTGCCGTCGACGGTCGGCGTCTGCAGGTGGCGTGGCGCGAGATCTCCCTGCTGCCCACCGGAGCGGAGACGGCCCGTTCGCTCGACGCGCTCGTCTCGCTCTTCGACGCGGCGAAGCGCTTCGTCGAGCGCACTCCGAACGAGAAGCCCGAGGCCTTCGTGCGCGACGTCCTCGACAGCGAGGTCCCCGAGGATTCCCTGTCGACCCCGGACCGTCCTGGCAAGGTCACGCTGCTGACTCCGGCCACGGCGCTCGGCACGGAGTTCGACGCCGTCGTCGTCGCCGGGGTGCAGGACGGCGTCTGGCCCAACGTCCGTCTCCGCGGCGGTCTGCTGCAGACCTGGCGTCTGGCCGATGCGCTCGAAGCCGCTCGCACCGGCGTGAGCATCGAACCGCCCGGGGTGCTGGACCGCCGGCGGGCAGCGTTGCATGACGAGCTCCGCCTGTTCGTGCGAGCCGTATCGCGGGCACGGAAGCGACTCCTGATCACCGCGGTCGATGACGACGACCTCACCCCGAGCCCGTTCTTCGCCTTCCTGCCCGCCCCGCACCCGCCGGAGCGCCACGCATCGGCCGAGCATCCGCTCACTTTGCGGGGGCTGGTCGCCCGGTACCGACGGACGCTGACCACGGCGCACTCGGATTCGCTCAGACGTGACGCGGCAGGCCAGCTCGCCGTCCTCGCCCGAGAAGGCGTGCCGGGCGCCGACCCCGCCGAGTGGTACGGCGTCACGGCCCCTTCCACGCAGGCGCCACTGCGCGATCTCGCCGTCGACGGCGCGCGGGTCTCGCCCTCGAAGATGGAGTCCTTCGAGGAGTGCGGACTCAACTGGGTCGTCTCGGCTCTCGGCGGAGACACGGTGATGCCGCCGACGGCGGGGATCGGCACGATCGTGCACGAGGCGATGGAGCGGGTGCCCGACGGCGATGTCGAGCAGATGCGTGCGATCGTCGCGGAGCGTTGGCCGGAACTCGACTTCGAGACCGAGTGGATCGGCCGCAAGGAGCGTCGACGCGCCGATCTGCTCGTCGGGCGCCTGCACACGTATCTCGGCGAGGTGCGCCGCGAAGGCGGGCGTGTCCTCGGCAGCGAGGTGGAGTTCCGTTTCGCCGTCGACGTGGTGGCTGAGGGCGATGCGCACGCGGTGCCCGCCGTGCATCCCGTCGGGGAGGACCGCGCGAACCAGGCGATCATCCACGGGTACATCGATCGCGTCGAGGCGTATCCGCCGGATGCGGGCGAGCACGGCGCCGCACGCGGACGCGGCTGGGAACGGATGTCTGGCGGCCCGGACGGCCGCATCGTGGTGGTCGATCTGAAGACCGGGAAGAACGACCCCGAGTCAGATCCCGGTGTGCGCGAGCACGCGCAGCTCGCGGCCTATCAGGTCGCCGTCCAGCAGGGCCTGGTGGAAGACGCTCCACCGGGTTCGTTGGCCGGGGCGCGTCTCGTGATCGTCTCCAAGACGCTTGCCAAGAGCGAGTACCGCATCGCGCATCAGCACACGCTCAGCGACGAATCGCGGGCGGCCTTCCTGCGTCGCGTCTCGGATGCCGCCCGCGGCATGTCGGCGTCGAGCTTCACGGCGCAGGTCGAGTCGCACTGCGCCGACACCCAGCGCCGCGTGCATCCGTGCCGCATCCACACCGTCCCGGCGGTGAGCGCATGACCGGGTGGAGCGGCGGCGAGGGGATCTCTGCGACCGACATCGCGGCCGCGCTCGGACAGCCTCCGCCCACACCCGCGCAGCAGCGGGTGATCGAGGCGCCCCTGGAGCCGGCGCTCGTCGTCGCCGGAGCAGGCAGCGGCAAGACCGAGACCATGTCCGGGCGAGTGGTGTGGCTCGTCGCGAACGGACACGTACGACGTGACGAGATCCTCGGACTCACGTTCACCCGCAAGGCCGCGGGAGAACTCGCGGAACGGATAGGCCACCGCTTGGCGGTCATCGACGAGTACGGCCACCGGGGCCTGCTGCCCCATCTGGCGCAGATCGTGGCCGACGGCTCCCTTCGCCGGGTCGAGGAGTCCGCCGAGGGGCGGCAGCGCGAGGTGGTGCGCACGCATGTCCTCGACGAGCTCGCCGCTCATCACGGCACCGGGTGGGACCCTGCGATTCCCCGCGCGGCGGAAGACGTGATGATCCGTCCGCGGGTGTCGACCTACAACGCCTTCGCCGACGGGATCGTCCGCGAACATGCTGCGCGCATCGGCCGTGATCCCGACGTGGCCATGCTCAGCCAGGCCGCCTCCTGGATGCTGGCCCGTGAGGTCGTGCTCCGCAGCGATCTTCCTGAGCTGGAGAACATCGACTTCGCGCTCGGCACGATCATCGACGCGGTCCAGCGCCTCGCCGGCGACGCCCTCGACCATCGAGTCGACCTGGAGGCGGCAGAACGGATCGTGCGGGACCAGGCACTCGCCTTCGCGCCCTACCGGGGCAATGCCGACGTGGAGAAGGCGGCCGTGAACCTGCTCAGCCTGCCGACGCTCTCCCGTCTGGTGCGTGACTACATCGCCGAGAAGGAGCGCCGCGGCGTGCTCGACTTCGCCGATCAGGTGGGTGGTGCATACGACATCGTCGAGTCCGCGCCCGACGTGCGCGACGAGCTTCGGGAGCAGCATCGTGTCGTGCTGCTCGACGAGTACCAGGACACGTCGGTCATCCAGACCCGCTTCCTCGCCGAACTCTTCCGGGACTCCGCGGTGATGGCGGTCGGCGACCCCCACCAGTCCATCTACGGCTGGCGCGGTGCGAGCGCCGACAACCTCTACGCCTTCTCGCGGACGTTCTCGGGCACCGGAACGGCGCAGACCTACAGCCTCATGACGAGCTGGCGCAACGACCGCGGCATCCTCGGCATCGCCAACCGTGTGCTCGAGCCCCTGCAGCGGCCGGGACTCGACGTGCCGCCCCTCGAGCCGCGTCCCGGAGCGGGGGACGGCTCGGTGTCCGTCGAGTACGCGTTCACGGTCGATGACGAGGCCTCCGCCGTCGCGGATTGGTTCGCCGCGCGGAGGGAGGAGCATGAGGCGCGCGGGGTCGGTGCTGCGCAGAGTCTGCGTCCGCACACCGGTGCGATCCTGTTCCGGTCGAAGCGTCACATGCAGACTTTCGCGGCTGCACTCGCCGCGCGGGGCATCCCGCACCGCATCCTCGGCCTGGGCGGGCTGCTCGCGACTCCCGAGGTGGTCGATGTCGTCTCGACACTCCGGGTCGTGCACGACCCCACGGCGGGGTCCGCCCTCATCCGCCTCCTCACGGGACCCCGCTTCGGGGTGGGGGTCGCCGACATGGCCGCCCTCTACGACCTCGGTCGCGCGCTCTCGGAGCGAGACACCGCGTTGGCACCGCTGCCGGAAGAGGTGCGCGCGCGGTTGCGTTCCTCGCGCGGTGCCGATGAGGCGGTGTCCATCGTCGACGCGGTCGACGTGGTGCGCGCGGTGCGTGATGACTACCGTCTGCTCGAGACGATCAGCCCGGACGGACGTGCACGCGTCCGTGCCGCGGGGGAGATGCTGGAACGGCTCCGGCGGGCGGCGTCGCAACCGATCCCGGAACTGATCCGTCTCATCGAACTCGAGCTCCGACTCGACATCGAACTGGCCGCCAACGAGACACGAGGCCCGGCCCGGATCGCCGCCACGCAACTGCGGGCGTTCACGGACGAGGTGCGGGCCTTCCTCGCGGCCGACGAGCGAGGGAGCATCGGGAGCCTGTTGGCGTGGCTCGACAAGGCCGAGAGCACCGACGAGCTGATGCCGCGCCCTGAGCCTCCGGAGCCGGGTGTCGTGCAGCTGCTGACCATCCACGGCTCGAAAGGCCTGGAATGGGATGCGGTCGCCGTCGTGCGTCTCGTGGTCGACGAGCTCCCCAGCCGTGTCTCCGACACTTCGGGGTGGTTCGGCTTCGGTGTGGTTCCGTTCGCCCTCCGCGGTGATCGGGATGCGCTCCCTCGCTTCGAGTGGGACCCCGTCGAGGCGATGGGGGAGGAGACCGATCCGCAGAAGAGGCAGAAGCTCGCACAGGCCTCATTGTCAGGCGGCGCGACGAAGGCGAATCCGCTGGGCGGCGCGCTCAAGCGCTTCAAGGACGCGTACCGGGCGTATCAGCAGCAGGAGGAGCGGCGTCTCGCCTACGTCGCAGTGACACGTGCGCGGACCGATCTCCTGCTCAGCGGCGCACATTGGGCGGGCCAGAAGGCGCCACGGACGCCGAGCCCGTACCTGGTCGAGGCGATGGAAGTGGTGGGAGTCGAGCCGATCGCCCCAGTGGATCCCGACGACAACCCTTACGACGGTCCCGGATCGACCCTGCATTGGCCGCTCGACCCGCTGGGTGCCCGGCGCGCGACCGTCTCGGCGGCAGCGAGGGCCGTCGACGAGGCGGTCCGTGTCGGTGCCGCCGAGCCGTCGATCGAGCTCACGCGATTGTTGGCCGAACGTGCCGCCCGGCAACGCGGGAACGACGCCGAGGCCCCGACCCGTGTGCCGGCATCGCGGTTCAAGGACTACGTGACGGATTTCTCCGGCACGCTGTCGTCGATCGTCCGGCCGATGCCGGAGAGACCGTACCGACAGACCCGCCTCGGCACCCTCTTCCATGCGTGGGTGGAACAGAGATCCGAACTCGTCGGCGTCGGCACGCGTGTGGACGAGGCGCTTTGGGAGGTGGACGAAGACGAGGTCGCCCCGGAGCTTGCGGTCGGAGCGACGGCGGCGATCGACGCGCCGGGGGCATCGGCGGATGCCGCGGATCTCGCGGTCCTCCAGGCGACGTTCGAGCGCAGTGAGTGGGGCCCGCTGCAGCCGATCGCGGTGGAGATCGAGATCGACTTCGCCCTCGGCGCCGGGTTGCCGGACGTCGATGCGGGAGCGGCACACATCGTCATCTGCAAGCTCGATGCCGTATACCGGCGTGCCGATCGCGGTGATCGCATCGAGATCGTGGACTGGAAGACGGGCAGGGCTCCGCGCACGGCGAAGGAGCGCGACGAGCGGATGCTGCAGCTCGCGCTCTATCGACTCGCATACCACCGGCGGTACGACGTGCCGCTGGAGGCGATCGACGTCGCGCTGTACTACGTGGCGGATGACCTGATCATCCGCGGCGACCGGGTCTACTCCGAGGAAGAGCTCTTCCAGCGCTGGAGCGCCGCGCGCGCCGCCCGCTGAGCCTCGTCCGAGTCGTTCTCGTCGAAATCGCCGTACTCGTCGTCGGATCGCGGGGGACGCGGGTGGGAGTCCTCGCGCGCGCCGGCCGGACCGCTCGTCCCGGCGAACAGGCTCGCGACCCCGGAGAGGTCTTCGGTCTCGATATCCAGCATTCCGGCACGACGGTCGGCGTCGTCGATGCGCTCGCCGGGCACGGTCGCGGTCGGTTCGGCGGAGGACGCGGTCACCGTGTCTTCCCCGTCCGCCGAGTCCGCCGAGTCCGCCCACAGCTCCTCGGGGTTGTACGCATCGGTGTGCATCGACGTGTCGACCTCGGCGACGGCGTCCTTCGGCACGCGGTCGAGAGCATCGAGTGCGGAGTCGACGCCGACACCTCGGGCGTCGATGATGGCGAGGTCGTCGGTGCGCAGTCCCTCGGCGAGTGCCTCCAGCAGGGACGCCGCATCGTCGACGATGTCGGGCCGATGCATCGCGTCGCCGTGCAC
Organism: Microbacterium aurugineum; assembly: GCF_023101205.1. Classification (NCBI taxonomy): domain Bacteria; kingdom Bacillati; phylum Actinomycetota; class Actinomycetes; order Micrococcales; family Microbacteriaceae; genus Microbacterium; species Microbacterium aurugineum. Next base: position 2,210,165 of record NZ_CP078078.1, on the reverse strand, counting down.
GAGCCAGCGGGCGAACTCCAGCTCGGCGAGAAGGCGGGCGCGCACCTCGAGGCCGGCGTCCGGCGCCCGGTCGATCGCGCGAGAATACGCGCGCTGGACGTCTTCGGCGGCGTCCGGTGCAGCGGACAACCAGGAGAGGTCGAGGGCAGGGTCTCCTACCGAGAGGCCGTGCCAGCCGACCACGCCGACCACCTCGGGGCCGCGCTCGGGGTGATCGTCGAACAGGAAGGAGGTCGCCTGCACGCCGCCCAGGACGACGGTGGATTCGAAGCGCCACAGCTCATCGTCGGCCACGGCGTCACGCCACCGCACGGTGAGGCGCGCGGGGACGCGGCCGGTGGCGGCCGCGGTGTCGACCAGGCGCTCCAGCTCTGCGCGGCTCTCCTCGGCGCTGCGCGTGGCGAGACCGGCACCGCGCACGACCGAGGTGGGTAGACCATGGACGGCGGCGATCGAGGCGCCCATGGACTCCGCGGCGCCGCGACCGGCGGGCACCATGGCCGCCTCGATCTGGAATCCGGGGAGGAGTTCGGTGACGAGAGCACGTCCTTCGCCGAGCCGAGTCTCGCCGATGTAGGCCGGGGCACGGAAGGGGAGCATGGCGCGTGCCCCGTCGGTCAGCGCGCGCAGGGCGAGCGCTTCGGCAGCCAGTTCCCGCGCTGTCTCGTCATCGTCGGCGACGCGGATCGCGAGCTCACGGCCATCGGTGAGAGTGGCGATCGCCGAGTCGAACCGTCCATCGCCATCGGCGCTCAGACGGCGCGCCCCCGTGACCTCCGCCCCGGGCAGTGCAGCGGTCACTGCCGCGGCTAGAGTGAAAGGAGAGCGTCCCATGCCCCCAGGGTAGGTCGGCTCAGGGGCGGTCCCGCCTCCGCCACGCCCGTGAAAGAGGGAGTCGATGACCAGTCAGCGCCCGTCTCTCGACCGTGCAGCCGAACTCCGCGATGAGGCGGACGTCCTCGAACGCCTCCGAGAAGACCCCGCCACCCGCGTGATCGTCGTCCGTGAAGGGCGCGTCCGGGTGGTCGATTCGACGTTGCTGCGGGTTCCTCCCTCGGCCGTCGTCGAAGCCACCTGGGCTCTGCTCGGACGGGATTCCGATGGTGCAGTGGTGCTCCTCGCCGCAGCCCCTCCGGAGACCGATTCCCTCGACGCGGCGCCGGATGAGATCTGGCTCGGGCTCCGCGACCTCGGCGGCCGTATCGACGATCAGGAGTCCGAACTCCTCATCGGCGCCATCGCCCTCGCCGGCTGGCTCCGCGATGCGCCGTTCTGCCCGACATGCGGGGGTGGGACGGAGCTGCGGCAGGCGGGGTGGTCACGACGGTGCATGGTGTGCGCTCGCGAGCACTTCCCCCGCACCGACCCGGCGGTGATCGTCGTGGTCGAGAGCCGTGACGGCGAGCGGCTGCTGCTCGGAGCGAACGCGAACTGGGGCGGTCGCATGTACTCCTGTTTCGCCGGGTTCACCGAGGCAGGGGAGTCGCTCGAGTCGACCGTGCACCGGGAGATCGAGGAGGAGTCGGGCGTGCGGCTGTCGTCGCTGCGGTACGTCTCCTCGCAGGCCTGGCCGTTCCCGCGTTCCCTCATGGTCGGCTTCCGGGCCGTCGTGGACGAGGAGTCCGCTGCGCTCGCCGATGGTGAGGAGATCATCGACGTGCGCTGGTTCTCCCGCGCGGAGATCGGCTCCGCGCTGGCAGGGCGGGGACCGGTGGGCCTCCCCGGGCCCGCGTCGATCGCCCGCGCGTTGATCGTCGACTGGTACGAGGAGCGCGCGTGAGCGCACTCGATGCCCTCGACGAGCGGCAGCGAGCGGCAGCATCGGTCCTGCGCGGACCCGTGGCCGTGCTCGCGGGCGCAGGTACGGGGAAGACGCGCGTCATCACGCATCGCATCGCCCACGGCGTCGATACCGGGGCCTATTCGCCCTCCCGCGTCATGGCGGTCACGTTCACGGCCAAGGCCGCCGGCGAGCTGAGAGGGCGTCTGCGGGCGCTCGGCGTCGAGGGAGTCGCCGCTCGGACGTTTCACGCGACCGCGCTCGCGCAACTGAATTTCTTCTGGCCGACGCTCGCGGGTTCGCCCGCTCCGTCGATCATCGACAACAAGGTACGGATGCTGGGGCAGGCGGCCGATGCGATCCGGTTGCGGCCCAGCACCGCGACTCTCCGCGACATCGCCTCCGAGATCGAGTGGCGCAAGGTCTCGATGCTCTCGATCGACCAGTATGCGGCGCTCGACCGTCCGATCAGCGGAGTGGACACCGGTCAGCTCATCGAACTGATGCGCGGGTACGAGGCATTGAAGGACGACCGCCGTCAGCTCGATTTCGAAGACGTGCTCCTCGCCTGCGCGGGGATGCTGGAGACGGAGCCACGGGTCGCCGCATCCGTCCACGAGCAGTACCGGCACTTCACGGTCGACGAGTTCCAAGACGTCTCACCGCTGCAGAACCGGCTGCTCGAACTCTGGCTGGGAGATCGGCACGACATCTGTGTGGTCGGAGACGCCAGCCAGACGATCTATTCCTTCGCCGGCGCCGACCAGCGCTTCCTGCTCGAGTTCGAGCGTCGTCACCCCGACGCCACGGTGGTGCGGTTGGAGACGAACTATCGTTCCCAGGCGCCGATCCTGACCGTGGCGAACGCGCTGATGCACGGACGTCCCGGTGCGCTCGAGCTCGTGCCCGCGCGCGAGCAGTTCACGGCCGATGCACCCACCGTGACCGCGTACGACTCCGAGAGCGAGGAGGCCGCGGGGATAGCGGCCTCGATCTCGGCTCAGCTCGCCGCAGGGGCATCGCCCTCGGAGATCGCGGTCCTCTACCGCGCGCACGCCCAGTCCGCGGTCCTGCAGCAGGCGCTCGCGGCCGAGGGCATCGCGACGACGGTGCTGGGGGGTACTCGTTTCTTCGCGATGCCGGAGGTGCGTCAGGCCATCCTGGCGCTGCGGGCGGCCGCCGTGGCTCCCTCCGAGCACGGGTTCCTCCCCGCGGTCCAGCGGGTCCTGCGCGAGCTCGGTCTCACGGAGGAGCCGCCGGCTGCGGGCGGTGCGCAGCGCGGCGGATGGGAGGCGCGTCGTGCCATCCTGCGCCTCGCGGAGGATGCCGGTCCCGAGGCGGATCTGCGCAGCTTCAGCGACGCGCTCATGGCCCGCGCGAAAGACCAGCACGAGCCCACGATGCGCACGGTGACCCTATCTACCCTGCATGCGGCGAAGGGCCTCGAGTGGCCCCACGTGCACCTCGCCGGGTGGGCCGAGGGGTCGTTGCCGATCTCCTACGCGACGAGCTTCGAATCGGTCGATGAGGAGCGGCGCCTGGCCTACGTCGGTGTCACGCGCGCCGCGAGGACGCTGTCGCTGTCGTGGGCGAGAACGGCGGGGCGGGGAGAGCGGTCTCCGTCGAGGTTCCTCGCTGAGATGGGGACCACGGCTCGCGGCACCGGCATTCTTCGTGAAACCTCACCGAATGCCACCCGATCGAGCCGTCGGCGCTGACCTGCGCGATACGGCTCTCCGAAGCCGGATGTTCCCCCAGGAGCACTGCGGCGATCCGTCCGGCCTCGGCGACCTGCACCGCGCGGATCGGCCCGGGATCGCGACCGATCAGCTGTGCGTGCAGCAGGGGCCAGGCCGGGTCGAGATCCGTGGCGTGTGCGTCCCGGCAGGCGAGGCACGCGGACGCTCCGGGGATGACGAGGGGGCCGACGGTCACGCGTCCCGGTTCGAACGACACGGGAAGGTGCGGGATGTCGTCACGGAGGAAGCGGGCGAACGGCAGAGCGGCGGCGGCACCTCGCACGAGCACGACGGCGACAGCGGGTGGCTGAGCAGGATCGACGAGGGTGATGCCCTCGTCCACGAGCGACTCCCGCACGCGGTATTCGCACCTGCCGTCGGAGATGCCGATGCTCTCGACCCAGGCGGGGCGGGCCGCGGCTGGCTCATCGACCAGGAGCGGCTCCACCCGGGCGAGCAGGGCGCGAGCCTCTTCGCGCGGGGCGCCGGCGGCATGGGCGATCACGTCGAACGATCCCCGGCGGAAGGACGAGCGCAGGCGGCTGAGGAGGCGCTCCACCCAGGGGGCGACCGCATCGAAGCTCAGGGCACTGTCGTAGCCGAGCTGGAGCGTGCATTCGTCGCGCCACAGCAGTGGCGCGTTCGGGTCCACGCGCGTGAGGATCGGGGGAGTGAGCGGCATCCCTCCGATTCTGGAGGGGGCACGCGCACAGCGATCGCCACTCCGCCGCTTCGGTGGAGAACTCCCCGCGATTCGCATGACGGGGGAGGAGAAGTGCGACTTCTCGGTTCCGTCCGCGCCGCGTCGGTCAGACGGGTCGGTCGCCTTCCGGGGCAGCGTCGTCGTCGTCGTCGTCGCCATCTTCGGGCTTGTCCTCCGCGAAGTCGTCGCCGTCGAGCAGCCGCGCCAGCGCCTCGTCGAACTCGTCGGCGACCGGCTGCTCACCGCGCTCTGCGGCCTGCAGTCGCGCCACGAGCGCCCGGGGGTCGTCGATGTCGTCGGCGGTCGGCATCAGGTCGGGGTAGTCCCACAGCGAGTCCCGTGCACCGATACCCACGGCGTCCGTCACGGCCTGCCACATCGCCGACGCCTCCCGCATCCGCCGCGGACGAAGCTTGAGCCCGACGAGTGCGCCGAGCGCGTCCTCCGCGGGGCCGCCCACCGCGCGCCTCCGGCGGGCTGCTTCCGCGATGCGCGCACCGTCGGGGAGCCGCGAGGTCGCCTGTGCGGTCACCACGTCCACCCACCCGTCGATCGTCGCGATGAGGTTCTCCAGCCGGGTCAGCGCCTCGCGCTGGGCCTCGCTCTGCACGGGGAGCAGTGCGCCGCCCTCGATGGCCGCACGCAACTCCTCCGGGTCGGAGGGGTCGAGCCGGCTCGCGACGTCTTCCAGAGCATCCACGTCGACCGTGACGCCGCGGGCGAAGTCCGTGATCTGCGCCATCACGTGCAGGTGCAGCCATTTCGCGTGCCGGTAGAGACGCGCATACGCGAGCTCCCGGGTGGCGAGGTAGAGCGCGATCTGGTCTTCCGGGATCTCGAGGCCCTCGCCGAAAGCGGTGAGGTTCTGCGGGATCACGGCCGCCGTGCCGGCGGGGAGCACGGGGATTCCCACGTCGCCACCGGAGACGACCTCGAGCGAGAGGTTCCCGAGCACCTGCCCGAACTGCGCCGCGAACACGGATCCGCCCAGACCCCGCATCAGCTTTCCGGCGCCCTGGACGACGTCGCGCATCTCCTCGGGGACCTGCGTGTCCAGTGCGGAGGTCAGTGCATCGGCGATGCTGGTCGACACCGGATCGGCGATCTCCTTCCACACCGGAAGGGTCTTCTCGACCCACTCGCCGCGCGTCATCGCGATCGGGGATTCGGCGAGCTCCGAGATCGTGGTCGCCTCGCCCAGCCACAGGTTGGCGAGGGAGAAGGAATCGGCGAGTGAGGTGCGTGATCCGTCGCTGATGCCCTGCCCGTCGCGGTTGGCGATGAACAGGGCCTGACGCAGGGCGTTCTCCCAGGGATCGCCGCCGAACGCGCCCTGGAGCTGCGACATGATCGTCTGCATCATCGCGGGGTCGAGGCTGAAGCCGTCCATGCCTTCGAACGCGCCGCGCAGCGCCTCGGGGTCGATGTCGCCACCGCCCTGGTTCGCGAGCATCCGTCGGAGGAACTCCTGGAAGTCCTCGGGGGTCGGGTCGTTGTCTGCCATGTCGCTCGCCTCTCAGCACATCTCTTGCCGTGGCATCTACGCTAGTCACAGGTTTCTGCGCGCGACCCCGATGCGGGCAGATCGGTGTACGCCGCTCGCGAACGACGGAGGAATGCTGTGGATCGAACGCGGTCTGGAAAGCCTGGACTCGGAGTCTGGGCGCTGATCGTCGCGCTCGTCGCCCTCGTCGTACTGACGTTCCTGCCGTCCCCCTATGTGATCCAGCGGCCCGGTCCGGTCTACGACACGCTCGGCACCGCGACCGACAAGGACGGCGACGAGGTTCCGCTGATCAAGGTCGACGGCGCCGAGACGTTCGAGACGGCCGGCACGCTGGATCTGACCACCGTGCAGGTCGTGGGGAACCGTGAGCGAACCCCGAGCTGGTTCGAGCTGGCCCTGGCCTGGATGGACTCCTCGCGCGCCGTCGTGCCGCTGGACTCCGTCTTCCCTGAAGGCGTGACGACCGAGCAGCGCGACGAGCGCAACGCCACGCTGATGATCGACTCACAGCACGAGGCCACCGCAGCCGCGTTGAACGAGCTCGGGTACGACACCGGCGCGCAGGTCGTGGTGGTCGACGCCGTCCCCGACTCACCGGCACAGGGCGTGCTCGAGGCCGACGACGTGATCACCGCGATCGACGACGCACCAGTGGCCTCGGCGACGCAGCTGCGAGAGGCGATCCAGGTGGCGGCGGGCGACCCCGTGACGCTCACCGTGCTGCGTGATGACGAGGAGCAGACGGTCGAGGTGACACCGGTGGAGCACGTGGAGGGCGGGGTCACGACCTGGCTCATCGGCGTCACGCTCCGCACGGACTACGACTTCGAGATCGATGTCACCATCCAGTTGGACAACGTCGGCGGGCCCAGTGCAGGGATGATGTTCGCGCTGGGGATCATCGACACCCTCACCGAGGGGGAGCTCAACGGTGGGGAGAATATCGCCGGTACCGGGACCATCGATGCCGCGGGCACCGTCGGTCCGATCGGCGGGATCCGGCAGAAGCTGTACGGTGCGCGCGACGCCGGCGCGGAGTTCTTCCTCGCGCCCGCGGCGAACTGCGACGAGGTCGTCGGGCACGTCCCTGACGGACTCCAGGTGATCCGCACCGCGACGCTCGACGAGTCGCTCGCCGCGCTCGAGGTGATCGCCGACGACGGCGACGTCGCCGCGCTGCCGACGTGCGAGACCGCCGGCAGCTGATCCCCGACCGGGCACCGTGACCTCGCCGTGACCGGGATGACAGCCTGCGCACAGTGAGCGATGCCTAGGATGGAGGGGTGACCTCGACCTCAGCTCCGACTCCGGCCACGCCTCGAACGTCCCGACGTATTCTCGGCATCTCTCTGGTGATCATCGCCGCCCTGATCGCGGTGTTCTTCGTGTTCGCCTCCCTCTACACCGAATTCCTCTGGTTCGACCAGCTGGGCTTCACCGGTGTCCTCACCACGCAGTGGATCGCCACGGCGGTGATGTTCGTGGTGGGCTTCCTCGGAATGGCGGTGCCGCTGTTCGTCGCCATCCAGCTCGCGTACCGGCTGCGCCCGGTGTACGTGCGGCTCAGCTCTCAGCTGGACCGCTACCAGGAGGTCATCGAGCCGCTGCGTCGACTCGCGATGTGGGGCATGCCGATCTTCTTCGGACTCTTCGCCGGATTCGCCGCCGCGGGGCAGTGGAAGACGGTGTGGCTCTGGGCCAACGGTGTCGCCACGTCCAGTGTCGACCCGCAGTTCGGCATCGACACCGGGTTCTACATGTTCGCGATGCCGTTCTACTCGATCCTGCTCGCGTTCGTGTCGGCGGTCCTGCTCCTCGCGCTGCTGGTCACCGCGCTCGTCTCCTACCTGTACGGATCGGTTCGTGTGGGCCAGGGAGAGCTGCGCATCTCCAAGCCTGCGCGTATCCAGCTCGCGGTCATCGCGGGTCTCTACCTGCTCGTGCAGGCGGCGAGCCTGTGGCTCGACCAGTACAAGACCCTCGTCGAGCCCGACGACCGCATCACGGGTGCGGCGTACACGGGTGTCAACGCGACGATCCCGGGCCTCGCGATCCTCGCCATCATCGCCGCCGTCGTGGCGATCCTGTTCTTCGTCACCGCGGTCATCGGCCGCTGGCGCTTCCCGCTCGCGGCCACGGCGCTCCTGATCGTCGCCGCGCTCGTCGTCGGGGTCGGCTACCCCTGGGTGGTCACCACCTTCCAGGTGAAGCCGAACCAGAACGCCTACCAGGCGGAGTACTACCAGCGGAACATCGACGGCACGAAGGAGGCCTACGGCGTCGCAGACCTCGAGACCACGCCGTTCGCCGCCAAGACGGACGCCGAGGCCGGTCAGCTGCGCGCCGATGCCGAGACCACGGCGTCGACCCGCATCATGGACCCCAAGGTCATCCCGCCCACGGTGCGTCAGCTCGAGCAGTACCGCGGCTACTACCAGTTCCAGACGACCATGGACGTCGACCGCTACGAGATCGACGGCCAGATGCAGGACACCGTGGTGTCCGTGCGTGACCTCGACATGTCCGGTCTCGGCGACGGCGACAACTGGAACAACCGTGTGGCGGTCTACACGCACGGCTACGGTCTCGTGGCCGCCGCGGGCAACCAGCGGACCTCGGACGGCGAGCCGGTGTTCCTCGAGCGCGGCATCCCGTCCTCCGGGTTCCTGACGGACCGGGAGAACTTCGAGCCTCGCGTCTACTTCGGCGAGAAGTCGCCCGAGTACTCGATCGTCGGAGCGCCCGAAGGCGCCGAGCCGGCCGAGATCGACTACCCGCGGGGCAAGGACGGCTCCAGCGAGACCAAGACGACGTTCTCCGGGGACGGCGGACCCAAGATCGGCGACACGTTCACGAAGCTGCTGTACGCGCTGAAGTTCCAGTCCGAGCAGATCCTGTTCTCGAACCTCGTGAACGAGGAGTCGCAGATCCTCTACGACCGCGATCCGACGACCCGTGTGCAGAAGGTCGCGCCCTACCTCGAGCTCGACAGCGATCCGTACCCGAGTGTGGTGGACGGTCGTATCGTCTGGATCGTCGACGGCTACACCACGAGCCAGACCTACCCGTACTCGACGAGCGTGAGCCTGTCGGACGCGATCGCCGACTCCAACGTCACGTCGCCGACGCTGGCCATCGACGACATCAACTACATCCGCAACTCGGTCAAGGCCACGGTCGACGCCTACGACGGCTCCGTGACGCTGTACGCCTGGGACGATGAGGACCCGGTCCTCAAGACCTGGCAGAAGATCTACCCGTCGACGTTGAAGCCGATCAGCGACATGTCGGGTGAGTTGATGAGCCATGTGCGCTACCCGACGGACCTGTTCAAGGTGCAGCGCGACATCCTCGGCGTCTACCACGTCGACAAGGCCGGCTCCTTCGCACAGCAGGACAACCGCTGGCAGACGCCGAACGACCCGCGCAGCGAGTCGATGCTGCAGCCGCCGTACTACCTGACGATGCAGATGCCCGGCCAGGATTCCCCGCGGTTCTCGATGTTCTCGACGTTCATCCCGAACTCGCAGGGCTCGGGCGGCAGCCGCGACGTGCTCATGGGCTACCTCGCGGTGGACTCGGACGCCGGTTCGGAGAAGGGCGTGAAGGCAGAGGGCTACGGCCAGCTGCGGATGCTCGAGATCGACACGGACACGACGGTGCCGGGCCCCGGCCAGGTGCAGAACACCTACAACTCCGACACGTCCGTCGTGCCTCAGCTCAACCTGCTGCAACAGGGAGAGTCGGAGGTCATCTACGGCAACCTGCTGACGTTGCCGGTCGGTGGCGGTCTGCTCTATGTGCAGCCGGTGTATGTGCAGTCCTCCGAGGGCACGCAGTTGCCGCGTCTGCAGAAGGTGCTGGTCGCGTTCGGTGATCGCGTCGCTTTCGAGAACACGCTGACCGAGGCTCTGGACACGCTCTTCGGCGGGGATTCCGGTGCCGCCGGTGGTGACGACACGGTCGAGCCGAGTGACCCGGACACGGAGAACCCGGACGCCGGCGAGACGCCGACCGAGCCCACGCAGCCGACGGATGCGCAGGCCGACGCCTTGGCTGCCGCGCAGCAGGCACTGGTCGACCGTGAGACGGCGCTGCAGTCGGGTGACCTCACGAAGTTCGCGGAGGCCGATGAGCGCCTCACCGCGGCCGTCGAGAAGCTCCTGGAGCTGGACGCCGCCGCCGAGAAGTGAGTCGCCCTGCACCGCAGTGAATGGGCGCCCCCGTGAGGGGGCGCCCATTCCTGTTCCGGCGGCGCGGCTCCGATTCGCGAGTGGTCGTGCCGCAGGACATGCTGGTGGCATGCGAAGCGTGATCGTCTGGGGTGAGCGTCACCAGGTCGCTCTCTACCTCGCGGCGATCTCCGCGGGTGGCGTGCTGGGCCTGCGGGTGCCCTCTGCTGCACGTCCGCTCGAAATCGCGATCACCCCGGTGCTCGCTGTACTCCTCTTCGCCACCTTCCTCGGAGTGCCCTTTCCGGCGATCGGCCGGGCGTTCCGCGACGGGCGGTTCCTCGCCGTCCTCCTCGCGGTGAACTTCGTGATCGTGCCCGTGGTGGTGTTCGGGCTTTCGCGTTTCGTGGCGCAGGACGCGGCGCTGCTGGCCGGCGTCCTCCTGGTGCTGCTCACCCCCTGCGTCGACTATGTGATCGTGTTCACCGGGCTCGGGGGAGGGGCGAAGGAACGGCTGCTCGCGGCCGCACCGATCCTGATGCTCGGACAGATGCTGCTGCTCCCGCTCTTTCTGTGGTGGTTCGTCGGCGTGGAGCTGGTTCGAACCGTCGAGCTCACCCCGTTCATCGAGGCCTTCGTCTGGGTGATCCTCCTGCCCCTCGCGGCCGCGGGGGCGGTGCAGTACGCGGCGTCTCGGTCGCGGTGGGGGCGGAGCGTCGAGGCGGTGGCGGCCGATGCGATGGTGCCGCTGATGATGCTGACGCTCGCCGTCGTCGTCGCCTCCCAAGTGCACGGCGTGAGTGCGCGCCTGGCGGACCTCTGGGTCGCCGTGCCGATCTTCCTCGGGTTCGCCGCCCTGATGCTCCCTCTCGGCGCAGTCGCCGGTCGTGTCTCGAAGCTCGGCGTCCCCGCTCGACGTGCGATCGTCTTCTCCGGCGCGACACGCAACTCGCTCGTCGTCCTTCCGCTGGCGCTCGCGCTTCCGGCATCCTTCGCTCTCGCACCGTTGGTGGTGGTGACGCAGACGATCGTCGAGCTGATCGTGATGGTGGCGTTCGTCCGGCTCGTTCCACGACTCATCCGAACCGGGGAGATCTCGTGATCCGGCCGGCTTCGCGCCCGCGGGCGACGTCCACGCGCACGTGCTCTTGCAGGAAAGGCGAAAGGCCCTCTGATCTGGATTTCTCTAGATCAGAGGGCCTTTCATTTGTTGCGGGGACAGGATTTGAACCTGCGACCTCCGGGTTATGAGCCCGGCGAGCTACCGAACTGCTCCACCCCGCGGCACAAGAAGTAACTTATCACGGAATGCGGACCTCGGCGAATCGAGGCGCCCGGGGATGACGCCCCGGGCGTGTCGATGCGGGAGGATGGATGTATGTCCGAGACAGCAGCCGTCCCCGTCGCCGTGTGTCAGTTCGCGCCGACCGCTTCCCGTTCGGAGAACCGCGAGAAGATCGCGGAGTTGACGGCGGAGGCAGCGGCTCGCGGGGCCAGGCTGATCGTCTTCCCCGAGTACTCGAGCTACTTCGTCGACCCGATGGACGAGAGCCTCGCGGCGAACGCGGAAGACCTCGACGGGGACTTCGTCACGACGCTCTCCGCGCTCGCCGCCGATCATGCGGTCGTGATCGTCGCAGGGCTGGTGGAGCGCGCGTCGGACGACCGCCGCGTGCGGAACACGCTCGTCGCGGTGCGGGGTGACGGCATCCTCGCGGTCTATCGCAAGCAGCACCTCTACGACGCGTTCGGACAGACCGAGTCCGACTGGATCGAGGCCGGCGAGGTGGGGGAGGCATCGACGTTCGAGCTCGCCGGTCTGCGGTTCGGGCTCATGACCTGTTACGACCTGCGTTTCCCGGAGGTCGCCAGGTCGCTGGTCGACGCGGGGACCGATGCGCTGGTCGTGCCTGCGGAGTGGGTGCGAGGTCCGCTCAAGGAGCACCACTGGACCACGCTGCTCGCCGCGCGTGCGATCGAGAACACCGTGTACGTGGTCGCGGCGGACCACCCCACGCCGATCGGCGTCGGGCATTCGCAGATCATCGATCCGCAGGGTGTCGTCCTCGCCGGGGTCGGTACCGCGCCCGGAATCGCGGTGGCGGTCGTGGAACGCTCTGCGATCGACCGGGTGCGCGCCGTGAACCCCTCGCTCCGTGTGCGGCGGTACGCCGTCGTGCCGCGCTGAGGGAACGATCCGGTCCCTCGAACGCTCAGGCGGTGAAATCGGCCAGGCGGGACGCCGCCTCCTCCAGGACATCCACTCGCTTGCACGCGGCGAAGCGCACCAGTCCCGCGTACTCCTGTCGATGCGGTTCCGACACGAACGCGGTCAACGGGATGGCGACGACCCCGACACGTTCCGGCAGTGCTCGGCAGAACGCCGCGGCGTCCCTGCCGCCCAGCGCGGTCGCATCGGCCACCGTGAAGTAACCGCCCTGTGGGGTGTGCACCGTGAACCCGGCCGCGCGCAGTCCGTCGCCGAGGATCCCGTGCTTGTGGGCGAGCGCGGATGAGGCATCGGCGAAGGTGGAGTCGGAGAGTCGGAGCCCCGTGGCGACGGCGGGCTGGAAGGGGGATCCGTTCACGTACGTGAGGTACTGCTTCACCGTGAGCACCGCCGTGATGAGAGCGGCGGGTCCGTGCACCCAGCCGATCTTCCATCCGGTGACCGAGAAGGTCTTGCCGGCCGAAGAGATCGTCAGGGTGCGCTCGGCGGCGCCGGGCAGCGTCGCGATCGGCGTGTGGGGTGCCTCGAAGGAGAGGTGCTCGTACACCTCGTCAGTCACGATGACGGCGTCGTGCCGCGCAGCGAGCCGCACCACCGCGGTGAGGACGTCGTGTCCGAAGACCGCACCCGTCGGATTGTGCGGGTCGTTGACGAGGATGATCCGCGTGCGATCGTTCACGGTGGCCGCGAGCTGGTCCAGATCGGGCTGGAAGTCGGGCGCGCGGAGCGGAACCGTGCGCAGGTGCGCTCCCGTCAGAGCGACCGCTGCGGCGTAGGAGTCGTAGTAGGGCTCGAAGACGACCACCTCGTCGTCGGGACCGTCGATCAGTGCGAGCAGCGTAGCCGTGAGCGCCTCGGTCGCCCCTGCCGTCACGATCACCTCGGTACCGGGGTCGACATCGAGCCCGTAGAACCGGCGTTGATGCTCGCTGATCGCCTGGAGCAGGTCGCGTACGCCGCGACCCGGCGGGTACTGGTTCGCCCCGTGGGCGATCGCGGCCCGAGCGGCTTCGAGCACCTCCGGAGGGCCGTCCTCGTCGGGGAATCCCTGTCCGAGATTGATCGCCCCGGTTCGGGCCGCGGCAGCGGACATCTCTGCGAAGATGGTGGGCGCGACGGTTCCGTCTGCGGCGAGCAGACCGGCGCCCGCCGCCGTGCGACGCCATGCGCCGGGGATGACACTCATGAAGAACAGGCTAAGGCCATAGCTGAAACTCATCTTCGACATAAGGAACGCACAGACACAGGCGTCATTCTGAAGTGGTCGTTGAAGGAGCACACACCATGAACGAAGACAACACACAGGACCACTCGGTACCCGCGTCGAACGACGCCGTGCCGTCCACCGAGGCAGCAGAGGTCGCCGCTCAGCCGGCGACGGAGGCCGCCGCTGACACCACCGCGCCGTCCGCCGTTTCGCCGGGTCCCTCCGCGCCGGCTCCCGTCGCCCCCGTCCAGGGACACGTCGTACCGCCGACCTTCACCTCGCAGGTGCCGGCGGTGCCCGTGGTCGAGCCCGTGCCGCACGTCTTCGCCGCCCCCGCGAACTCCGCGACGGCAACGGCCCCGGGTGCCGCGTTCGGCATCCCCACCGCCGCGTCCTACACGCAGCCCACGCAGCCCCTCGGTGCGGACACGCTTCCCGGCGAGGCGAAGGCCAAAGACCAGAAGTCCCGAGGCGGCGCGAAGATCGCGGCATTCATCGTCGCGGCCGCGCTCGTCGGCGGTGTCGCCGGGTTCGGTGGCGGCGCCTTGCTGAACGGTCTTCAGAACCCGCCGTCCTCCGGCACGGCCTCGGGGCCGCAGACCGTCACGGTCAACAACCCCGGGTCGGTCAACGAGACCACCGCCGTCGCGACGTCGGCCCTCCCCTCCGTGGTCACCATCGAGGTCGCGGGCTCCCAGGAGGCCGGAAGCGGCTCCGGTGTCATCATCAGCGACGACGGCTACGTGCTCACGAACACTCACGTGGTGACGCTGGGCGGAGCCGTCGCCGATCCCGCGATCCGGGTGACCGCCTCGGATGGGAAGCTCTACGAAGCCACGGTCGTGGGCACCGACCCGATCTACGACCTCGCCGTGATCAAGCTGAAGGACGCCAAGGGGCTCACGCCCATGAAGTTCGCCGATTCGTCGAAGCTCAACGTCGGCGACACCACGGTCGCGCTCGGCGCCCCGCTCGGCCTGGCGAACTCGGTCACCACCGGCATCGTCAGCGCACTGAACCGGAGCATCCAGATCGCGTCGTCGGCACTGCCGGACTCGTCCTCCGAGGATGCTCCTGAGCAGCAGTCTCCCGATCAGGGCCAGGGGCCCTTCCAGTTCGACATCCCCGGAAACTCCGGTCAGCAGACATCCGACTCCATCTCGATCGCCGTGATCCAGACCGACGCCGCCATCAACCACGGCAACTCCGGTGGTGCGCTCGTCAACAGCAAGGGCGAGTTGATCGGCATCAACGTGGCGATCGCGAGTTCGGGCAACTCCGAGGACTCCGGTTCCATCGGCATCGGCTTCGCCATCCCGTCGAACATCGCGAAGCGGGTCTCCGACGAGATCATCGCCGATGGCGCAGCGACGCACGGCCTCCTCGGCGCCTCCGTCCAGGACGCCTCGAACGTCGAGGGTGCGACCGTCGCCGGCGCGTACATCGCCGAGGCGAGCGACGGCGGCGCTGCGGCGGCAGCCGGCATCGAGAAGGGTGACATCGTCACCTCGTTCAACGGGGTTCCGATCACCAGCGCGACCGACCTCACGGCGCAGGTCCGCGCGGCGGCGGCCGGCAGCGATGCCCAGGTCACCTACGTCCGTGGCGGCAAGTCCTACGACATCGAGGTGACGCTCGGCGAACTCGCCGGCTGAGTCCCCGGTCTCACAGAGAAGGACGCCGCCCCGCGATAGGCTCGCGAGGTGGCGTCCTTCTCTTTCGGCTCCGGCAACGCGGCCAAGCTGCTCCGGATCCCGTTGTACGCCGTCGGGCGCCTCGGCACCTTCCTCGTCCCGCGAGGGCGACGCTGGGTGTTCGGCTGCGGCGCAGGCATCGGCGACGGAGCCCTCGCCCTGTACCACTACGCTTCTTCGCTCGGCCACGAGACCCTGTGGCTCACCGGGTCCGCGCGCGAGGAGCGGGAGGCGACCGCTCTCGGCATCCGCTTCGTCCGGAAGAACGGTCTGCGCGGCTGGTGGGCGACAGCCGGAGCGGGTGTCCTCGTCGTGACGCACGGCCTCGGCGACGTCAACCGCTACGCCGTCGGCGGCGCTTTCGTCGTCCAGCTCTGGCACGGGATCCCGCTGAAAAGGATCGGACTGGATTCGCCGGCCACGACGCAGGTGCCGAAGGTTCCCGGAGCACCCCTTCTACGCCGGGTGATCGCCCTCCTGTACCGTGCGACCGCCCAGCGGATCCGCGTGCTGCCGGCGGCTTCGACCCGTGCCAGGGGGCGATTGGAATCGGCATTCGGTCTCGGGGACGATCGGGTGGTCGTGACCGGTGAGCCGCGCGTCGATGTGCTCTCCGCCGGCTCGGGTGAGGAGCGTCGGAACGCGGCCTCCGGGCTTGTCCACCGCGTCGTCGGGGAGATCCCGGAGGGGGCGCGGACGATCCTGTATGCGCCGACCTGGCGTGACGGAGCGCCCGATCCGGCGGTGCCGTCCGCCACGGAGTGGGTCTTGATCCTCCGCCTCCTCGAAGAGCAGAACGTGGTGCTGCTCGTGAGGTCGCACCCTCTGGGAGCGGGGGGCTATGTGCCACCGCTGCCGAGCCGGAGGGTCCGCGCGCTCGGCGCGTCCGTCCTGGCCGATGTGACGCCTGCGCTCGCCGCCGTGGATGTGCTGGTCACCGACTACTCTTCGCTCGCGTACGACGTCGGACTGCTGAGGATGCCGGTGCTCTTCCTGGCCCCGGACGCGGCGGAGTATGCGCGCACTCGAGGCTTCTACGGTCGGTTCGAGGAGGTCGCCGGCTCCGCGACGGCCGCGGACTGGCCGTCGCTTCTCACGCAGCTCGAGCACCTCCTGTCCGATGCCGACTCGTACGACGCGGCGTCGGCACGTTCCGCTACGCTCAGCGCGACGATGCATGCGCATCGGGACGGTCGCAACACGGAGCGCGTGTACCGCGTGATCCGCGCACGGGGGATCCCCGCGCCGAAGGGAGCAGTATGACAACGGCCCGCATCGATGACGTGGCAGAGACGCTGGTCATCGCAGGGACCGGTCAGTGTCCGGCCACGGCGGCGCTCGTCGGACCGCGGGCGCGGGTGGAGGCTCGCGTCAGCGGAGGAGGCAAGACCTGGAAGGCCACGTTCGCCTTGGAGGCCTCGCGGTGGGGCGGGCCTTCGCTTCCGCTTCCCTCCGGCGCGTATGAACTGCAGATCGCGGACGCCGACCTCGACGCTCTGCACATCGATCCCGTCGTCCTCCGCGGTGTACGCGTCGCCGTCACCGGGAGCGCTGTCCGCATCGCACCGCCGATCGACCCCGTGTACGAGACCGCCGAGGGACGATCGACCCTCGAGGAGCGGTACGTCGCGCAGTCCGGCGGCACCGAGAACGCGGTCTTCTTCGAGAGCTTCTACGGCCGCAGCGTGGGCTGCAATCCGCGGGCGATCGACCGGGAGCTCGCAGCGAGGGCGCCCGGTGTGCGGCGCTACTGGAGCGTCGTCGACCTCTCCGTCGAGGTGCCGGACGGGGCGATCGCGGTCGTCGAAGGAAGCCCGCAGTGGTGGCACGCGCGGGGCGCTGCCCGGCTCCTCGTCGTGAACGACTGGCTGCGCCGTCGTTTCGCGCGCAAACCCGGACAGAAGGTCGTGCAGACCTGGCACGGGACGCCGTTGAAGCGCCTCGCGCTGCACCGTCCCGGTTTCGATCCGCGTCGGATGGCCGCCGTCGTGAAGGAATCGCGTCGATGGGACGTGCTGCTGGCTCAGAACACGTACTCCGAACGCATACTCCGCAAGGCATATGCGTTCTTCGGACGACCGATCTGGGTGGAGGGGTATCCCCGGAACGACGCGCTGATCACGGGGGATCCCGCCGCGATCCGCAAGGATCTGGGCATCGAGCCCGAGGAGCGGGTGCTTCTGTATGCCCCGACCTGGCGTGACGATCGCGCGGAGATGGTCGATTTCGTGGATGCGGAGCGTCTCGCCCGGGAGGTGAATGCCGTGGTGCTCGTGCGTGGGCACTCGCGGACGCTGGAACAAGGACGAGACCGTGCCGGAGCGCGCGTGATCGACGTGACGGGCTACCCGGAGACCGCGCGTCTGCTGCTCGCTGCGGACGCGCTGATCACCGACTACTCCTCGGTGATGTTCGACTTCAGCGTCACGGGCAAGCCGATGTACTTCCTGGTACCGGATCTCGATCACTATCGCGGTCAGTTGCGAGGTTTCTACTTCGACCTCGCGGAGCGGGCCCCGGGTCCGCTGGTGCGTACCCAGGAGGAACTGGCCGCGGCGCTCGAAGACCCGGAACACGAAGCCGCGTTCGCCGAGCGCTATACGGCGTGGCGACGACAGTTCAACTCCCGCGACGACGGCCGTGCCGCCGAGCGGGTGGTCGATCGCATCCTGGACCTCGGTTTCGTCACACCCTGATCCGGCCGCTCACCCGTCTCAGGGGAGTGGCGTGTTCCGGGTGCCTAAGCGCGAAGCATCCACGGTGTCCCGAGCGCCTCGGAGCACGCCGCCGAGGAACCCGATGCCCCACGAGAGGTGCATCGTGGGCAGGACGAGCAGAGTCCACAGCCGTTGGCGCGCACCGCCGCCGCCGGGCGCGAGAGCGACGCCCATCACCAGCAACACGTACAGGGCGAGTGGCCCGTAGACGAGGATCGAGGCGACCCAGGAGACCGTGACGGTGATGACTCCTGCCAGCTGGAGCGCCCCCAGGACGAGGGCGAGCGCGGCCACGAGCACGAGCGCGGGGGGAGCGAAATAGCGGAGGCCGTTGCGTCGCCCGAAGCGTCGCACAAGCTCACCCCGCCAGGCGCCCGTCGCGCGGAACTGCCGCGCCAGCCGCGTCCAGCTCTCCCGGGGCCAGTAGGTGACGGACAGGTCGGGATCGAACCAGACGCGGTGACCGGCCTGTCGGATGCGGAGGTTGAGCTCCCAGTCCTCGCCGCGCCGGATCGTCTCGTCGAAGAGACCCACCTCATCGAGAACCTGACGGCGCATGACGCCGAGGTAGGCCGACTCGGCCTCGCCCTCCTGCGAGCTTCCGTGGTAGGCGCCTCCGCCGAGTCCGACGGGGGAGTTGTAGAGGCGTGCGACGGATTTCTGGAACGGCGTACGCCCTTCGGCGTGCATGACACCGCCGACGTTGGCCGACGCCGTGCGTTCCAGCGTGGCCAGCGCTCGGGCGGCGTAGCCGGGGGAGAGTTCGGAGTGCGCGTCGACGCGGACGATCGTCGCGTAGCGGCTGGCGCGGATGGCGGCGTTCAGCCCCACGGGGATGTGCGCAGCCGGGTTGCCGACGAGCCGGATGCGCTCGTCCGTCTCTGCGAGCCGCTGGGCCAGCTCCGTCGTCCCATCGGTGGAGGGACCGAGAGCCAGCACGAGCTCCGTGGGCACATCGACGTCTTGAGCGAGCACGGACTCGACCGCGTGCTCCAGGTAGGCGTGTTCGTTGAGCACCGGCATCACGAAGGACACCCCGGGCAGGGGAGCGGCTGACTCATCGGCTGGCACATGACGATCATGTCACGGCGGCTTCCGGCTTTGCCTGAGGGGAAGCCGTCATGCGCGTCGCATCCCGGATCGTCCACAGGCCGGGGCACCCCGCGTGGACGAACTACTCTGGAGGGATGGGTGCACTGTCTGACGCGAAGAAGGCGTACCGTCTGCTGAAGCGGGCGCTCGCATCCCGGACCGCCGTCCAGCGGGTGCGTCGTCGCCTCGCCGAAACCGAGCCGTATCCGGCGGGGCACTTCAAAGTGGCGGTGTACTTCGCCGACGGTGCGGTCAACATGTACCAGATGCGGCAGTGGTATCGTCCGCTCGCGGAGCTCGCCCGCCGCTGGCCGGTCGTCGTGCTCTCGCGGCAGGCGACGGGCACCGAGAAGCTCCTGGACGAGGCCTCGCCTCCGGTCGCGTTCGTGCCGAAGGTCCGCGATCTCGAGCGCTTCATCGCGACGCAGGACATCCGCATCGTGCTGTACGTCAACCAGAACACCCGCAACTTCCAGATGTTCCGTTACGGGCGGCGGTGGCACGTGTTCATCAACCACGGCGAGTCCGACAAGATGTACATGACCACGAACCAGTACAAGGCGTACGACTATGCGTTCGTGGCCGGTCAGGCCGCGCGGGACCGCCTCTCGCGGACGCTCTGGGACTACGACGTTGATCGCCGCACGATCGAGATCGGGCGCCCTCAGGCCGATCACTACTCCGGCACGCTGCCCTTCGTCCCCGATGACCGTACGGTCGTGCTGTACGCCCCCACGTGGGAGGGCGACCGGCCCAGCGCGCACTACGGATCGATCGCATCGCACGGCGAAACCCTCGTGGCCCGCCTGCTCGCCACCGGACAGCACCGGGTGATCTATCGTCCGCATCCCCGCAGTGGCGTCGTCGATGAGGCCTACGGCGCCGCGCATCGACGGATCATCGCGGCTATCGCTGCAGCGAACGCCGCGGACCCGCGCGCCCAGCACGTCTACGACGACGGCCCCGAGCTCGGATGGCAGCTCACCGCCGCGGACGTCGCGATCGTCGACATCTCCGCCATGGTCTACGACCGGCTCGCGGCGGGGAAGCCGCTGATGATCACGCGCCCCACGGACGACCAGGCCTCTGTCGACACGCAGGGCTATCTGTCCGACTGCGAGTGGCTGACCGCCGAGTCGGCGGCGGACGTCGTCGCCGAGATCGAGCGCGTGCGGGTCGATGAGGCGGCGATCGCCCGACTGCGGATGTGGGTGCAGCACTACTTCGGCGACACCACACAGGGGGTGGCGACCGCGAAGTTCCATGCCGCCGTGGACGGGCTGATGCAGGAGTGGGAACGGTGGCAGGCCCACGAGGTGGGGGCGGTCCGCGAAGACGAGGATGACGACGACGAAGAAGCCGACGAAGAGGACGCATGAGCATCGGGTTCCCGCGCTCCACCGCGATCGTGCCGCGCCTGGAACTGGTGGCGCGAACGGGGTCGACCAACGCCGACCTTCGCGGGCATGCGCACGACGCGGACGGCTGGCCGCACCTCTCGGTCCTGGCGACGCACGACCAGACCGCGGGTCGCGGGCGGCTCGATCGGACCTGGGTGGCGCCGCATGGTTCAGCCCTTGCGGTTTCCGTGCTGTTGCGCGCTCTTCCGGCGGAACCGGCGTCGCGGGGCTGGATACCGCTGCTCGCGGGACTGGCGATGGCGGAGGCCGTGGCCGCGCAGCTCCCGGACGAGGAGGTCGCGGTGAAGTGGCCGAACGACGTGCTCGTCGACGGCCGGAAGATCTGCGGAATCCTCGCTGAGGCGGCGTCGGACGCCATCATCGTCGGCGCCGGAGTGAACACGGCGATGACGGTGGAGCAGCTTCCCGTCGCCACGGCGACATCGTTCGCGGCGCAGGGCGTCGACGTCGACGAGGATCGGCTGCTCGCCACCTACGTGACGGCGCTCGACACCCGGCTCACGGACCTCGTCGCCGCCGCCGGAGACGCCGTCGCGAGCGGCGCCCACGGTGCCGTCACCGAACGATGCGCGACTGTCGGGCAGGCGATCCGGGTGTCGATGCCGGGCGATCGCACGCAGGAAGGCACGGCCATCGGCCTCGATGCGGAAGGACGGCTGCTGGTCGTCTCCGAGGGCGTGGAGCACGCGATATCCGCCGGTGACGTCGTGCACGTGCGTCCTGCGGGAAACTGACACGCCGAGGCACACACGGGCTTGTCGGGGATCACAGGCACAATGGTGGGGTGACCCAGCCTGTGACGCTCGGCGGACGGCCTCTGATGCCGCCGCCCGGCACGCCTTCGGAGGAGTTGCTGATCGCACGCTTCCGGGGCCATGCCCGTCGACTGTTCTGGTCTGCACTCGTCCTCATCGCGACATTCGGCGCGACGGCCTACTTCTACGGCAACCTCCCGGCGGGGTATGAGGACTGGATGCTGCTCTCCGCGGCGGGCGCGCTGGTGCTTCTCGCCGTGGTGCTGCCGTTCATCGTCTGGTACTCGCGGAGCACGACGGTCACCACGCGACGTGTCATCGCCCACCACGGCGTCGGTGCCCGTCGACGCCGGGAGATGTCCCACGCTCGCGGCTACACGATCGCCGTCCGACGCGGGCCGCTGCAGCGCGTGTGGGGTGCGGGCACGATCACCCTGTCGAACGGCGTCGACGCGCCGATGCGTCTCGCGAACGTACCGAACGTGACGCTGGTCCATGAGACTCTCGCCGACCAGATCGAGGTCGGGCAGATCCTGGCGCATCGCGACGCGCAGGCGGGCGGAGACGAGTTCGACACGGCGTGACCAGACCCGTCCTGCCGGCGATCGACGATCGCGTAGGTGAGACGTGTCCGATCCTCCTGTGCACGTGCGGGAGAATGGGGTCGGACGAAGGGAGACGGCACATGGCTTTGCGTGTTGGCGTGATCGGTGGAGGGCAGCTGGCCCGGATGATGATCGCTCCGGCGGTCGAACTCGGGCTGGAGATCCGGGTGCTCGCCGAAGACGAAGGGATGTCCGCCGGACTCGCCGCGACGGCGGTCGGCGACTATCGCGATATCGACGTGGTGCGTGCGTTCGCCGCAGGAGTCGACGTCGTCACGTTCGACCACGAGCACGTGCCGCAGTCCGTGCTGCGTGCCCTCGTCGCCGATGGTGTGGTCGTGCACCCGGGCCCCGACGCCCTCCAGTTCGCCCAGGACAAGCTCGTCATGCGCGCCCGCCTCGCCGAGCTCGGCGTCCCTCAGCCGGACTGGGCCGCGGTGCGCGACGTCGCTGAGCTGCAGGCGTTCCTCGATGCCCACGCGGGCGCCGGTGTCGTGAAGACGCCTCGGGGCGGCTACGACGGCAAGGGTGTGCGCGTCGTCCGCGCGGCGGAAGAGGCACAGGACTGGCTCGATGCGCTGGCCGAGGGCGATGCACTCCTCGTGGAGGAGCTCGTCCCCTTCGTCCGCGAGCTCGCCCAGCAGGTGGCGCGTCGCCCCAGCGGCGACACTGTCGCGTACCCCGTGGTGGAGACGGTGCAGCGCGACGGCGTGTGCGCAGAGGTCATCGCCCCGGCACCCGCGGCAGCCGAGCGCCTCGTGCAGGTCGCTGAGGAGATCGGACGCACCATCGCGGAGGGACTCGGTGTGACGGGCATGCTCGCCGTGGAGCTGTTCGAGACCGACGATGAGCGGATCCTCGTCAACGAGCTGG
This sequence comes from Microbacterium aurugineum, assembly GCF_023101205.1. Taxonomy (NCBI): domain Bacteria; kingdom Bacillati; phylum Actinomycetota; class Actinomycetes; order Micrococcales; family Microbacteriaceae; genus Microbacterium; species Microbacterium aurugineum. The sequence continues at coordinate 2,187,670 of NZ_CP078078.1, read as the reverse complement.
CCATGCGACCGCACAACAGCGGTCACTGGAGCCAGGACGGCGCCGTCACCGGACAGTTCGAGCAGCATCTGCGCGCGGTCGTCGATCTGCCGTTGGGGAGCACGGCTCCTCGTGCAGCCTGGTCGGTGATGGTGAACATCCTCGGCGGTCCGGCGGAGGGCACGCTCGAGGAGCGCTTCCCCGCGGCGATGGTCGAGCACCCGCAGGCGAAGATCCACACGTACGGCAAAGCGCCACGACCCGGTCGCAAGGTCGGTCACGTGAACGTCGCGGATGACGATCTCGACGATGCCGTGTACGTCGCGCGTGCGGCCGCCGCACATTTCGTCTGAATCCTGCACGCCGGCGCACCTCTCACGGTCGGACATGCGGGACAAGACGCGCGCCGTTCGGGGTTTCTCACAGCGGTAGACCGTAGCCTGATCTGGTGACTGAGCCACTGCACTCCTCCGCTGTCCCTCTGGTCGGCGTCGTGATGGGATCCGATTCCGATTGGCGCGTGATGAGCGATGCGTCTCAGGCGCTCACCGACTTCGGCATCCCGCATGAGGTCGAGGTCGTCTCGGCCCACCGCACACCGGACAAGCTCATGTCGTATGCGCGGGAGGCACGCTCCCGCGGTATCCGCGTGATCATCGCCGGCGCCGGGGGAGCGGCCCACCTTCCGGGCATGCTCGCCTCGATGACGCCGCTTCCCGTGGTCGGCGTTCCCGTGCCGCTCGCCTACCTCGACGGCATGGACTCCCTGCTCTCGATCGTGCAGATGCCCGCCGGCATCCCCGTCGCGACCGTGTCCATCGGCGGCGCCCGCAACGCGGGGCTCCTGGCGGCCCGCATCCTGGGGACGGCGGACACGGATCTCGCCGACCGGGTGGACGCGTACGCCCGCGATCTCGAGGCACAGGTCGAGGAGAAGAACGAACGGTTGAAGGGGTCGCTGTGACCCTTGCGCCTCCGCGCGCAACACAGCGCCCGCTCATCGAGACACGCCCTCTGCGGCACCCCGATGTGGCTGACTCGGGGATGATGGCCAAGCGCGGGTGGTGGCTCGTCGCCCTCAATCTCCTGGTCCCCGGATCTGCGCAGGTGCTCGCGGGCAACCGCAGGCTCGGCCGCTTCGGGCTCGGCGCGACTCTGCTGGCGTGGCTCCTCGCGGTGGTGGCGCTCGGCCTCGCGCTCTTCGCCCGCCCGGCCCTGCTGTGGCTCACGATCGGAGGCGGGCTGTTCTCCGCCGCGATCCTCACCGTCATCCAGGTGCTCCTCGTCGGCTACATCGTGCTCTGGGTCGTGTTGACCTTCGATGCCCTGCGGCTGGTGCGACTCGTGAAGGTCCCCGGACCCTCTCGCCTCGCCATCCCGGTCGTCGCGCTGGTGCTGCTGGGGCTCGTGAGCGGTGGCGTCGGGTATGCCGCGACCGCGGTGGGGTCGGTGCGCAGCACGATCGGGGCGATCTTCGGGCAGAGCGGACCGAGCGTCGAGCCGAGCGACGGTTACTACAACATCCTGCTCCTGGGTGCGGACAGCGGCGACGGGCGTGACTCGATGCGCTTCGACAGCATCTCGGTCGTCTCGGTGAACGCCGATACCGGGGCCGTGACGATCACCGGCATCCCGCGTGAACTCCCGAGCGCGCCGTTCAGCGAGGGGAGCCCGATGCAGGAGCTCTACCCGAACGGCTTCGAAGGGCACGGCTCTTCCACCTGCGGGTGGAACGGATGGATGAACCACATCCGCAACGCCGCGGAGGTCTGTCGAGAAGACGGCGGCACCGGGCTCTATCCTGACGCGAAGGCCAACGGCTCCGAGCCGGGTATCGAGGCGACGAAGGACGCGGCGGAGGGTGTTCTCGGAATCGAGATCCCCTACTACGTCTTCGTCGACATGCACGGGTTCGCCGAGCTCGTCGATGCGCTCGGTGGAGTGCAGATCAACGTCACCGAGCGTCTGCCCAAGGGCGGACCGCCGGAGGGCTGGACCGGCACCGATGTGAACGAGTGGGCGATCGGCTGGATCGAGCCGGGGGAGCAGCGGATGGACGGTGACACCGCCCAGTGGTACGCCCGTTCGCGCTACACGACGAGTGACTGGGATCGGATGAAGCGTCAGCGGGAGCTGCAGGAGGCGATCCTCGCGCAGTTCACCCCGCAGACGGTGCTCACGAGGTTCAACGAGGTGGCGGCGGCGGGGACGGCTCTGATCAGCACGGATCTCCCGTCGGACAAGCTGCCGGAGTTCTTCGATCTGATGCTCAAGGCGAAGGAACAGCCTGTCACGACGATCGAGCTCACCCCTGATTCCGGAGTGGATGAGCACCAGCCGGACTACGCGTACATCCACGATCTGATCCGGCAGACGTTGCACCCCCCGACGGAGACGCCGACCCCCGCTCCCTGACGCGGTGCCTTCCAGTCATCGGGTGCACTCCGTCACGGCGGGAACGGGCGAGCCGGGCACCAGGTGCACGACGAAGCCCACGGTCACCACCTCCGAGGAGGGGGAGCCGTGGGCTGGCGGTGCGCCCGCCGGACGCACCAGACGACGGTGATCGGAGGGGGAGGGATCACCGTCGTCCAGTCGACCACCGCGCGAGGCGGCAGCCGGACCTAGGCGCGCTTGCGGCGAGATGCTCCGACGGCGACCAGGGCGCCACCGGCGACCAGCGCTGCGGCGCCACCGCCGAGGACCCATGGCGAGACGCTGCCGCCGGTGAGGGCGAGTTCGAACCCGCCGGCAGACGCCGCGTTGTCTCCGCCCGTGAGCGGCAGCTCGGTACCCGCGGGGGCCACACCAGGATCGTGGTCGCAGGACGTGGCCGCGTCGTGGCCGTGCGACACCGTGATGGTGGCGGTGTACGAACGCGATCCGTTGAAGGAGACAGCGTACGAGCCCTCACCATCGGCCGGGGGTCGGAACGTGTAGGTCAGTCCGCCGTCTGCGCCAGCGGTGCTGCCCGAGCCCGCGGCCCGAGCGGCCTCGAGTCCGGAGATGGAGACGCTCACGTTCTCGGAAGGCAGGAAGTATCCTGCTCCGAAAACGATGGTCGAGACCTCGCAGGTGTCGATGATCGGGTCGCTGACCTTGACTCCCGGAGGCGTCGGGTAGTCGTTGGACGACGCGGTCGGAGCGAGCGTCGGCGCCGCCGTCGCTACGGCCGGCGCAGCGAGTACGAGCGCGCCAGCGGTGAGGCTGATGGCAGCCAGTTTCTTCAGCATGATTTCTCCCCAGAATTTCACGCGGAATCGCCTCCGGATACACCCCTGCATCCGACTGCGTGGAGCCTTCCTGCCCCCACGGCAGGTTTGCAGACCCCAGATATTCCCCAGTGAGTCGACAGTACCCTATCGAGCGGGGAATGTCACGATGCGCAGGTCAGTGGCTTGCGTGTCGCATCGGGCTCGTCGACCAGCGGTGTGTGCAGGATCTGCGTGAGCCGCTCTCCGGCGCCGGTTCCCTGGTACTCCACGGTGATCGTCGTCGACTCGCCCGGCGCGAGCGAGACCTCGTGCTGCACCACGGAGCGGCCATCGAGCATGGCTGTCTGCACGCCCTCTTCTTCGCCGTCCCGGTCGATGTGGGAGGGCGTCGCGCCGGCAGGGCCGTAGACCGCGATGAGTGTGCGCACCGTGCCGGCCGGGACCCCGTAGTAGCCGTCCCCGGTGACGTAGGCGGGGAGGGACGTCGCGGCGTCCGCGGGCGCGGCGTTGGTCCACGTCACTTGCACCTGAGTCGTCGGCGCGCCGTTGCAGGTGCCCACGGAAGTCGAGAAGGCGCCGCGGGCGTAGTAGTCCATCTTCCCGCCGGTGCTGTCGTTGATCAGCACGCCCACGTAGGTGGCGTCCGCATCGTCCTCGGGGATCGTCCCTCCCAGCGCGGACGAGGCGAGGAACTCCTCTTCGTCCGCGTGCGCACTCCAGATGCGGATCCGGCCCTCCTCGGCGGATTCGGCCAGGGCTCCGATCAGCGCCTTCGGGTCCCCACCGGACAAGGCTGCGCTGAAGAGCGCACCGGCCGCTTGGGCGAAGATCTCATCCTGTACGGCGGGGTCGGGGACGGCCGCGTAGATCTCCGAGAGCAGGATGCCGGTGATGTTCTCGGCGGTCGCGGTGAACGGCCCGAACGTGAGGTCTCCCGTCACGGCCATCAGGTTCTCCGCGACGATGGCGTCGACGGCGATGACGCCATCGACCGTTCCGCCGAATCGTCCCGTCCACCGCGCGGCGATGGTCTCTCCGGCCTCGGTGAAGTCCGGGATGCTGGTGATGTTCTGCAGGAAGCGGCCCGGCCGATCCTCGAACAGGGCGACCGTCGAATCGCTGAGCGGCAGGGGGGTGTCGAGGGCGGGGAAGTCCCGTGTCGAAGCCTGCTTCTGGAGGGTGATCTTCCCGTTCTCCGCGTGGAGCAGAGCGACTGAGCCGATGATCCCGCCCGACGAGCGCTGCTCTGCGTTGTTCTGCATCGCCAGCACGTAGTTGCGGGGGCCTTCCCCTCCGAGCATCGTCGGCAGGAGGACGGCGGCGCCGTGGAGCGCACCGACCGCCGTGGCAGCCTCGGTGACGGCGGACCGCATCTGATCGATGGCCTCTGCGAGCGGTGGGAGGGTGGCGTCGGCGTCGATGCGTCTGGCCTGCAGCTCCGCAGCTCCGAGCGCGGTGCTGGCCGTGCGGAGCGGCTTCTCGATCTCGGCGAACGGGGCGAGGTCGATGGTGCCGCCCACGAACCCGAGGCTTGCGAGATCGAGGCCGTCCGCCACCTCCAGCAGAGGGGCGAGAGCATCCGTTGAGACGCTGTCGGCGATGTCGGCGATCTCGCTCACGGCACGGAAGTTCGGACCGAGCCAGGGGACGAGGCCGAACGCCTGCCACACCGGGTCCGAGGTCAGGTCGACGGCCGACGCTGCGCTGCGCGCGACGCTCCGGGCGACCGGCTCCGCGCCGTCGAGGTCTCCCGCCGCGATCGTCTTCTTCAGCTGCGTCGCTCCGTCTGCGACGTCCTGGAGGTCGTTCACCGCGCCGATCCCCCGAACGGTGACCCACCCGATCGCGATGAGGAGAAACGCGAGGAACGCGCCGATGGTCCACCCGATCCATCGGCGCCTGACGGGAAGCCGGCCATCGCTCACCCGAGCATTCAAGCATGAACGGTGGTGCCGGTGGTGGCCGGAAACTGTGGGAACGCTGATATTCGTGCGCCACGGGTGGTGCGCTCCACGGGGGCGTCGCAGCCCGAGGATAGCCTGAGCGCATGGGAGCTCGGCTGCGTTTCGTTCTGGATCAACTCGGCCAGATCGTCGACCCCGATCTCGCCTCCGCTGCGGTGGATCTGGCCCACGGAGTGATTGCGACAGCACCCTCCGGTTGCACGGTGGACCTCATCGTTCCGGCGGGCTCCGAGGCGACGATCCGCGGAGTGGGAGAGGTGCGCACCCTCGGTCTGGCGCGTCGTGAGCTGGCGGCCTCCTGGCAGCTCGGCATCGCTCCCGGGGTCGGCGGCGGCATGATCCATTCGCCGAGCCTGTTCGCTCCTCTCGTGAAACACGATCGCGTCCACGACGATGACCAGACGACGGTCACGCTGTGGGACCTGCGCGCGTGGGATGCGCCGGAGCTGCTGTCGAAGAACCAGGTCTCCTGGCAGCGAGGGATGCTTCGCCGGGCGGTCAAACATGCCGATGCCGTCGTGGTGCCCTCGCACGCGGTCGCTGCGCGGCTCTCCGAACTCGCACGTCTGGGTGATCGTGTGCGCGTGATCGCGGGGGCGCCGCCTCGGGGGTTCGTCGTCCCGGATGACGCCGGTCGTCGCCGGAATGCGCTGTCGCTGCCGGACGAGTACGTGGTGCTCACCGGCTCGGAGTCGTCCTTGCGGGACGGTTTCCGCGGGGCCGTGGCGGCGGCGGTCGACGCCGTCGTGCTCGATGCTCCGGACGGGGCGGAGCCTCGCTACGTCGAGATCGCATCCGCAGCAGGCCTCCCGGAGCGTCGCGCCCATGTGCGGGGTGCGCTGGCAGTCGAAGATCGTGCGGCCGTGCTCGCCGGTGCGTCGGTCTTCGCTGCGACTGGCGACTTCGCGGGCTGGCCGTGGCGGGCCGTCGAGGCGATGGCCCTCGGAGTCCCTGTCGTGGCTATCGACACCGGCTCCCATCGTGACGTCGTCGCGGACGGCGGCACGCTCGTGGCGGCGGACGAGATCGCAGGTGCGATCGAGCAGGCGGCGGGGCCGGCGGCCGAGCGGCTCCGGATTCTCGCGTCCGACCGATCGAGGGCGTTCTCCTGGGCCAGCTCGGGGGAGCGCCTCTGGGGTCTGCACGCCGACCTGTGATCCGCTGAGAGTCAACTGCACATCAGGGCGACACGCCGAAAACTTGTGTCGTGAACGGCGCAACAGTGGCATCATCGCGCAACTTCCGTCACACTGGTCACATGTCTCGACGTGCCCCACGCTCGCGAAACACCCTGAGGACCCACCCGCTCCTCACCTGTTTCCTCGCTGTCTCCGCCCTGGTGATCGGAACGGTGGTCCCCGCCGCCGCTGCCCAGGCCTCCGTCTCTGCGCCCAAGGTCAGCGTCTCGAGCGCCGTCGCCGATCCGGCGACGACGGGAATCGCGAAGAGCACGCTCGTCGGCTTCACGCCGGGAAACATCATCAGCGACGCCGTGTTCACGAACAAGAGCACGATGACCGAGGCGCAGATCCAGACCTTCTTCAACAGCAAGGTCTCACGATGCCTCGGCGGTCGGGATGAGAACAACGAGCCGATCGTCTGCCTCAAGGACTTCCGGATGAACACCGTCACGCGTCCTGCGGACGCGTACTGCTCCGGCTACTCCGGCGCCGCGAACGAGTCCGCGGCCCGCATCATCTATCGCGTCTCCCAGGCCTGCAACATCAACCCACAGGTGTTGATCGTCATGCTGCAGAAGGAGCAGGGGCTTATCACCCACGTCTGGCCGAGCGCGTGGCGCTACCGGATCGCGCTGGGGCAGGGATGTCCCGATACAGCCCCGTGCGACCCGAACTACATCGGCTTCTTCCACCAGATCTACGGCGCGGCGCGTCAGATGCAGATCTACATGGAGGGCAAGTGGTTCCAGTGGTACGCCCCGGGCAAGACCTGGAACATCCTCTACAACCCGAAGGCGTCTTGCGGGTCGGCCCCGGTCTACGTCGCGAACAAGGCGACCTCGGCGCTCTACTACTACACGCCGTACCAGCCCAATGCCGCCGCGATGCGCGCGGGCTACGGGGAGGGCGACGGATGCTCGGCGTACGGCAACCGCAACTTCTACAACTACTTCACCGACTGGTTCGGCTCCACGCAGTCGAATGCTCTCGGAGAGGGGGCTCAGGCGATCAGCGCTGCGTGGGCGGCGGCTGGCGGGAAGTCCGGATCGTGGGGCAATCGCCTCGACGCGCCCGCGTGCTCGGGATCGGTACCGTGCGGTCATGTTTTCGAGAAGGCGATCGCATACTGGCAACCCGGGAAAGGGGTGATTCTGGCGACGGGATCCATTGCACTGTGGGTGCGCTCGCAGGGGGTCGCCACGACCGGATACCCCGATTCAGCTCCCGTTTCGGTCACCGAGAACGGCGGTGGTGTCGCCCAGTCGTTCACGAAGGTGCTTGTGAACGCGGGTCCGAGCGGGATCTTCGCTGTCAGCGGCCTCACCCGCACAGCCCATGGCGAGCTCGGCGGAGTGCGTCAGGCCACTGGATGGCCGACTTCTGCGAAGACGTGCTCGAAGAACACCGACTACTGCGTTCAGAGCTTTCAGAAAGCCGTCATCTCCGAAGTCGGGGGTCACGCCTACGCGGTTGCGGAACCGACGGTGCTTTCCAAGTACATCGCGGAAGGGGGGCCCAAGGGGCGTCTGGGGATCCCGACGAGTGACCTCGTTTCCTCCAGTGCGAGCGGGGGCGGACAGGAACAGGCCTTTGTCGGAGGCGCGATCGGCAAGACATCTGCAGGCGTGTTCTCCATGACCGGAGAGATCCGCGTCGCTCATAGCAGAGCCGGCGGTGTGAGCGGCCAACTCGGTTGGGTCACGAGCGACAGCGTCTGCAATCTCCCGAAGGGAGCCTGCGTGCAGACATACCAAAAGGGTTCGGTCGTTCAGACCGGTGCCACTGCGTTCTTCGTCGCGGGTCCGGTTGCGACGTTCTATCAGTCCAATGGTGGTCCGGCGGGTGCGTTGGGTTATCCGGTGAGTGACACGATTCCGGTTTCGGCGAACGGTGGCGGTGTTGCGCAGGCTTTCACGAATGG